>NZ_JAPIVR010000020.1:0-333 GCF_026239715.1 Pedobacter sp. GR22-10
TCGGACAGGTGATATTCATAGCTGTAATTCCCACTGCCGTTGTTTCTGGCCAAACCTTCCTCCGTCTGGATGAAATCGATGCTCTTATCTGGTTTATACTGGATCCCATCAATGTAATTAATGGTTCCAGCAGATGTGCTCTTTTTGAGCTTGTTACCAGCCGCATCATAAGTATAGCCTGTAACCAGGTCAATATTGTTCGCAGCCCTCACCTCATGGGGCAGGTTAAGCACATTATAATCAAAATGGTATCCCGAACGCCCGTCAATTACCGCATTGCCATTCCGGTCATATTCATAGCCATTGGTTACCTCCGCCGCAAACCACAGCTGG
>NZ_JAPIVR010000021.1:0-321 GCF_026239715.1 Pedobacter sp. GR22-10
CCTTTACAAACGGTACAGGTAAAGGGTAGCCCTGCTTTCAATGATTTGGTTCAGCCCTTTGCTTACGATGCCTTTGGCCGGGAGGATAAGAAATACCTCCCTTATGCGGCAACAGGTACCAATGGAAGCTACCGGTCAGCAGCATTAAGCGAGCAGTTGAGTTTTTATACGGTTTCAGGAAGCCAGAGTGGTGAACAGATGAGTAATGGTATCGTGAGGATCCCGACACCCTTTTCACAGACGGTTTTTGAGGTGAGCCCGCTGAACCGGGTGCTGGAGCAGGGTGCCCCGGGCGATGCCTGGCAGCCTGTGTTGAACAGC
>NZ_JAPIVR010000022.1:0-321 GCF_026239715.1 Pedobacter sp. GR22-10
ACTGTTCAACACGGGCTGCCAGGCATCGCCCGGGGCACCCTGCTCCAGCACCCGGTTCAGCGGGCTCGCCTCAAAAATCGTCTGTGAAAACGGTGTCGGGATCCTCACGATACCATTACTCATCTGTTCACCACTCTGGCTTCCTGAAACCGTATAAAAATTCAACTGCTCGCTTAATGCTGCTGACCGGTAGCTTCCATTGGTACCTGTTGCCGCATAAGGGAGGTATTTCTTATCCTCCCGGCCAAAGGCATCGTAGGCAAAGGGTTGCACAAGATCATTGAAAGCAGGGCTACCCTTTACCTGTACCGTTTGTAAAGA
>NZ_JAPIVR010000003.1:0-901571 GCF_026239715.1 Pedobacter sp. GR22-10
AATTACCTGCTCACACAATCCAAAAGATAAAGTCATGCCGTTACCACCTAAACCATTAATGATGGTTACACCTGGTGCTACTGCCATAACCAGTTCGGTTTCGCTGTTTTTCATTTTCGGATACATGCCATTCCAGGTTTGGATGAGGCTGTTATCTTTAAAATGGGTAAAGGTTTTCAAATATTTTATAATCAGCTGGTTGATAAAATCCTTGTCGAAAGGATCATGAACCAGGCCATACTCATGCGAATCGCCGATGGTAATTTCTCCGGTATGGTTTTGGGCCGCCATTCCCCTATCGGTTGGTGTCTCACCAACCGATACATCCAACTCCCCATTCGTGAGACACCCACAGAAATATATACCTACATGTTCATAAGATATCAACAAAAATATTGATAAATCAGAAATCTTTAATTTAACATCTATTCAAAAATTGAATAATTTCTAAACCATTTCATAATATAAAATCATCATCAGCTTAACACTACAATAACACCTTTGCGGTCAGATAACAAATCAAAAGCTGATCATGATTAAAAATTTACTAATTGCAGTGATGCTGTTTCTATGCTATACCACGAACTCGGTAATTGCACAAACCACACAAGCATCAATTTCCGGAATTGTGACGGATGAACAAAAGAAACCAATCCCAGGCGTTTCTGTACAAATTAAAAACAACTCTACTGGTTTTACCACCAGAACATCTACTAATGCCCAGGGAGAATATACATTTAAAGAATTACCATTAGGCGGACCTTATACGGTTAAAGCAGTTTATGTTGGTTTTGGAGAGCAAAACAGAAATGGTTATATGCTTAATCTTGGCGATGTGGTTAAGGTTGATGTTGCCATGCAAGAAGCCTCACAAAATTTGGAAGCTGTACAAGTTGTAGCATCAGGCTTAAGAAATAAGGTTCAGAATTTTGGCGCTTCCACAGAGATTTCAGCTAAAACCATGAATCAATTACCTGTAAATGGTCGCAATTTCTCTAATTTAATGGATTTATCTCCATTGAGTCGAGGTGGAAATATTTCAGGCCAGTTAGGTTCATCAACCAACTACACAATTGATGGTATGAATGCTAAAAACCCAACTTCAGCAGGGGCCACAACAAGCCGTAGTGGTGCGCCATATTCTATCTCTATCGAAGCTGTCCGTGAGTTTAAGGTAGTCACTAATCAATATGATGTTACTTTAGGCAGAGCAGGTGGGGGTACCGTAACTGCAGTAACTAAATCAGGTACGAACACCGTAAGCGGAAGTGCATTCATGTATGGAAGAGCAGACTGGTTATCCTCTCGTTATGATATCAGAGGTGTAAAGCGTGATAACGACTTCTCTACTTACCAATATGGTTTTACTTTAGGCGGTCCGATTATCAAAGATAAATTACATTATTTTGTGGGCTGGGATCACCAGAGAGATGCTCGTCCGTTAATTATTGCTGATGTAAATGGCCCTGAAGATGAAGCTAGGTTTAGAATTACAAACAGCACACTTGAACAATTTCTTGGTATTGCACGTGCAAAATATGGTGTAGCCAATACGCCTCAGTATGGAACTTTCGATAAAAAACGTGGTTCTGATGCCGCATTCGCACGTTTGGATTGGCAAATTAATGAGAAAAATTTATTAACCATTCGTAATAACTATACCAATGATAGAAATCCGCTTGGTTTGGCAGATAATACGGCTATCACATTCTTTGAAAGTTATGGAACTGATAAAAATGTTGATAATAGCTTATTGGCAACTTTACGTTCAACCATTAATAGTAAGGTAACCAATGAACTGAAGGTTCAACATTTGTACACTTACCAGGCCAGCACACAAAATAGCGAATTAAATGGTGCAATCCCTAGAGCCCAGGTGTATAATATACCGTCTACACTTTCTAATGGCGCTTCTGTTGGAACTGATATTCAAATAGGTGGTCACCGCTTTGGACAGGAAGGCTTTACCAATAACGTTTTACAGTTGGTAGATAATTTTTATTATAACACGGATAAGATCAAATATACTTTTGGTGTTGATGTGATGTACACAAATGCAAAATCACTCTATGGTAGTGAGGTAAATGGTCGTTTTGAATACCGTAACACAGGAACAACGATTAGCTCTCTACAAAACTTTGATAACTTAATCCCTAATAGATATTACCGTGAAGTGCCATTGATGGCAGATCCTACGGTTAAAGCTGGAATATGGAACACAGCTTTATATGGCCAAATGCAAACTAACCTAGCTAAAGGCTTAGAATTTGTAGGTGGTTTACGTGTTGATTATAGTTCTTACCCTACATCACCATTGAATCAACAATTGTTCGATGCAATCGGAATCAGAACAGATCATAAATTAAAACAATTCTTAATTCAGCCAAGAATTCAATTTAATTGGGATATTAATGAAAACAGAACAGACTTCGTACGTTTTGGTGCTGGTATCTTTGGATCAGATATTAATAATTACATGACTATTAACAACCTTACTTTTGATGGTAAGCACTTCGCTACAGTTGATGTATTTAATGAACTTGTTCCAACTCCTAATTTTATAGGATATAGAAATGGCACCGTTGCAACCCCAACTTTAGTTTCCCAACAATTACCAACGATCAACACATATGCTGAAGATGCAAAGGTTCCTGTAGTTTATAAAGCCAACTTATCATACAGTAAATTAATTACTGATAAATTTAAAGTTGGGATTACAGGTTATGCAACTTTAGGCCGTAATAACTATATGTATGTTGATCGGAACATGGTAGCTAATCCATATTTTACATTAGCTAATGAAGGAAACAGAGGTGTTTTTGTACCAACCGTAAATGCAAGCAACGGTGTTGCAGATTGGAAATTAGGTCGCTTAACTAACCAATTTGGTCGTGTGCTGGAAATGAACAGCAAAGGGAAAGTAAACCAGTTTGCTGTTGTATTAGATGCTACCTGGAATTATTTTAGAGATGGAGAAATCTCCGCAAGTTTTACTTATAATGATGCTAAGGATAATACTTCATATAACGGTAATGTAGCTAATACCGCGACACTTTCACTTCCAGTAAAAGATGATCCGAGAGATTTAAGTAAGATGTCATACTCAGATGGTCAGTTTCGTAATAAAGTAGTGGTTTACGGAACATTACCTACATTCTACGGTATAACTATTGGTATACGTTATTCAGGAATTGGCGGTACGCGTTACAGTTTATTATCCGGTGGAAATATCAATGGTGATTTCGTAGCTACAAATGATTTAGCTTTTGTTTTTGACAGAAATAATTCAAATGTTCCTGCCAGTGTTCGTACTGGATTGCAAACCCTCCTGGATAATCCACTTGCAAGCCAAAGCTTAAAAGATTATATAAATAAATATTCAGGTCAAATTGCGGAGCGTAATGGTGGTGTTAACGGTTTCTATGGCATTGTTGATTTACGTATAGCCAAGAAAATTAAAATCTATAAAACACATAATATTGAAATTTCCGGAGATATCTTCAACTTTGGAAATTTATTAAACAAGAAATGGGGTGTTAACGAAACTTTAGGATCCCAAGCTTTATATGCTGTAACAGGATTTGACAATGCTGCAAAAGCATATTCATACAGGGTAAATAACACCGGTATTGTAACCCCATCGGGTAACCCTTGGCAGGCGCAAATCGGTTTAAGATACGGATTTTAGTCACTGAAAGATACCCTGTATCTTTCCAAAAAGTCATAAAAAAAGGGAATGGATTTTAATCCGTTCCCTTTTTTTATGTTTGTACAATAAACAACAAAACTTTAATGGGATTATTATTAGACTACCTGAAAAACCACAAGTGGATTGTGGCTTTGGCTTTATTGCTGGCGGGTTTCAATATTGGCTTTTCACTTTTAGATCCATATATCACCGGAAGAATTCTGGACCGTTTCATTAATCAAAAAGACAAATTAACCTATGCCCAATACCTTTGGGGCTCACTGGGCTTAATTGGTTTAGCCATTGGTGCAGCCATGGTTTCACGGATAGCCAAGAACTTTCAGGATTACTTTACAAGCGTAATTGTACAGAAAGTGGGTGCTAAAATGTATGCTGACGGTTTGCAGCACTCTTTAAAATTACCTTACCAGGTTTTTGAAGATCAGCGCAGTGGCGAAACTTTGGGCATTTTACAGAAAGTCCGCTTAGATTCTGAAAAGTTTATCACCTCTTTCATCAGTATCTTATTTGTAAGCTTAATCGGGATGATCTTTGTAATCGTTTATTCCGTTTCTATCAGTTATAAGGTTACTTTGGTTTATTTTACAGCTATCCCAATTATTAGTTTTGTCAGCTGGTTTTTAAGTCGGAAAATTAAAACCATTCAACGTTCTATTGTTGGTGAAACAACCGCTTTGGCAGGTTCTACTACAGAATCATTAAGAAATATTGAACTGGTTAAAAGTTTGGGCCTGGCCAACCAGGAAATTGAACGGTTAAACAAAACCACTTATAAAATTTTAGGCCTTGAACTCAAAAAAGTGAAATATGTCCGCAGTATGAGTTTTGTTCAGGGTACCACAGTTAACCTGGTTAGAAGCACCATGATTTTGGTCCTGCTACTACTTATTTTCGATAATGCTATCACTGCTGGCCAGTATTTAACATTCCTTTTTTACTCTTTCTTCCTTTTCGGACCACTGCAGGAGCTCGGAAATGTGATTTTAGCCTGGCGCGAGGCGGAAGTGTCTTTAGGAAACTTTAAAAAAATTCTGAGCACGCCAATTGATAAAAAACCTGAAAACCCGATCTCCATTCAAAAAATTAAAGATTTAACATTTAGCACTGTCGGTTTTAAACATCAAACGGCTAATAGAAATGCTTTGGAAAATATTTCCTTCAAAACCCATAACGGTCAAACCATAGCCTTTGTTGGTCCTTCGGGTTCGGGAAAAACAACTTTAGTAAAACTTTTAGTAGGTTTATATCAGCCCAAAGAAGGAGAAATTTTATATAACGGAATACCAAGCAAAGAGATTGATCTTGACGCTTTGCGTGAGAAAATCGGTTTTGTAACGCAAGACACACAACTGTTCTCAGGCACCATCAGGGAGAACTTACTTTTTGTAAATCCGAATGCAACCGACGAGCAATGTTTTCAGGTATTGAATCAGGCAGCTTGTCAAACTTTACTGGCCAGGGCTGACAAAGGCTTAGATTCATTAATTGGTGAAGGTGGTGTGAAGGTTTCCGGTGGTGAAAAACAACGTTTATCAATTGCCAGGGCATTGTTGCGCCAACCCGATATTTTAGTCTTTGATGAAGCCACTTCTTCATTGGATTCTATTACAGAAGAAGAAATAACCAAAACCATTCGTTCCGTTTCGAATTTAACTGATCACATCACTATTTTAATTGCACACCGTTTATCAACCATTAAACATGCTGATGTGATTTACGTTTTAGAGAAAGGCCATATTATTGAACAAGGCAAACATGAAGCCTTAATTGCACAAAATGGTTTGTATCAGGCCATGTGGCGCCAACAAATTGGCGAAAGGATTGTTGAAGCTTAATAAATCTTCGTCATATGTTATTAGCACAAGTAGAAAGCAATCAAATTGCGATCATTATCATTATTGCCGCAATACTATGGCTGGCATTTATAATCATAACCTTATATCACTTATCAAGAAATACCAATATGCTTTTTCCGGTTAAAGCACTTTGGTTTATTATTATCCTGTTCGCCCCGTTTATAGGATCAATCGCTTATTTGGTTTGGGGTAAGAATAGAAAGTTTTAAACTTTTTTTGCAATTGATTTTAAGAGGCTGGTATTATTAATTGAAATGTTATACCGGGCCTGTTGAAGGACATATGAAAAACGTCTTTAACAGTATTCTGACAAGCTATCATTGACGTAATTGCTGAATAAATTATCCCTCAACATGACAAGTCTAGATATAATACAGCCTTTCAAAAACTAAACCGCATTCGCAGTTTGTTCATTAATATCCTGCAAGCTTAGCTTCGTTAATGATTTAGTTTTTAACCAGGTAACAAATGCAATTCCAATCGTCATGCTGCCACCAAAAACAACTGCTGGAACCAGGGTTAATAATTTAGCAGACAAACCTGATTCAAACTCTCCAATTTCATTAGATGAACCAATAAACATACTGTTTACGGCAGAAACCCGCCCACGCATTTCATCAGGTGTAAGCAATTGCATGATGGTTTGACGGATGATCACACTAACGCTATCAAATGATCCTTCCAAAAACAAGAAGAATAGGGTGAAGTAAAAGTTTCTTGAAAGCCCATAACAAATAATACTGAGCCCAAATCCGGTAACTGCAATTAATAAATTACGCCAGGGTTTTCCCATAGGCGAAAATCTGGTCATCAGCAGCATGGTGATTACAGCACCTGAAGATGCCGCACCACGCATCATCCCTAAACCAAATGATCCCAAATGAAATACATCTTTTGCAAAGATGGGCAATAGTGCTACAGCACCACCAAAAAATACAGAGAAGAGGTCAAGGCTCATTGCCCAGACCATCATCTTGGTTTTAAATACAAATTGAATTCCTTCTTTTAAACTATGAAAGATATTTTCCTTTGGAACATATTTTGAAGGGTGTTTTTTTAATGTGAAGATGCAAATTAAGGAGATAGAAACCAGGATAACAATCACACTATAAGCTGCAGTAATACCCCATAACCAATTGACCAGACCTCCTGTTAAAGGGCCGATAATGGTGGCTAACTGCCAGGTACTACTGCTCCAGGTACTGGAATTGGGGTATAATTCCTTAGGTACAATTTCGGCCATTAATGAGAATGTTGCCGGACCAAAAAAACCACGTGCAATACCAATACAAAATACTAGGCTATACATCACGAGTACGATCAAATCTTCTTTAAGGTGAAGATACCGGCTGGTAATGATCAGCATTAAAACCGAAGCCAGCCAAACACCAGAGAAAATTTTAATCAGTAAGCCACGCTTTTCACTTTTATCAGCAATGTAACCGCCATAAAGTGCAATTCCGATAGCAGGAATAGCTTCACATAGTCCTACCAACCCCAACTTTAGCGGATCATGAGTTAAATCATAAATATGATAACCGATAACAACTGCCTGCATCTGGTAAGCCAGTGTAAAAAAAAATCGCATCCCCAGAAAGGACCGAAATTCTTTATAACGCAATGCGGCGAATGGATCTGGTTTAACGATTACGGAGTTAGAATTTGAATCTGACACGGAGAAGAGTTTATCTGCAAAATTAAGCTTTGAAATGGAATTATTGGAATAGATAAATACTGAAAATAGATTATTTTGCAGATAAGTTGGTGAGGCGTAGCACAGGTTAGCCGGTAAATTAAATGCCTAAACATGCAACCTTCCTAAATTCCCGCCTTACCTAAATGAAAAACCCGATGAATAGTCTTACAACTATCCATCGGGTCGAATTTTAGATGAGAATCTTAGTATCCAGGATTTTGTTCCAGTAAATTATTTTTATTCACCTCATCACGGCTAAATGGCCTGAAATAAAGCTTATTGTCCCAACTGCGACTTTCCTGTGCATTTTCAGTAATTGGGGTATAAGTATAGTCGTATACCGTAGCATCATAATGGTAAGGCGCCGACATGGTTTTACCTGCCTTAAATTTACCGGTAACCTTAATATAAGTAACTTTTCTGCCTAATGTTTCTTCTGCAATTAACCAACGGCGGGTATCGTGATAACGTTGTTCCTCATAAGCCATCTCAATACGGCGTTCGTGACGGTAAGCTGTGCGAAGATCTGCCTGACTGGTTGCAGTTACAGCCGGCATCCCTGCCCTGAAACGGATTCTATTTAACCAGGTAGTAGCATTGGTTAATTCTCCAAGTTCTATACTCGCTTCAATATAATTAAACACGGCTTCGGTGTACCTGAAAAATGGCCATGGAATGGTTTGAGGTGCAGAGGCATCTACGATATTCGGATCCGGATCAATAAATTTATGGTAGTAATAACCTGTCCAGCTGCCATTCCAGTTTTCAATTGAACTGGTCCTGGTATCTAAACCTTTAAAATCGATGACGCTGCCGTTGCTCACCAAATCATATACGCCGGTTTGAATCTGATTGGCCGGATCTACATTACCTGATGCTTTATCGCGTGGTTTCCAGCCAGCACCATCATATAAAATGGTGGCATAAAAGCGTGGATCCCTGTTTTGATAAGGGTTTGCCTTCTGTGCCGCATTGTTCCAGCTGAATTTACTTCCGTCGCTCATTTCATAATCATCAACCAGCAGACCAATCGGGGTATTACCGGCCCAGTTATGGTAACCGTTGGGGCCATTCTGCTGTGCATGCCTGTTATTGCTCAGGGTGATGAAATATCTTCCAAAAATCAACTCTGAAGCGGCTGATGCATCAATACCTGGTGCCTTACTACCTCCGCCCATGGCGATACTTTTAAAGTTTAATTGCCCGTCAGCAGCCGGTGCAGAAAGTGTTAGCTTATAACCTGTACCCGCATCCAACACTGCTTTGGCAGCTGTTTGAGCCAAACGATAACGCTCTGTTTGATTACCGGAAGCATAAGACAGAAAATCTAATTTCTGTGCTGGTATTCCGCTGATTTTTGCTGTAATTTTTGCCCGGTCATGAAGATCACTTGCTGCATAAATCAACACCCTCGATTTTAGTGCCAGCGCGGCTAAAGCATTTGTACGGCCCTTATCTAATGTTTTGCCGGTAAGTAATTTACTGGCTTCATCACAATCTTTAACAATAAAGTTAACACACTCTTCATAAGTATTACGCTTAATCTTAAAATCATCATTTAAGCCATAGGTTTTAGTGATAATGGCTACCGATCCATAATAACGTAAGAGTTGCTGGTAAAAATAAGCCCTTAAAAAATAGGCTTCTCCTAATAATTGGTCTTTTAAACTTTGGCTGCTCAACCCGTTATCTCCGCCAGTAATTCTTTCAATGGTGATATTGCAGGCCCTTATTCTATTGTACATTTGTTTATATCCCCAGGTATCATCAACCCATCCCAATGTAGAGGGGTTAATGGTTGCATTATTAACCAGATCAATACCACGGGTGGGGTGTGTAAACAGGGCTTCATCTGATACAGATGCCAGCATTTGCTCAGAAAAGCCACCATTACTTAAACCATTGTAGATATCATTAACAAATGCTTGGGCAGTTGCCGGATCTTTCCATACTGATTCTGCCGGCACCTGGCCAGGTGATTCTACATTTAAAAAATCTTTTTTACAGGAGACTGCAAAAATAGTCGTGAAAATTAATATGTAGAACTTTATATTTTTATTTATTGCTTTCATATTCTTGATTGTAACGGTTAAACTTGATTACATTTTAAAAAGCGGCCTTAATGCCAAAATTGATTACCCTGGCCTGTGGATAATATTGTCCGCTAGAATTAGTTGATTCGGGATCCCAGATCTTGATTTTATCCAGCGTAGCCAGGTTTAATCCGTTCGCATAAACCCTTACGCTATTCAGACCTACTTTTTCGACCAGCTTATTTGGAATGGTATAACCTAACTCCACATTTTTAAGCCTGATGTAATTATTGCTCCGCAACCAATAGGTATTGTTCAGTGCATTGTTGCTATCAGTGTAATAAGTAGCTCCACGATTTGATAAACGTGGATCTACCGAACTTGGATTCTCAATGCTCCAACGATTTTTGTACGACCACTCTAAGAAATTACCAATATCTCCAGATTCTGTGATTCCTACAATCTGCATGCCTCCGGTTGCACCTTGGATGAGCACAGATAAGTCGAAACCTTTATATTGTAGGTTTAAGTTAAAGCCACCAGTAAAGGTTGGCGTTCCGTTTTTATCCAAACGTATTTTATCATCAGCATTAATTTTCCCGTCACCATTAATATCTTTAAACTTCATATCACCCGGACGCAGATTATTGGTTAATGCACTATAATTAAGCGTATTCGCATTAATTTCCGCCTGATCTCTAAATACACCGTCATAATCATATACCAGCCAGGCATTGGTTACCCTACCCGTAGTGCGCTGCCATTCCGGAGCACCTGGTGTTTCATCCCAGAAAATAATTTTGTTTTTCGCATAACCGCCATTTACGCTCACGCCAAAATCTAAATCGCCAACCCTATCGTTATAACTCAACTTAAACTCGAAACCTTTATTGTTTACCTTTCCTAAGTTAACAGGTGGTAATCGGTCGGTAATGCCAGAGCTTTCAGGTACTGAACTCCCCCTGCTAATCAGAATATTGGTCCGTTTATTATAGAAATAATCCAATTCAAGAGATAGTTTGTTATTTAGAAACGATGCATCCAAACCTACGTTGGTATTATTGGCCACTTCCCATCCAAAGTTGAAGTTTGGCACTTTACCTTCTGTTAGCGTTTTAGTAACAAGATCATTAAAGATATAGGTGCCAAAATTCATTAAGCTGAGGTATTGATATTCTTGCAGTACATCCCCGAAATAGGCCTCCGCACCCATCTGACCATAAGATGCCCTCAGTTTTAAATTATTGATGAACTTAACATTGTCTTTGAAAAAAGACTCTTCAGATAAACGCCAGCCCACTGATACACCAGGGAAGAAACCAAACCGCCTGTTGGTTGGAAAAATGTATGATCCATCTACACGCCAAAGAAATTCTGCCAGGTATTTTTCTTTATAGTTATATCCAGCCCTCCCGAAATAACTTAACCGTGCTCTATTGAAAAGACGATTGGGATCATTTGGATCATCTAAATTACCTAACGATTGTTCGCGTTCATCACCTGCCAGTAATTCCTGAACAGACCTTGAAATAAAGTATCTCCTAAAAGCTGTAAATCCATCATTTGCAACTTTTTCACGAGTTACGCCAGCCATTAAACCAATATTATGATCACCAATTTTTTTATCATAATTAATCATTCCGGTCAGGTTGATAGCCAGTTGCCCACCGGCAGTTTCCCTTAGCCTGGGATCGGTATATTGTGAACGCACTGATCCGGTTAAAACCGGTGTTACCCCATCCGCCTCGAATGTTTTTTTATCCCAGTCATAAAGGGTCCATGGCAATTGCCAGTTTTTCTGCCTTCCGGAATATTTATCAATGGCAGCCGTTCCGGTTACTTTTAAGCCCTCCACTCCAGGTATTTTAACCTCCACCTTACCGGTAGTCTGGAAGTAATCTCTCACATCCTTGTTGTAACCGGTTAAATCGGTAGTAGAAACCACCGGGTTATAGCCATACTCAATATCTCTGCCCGGTAATCCGTTTGGCCATATGGCAATTTCAGTTGGCCTTCCCCGCATTAAAAATCTAAAAATATCTCCTGCACCAACTGTTGGGAAATTACGGTTCTCCTCTCTCGCCGTTACGCCTAAAGTGGTGGTAATATATTTACTTAATTTTGCTTCCAGGTTGAAACGCATGTCATATTGTTTATAGCCTGTGGCAGAATTTTTATAATAGCCATCCTGATCCAGATATCCTAAGGAAACCAGGTACTTTACATTTTCACTGCCCCCATTGATCTGAACATTATGCCTTTGCTGAGGCGACCAGTTTTGAAAAGTGGTTTTAAACCAATCGGTATTTGGGTAACGTAACGGATCTGAACCATCACCAAATTTTCGGATTTCATCAGCTTTATAAGCAGCATTAATTGTTTTTCCTCCTGTAGAAGTATAGGCACCAGTAGATTTAAAACTGTTCCATGCGGCCGCCCATTCATTTGGATTAAGATCAGAACCAAAGATATTGAGTTCATTCAGAATTTCAGCATATTGTACCGAATTAGTCATTTTTGGAATCCGCGTAGGCTGTTGCAGGCCATAGCTAAAGTCATAAGAAAACTGAGGCTTGCCAGATTTACCCAGTTTGGTTGTAATTAAGATTACCCCATTAGCCGCTTGCGAGCCGTAGATGGCAGCAGATGCATCCTTCAACACGGATACACTTTCAATATCGTTTGGATTTAAGCGTTCTATACCGCCCGCACGGTTTGGTATCCCATCAATTACGATCAATGCGTTATTGTTTCCAAGCGAGTTTGTACCACGAATCCGGATCGTGGATCCGTCGTAACCAGGCTCACCACTGCCTTGCAGGGCCGTTACACCGGGTAAACGTCCGGCCAATGAATTAGATAAATTTACAGACGATGATTTGGCCAGTTCTGTACCTTTTACGGATGCCACAGCACCGGAAACAACAGCTTTCTTTTGTGTGCCGTAACCTACTACAATTACTTCTGATAAGTTCTGATTATTTTCCAGTAAACGAACGGTAATACTGGTTTGATTTTTAACCTGCACTTCCTGATCGGTATAACCTACGTAGCTAAAGATCAAGGTAGCATCTTCAGGAACTTTTATACTAAATTTACCGGTGCCATCTGTTACCGTAGCTGCTGTACCTCCCTTCAGTTTGACACTTACACCTGGGATAGGTCCTTTGGCATCATTCACCTGCCCTTTCACTACAATATCCTGTAGTAAAGGCTTGTAAAGGTAGAGACGTTTTTTTTCCGGTAATGTCTCAGCAGAAAAAGTCATAAATGGTGAAAAAACGAAACAGCTACCATACGCAAGAAACATGCTTTTTCTGGCAAAATTCTTCCATAGATTTTTTTTCATGGGATTTGATTTATTTGGTTAGGGAATAGTTACAATGCAATCTAATATGAATGATTTGTTAATAAGCAAATGCCATTCATGACTAATTGATATAATTACTTACACCACACCACCAAAAAATAAGCCCCCTTATAGAATTATATCAATCATCATTCAACCATATGATTTATTTGCAGACAGCTTTACACTGTATTTGGGTAGAAAAACTGATACATACCGAAGCAACTGTATCATATTCCCGACTAATAGTTCATATCTGGTTTTAACGCAAGGTAAACATATTATATATTAAATCGGAAAAGTAAGCGTAACTATTTTGCGAAAAAAATGAGATTGAAAGATACTTTCATTCAACTGCCAAACTAATCATACACAGACTTTTAATTATGTATAAAGCCTTAAGAAATGATGATAAGTATTAATAACTGATCAACTAATCTTATCAAAAGAAATGCCCTTTTCCAACTTATTCAGGTGAGTTTTCAGAATAGCATTTTCTGGCTTTTCCAGTTTTGGATCAGCTTCAAAAATTTCGATTACGGTATTTCTGGCTTCGGCTAATATAACTTGATCGGTTGCCAGATCAGCCAGTTTCAGATCGAGTACGCCACTCTGCTGCGTACCGGTAATATCACCAGGTCCCCGAAGTTGTAAATCAATTTCTGAAATTTCGAAACCATTATTGGTTCTCACCATGGTTTCCAACCTGACCTTACCTTCTTTACTGAGTTTATTACCACTCATTAAAATACAGAAAGATTGCTCCGCACCGCGTCCTACACGGCCACGCAACTGATGCAACTGAGAAAGCCCGAAGCGCTCCGCATTTTCAATTACCATAACCGATGCATTTGGTACATTCACGCCTACTTCGATAACTGTAGTAGCGACCATGATCTGACTTTTACCCTCAATAAATTGCTGCATCTCAAATTGCTTGTCGGCATTGGGCATTTGCCCGTGTACAATGCTAATCTGGTAATCCGGACGCGGAAACTGATAACTTAACTGTTCGATCCCGGCTTCCAGATGTAACAAATCAAGTTTTTCACTTTCTTTAATCAGGGGGTAAACAATATATACCTGCCGGCCCTTGGCAATCTCCTGCTTCATAAATCCAAACATGCGGAGCCGCTGCCCTTCAAACAAATGCCTTGTTTCTATAGGTTTTCTACCCGCCGGAAGCTCGTCAATAATCGAAACATCCAGGTCGCCGTATAAGGTCATGGCCAGCGTACGCGGTATAGGCGTAGCCGTCATCACTAAAATATGTGGTGGGATAACATTCTTACGCCAAAGTTTAGCACGTTGTTCTACCCCGAAACGATGCTGCTCATCAATCACCACTAAGCCTAAATTACTAAACTTAACCTTGTCTTCAATTAAAGCATGTGTACCAATTAAGATATCAATTTCGCCATTTTCCAGCTGCTCATGTAGAATGGTTCGCTCTTTCTTTCTGGTATTTCCGGTGAGGATAGCCACCTTAACCAGATCATCTGTTACCAGTTCGGTAACAGATGCATAATGCTGACGGGCGAGGATTTCTGTTGGCGCCATCATACAGGCCTGATAACCATTATCATTTGCCAGAAGCATGCTCATCAGTGCAACAGCGGTTTTTCCGCTGCCCACATCGCCCTGAACAAGCCGGTTCATCTGAACGGCCCTTTGCGTATCTAAGCGAATCTCTTTAACTACTCTTTTTTGCGCATTGGTAAGTTCAAAAGGCAAAAACTCTTTATAAAACCGGTTTACCTTTTCTCCAACTTTATCAAAACGGGCACCCTTAAATTTCAACTGCCGAAGTTGCTTATTATGCAATAACTGGAGCTGGATAAAAAATAATTCCTCAAACTTTAACCGCCTTTCCGCATCATTTAATTCCTGCTGGTTTTTGGGGAAATGGATATTCAGCAATGCCCTTTTTTTATCAGTCAGTTGATATTTATCGATGATATATGCCGGTAAGTTTTCCTGAACCTGAGGGATCACCTGATCCAGCAGTCCGGCAATCAGCCTTTGGATACCTTTAGAGTCAAGTGTGAATTTTTTGAGCTTTTCCGTAGAGTGATAAACGGGTTGTAAAGTCAGATTGCCTCTTCCGGCAGGTTTATGCTGATACAGCTCCATTTCGGGATGCGAAATGCTGAATGTTCCATTGAAGAGAGTTGGCTTGCCGAAAGCAACATAAGCTGTACCCACTATAATATTTTCATCTACCCATTTTAAACTCTGAAACCAAACCAGTTCCATAATCCCGGTTTCATCTTTAAAGGCTGCCACAATCCGTTTGGCCCGTTTATCACCAATTACCTTTTTATGAATCACCCGACCAATAATCTGAATATAGGATGAGTCGGGGCTAAGCTGATTGATTTTAAAATACTTGGTACGGTCAATGTAGCGAAAAGGATAGTGCGACAGCATGTCCCGAAAAGTAAACAGACCCAGGTCTTTTTTCAAAACATCCGCCCGACCAGGCCCTACGCCTTTTATAAACTCAACAGGTGTATCTAAAATCGGATTCGACAAAACTTTTATACTTTTTTAGCCATCATGCCCTTTAACAAATGTGCATTAAAAATAACAATCGATAAGAGTAAAAGCAAATAGGCAAAGAGCTGGTGAACATCAATATCTTCTTTAAAATAAGCAAATGCCACAGCAAACGCAACGATGGGATTAAGATAGATTAAAATACCAAGTGCAGACGATGGCATCCCAACAAGTGCATAGGCATTCAAAAACAGCGGGATAATGGTAAATACGATTGCAATAAGAAAGATATGTAACCAAAAAGATGTTGCAACCGGAAAGGGAGCTGAACTTGTGAAATATAGCGGTAAAATGATCAGACCTGATAAGATCAGCTGGATGCCTAATAAATTAAACTTATCTACATCCTTAATCACTTTCAGCAGGATAATATAAAAGACATAAAATGAGGCAATTAATATGGCCCATAAAACTTCATGAACAGAGCCTGTTGCCAGCAGGATGATGCTGATCAGCGCAACTCCCAGTGCAATTACCTTAATTCTGCTGAGTTGCTCCTTTAGCAGGATAAATCCACAAAGTGCTGTAATAAGCGGGCAAACCATATAGGCAAATGCGGCTGCCTTTAAGCTTACGCTGTTTACTGCATAAATATAAGTAAACCAATTACCGGTAATGAGTACAGCAGAAAGAACGGTCAAGAGTAATAATCTGCGTTTTTTAGCAGATGGCAGCGCTTTGAAATGCAAGTAATCTTTTTGCAGGTTTTCTCGTCTAAAAAGTAAAATACTTGCCCATACTACAATGACAGATACAAATATCCTGTAGTATAAGATTTCCTGCGGAGGAAATGCTTTCAGGTTGCGAAGTGGAATAGACATTGTTCCCCATATGATATAAGGAACAATACCTGCTATAAAAAATCTGCTTTTGCCTTTTTCCAATTATCCTGCGATGGCAATGACTGAGATTTCTACATTTACATTTTTAGGCAATACCGATACCTGTACCGTTTCACGCGCAGGAAAATCTGCTGTAAAATATTGACCATAAATTTCGTTCACCTGTGCAAAGGTACCCATATCACTTAAGAAGATGGTTGATTTAACAACATGATCGAAAGTTAATCCTGCTTCTAATAAAACAGCTTTAAGATTCCGCATGACCTGATGGGTTTCCTCCTCCATATTTCCAATGTTTAATTCACCGTTTTCAGGGTTAATGGCAACCTGGCCAGAAACAAAGAGAAAGTTTCCTGCTTTTACGGCCTGGCTGTATGGCCCGATTGGTGCAGGCGCATTAGTTGTGGTAATAATTTGTTTCATAAAATAGATTTATTTAGCAAGCCATTGTATAAGCTTGTAGATGATCCCTGCAAGAAAGATGATAATGGCCAATGCATTAATAAAATGCATAATCCTGATGTTAATATTATCAGGTCGATTTGGATCTTTTTTCCGGAAGAAGTACATGACACAAACTTAATTAAAAAGCCTAACATCAAAAACTAAAAGGCACAAAAAAAGTCCCGATTTGCATCGGGACTTTTTTTTAAAACTTTATATTGAAAGACTAGTTTCTAGCTGTTTCAACACGACGGTTTTGGATACGACCTTCTTCAGTATCGTTAGAAGCAATTGGATTAGCTTCTCCTAAACCTTTAGTAGCAACTTGACTAGCGTTAACACCAGAGTTTACTAAGTAAGTTTTAACAGAATTTGCTCTGTCTTTAGATAACTTCATGTTATATGCAGCAGTACCTTCGCTTGAAGCGTAACCGTTTACAGTTACTTTACCACCGTTTTCACGTAACACTGAAGATAATTTATCTAAAGTTGGATAAGATTCAGTTTTTAATACAGATGAGTTAAAATCGAAACCGATTTTTTCAAAACCTGTTACGTTAGTGTTAGTTGAATCAGCAGTGAATTTAGGAAGTGGACATCCTGAACCATCAACAGCAGTACCTGCAGGAGTTCCTGGGCATTTGTCGAATTGATCAGCAACACCATCACCATCAGTATCTTTTTTCAAATCTTCAACAGATTTTTCTACGTTAGATACACGGTTTTTCAATGCTTCAACTTCTTGACGTAAAGTTGGATCTTTTAATTCATCATACATTGTAGCTAATGGGTTAGACCACTCTAAGCTTGGTTTTGCAGAAGAACCTAAAGAGAACTCTAAACCAGCATAACCGTAAGAGAATTTATCTTTAGTAGTACCTTTTGCATAAACTCCATCAAAGTTATCAGCGTCAACAAAGTTCATTGTGTAACCTAAGTTAAAGTTAACACGCTCAGAAACTTTGAATTTAACACCAGCACCAACTGGAATGTAGAAACCTTTTACATAGTCTTTGGCTTCGTGTCTGTCACCTACTGGACCGATAGCATTACCTTTCCAGTCAATAGTTTGACCACCTGTAGTTACTTTTGGAGCATAAGCTAAATAACCAGCACCAGCTGTTAAGAAGAAACCTACTGAATTCTCACGACGTAAGAAATCGATAGAACCTAAGTTAACTACACCACGTAAATCAACAGCATATTGTAACTGAGTTTCAAAATCACTAGCAGTTGAAGCTACTGGACCTGCAGTTGCATCATTTGAACCAGAAACTTTACCACGTACACCAGCTAATTCTAATGCGAAAGAGTGACCTAATTGTTTACGGATATTTAAACCATAACCTAAGTTAACGTCCCATTTGTTAAAGTCATTCGAACCACCAATGGCAACAACCGGAGCTAATACACCAGCGTTAACACCAATTGACCAAGTTCTGTACTGTCCTCTTCCACCAAATACCTTGGTAGAAGAAGTAGTTGCAGGAGCATCCTGAGCGACAGCAAGAGAAGCAACTCCTGTTAATGCCACTAAAGAAAGTGCAACACTTTTCTTTAAAGTAGAATAATTCATAATCTTTTTTCTTTTTTAAGGGTTAAACAATTTAATTGATTAATTTTTTGTAATCGCAAAATTAAACAAATTTTTAAATTTTCAAACATTTACACAAACTCCGTTCCAAACTTCAGGAGAAATAGGGATTTTATTACATTTGATCTCTTTACAATTCTTAATGCACCATTTATGAAATATCCACAAATTGATCAGTCGCTTTTCATTTTAAACAGGAAAAACTTCATCAAACAACTAAAAGACAATTCATTAGCTATATTTAATGCCAATGATGAATTCCCCAGAAGTGGCGATCAGAACTTTATCTTTAAACAAAATCCCGACTTATTTTATTTATCAGGAATCGATCAGGAGCAAACTATACTACTCATTTATCCTGATTGTCCTAATCCTTTGTATAGAGAAGTCCTGTTTTTAAGACAGACCAACGATCACATCAAAGTTTGGGAAGGCTATAAATATACCAAAGAACAGGCTAAATCGGCATCGGGCATCACCAATATTTACTGGCTGGAAGATTTTGATAATATATTGCACAGCATTGTACATTATGCAGACCATATTTATCTTAATTCTAATGAAAATGATCGCTATGCCCATACGGTGCCACATCGTGACCTGAGGTTTATTGATCAAATGCGTTCTAAATATCCTTTACATCGCTACGAACGATCTGCACCGATTATGCGTCATTTACGAGCCGTTAAATCTGATGTGGAAATTGAACTGACTAAAAAGGCCTGTGCCATAACAAGGGATGCCTTTATTAAAGTATTAAAGTTTACGAAGCCCGGCGTAAAAGAATATGAAATAGAAGCAGAAATCATTCATGAATTTATTCGCCAGGGAGCAACAGGACATGCCTATACGCCTATTATTGCATCGGGACATAATGCCAACATCCTGCACTATAATGATAATAACCAAACCTGCAATGCAGGCGATGTCATTCTTTTTGATTTTGGTGCGGAGTACGCCAACTATAACGCAGATATGAGCCGGTCAATTCCGGTTAGCGGACGTTTCACAGCGCGGCAGAAAGAAGTTTACAATGCGGTATTACAGGTGATGAAAGCAGCTACCAACTTATTAACTGCCGGCACCGTATGGAATACCTATCATGAAGAAGTGGGCGAACTGATGACAGAACAATTAATTAATTTAAAATTAATCTCTGCCGGTGATGTTAAAAATCAAAATCCCGCTTACCCGGCCTACAAAAAATATTTTATGCATGGCACCTCTCATCACCTGGGTATAGATGTTCATGATTTTGCTGGCAGATACACCCCATTTGCTGAAGGAAACATTTTAACTGTTGAACCCGGAATCTATATTCCTGAAGAAGGATTAGGCATTCGTCTGGAAAATAACATCTTAATAACAGCAAATGGCAATATTGACTTAATGGCTGACATCCCGCTGGAAGCGGAAGAAATTGAAGATATCATGAACAGTTAAGCTGGTATATCCAATATGACTCATGAAGCTGTCCAACGAGATTAAAAATTAAAAAGCAAAAAAAAGATCCTGACGCGAATCAGGATCTTTTTTTTATGCTAATTAAGTTCTAACTACTGTGCCGGAAAGCTAAAGTTAAATGTACTCTGACCGGTTACACCCGACATGTAAACCATTCCATTTCTGGTTTGAGGCAAGGCTTTCTGAACATCGGTCACGCTGTTTACAGCTTGTCCGTTTACTTTAGTAATGATTAAGCCTTTCTCTACACCAATGTTATCAAATGCTTTTCCCGTAGTAACCGAAGTAACAACTACCCCGCTATTAATGCCCAGTTTGGATTTCTGAGCCGGAGTTGCAGGTGCAAACGTTGCGCCCAGTTTTGATATCTCTACAGATTTTGTTGCAGCAGTATTGGCATTAGGGTTTATACTCGACTCCCCTTTTAAGGTTACCGTATAGTCTTTTAGTGAACCATCTCTCAATACCGTTAATTTAACTTTATCACCCGGATTCAGACGACCAACCCTTTCCTGTAAATCAGGAGAATCATTGATTACAATACCATCAACCTTTTTAATTACATCACCAGGTTTTAAACCAGCAGCCTCTGCAGCACCTTTTGCTACCACATCGTTTACATATAGGCCGCTAACTTCGCTCGTTTTGATACCTTCTGGTTTATCATCACCGCTAAGCGGAACGAAGTTTACACCTATATAACCCCGTTTAACCGAACCATACTTCATAAAATCATCTACAATTTTACGTGCCAGGTTAACCGGAATAGCAAAACCATAACCCTGGTTGTAACCACTTTGAGAGGCAATTGCAGAATTGATACCTACCAGTTCACCATTAGTATTCACCAATGCCCCTCCACTGTTACCCGGATTAATGGCTGCATCAGTTTGAATAAAGGACTCAATACTGGTGTTTGCCGGACGTTCTGGCCTTTTACCTGTACGCTGATATTCCCTGTATTCTTCTTCAGTAATCTCGTTTCCCTGTTGTTCTCTTCCTATGATACCAATACTACGGTTTTTTGCACTTACAATACCGGCTGTTACTGTAGTCTGTAAATCCAGTGGGAAACCAACGGCCAAAACCCACTCACCCACCTGAACATTATCAGAATTACCCATTTTAACAACAGGTAAACCAGTAGCGTTTACCTTGATTAATGCTAAATCTGTATTCGGATCGCGACCAATCACCTTTGCCTCAACTTTACGCCGATCGGTTAAAACCACCTCCACTTTCTCTGCATTTTCAACCACGTGATTGTTCGTAACGATGTAACCGTCCTGACTGATAATTACACCTGATCCTGAAGCGGCTCTGGGTTGACGCTGCATCTGACGGCCACCACCGCCAAAGAAATCTTCCATCATATCAAATGGCGAAGAACTTCCCTCACTTTTGCCGGAGGCTGAATAAGTAGTCTTAATGTGAACCACACCCGGAGCAACCGCTGCGGCAGCCTGCGTAAAATCAGTAGCACCGGCCGAAGTAACCTTAAGCGGGTTGTTTGCAAAATATAGATTCTGTTTTTCTGAAATCGTATTTCCGGTTTGGTTACGCTCAAATAGCTTATAACCTCCAATTGCTGCTGCCCCACCTATAAAAGCAGCTAACACGGTAATGCCTAATATTTTTTTCATGTGTTTATATATTGTTTTTAATGGCCATGAAGCTATTAAAAGCCGCCTTCTGAATCCTATCCAAAAGCTTTTAATGGTTTCATGAGTGTGTATATTGTTTCTTACTCCTCACAACTGATTATAAGTTCCATTGCCGGCAAATTGTTTGGTTTACCTATAACCACTTGTGCTTAAATGTTTGACAAGAGCGCTGTATTTTCTTTGTTTAAGCAGAACGCTCCAGCAGTTATTTATCTGCCTAAATTTTCTTTTGTAAGTTTATTCAAATTTAATACCATATCAACGATATTTGCATCACTAAAGCATTGACATCGGTGTTAAAAAATGTTAAAATGATTTACACCAGATTACTTTTAGTATCTGCAACTCAAATATTGCATTAAAAAATGAAGATCCAATGAAAATTAATTTCTTTAAATATCAGGGTGCCGGAAACGATTTTATTTTAATTAACCATACGGACAGTCCTTTAAAAAATATTGATAACGACCTGATTAAACAGCTTTGCCACCGCAGATTTGGTATTGGGGCAGATGGGTTAATGTTTATAACAAAGCACGAAGATTATGATTTTGAAATGCACTACTTCAATGCGGATGGCCAATTGGGAAGTATGTGTGGCAATGGCGGAAGATGTATTGTTGCTTTTGCTAAACACCTGGGGATCATCAGTAAGGAAACTAACTTTTTGGCAGTGGATGGTCCGCATTATGCCAGAATTTCAGAAAGCGGCGCGTGGATTGATCTTCAAATGATTGATGTAGAGATGATCACGCGTGATGGTGATGCCTATGTTTTGAATACCGGATCCCCACATTTTGTGAAAATACAGGAAGATCTAAAAAATTTCGATGTATTTAATGAAGGTAGAAATATTCGCTACAATGAAATTTATAGCGAGAAGGGCATCAATATAAATTTTGTAGAAGATTTTGGCAATTATTTGTTTGTTCGTACTTATGAGCGTGGCGTAGAAGATGAAACGTATGCCTGTGGCACTGGTGTAACTGCCGTAGCCATGGCTATGGCCAAACATAAAAATCAGCGCGGACATATTGAAACCAACATTAAAGTTTTAGGTGGAGATATTAAAATCGACTTCGATTATGATGGACAAAAATTTACGAACGTATTTTTATGTGGTCCGGCAAAATTGGTTTTTGAAGGAGAAACAGATCAATCAATATAAATTAATTACTTTTAAACTGATGTTGCTGAGGTGGTCAGATCAGTACCTTATTCTTTTACCGGATTGACCATAAATAATCAAATTATTACATGAATAAATAAGTGTGTACAATATACACTATTGTAGTGTATATTGGTGGCCAATTCAGCTACATGATTCGCTGAGAAATCATAAAATATACACTATTTAACATCTGTCTCAACATAATTACACAGCATTTATTTAAGTTCAAATAATGACTTAAACAGGCTTCTGACAGCGATTTAGGCCAATCAGAAACAGATTTAGCCTCAAAAATAAATCAATCGATTGATTAAATGACAGAAATTGGACAGATTTATTCTTTTTTAGGCGCTATTTTTGGGCATCAGTTGCAAATTCAAAATCTATATTTTGACAAAGCTTCAACCCGGAAATTTAATATTAAACACACACACGAATACTCCATGAGAAAAGGAACAACTCTCTTCTTCAGTTTGAGCATGGGAATGCTTTTGGCATCCTGCGGAAATAATGATGATGCCAAAAAAGCAGCTGCGGCTGCAGCGGCCGGCCCTCAGGCCTATCCTGTTTTTGCCGTTAAATCGCAAACTACAGAATTAAACTCTGATTACCCCGCAACAATCGAAGGCATTCAGAATATTGATATCCGCCCTAAGGTTGATGGTTTTATTGATAAAATATTGGTTGATGAAGGCGCTGTGGTTAAAAAGGGACAGTTGCTTTTTACGATCATGGCACCACAATATGAACAGGAAGTTAGAACAGCGAGAGCTGCCATCAGCAGTGCAGAAGCGGATGTACATGCCGCTCAATTGCAGGTGAACAAAACTAAACCGCTGGTCGAAAAAGATATCATCAGTAAATATGACCTAGATGCTGCTCAACTGACACTTCAAAGCAGAAAAGCAGCTTTAGCACAGGCAAGAGCTACCTTAGCAAACGCACAGGTAAACTTAGGCTATACATCCATTACCAGTCCTGTTAATGGGATCGTAGGTAGCATTCCATTTAGAAATGGAAGCTTAGTAAGCAGCTCCAGCACAGAACCCTTGACAACCATTGCCAACACATCCAAAGTGTATGCCTACTTTTCTTTAAATGAGAAACAGCTATTAGATTTCTCTAAAACTTATAAGGGAAATACCCTGGCCCAACAAATGGCGAATATCCCGGCAGTAAGCCTGGTATTGGCTGATGGAACGGTTTACGCTCAAAATGGTAAAATTGAATCCATTAATAGTCAGATTAATACCAATACAGGTTCGGCCAGCTTAAGAGCAACTTTCCCCAACCCGATCGCTTTATTAAAATCCGGTGGAAGTGCATCGGTAAGGATTCCTCAGAAAGTAGAAAATGCCATTTTAGTTCCTCAGAAATCAACTATTGATTTGCAGGGTAAAAAATTCGTGTATGTTTTAGGCGATTCAGCTAAAATTGTCAGCACCGAAATTCAGATCATGGATTTAGCGAAAGATAAATTTTATGTGGTAACCAAAGGACTAAAGGCCGGCGATAAAATCGTACTGGAAGGTTTCCAATCGTTAAAAGACGGCGTTAAAATTAAACCACAGGAAACAAGTGCCGATTCAGTTTACGCGGAGATTAAGTAATAGTAATATCATCAGTGCAATCACACGATCATCAGTGTAATCAATATTAATTATGTTTAAGAAATTCATAGAAAGGCCGGTTTTATCAACGGTTATATCCATTATCATCGTTATTCTCGGTGTTTTAGGTTTAGCTACCCTACCGGTTTCACAATATCCCGAAATTGCGCCACCAACGGTGCAGGTTTCCACGTCATATCAGGGCGCAAATGCCGACGTGGTGATGAACAGCGTGGTTGTGCCGCTGGAAGAACAAATCAATGGTGTGGAAGACATGACTTACATGACTTCGACCGCAAGTAATGATGGAACAGCAGCCATAACCATCAACTTTAAACTGGGAACCAACCCCGATCTGGCTGCAGTAAACGTTCAAAACAGGGTGGCGCGCGCCACCAGTTTACTACCTGCAGAGGTTACAAAATCTGGTGTAATTACGGCCAAAAGACAGGCCAGTAACGTATTGATCTTTGGTCTTTATAGTGATGACCCATCTTATGATCAAAAATTCTTGCAAAATTATGCCAACATCAATATCATCCCGCAAATTAAACGTATTAATGGTGTAGGTGATGCAAGTGCCTTCGGAACACTTGATTATACCATGCGCCTTTGGTTAAAGCCTGATGTGATGGCTACTTATGGTTTAGTGCCAAGTGACGTGAATACGGCCCTTGCAGATCAGAACGTGGAGGCTGCTCCAGGTCAGTTTGGAGAGCAGGGCGATCAGGCATTTCAATATACCTTAAAATATACCGGTAGGTTAAAAGATGAAGCACAGTTTGGTAACATCATTATCAAAACAGCAGCTAACGGACAAATCCTTCGGTTAAAAGATATTGCCCGAATTGAGTTGGGTGCACAAAGCTATGCCAGTGCGGTGAATTTTAATGGTAAGCCAGCGTTGGGTATCGCCATTAATCAAACGGCAGGTTCAAATGCAAAAGAAGTAATCGAAAACTCTATTAAAACGCTGGATGAAGCCCAAAAATCTTTTCCAAAAGGCGTTCATTATTCAACACTGGTAAACGTTAATGACTTCTTAGATGCATCAATCGAAAAGGTTATTCATACTTTAATCGAAGCATTTATCCTCGTATTCCTGGTTGTATTTATTTTCTTACAGGATTTCCGTTCAACCTTAATACCGGCAATCAGTGTTCCGGTAGCAATTATTGGTACCTTCTTTTTCTTAAGTCTATTCGGTTTTACGATTAACTTATTAACCTTATTTGCCCTCGTACTCGCCATTGGTATTGTGGTGGATGATGCGATTGTGGTAGTGGAAGCGGTGCATGCTAAACTGGATGAGGGTTATACCGATGCCAAAAAAGCAACCATAGATGCGATGGACGACATCAGTGGTGCGATTATTTCGATCACTTTAGTTATGGCCGCGGTATTTATCCCGGTAAGTTTTATCCAGGGATCTTCAGGTGTATTTTATAAACAGTTCGGTTTAACACTTGCGATCTCAATTATCTTATCTGCAATCAATGCATTAACCTTAAGTCCGGCGTTATGTGCGTTGTTTTTAAAACCCCATGCGGATGACCACGGAAAAAAGAAAAACTTTTTAGAGCGTTTTTATGCCGCATTTAACACTTCATTTGATGCCGTAACCAATAAGTATAAAAAATCTGTTAGCTTCCTTTCCCATAAAAAATGGATTGTAGGTTTAGGTATTTTATTATTTACAGGAATTTTGGTTTGGACCATGAATACCACACCAAAAGGTTTCGTACCGAATGAAGATTTGGGAACGATCATGTCTGATATCTCTCTACCTGCAGGTACATCGCAGGAGGAAACCAATGTTGTAATTGCAAAAATTGACAGCATTGCACATGGAATTCCTGAAATCAAAAATACATTAAGGGTTGTTGGCCGGAGTATGATCAGTGGTTCTGGTAGTTCTTATGGTATGGTAATTTCCAGATTATCTCCATGGGATGAACGTAAAGGCCGCGATGTAAAAGTGATTATTGGCGAGCTATTTGCCAAAACTGCGAATATTAAAGGTGCAAAAATTATCTTCTTTGCCCCGCCAACCATTCAAGGTTTCGGAACAAGTGGTGGTTTTGAATTCCAGCTGCAGGATAAAACCGGTGGAGACATCAAAAAATTCAATGATATTGGTAATGGATTCCTGGCAGCTTTAAGTAAAAGACCAGAAGTTCAATATGCTTCAACGTCATTCAACCCTAATTTTCCTCAATATCAAATTGATGTAAATGTGGCAAAAGTGAAACAAGCCGGCTTAACCGTTGCCGATGTTCTGGGTGTGATGCAAGGTTATTACGGAGGGGTTTATGCCTCTAACTTTAATAAGTTTGGTAAACAATTCAGGGTAATGTATCAGGCAGATGCGCAGTATCGTTCCAATGAGCAAACCTTGACCCGAATCTTCGTCCGTAATGGAAGCGGACAAATGGCGCCAGTATCTGAATTTATTACGCTAACTAAGGTATATGGCCCACAAGCCATTTCACGTTTCAACTTATTCACTTCGATTTCAGTTACGGGTAATCCAAATGCTGGTTTTAGTTCCGGAGATGCCTTAAAAGCAGTACAGGAAGTTGCAGCGCAAACATTACCTGCTGGCTATGGATATGAATTTTCAGGTCTGTCACGCGAGGAAATTAGTGGTGGAAGCCAGACGGTATTTATCTTCTTACTTTGTATTATCTTCGTTTACTTCCTGTTGGCGGCCCAATATGAAAGTTATATTTTACCTTTAGCGGTACTAATTTCTCTTCCTATCGGTTTAGCTGGTGTATTTATTTTTGATAAGATTTTCGGTGTAGATAATAACATCTATACACAAATCACCCTCATCATGCTGGTTGGTTTATTAGCCAAGAACGCCATTCTGATTGTGGAGTATGCAGTGGATAGACGGAAAAAAGGCATGAGTATTGTTAATGCGGCTATAGATGGTGCTACCGCCCGTTTACGCCCGATTTTGATGACCTCTTTTGCATTTATCCTGGGTTTATTACCATTGATGCTTTCTTCAGGCGTTGGTGCATCCGGTAACAAATCAATCGGTACCGGCGCGGTAGGCGGTATGCTGATCGGAACATTATTCGGCGTATTTGTCATCCCGGCATTATTTATTGTTTTCCAAAGCTTACAGGAACGAATCAGCGATAAATCTCCCTTTGAAGAAGGAATTGAAAAGGAGCAAACACCAGAAGAATACGAATTGGCGACCAGTCAAAACAAACATTAATTTTTAAGAAAAATATGAAACTTAGATATAAGTATTCCATTTTAATCGGCTTCACCATCTTAACCTTAAGCGCTTGTGTGACTAAAAAATATGAGCGGCCTCAGGTTAAAAGTGAAGGATTATACCGGGATCAAAATACAACTGATACCACCACAATGGCAGATTTGCCGTGGAAGACATTGTTCTCTGATACCACTTTGCAATCTTTGATTCAGCAAGGAATAAATCAAAATTTAGATTTAAAACAAGCTATCGAGCGCATTAGAATTTCAGAAGCAACATTAAGACAAAGCCGTGCCGCATTTCTGCCAAGCTTACAGGCTGATGTTTCGGTTACTGATGCTAAACAAGCCGCTGCTGCATTGAATTTTCCAGCCGGGATTAACATCAATTTAGAAACACAAACCTACAGGGCACAGTTAAGTACAGCCTGGGAAGCAGATATTTGGGGGAAACTAAGTAGTGCCAAGCGATCAGCATTCGCCACTTTACTACAAAGTGATGCTGCAAAAAGAGCTGTTCAAACACAGCTAATTGCTACCATTGCGAACAGTTATTACACTTTACTGGCTTTAGATAAACAATTGGCCATTACCGAACAAACCATCAAAATCAGGGCACAGGATGTAGAAACCATGAAAGCACTGAAAGAAGGTGCAGTTGTAAATGGTGCGGCTGTGGTACAAAGTGAGGCCAATCTATATGCCGCCCAGGTAACCTTACCAGATTTGAAGCGCAGCATCAAAGAAGCAGAAAATGCATTAAACATTGCGCTGGCGCAGGCACCCGGAACAGTAAACCGTACAACATTAGACCAACAAGTTGCATTTTCAAATTTACAAACCGGAGTTTCCGCTCAGTTGTTGCAAAACCGGCCTGATGTTATTGCCGCTGAATTTGGTTTCAGAGCCGCATTTGAGAATACCAATGTTGCCAAAACATACTTCTACCCTGCCTTAACCTTAACTGCGGCAGGTGGCTTAACCAGTTTACAGTTGAGTAACTTCTTTGATAATTCCATTTTCTACAACCTGGTTGGTGGTTTAACACAACCCATCTTTGCCAAAGGGGCAAATAAAGCCCGTTTAACTACTGCACAGGCAAATCAGCAAATTGCATTTTACACCTTTCAACAAGCCCTTTTAACCGGCGGACAAGAGGTTTCAAATGCATTGTATGCCTATCAGACTGCAGAAGAAAAAGAAGCAACAAGAGCCAAGCAAATTGCTTCCTTAACTAAGGCCGTAGATTTTACAAAAGAACTATTACGTTATAGTTCAGCCACGAATTATACTGATGTATTGACTTCAGAGCAAAGTTTATTAACTGCTCAATTGAGTGGAATTAATGACAGACTACAAAAGCTACAGTCAGTTGTAAATTTGTACCGTGCTTTAGGCGGCGGGTGGAAATAACTTATTTTAATATTTAGTTACGCAAAAAGCATCCTGAAAATCAGGATGCTTTTTGCATTTATTTTAATTATTTTACTGATACATTCCTTTGCTATCGATGAAACTGATCACCTTATCCGGGAGAAAAAACTGTACGTTTTTCTTTTCTTTGATAGATTTACGAATAAATGTGGAAGAGATTTCCATTAGCGGCGTATCTGTAAACATGATGGACGGATGATCTTTCCATTCACTGATATCAGCGCCGGGTCGCGGATAAACATAAATCTGATAATTCTTCAAAAGCACCTCATAGTTTTTCCATTTTTTGAAAGAGACCAGGTTATCTGCTCCCATGATCAAAGCAAAATCTTTTGATGGAAACCTTTCGTGAAGATAAGTCAATGTATCAATAGTATAGGATGGTTTAGGAAGCGTAAACTCAATATCGCTTACGCGAATATTTTCCGAATTCTCGGTAGCCAGATTGGCCATCTCTAGCCGATCGTACATGTTGGCTAGGCCACTTTTTTCTTTTAGCGGATTGTGAGGTGAAACCACTAACCACACCTCATCAAGTTCGGTATGATTGGCCATATAGTTGGCAATAACTAAATGCCCGGTATGGATAGGGTTGTAAGAGCCAAAGAAAAGACCTGTTTTCAGTTGACGGTTTTCAGTTGACATTTTTCAGTTAACAGTTTAATATGCAATTTTAGATAGATCCGTATTTCTCAGGATGATTCATCATATGATTTAATAATTTAGCCAGCCTTTTGTCTCCCTATTTTCCATATCACGATCAGAATTTTACGAATAAAATGTGCTTTATACCTTCGCTTTCTGCAGGGCTTCAACTAAACAAATATTTGTTGACCTTGAAGCTCTCCTGATTTGATTGGTAAGAGAGTACATTTCATCTCGGGCATAAGATGTGCTCAACTCAAATATAAACATAGATAATTCAAACGATTTTTATAAACCAGTAAGTTATAGAAATCACCCATATATTTATAGCTTAAATTATCTTATCAGAATAATATACAGTTAGCTATTTACGTTCAAAACTGAAAGCTACAAATTGCTAACTGCTAATGATTCAGAAACTCCTGCACCAATCTTTCAGCCTCAGCGCAAGCTGTTGCCAAATCAAAGTTTTTTAGGATCACATCAAACTTATCTGCGTAAAGCAATTCCTTTTCTGCTTTGATAAAGCGTTCCTGAAGTTTTTCCGGACTATCTGTTCCTCTACCACTTAAGCGCTCTTTTAACACCTCTAAAGATGGTGGCTGAACAAAAATAGCCAAAGCATCTTCTTCATATTTTCGTTTTAAACGAATGCCGCCTTCTACATCGATATCAAAAATAACATGCTGATTATTTTCCCAGATACGTTCAATTTCCGAACGCAAGGTACCATAGAATGTGCCGTTGTAAACTTCTTCAAACTCTACAAATTCCTGGTGGGCAACTTTATGTAAAAACTCTTCTTTCGTGATAAAGTAATAGTCATTTTCATGCGTTTCATCGCCTCTGAGTTCTCTGGTGGTGGCAGAAATGGAAAAGCTTAGCTCAGGAAACTTTTTGAGGAGGTGGTGTACAATTGTAGTTTTGCCAGCTCCCGACGGTGCCGAAAATATGATTAATTTGCCTTGCATTTTTAAAAGTTTTGCGATTGGCATTAGGCGTTAAGCGATTGGCGCTTTCCGCCTAACGCTACAACACGTTCAGTAATTGTTCTTTTATCTTTTCTAATTCTTCTTTCATGCCCACTACAAATTGTTGCATTTGTGCATCATTGGCTTTAGCACCCATGGTATTAATTTCTCTTCCAATTTCCTGAGAGATAAAACCCAGCTTTTTACCGTTGGCCTCTTTACTGCCCAATGTTTGAAGAAAATAATCACAGTGACTTTTTAACCTGGTTTTTTCTTCTGTAATATCAATTTTATCGATGTAATAAATCAATTCCTGCTCAAAACGGTTCTGATCGATATTGACCTTACCTACTGCATCATCCAGAAATTGTGCAAACTTATCACGGATGGCCGTAATCCTTTTAGGTTCTAATTCTTCAACAGATTTGAAGTACCCTAAGATATTTTTAATCCGGAGTTCAAGATCTGCTTTTAAAACAGCGCCTTCATCTATTCTGAATCTATTAAAATTAGCCAGGGCAGTGGTAAATATCTGATATAAATGATTCCACTCATCTTCACTTACGCTTTCTTCCTTATAGCTGACGACTTCCGGAAAAGTTAATGCCGTCTGAAGTAAATTGCTACTCCCGGCATTGAGTTCATGATTGACAGCCACCAGCTGGTTATAGTAATGACTAAGCAAAGTGGTATTGATGGTAGCACCGGTTACTTCTCCGCCTGTGCGCTCTATATTAATGCTGAGGCTAACTTTTCCGCGCTCAATATCTTTACTGCAAACATTACGTAAAATCAATTCCTTATCAGAAAAAGCTTTTGGATATTTTAAATTGAGCTCAAGAAATTTACTGTTAAGCGATTTGATTTCGACACTATACTTTGCATTCGCATAATCGGCTGTTGCCAGGCCGTATCCTGTCATGGATTTTATCATGCGCAAAGATAGAAAAATTAGTTTACAGTTTGCAGACTGCCTTTTAGGTTTACCATTTACAAATTACATCAAATATGATGTTTCAAAGCATATCCTGACCTTATCTTAACTTTATTTAACAACTAAAAAGGTTAATAAATGCTAATTTTACAATCTGTTTTTTAAATCATCATTGTAATTTATAAAATGCACTGCTTGAGTGATTATAACAAACAAGATAACTGATTAGCTGTTAAACCAGAAGAATAAAGGAAATATGTTTTACAGCAGCCGAAAATAACACAACATACCCATAATGTATCATGCCACTGCAAAACCAATTGTTTTATACCGATACATTAAACATAATAAATTAACCTTAATGAAAATTTTAAAATTATTCTTATTTCTATTATTGTTCCTTTTTACCGGGAATATACTGAAAGCACAAGAACTGATCATTAAGGGTGTAGTTTTTGAAAAGGGAACTAATTTACGTGTAGCACTGGCCGAAATTACCAACCAGCGAACCCAATTGGGCGTTGGCAGCAATGACCTTGGTTTTTTTCAGATCAGGGCAAATATTGGTGATACATTGTTAATTACCAAACGAAATCTTATTGACCAGCAGATTGTGGTGAAGGGCACTCAGGATATTCTCATCTATTTGGTAAGAAACAGCACTATGCTTGAAGAAGTGACGATTGTTGGAAGCACCAAGAAACAAGATTTAGAAGACCTCAAGCGTGACTTTAGAAATAAAGGCGTTTATAACGGTGGTAAATCATCAGTTTTATCAGCTGTTTTTAATCCTTTAAATGGATTGTATAACTTAATTGGTAAAGATCCAAAAAATGCGCGAAGGTTTAACCGTTATGCAGATAATGAATTAAAGCAGACGCAGATTGACCAATATTTTAATGGTACCATCATTCAAAACAATACCGATTTAAGGGGAAAAGACCTCGAAACCTTTATGCTGAATTATCGTCCCGATTATGAAAAAGCGCAACACTGGAACGTGTACGATTACATTAAATACATTAAGGAATCTGCAAAGAAATTTAAAGAAAACCCGGTAAAAGCAAATGATTTAAAACCTTAATTAGATTGATAAGGCTTCGCAGGCTTTTTCTGCGGCTAATTTTTCAGCGTTTTTCTTATTGTAATCCCTACCTGTTCCAAATTTTTCACCTTCAACCAAGGCGCTGATGGTGAATAGCTTTGCACTTTCACCTTCCCCATTCTGAACCAGTTCAAACATGACATCTTTACCATGGCGCTGGCACCATTCGATGAGTTTACTTTTGAAATTCGTTTCGGTAAGTTCTAAGGTATGGATATCGATATGTGGTTTAACAATTCTACGCAGCAAAAATTCCTTTGTAAAATTATAGCCCTTATCCATATAAATGGCACCTACAATTGCTTCAAAGGCATCACCAAGCATAGAGTTATGTTTGGTTTGAATACTTACCGATCTTTGGTCAAACTGAATGAGTTTATCAAAGCCTATTTTCTTGGCCAGCTGGTTAAGATTTGCCCTGTTTACAATTTTCGACCGCATTTCAGTCAGAAAACCTTCTTCCTTATAAGGATAGTGCTTAAAAAGCAATTCGGCAATCACCGATCCCAGTACGGCATCCCCCAGAAATTCAAGACGCTCATTACTGCTTCTGCTCCCATTCTTTAAAACTTTCGCAACAGAACGATGCCTGAACGCCATTTTATAAAGCGTTACATTGCCCGGTACAAAGCCTAAAATATTTCGCAGCTTTTTAACAAACTCCTTTTCTGGAGAAAGATAAAGTTTATATAATTTTAATATCGGCATTAAATAAATAACACAATTAACGGCTAATGAGCATATTTAACTAAGTTATCTATTTTTACTTAGCATACAAAATTATATAACAATGCTGTTTTAATTATTCTTCGTATTTCTTGAAAATTACGGAAGCGTTATGTCCTCCGAAACCAAAAGTATTACTTAACGCGGCCCTCACTTCACGTTTTTGCGCTTTGTTGAAAGTAAAATTTAATTTCGGATCAAAAGCAGGATCATCTGTAAAGTGATTGATTGTTGGGGGAACAATATCATTTTTCACAGCCAGAATTGCAGCAATTGCCTCTACAGCACCAGCCGCGCCTAAAAGGTGGCCTGTCATTGATTTTGTAGAGCTGATATTTAACCGGTAAGCATCTTCGCCGAATAAAGTACCAATGGCCTTGGTTTCACTAATATCACCCAATGGTGTAGAAGTGCCATGCACATTAATATAATCAATATCTGCTGTAGTTAAACCGGCATCTTTAAGCGCATTTGTCATTACCATTCTGGCACCTAAACCTTCAGGATGTGGTGCGGTGATGTGATTTGCATCAGCACTCATTCCACCGCCTACCAGTTCAGCATAAATTTTTGCACCTCTGGCTTTAGCGTGTTCAAGTTCTTCCAGGATAATGGTTCCTGCACCTTCACCAGCAACAAAACCATCGCGATCCTTATCAAAAGGACGGGATGCCGTTGCCGGATCATCATTACGTGTAGATAATGCATGCATGGCATTGAAGCCACCCATTCCTGCCTCATTAATAATGGCTTCTGAACCACCACTGATAATCACATCGGCCATACCCAGGCGGATATAGTTGAAGGCATCAATCATGGCGTTGGTTGAAGAAGCACAGGCAGAAACGGTTGCAAAATTTGGCCCACGCAGACCATATTTAATAGAGATATGCCCTGGAGCGATATCTACAATCATTTTAGGGATAAAAAATGGATTATATCTCGGTGTTCCATCTCCTTTAGCGAAGTTGGAAATTTCATCCAGGAAAGTTTTCAATCCACCAATGCCTGCACCCCAGATTACGCCGATTCGGTTGGTATCTAATTTTTCAAAATCAAAACCTCCGTCCTTCACAGCCTCATCTGTAGCTACCAGCGCATATTGTACAAACGGATCAAGCTTGCGGGCTTCCTTTTTTTCCAGAAAATCTTCCGGATTAAAGTTTTTTACCTCACATGCGAATTTGGTTTTGAACTTCTCAGTATCAAAACCCTTAATAGGAGCAGCGCCACTCACCCCGTTAGTCAATCCTTCCCAAAACTCGGGAATATTATTGCCTATAGGAGTGAGCGCACCCAACCCTGTTACTACTACTCTTTTTAATTCCATTTATACTGAAAAAGCGTAATTCTATTTAACGTTTTTTTCCAAATAAGCAATTGCTTGACCAACTGTACCGATGGTTTCAGCCTGATCATCAGGAATAGCTACATTAAATTCTTTTTCAAATTCCATAATCAATTCTACGGTATCTAAAGAATCTGCACCCAAATCGTTGGTGAATGAAGCCTCTGGCGTAACTTCGCTTTCGTCAACACCTAGTTTTTCTACGATAATAGCCTTAACTCTTGAAGCAATATCAGACATAATTTTATAATTTAATGGTTAAATAATTCTGTGCAAAGAAAAATAAATTCTTACAATTTTCAAATGTTTTTATTTCTCTACCCTAATTTGGCTCTGAAATAACAAGCGAATATAGAATTAGTTTTTTAATTTCGTTCTGTAAATAATTTATTTCGACTTGAACAGAACTTACCTGAAATTAACCTTAGACCTTGATTTCATACTCATTGCGATTACCGCACCGCTTAAAGACTATGTATTGTGCCACAAAATTAATACGCGGTTAAACACCCAATTCGAAAAAATCGAAGACCATGAAATATTTTTTAACATTGATGAACCTGCCTGGTGTTTCTCTAAATATTACTTTTTTGTCGAGCAGGGCGAGATAGAATATTACCTGATCAGCAACCGAAGCAGCGACGGATTGCTGGTTCCGGAAATGGGAAATGTAGATTTTTTTATCATCATCAAAGAATTTATTGATCAGGAAGATTTGAATTATTTAATAAACGGCCTCAATAAACTACCTGATATTCAGGTCGCTGCAAAGATAGATCCAACCAAATTAAAGAGTAAGGAGAATTTGGTAATATAAAAATTATATACTTGGTGTATTAAATACACTATATTTGAGGGTTATAAACGACGAAACAAAGAACAAAATATATAAAACTTAATGCAGTTTAATTATTTTTGATAATAATTAGCGCTACAATTAACTGCATTGTTAAAATCAATTAATTAAATGAAACCTTTTCATTCGAGAACCAAAATTGTTGCCACGCTTGGCCCTGCATCGGCAAAACCAGACGTATTATATAGTATGTTTAACGCAGGTTTAGATGTTTGCCGTTTAAACTTTTCACACGGATCTCAGGCAGATCACCAGGCTGTTTTAGATACCATCAAAGATCTGAACAAAAAATATGACTATAATGTAGGAATCCTTGCCGATTTACAGGGACCAAAAATCCGTATTGGTTTAGTAAAAGAAGGCGGCATTAACCTGGTTAATGGCAAAACAACTGTTATTACAACTAATGAATGTATTGGTAATGAAGAAAGAATTTACATTACCTACCAAAACTTTCCTCAGGATGTACAGGCTGGCGAAATCATCCTTTTAGATGATGGAAAGCTCCAAATGAAAGTGATTTCAACCAACTTGAAGGATGAAGTGGTTTGCGAAATTGTTCACGGTGGTATTCTGACTTCAAGAAAAGGCGTAAACCTTCCAAATACAAAAGTTTCTATTCCATCTTTAACACCAGAAGACAGGGAAAACCTTGAATTTGTTCTTCAAAATGATGTAGAATGGATTGGTTTATCTTTTGTGCGTAAAGCGGAAGATATTATTGAGCTTAAAAAGATCATTGCTGAACGTGGTAAAACCGCGCGTGTAATTGCTAAAATAGAGAAACCGGAAGCCATTGCAAACATTGATGAGATTATTGCAGTGACCGATGGAATTATGGTTGCCCGTGGCGACCTGGGTGTTGAATGTCCGATGGAAGAAGTGCCATTGTTACAGAAAATGATTGTGGCTAAATGTAGAGCAGCATCTAAACCTGTAATTGTGGCAACTCAAATGTTGGAAAGCATGATTACGACTCCCCGCCCTACCCGTGCGGAAGTAAATGATGTGGCTAACTCTGTTTTGGATGGTGCTGATGCGGTAATGTTAAGTGGTGAAACTTCGGTTGGAGAATTTCCATTGATCGTCATCGAAACCATGCAGAAAATTATTCAAAACATTGAACAAAACAATTATCCTTTTAATCCGGATAAATTCTTAAAACCAAAATCTCCATCTTTCTTAAGTGACGCGATTTGTGACTCAGCTTGTTTCTTAGCTAAACAAACCAATGCCGTTGGTATTGTATCCATGACTTTAAGCGGTTATACTGCATTTGAAATTTCAAGTCACAGACCCGAAGCTTTAACCTTCATTTTCACCAGTAACAGATCTTTATTAAATGCAGTTAGCTTACTTTGGGGAGTTAGAGGTTTTTACTATGATAAATGGGAAAGTACAGATAATACCATCATTGAGGTTAACGAATTCTTAAAAAGCAAGAAACTGGTTAAACAGGGTGATATCATTATCAATACGGCTGCGATTCCGATCGATGCAAAAGGTAAAACGAATATGTTAAAAATTACCGTTATAGATTAGTATAACTAATTTACTGCAGGGTGCTTCATTTAAATGAAGCACCTTTTTTTATGCCCATCCTCTACATATCCTGCGAATTGCTTATCCTTATCTACAGCTATAAGAGGGACTTAAGCCGGACTTTGGTCGGATATGATTGTCATAAGTCCGACGAAACCCCGACTTAAGTCCGTCTAAAATCCGTCAAAACAGTTAAGCTTTTATAATGCTCTATATAGGAATAAGTTTATAATATGTCCGATACTATTTATACGGCTTTAGCTTTCCAAAAAATTAAGCAATTAAACAAACATCGCTTTAGAGAAGAATAAGTTCATCAGATCGAATTTATTGTCATTAATTTTTGTGGAGATATGAATAAAAAAATTACTTTTGCAGTCCGACAGACACGGAGAGGTGTCAGAGTGGTCGATCGAGCACGCTTGGAAAGCGTGTGTACTGCAAGGTACCGCGGGTTCGAATCCCGCCCTCTCCGCATAAAAACGGTCAGTTTTAATCTGGCCTTTTGTTCTTTTGAAACTATTTGTAATAACAATCAGGGAGTTATAGAAATATAACTAAAAAAACGGTTAGTTATGCGGATAAACGAGATATAGTTTCTATGTTTGCATCCCCGATAGGGAAATAAATGCCAAAACGGAGTGGTAGTTCAGCTGGTTAGAATGCCTGCCTGTCACGCAGGAGGTCGCGGGTTCGAGTCCCGTCCATTCCGCAAGAAGACAAAATACAACCTGCTAAATCATTGATTTTTAGCAGGTTGTTCTTTTTTTTATCTCAATTGTTCTTTCATCAGGTAAATCTCAAAAAATACGTAACTACCTGTTTCAGTGTTTACTGTGTTTGTTTTTGGTTCGAGTCCTGTTCACTCCTTCCCATCATTGAACTACCTGTTCTTATAAAATTCTTCGAATGATATTCTCACAAGTATTTTTGCGATCAATTCAAAAAATGCTATTTCTGCATCGCTGAGCTCGGGTATTTGTGCCGGCGCTTTGCTTCGTCCGAATTGCCGTGGTTTACGTTTTGGATTTTTGTTGCTTTTCTTTTTTTCATAATTCAATTCTTTAAGGTTATGAAGTAAAAGACGAGATGCAATTCACTTATTCGTGTATTAAGTGAAAGTATCCACTCCGTTTCGCTTCAAACTATCCAGCCCAACCAGGCTTTTTTATTTAGAACCTTCTGTCCACTGGAACTTAAAGCAGTATAATCCAAAATCCAAAGTTGCAAATAACACCCCTTTTGCTTCGTGAAAACACAGAATCACATCCAAAGCAGTTGCAGACCCAGATATATATAGATGTAATCATAAAAGACCTCTCCTTTTAAGTCCTTAAAAGAGTTAGGATTTATTTTCAATACTGATATAACTCAATAGTACAGAAGACATAATAGAGTCTTAAAATGCTTTAAAGTCAGTCGAATGGACATTGGAAGTATTTTGCTAACTTTACTATAGTTTCAATGTTTAACGCTGGGAGTACACTAATTTGTTTTTTACTAAATAGAGGGCTGGTAGGTGATATATCCAAAAGCAATCAGTTCCCGCATGCATTTATGATAAGTGGCAATTGAGGCTACCTTTGAGAAGGCCATCAGTTTTCTCCTTGTAACTGAAAATGGCTCCCGAAACTGTTTATGTTGCCAGCATATAAATATTGCGGTTAGGATACTGATGTGGGTAGATAACAATCTGCTGTCCGATTCCAATCGTACGATCTTCGAAACGCTGAAACCTTTCTTTGTTGTGGTTTCTTCGCTAATCATGGATTTCCCTCAAGCAGCGTGGTTATATCCTCCATCTTATAATACATCATACCGCCAATCTTAGTATACCTCAGTGTTCCGTTTACGCGAAGGTGCTGCAGGGTGCCTGGTGAAATATTGAGGAGCTTTCGCACATCAGCACTCTTGAGCCACTGCCTGTTTTCTGACTCTCCAGGTTTTATAAGCTGTTTTATCTCGCTCAGCAATTCGGTCTTAAGGTTTCTCAGGTCTTCCTTGGTGATTAGTTCTACATTCATCTTTCTTTCCTTGATTTAAGTTTACCATAAAATTATTTTACCCATTCCTAATGTCATGTGTCCCTTCTACCTTAGAAGGCTAAAAAGTAACACAGTGCTTTTGGTAGTATTTGATCTGGCACAAAGAAAGATAAGGGCAAGAGTTTTTCGCTACCATACAGAATTGCATGGTAATGGATTGGTTAGAACTAAAATGTATTGTGCATGGACTGAATAAATATCAAATGATATTTATTCTAGCTTTTGGATGCTTTTGGAAATGGCAAGCTATTGCTATTTTCTTTTAATTTCCCTGATCTCAAAAAGATGTTGATCTGAGGGGACAGATGAGGAGCGGTTACCTGGATTGCGCCTGTCTTTAGGGAAATAGCGGCGAACCCGGTCAAAGTCAATTTCCTTGTGGTCTTCGCGAAAATATTTGCAGATCATTTTTACCCACACAATCTGAAACTCTGAGAAAACCAGCTCTTTATCAGAGGGCAATTTCATCTCTTGCATTTGGATAATCAAATCTACAAAACTCAGGAACACTCCTTTAGGAATATCGATAAATTGCGTGGTTTCTAGTGCGGTTGCCTTCTTAAGTTCTGCCTTAAGCGTTTCTATTTGTTGCCGAAGTGCGTAGATATCGGATTCCTGATTGGCAACGATGTTGTCATATGATTTATGTACATTCCAGTTGTCAAACGATATCAATAGATTTCTTAGCTTTGTAAGATGAACCATTTCACGCTGCGTTTTGACATGGTTTTTTGCGTAAACACATCCCTACCGTTTAACACCCTCAGTTGTCGATCAATTATTTCGAAGAAATTTTTGAAGAATAATTCTTCATTACTATTATCAGTGTTTTTTAGGTAATAATACAGATGATGTTGGTAAAATTCCTGAAATCTCAACGATGGTAAGGCAAAGATTCTTTTGAAAACATGCTTTAAAAAATGTGATCGGCTCCAGGTTATTGGGTTTCCAATATCCAAAGTATTGGCAGAAAAATCAAAGCGATCACAGGGCTTGAAATAAATGATGCTCATAATGTATCGATTTATTCAAATATAATATTTTGGATGATGGATTTATTTTTCTACGTATTATACAGCTCATAAAAACTCTGAGCTGTTCTAAGTTTCCACGAATGGATTTATACCAAGATTTAAACTTTTGCATTCTTGAGGTAACCGTTTTGAAACAGGACAAACTATAATAGAAACGTTGATTAAAGCAAAATGGCCTAAATATATCCTTATAATTATAAATCACCGGCAGAGTACCTATTCAAAGGTAGTTGAGATTATAAGAGTTTAGTATTGCCATAAATTACAAAATTCAGCCGAATTGATGCACTTTTTCACATATGTTAAGATCAATTAATATTTAAAACCTAAGAAATCATCTCCATTAATAATTAGATTTTGTAATGTATTTTATTTCGTAATATCTTTAAAAATAAAATATGATTTTACTTTTTAAACAAGAGGAAGAAAATTTTGTCATCTTAAAATAACATGGAATCAAAAAAAAACAAAGTAGTCTTGTATAACAAAACTTGGAGAATGAAACCCGAAAAAGAGTACAGTGTACAAATTGGTGATGAGTTTGAAATAACTACCCGGCGTCAGTACATGGATAAAGCTATTGCGATCATTTTTCATATGCCTACATTATCCGCTGATGATGTAATACTTGATCAAAGTCGGAAAAAAAAGAATCAGCTTTGGATATTTTGGTCGATGGAGTGCGAACTGAATTATGAGTGGCAGTCTCAAAAAAAAATACTTGACTTGTTTGATATCTTCGCTACCTACAAATTTGATTCAGATGTCCCGGTGCCGTATTTATACAGTGGACATCGAGAGTCACTTAAACCAAAAATCGTTTCGAAAACACAATTCGTAAATGCATTCATTTCTAGTGACTTTAATCTTAGTAGCAGAAACGAATATCTAAAAGATCTAATGAACTATATAGATGTGGATTCTTACGGTAAGATATTGAACAATAAGCAATTAAAAGATGACGAAGGCGAACCTTCAAAACTAAATACTATTTCCAAATATAAATTTTCTTTAGCTTTTGAAAATGCTATATCAAAAGATTATGTTACCGAAAAATTTTTCCAACCATTAATGGCTGGATCTGTTCCAGTATATCTTGGTGCACCTAATATCGAAGAATTTGCTCCGGGCAATAACTCTTATATCAATGTTAATTCCTTCGATTCGGTTAAATCGCTAGCTAATTACCTAATCTTCTTAAATGAGAATGAAGCAGAATATCATGAATTTCAAAAATGGAGGGACCTTCCATTCAAGGATAACTTTGAAGAAAAATTATCAATTGTGTCAAATGATTTTCTCCCAAGGCTTTGCGAAATAATCAAGAAAAAGAGCAGTAAATATAACTAAGATGAATTTTTTATCCAATGTTAACAGCAGGGTTATTGTAATAAAAAAGGAAAATGGTATTATCAGATAGAAATAATACGAGCAAAATAGAGACACTTGGCATGTATCTCTGGCACGAGCCTGCTTGTTCAGTTCTCGTTTAATCATCCGTCGAGGTATAAGTTATGTATTTCAGTGAAAGTGGTTCTTCGTCACTTTTGGCGAAAGTATATTAAAAAAACTACATAGATTACTGGACAGATTCAAACTTTCTCTAAGAGTTAGCGAAAAATATCATCAATCTTGGACCTTAGAAGTTCCATATCTTACTGAAGTCTCCCATTTAAATATTGAACCACTGAAAAATTTTCCAATTATTTTAAGATAACTAAAGAAAATTAATTGCCTTAACAGGAATCTTTGTATTAATATTAAAAAAATAAATTTCATTGGTTCACCATTTTTAATTAAGATTATTCCACAAAGAATAGAGTCCAGCAGAAGGAAAACAACGTAATTCTTGAGTGTAGTCAACTCTCCACCACTCAGTAAGTAAAACAATGCTATATAATCCAAGCAAGGTGTTATTAGGGGAAGTAGTATGCCAAAAATCCAGTTGTAGGGAACCACTATCATAGACAGAAGCTTGTTGTCATGATTAAAAATCTCTTTCAGGTACTTGCAAAGAACTTGTATGGTTCCAACCTTCCAGCGAACCCGTTGCTTTAAAAATGCTTCGGCGCTTTCTGGTGCTTCAGTATAGCCTACAACATCAGGGGCATTTCTTATTTCCAAACCATGACAAAGTATTTTCATAGTAATATCTGTATCCTCGGTGAGGGTATCATTTGTGTAGCCACCGATTTGCAGTAAAGCCGATCTTCTAAAAGCACCAATTGCGCCAGGCACAACCATGATTCCGTTTACAGTTTCAAAGATTTTTCTTTCATAATTTGGGTTTGTTATATATTCTATGTGTTGAACATATGTAATTAGATTCACTCTATTTGCGACTTTTATGTTGCCAGAAACTGCGGCCACATTGCAATTACTGAAATAAGGTAATATCTTTTCTATTATATCAGGCTTAACCAAAGTGTCTGCATCTATTGAAATCAAAATGTCAGAGGTTGAGGACTTGATCGCCCTGTTTAACGCCGATGCTTTACCATTGTTTTTTTGCTTTAGAATGCTGATCCGTGGATCATTCCCGAACTCAGCTTTACAGATTTTATGGCTATTATCTGTTGATCCATCATCAACTACAGTTATCTTTAAGTTTTCAGATGTTATCAGACTAATATTCCTAAGTGTATTGGCAATTACTTTTTCCTCATTATACATTGCTATGATAATCTCAACAGTATATGATGTTGAAAGTCCTCGTAAAGTTTTTTTTGGAGATGTCTTTCTGTTTACTAATAAAATAAACACCAGTGCTTTGAGACAGATTAGGAATATTAGTATATTGATTATATACATAGGTTCAATGGGTTTTTTATTGTTGACTAAATCATGTTAAACTTTTTGGTTATGAATAGTTTCGGGCAATACGGAAAGCTCTATTTCCTTATTTTTGCCATTAATCATTATATCTTTTATGATTTCAGAATCTTTAATTCCAAGTTTTTGGCTACACGCAAATATTGAACTGAAATGTTTTTCGTCCCAAGTGTTATATCCGTTATAGGTATAAACATATAATTCAGGTCTGTCCGGAATAAAATTAAGAATTTTCATTGCTATCAGGCCATCAATCATCGGTGTGTCCTCCCCCTTGTTTGCACTTATGTAGCCGATTTGCTTCATCGATTGCTTTTCACAAAGAAGACTTCCTTCCCAAGGGCGATTATTTGAGATATATGCAAAGTTATTATCGTAATTGAATAACAGCCATTTAGTTAGAATACTTCCTTTCTTGCCAGAACGTACAATTACATCGTACTGAACTGAAAGCCTGATAGGGCTATACCAGTCATCATCATCCCATTGACAAAGAAATGCACCATTCGCATTGGCAATCGAGATATTTCTTAGTTCTCCTAAAGTTAATTTCTTGTGTTTGCTGATACAGACTAGATGAATATGGAAAGTTGGACGTAATCCCTGCAAAAATCCTGAAGTAGCTTGGTCGTCCGCCTCATAGACTATAATGAGTTCTTTATTTGGGTAATCCTGTTGCTCAAAACAATTGATCGCTCTTAGCAAAAAATGTGGTTTTCGATGCGTAACGCATAAGCACGAGATGAGCGGGAACCTATTGCTGTATGTGGTTAAATTTTTATTATTACTCATTAGTATCTGTTTGGTTATACATAAAACAAATTGAGATGCTTATGATTTGAACTTTTTAGTTATGTGCCAATTTTGTTACGTTTATAAAATTTGCAAGAAATCCCCAACTTTTTCAATAACCTAATTGTATAGTTATTTAACGGGGGTATTATAAAATATGATACAATGTATTTATTTTTTTTTAATTTGTCAATATTTTAGGTGGTTTACAGTAGTTTAATTCAGTTATATGAGCCTTTGTAATCATGGTTTTATTATAGAAAAAGTCTGTGAAACGTCCCAAGCACAACTAGATGCCTGGGAGATGAATAAGTCGGCTTCCCCGGAAAACTGCAGTGTTCTTTCCCTCCAGTTTAGTCTTGGATCCTTGAACATGAATTCTTTCCAAATTTCCTTAGAACAACTAGTCGAGAGACATGACAGTTTAAGAACAAAATTTCAGTATATCGATAATTCACTAAAGCAGGTTGTCTGCCGATATGATCGTTCAATGGTAAAAATAGACTATTTTGATATTAGTTCTGATAACAACACGGGGCTGATTTCAGAGATATTTAACAAAAAGCGGATGGAGCTTTACAGGTTGGATCAAATTCCGCTAGCCAGATTTTTATTTTTTAAGCGGAATAACGGTTATCACTTTTATCTTCTAATACATCACATAATTTCAGATGCCTGGTCAATTCAGATATTGAAAAGAGAACTTTTTTTATGCTATGAGGCAATACAAAAGGGGGACGAGCCAAAACTCCCAATTCTCAGCAGACAGCTAAGTGACTACACAAGAGACATAATACGAGCTTTTAATAAAAAGGAAGAGAAATTTGTCAGATTCTGGGCATCAAGACTCAACTGGTTGAACGATCCTGTTGCAATTACTCAATCTATACAATTAAGAATGGGTATTGAAGAATCTAGCAACGCCTCAATAAGAGATTCATATTTAAAAATACTCAGTTCGGGAGAGAATAAATCCTTTACGTGGAATTTTGCGGAAGGTAAATTAGAAAAATTGGTGCTTGCTGCTACCCGCCTTAATTCTTCTGTAAATTCAATTGTTTATGCTAGCTTTCTGTTTAGTATTTACGCAATTTTTAATAAGGATAAAATTCTGCTTGCGACCCCAATTGCAGATCGTACAAATGCTGGCGACCGGTCTATTGTTGGGTGTCTAGTAGGTTCAATATATCTATCCAAACAAATGCTGGATGGTACGACATTAGAAAATTTCATCCGTGAAGTATATTTTGAATTGCTTAAGTCAACGCGTTACCTGATCTATAGTCATAAATATATCTTAACGGATGGCATGGATTTGCGTTTAAGCTCCGATGTTTTTGTCAATTTCTCAAATAGAAATCAAACGCAATCCATTAGGGCAAGCACGGCTGGTAATGGTTTTGGCACAGAGGATGATCTTTATTATCCACTTAATTGCATAGTATCAGAATATAGCGATGCAATATCCTTTAAATGGCAATATAATTGTCAGGTGTTCTCTGACGCTGAAATTATTTCATTAACACACTATCAGAATGGTTTCTTGGAAAATGTAACTGGCGAATCAGAAACCTCTATCTCTGGCCTTCGTTCAAAACTACATGAAGCTAGTAAGCAAAATTCTTAATCATATGAGAATCCCTAAAATAATCCATCAAACATGGAAGACTTCTGAATTGCCCACGGACCTCAGATTGTTGTCAGAAACATGGAGGGCTAAACATCCTAACTGGAGTTTTAAGTTATGGACAGATAAGATGAATGAAGAATTTATTTCTAAACAATTTCCTGACTTTTTGGATCAATATCGTTCCTATTCCAATATTCAAAAGGTTGATGCCGTTCGATATTTGATTCTGTTCGTCTATGGTGGTGTATTTATAGATTTAGATTTCGAATGTTATAGAAATATTGAACCTATACTTCATGATTGCGAATGCTTCTTCGGACAAGAACCCGTACAGCATGCTTTGCTACATAATAAATCACAGATTGTGAGCAATGCAATAATGGGGTGCACATCCCGCAATCTCTTTTTTAAGGAATTATATCAAGGTATGAATGTCAAGAGGCCGGTTTATCAGGACGCGAACACAGAGGTATTGGAATCAACTGGTCCTTTCATGTTAACGAAAATTTACCAAAAATTTAAAGAAAAAAGTAAGATTATGGTTTTTGACTCCGATTTCTTTTTTCCGCTCACAAAGGATGAACTAATCATCTTGGAAAAAGAACCTAGCAATCTGTTGCTGAATGAAAAGATCAAAAAAGCTTTTGCTCTCCATTATTTCTTTGGAACATGGTGGAATCCAAAAAGCACATAATTCTTATAATCAGATAATATTTTCATTTTTTAGATTTATATCGGTGCAGGAATTTTAACGATTTAGCAAGATGGAGTAATATTTTAGCGAAGTTAATCGTTTATCTTTCAATAGATTTATCACCAAAAGCGATAAGACATTACTCCCTTATAACTATTGTGCTATATTGAATCTTTTTCGAAAGCTATTGTTCATTCATATCATTCACACTATAAACAGCATCTGACTTCCAGCTAATCATGTATCTAACAAAAAACAAAAGTATTATAATTGTTACCATTTAGTATCTCTTAATTGTCTTTTTCCTTTTCAATATCATTTTTTATTTCTACCTTGGATTAATCGATTTACTATTCGAGCAATTTATTTTTAGCTCACGTATAGTTCGATTAAGTTCTGACTCTTCCTAGTAATTAATATTGTTGCGCTTATTATCAAGATATCCTTTTTTAACAACTACTTGAAAACAGTGCCACTTAATGAATAAGTATAAAAGCTTATATAATCAACCACTTTTATTTATTTAATTAAAACAATTATGAAAAACAAAGAAAATCAAACTGAGCTGTTAAATCAGGCCAAAGAGCTGATTAAGCCACGTAGAGCAGAAGATGTATTTGCTGCAAACGCAGAAGTTGAAGCGTTATGTTCCGAATTTGGATCCGGGACCGACTGCCGGATAGGAAATTCATCAATAAATCCTAATGAAGACAGTCTGCTCTTCTAATCAAAGACAGGCGTACCTGGGTTTGTCCGGGTACGCCTAGATTTTTTATAGGGCGGTACAGCTGCCTTTTACTCATCTAGCCAGAATTCCATGAAAAATATCAAACCCAGTTTCTATAACGTTATAGCTCCCGTTGAGGAAGAAAAAGAGTATCTTATCTATAATGTATTATATGGAGGATTAGAGATTCTCAATTATGCGCAAGGTCAATTTTTTGAACAACTAAATAATGGACTTATCGATTATGAAGAACTTTCTGAACAAGAAGAAAGCCTAGTGAATTATTTGTATGATAAGGGGTTTGTAGTTGACTCCGTGCGGAACGAACAAAACGAGTATCATGTTAAATATTTAGCGAAACAGGATAAGCTATATGATAGGGATGAGGCTAGTATTAACCTCACAATTGGTACAACCATAGTGTGTAATATGGGGTGTCCTTATTGTTTTGAATTTGTGAAACCGAACAAATCGCTTAACAGCGTTGAAAACCTGCATGCAATCATCTATTATTTAGAAGATATGATTAAGAAGTCTCCAGTTAAAAAATGGAGATCGGTTAACGTAACATGGTATGGGGGAGAGCCCCTAATTAATAAAAGAGCTATATTAAACCTTACGCCATTATTGAGATCACTATGTGAGAGAAATGGGATGGTATATAATGCCAACATTATAACGAATGGTATATTGTTAAAGAACGATAATTGGCAACTTCTAGCTGATTGCGGTGTCCAAAATGTCCAAATTACAATTGATGGGCCACAAAAAACCCACGATAAAAACCGGCCTCTAAAAGGAAAAAACAAAGAAAAGCCTAACTATTTTCAAATACTCGAGAACCTTCAAAATATCCCTAGCACCATAAAGGTGTCGGTTCGGATAAATACGGATAGAGAGGTTTCAGATTCAATCGATCAAATGCTTTTAGATTTTCAGGTATACCAGTTATGGCCAAATTTATATAAACAGATAAGTTTTAACCCTGCGTGGCTCAGGACTTACGAAGAGGCAAATGAAGAAGATACTTCGATGAGATTTGACGTCGATGAATTTTTTCAATTTCAGCAAGACTTCAGGATCAAGCAAGTCAAAATATACAATAAATTTGCAGAGGAAAATGGCTTGTCGCTCGGCAAGCTAAACTGGAAATTGCCAGAATTGCAGGATGAATGTGCAACCTGGGTTTCACCTTACAGTTTAGTAGTTGATCCGGATGGGAATGTCCACAAATGCTGGGAAACCATCCATGAGAGCTCAGAGGCGATAAGTCATGTGTCAGAAGGTTTTGATCTGGAAAAGCACCGGAAATTCATGAAATATGATCGGGTTGAATTAAATGATATTTGTGTCTCATGCAAGTACATGCCAGTTTGCGAAAAACTATCCTGCTCTCACCAAGCGGAGAAAGAAGGCAAACCCGAATGTACATGGTGGAAGACAAAAACAGAGGACAGTCTTGTTGCTCAGTACTTGTTACTCAAGCATAATCCAGAGCTCATTGTAGCGCCTAATCATCTTACAGCAGAAAATACCGGACATTCTAATAAATAGAATTTATTATCAGATTACAAGGTACATAGTTAGATGAAAGGTTCGATAACAAATATTATTCAGCAGAAGAATATTCAGGCACTGAAATATTATCAGGGGTTGTTTCACCCTACCTATCAAAATAATTATACGATAGAACTGGTAAATAAAAGCATAGATCTTTCTCCTCTGATTGCAAAAAAAAAGAAAGACCTTAATTTCCTTAATATCGCTAGCTATAATCTCTGTGCTTTTATGAAGATATGCTTAGCTGACATTAGAAACAATACTCATCATGACTATTCAAGGGTTGAATCGATCGAAGTTGTTTTAGAAAAGTGGGGTAATGCAATAGCCAATGGAAATTCCTTTTTGACCTATGACTTTGCAAAGGAATCCATAGCAGTATTGGAGAAGTTAGATCCTTTACTATTGTTTAAGCTTAAAAGCCCTAAATATGAGGTAATACCTTACGCATTCAAAAATATACCCAAACCTTTCAGAGCCTTTGTTAGGTTGAATAATTATTCCTCGGAATCAGATTCATCTAATATGTTATCTTCACTCTTTAATTATTTTGCCGAGAATCCAGATGTATTTAAATTCGTTGAGCGTATAGAGGTTGCTAAGAAAGAGCTGCCTTTTGAGACTGTTTCTACAGAAGAATATCCATTGTTCAGCGTCTTTTTTAATTATGATACTGTAGAAAGTCCCAGTAATGAGGCTGTCATTAGGACTGTCGAGCACTTTGTAGATATGGGATCTAGTGCCTTGAATATGTCAAATTCGGGAGATTACTCTTACCATGTCGCTAAGAACACTACACTTTCTCAAGGATTCAAGAATTACAAACGATATTTATTACTAATGGACATTCTTGATGATGTATATCACCGGGAAAAAAACCATGCCTTTGTCTTACCGGAATAATGTTTTTATATGATTGCAATTATAGACCAAGGTGTTGAGAAATCGCATCCAAAACTGAAAAACTGTTCTCTTTTAGGCGTGACGATAGCTGAAGATGAAGGTGTAATTACTGTTGGGTCGAGTGATTTCACCGACGACTCCGGCCACGGGACAGCGATAGCATCAATTATTCATAGGATTATACCGGATGAAGAGATTATGTCCGTAAAATTGACATCTACCAAAGGGGTGATAACCGAGCCGCTACTTTGTGCAGCTATTCGTTTCTGTGCCACATTAGAAAATATTTCTTTGGTGAATATTAGCATGGGAATTGCTAATGATCGGGCTTCCTATGACTTGGAGAGTGCCTGTCTGGACCTTCATAGCAGAAAGATATTTGTTGTTGCTGCCAGTCACAACTTTGGCAATCTTTCATGCTTTCCATCTGATTTACCCTCAGTAATCTCTGTTGGCTGCGGATTAGTTAGCACCAAGTTAGAATTTGGTTATGATGGTAATAAAATTTTAGCAAAGGGATGTACTCAACGTATAGCTTGGAAAAATGGTACTTTCAAGATTGCTTCAGGGACAAGCTTCGCTACTGCACACTTTTCTGCTATTTTACGACGCTATATGTTGATTGACAACGTTTCGTATGACCAAGGGCAAGATTTGATTAAACAAAAATTCAATCCCACTGTTGCCGAATTTATATACATACAGCGGGATTATAAGTTAATAGGCTCCACATCCGAGGTTGTAGATCGGGACTCTAACCTGGCTCTAGGAAAAGAAATTTTTAAACCAGACAGATTTTTAGGGTCTAGCAGCATAGCAGTATTTCCTGCTTCGGATAAGGAAATTAACACGATTGTAGAGCTTCAAAAGGAAAGCACTGTCAGCCTCAAATTGGTAATTGATTATCCTAGGAATTTTGCAAACATTCTTAAACGGGCACAATCATTTGAAAGAAGTGTTATTGCAAGAGAGCCTTCCGAACTGGAATATGATCTTTTTGACACTTTTGTAGTCGGCTATTTCATGGATACCCCAATAGAGTCAAACATAATATTTGGTCAACGGCTTATTGAAAATTGCATTAGCCGCAATAAAAATATGGTCATATTTGACAATGATGTATTTCATGTGGTGAAAAAAAAGCTTGAAAATCATCCGAGTTATACTGGAAAAGTGAAATTTACTTCTGTTGAAAGAAAGTTAGCTTCTCGCTTAAGCTCATTTCTACATTTACCCCCTGTTTCTTCCCCGGTATTAGCTGTAGTAGGAACAGGAAGTAAGCAGGGGAAGTTTACAACCCAAATACGGCTGCAAAATATATTGGAAAATGCCGGGCATAAAGTGACTCTATTATCTACAGAACCGCAGGGTATGCTTTTTCGGGCCGCATTTACCTTCCCTTATGGCTACAATTCAAATGTTGCAATAACGTTAAGTGAATGGGAAAATAAATTGGATATCATTATGAGAGGGATAGAATACTTTAACAAACCGTCAATAATACTGACCGGGATTCAGGGTGGCATCCTGCCCAGAAGTGGCGCAATCAGGACACCTAGAAGTCAATCGGTCTTTGCGTCTATGCATTTTCTTTCAGGAGTAAAACCAGATGCAGTTTTGTGCACAATTAACCCGGATGACAGTATCCAGCACATCAAACAAACTATTCAAACAGTTTTTAATTATTGCAAATGCCCTTGTATTTTATTCATGATGACTCCTTCAATAAGGGAGTTTCAGGAAACTCCAAAAGGGAATCTTAAAAAATTCAGAAATCTCAGCCCAGAGGAAATGCAGCCAGTTATGGAAAAGTTTTCTGAAGAACTTGGCATTCCTGTAATTGATATAATGGACCCTGAAAATTCTCCAATGATACTTGAAACCATAGAACAGTTTTTTTCTGTTGAGAAATCGTTGAACTATGAAAGTTGATAGTATTTATAAAGAATATGGTGTAGTCAAAGAAATCAACCTCAAAAAATTTGATGACACCAGCAAAGTCACCATGGCACTGGATAAGCCTTTGAAGATATTGGATTCAATGGAGGAATGGAAAGCAATGGATTTATGGAATGAGGACTATTTTTTATCACTTTTCAGCCAAGAGGAAATTTTAGCAAAACGGTATATCAACGGTATGAAAGAAATCAAAAAGTTCTCCCTTCAAGAATATTTTATCTACCTTAAGGATGAGTCTGACGAAATTCCTTTTTATCTGACTGACTGTCAGCTTCATTTAGGGACTAGTCTCGAAGAGGATTACCAAGAGCCTGAAGTCTTTAGTTGCTGGTATAAAAAAATTAAACAGGAAGAGAGAAAATCGACATTATCATGGATCTATATTGCTCCAAAGTACTCTATTTCTCCCTTGCATTTAGATCTTTGGGGGACCAGTGCTTGGAATGGGGTGATAAACGGGGAGAAATTGTGGATGTTTTTTTCGCCTGACCAATATAGGTATCTTTACAATGGAAGAGTGAACCCTTTTAATCCTGACTTCAGTACCTACCCCTTATTTGACAAAGCGAGGCCCGAGGTATGTTTTCAGAGTAAAGGTGAAATGGTATTTACACCTAGCGGATGGTGGCACGCGGTTTTAAATTTAGAAAGAGGTTTTTCTATTACAGAAAATTTTATTAATAATACCAATTCCACTCGTGTCCTGGAGTACTTTAAAAATTTAAGTCCGCCAAGCTATAAAACAATTCAAAAATTGATAGAAAACAACAGCTAATCCAATTGAACATATTATGAATAAGAGTGAAATCCAGCAAAAGATCGATTCGATTATCAACGAAATACTAAGCCGGGACCCGGGTCTTAACTTTAATGAAATGTCCATTGCGGATAAAATGAATATTATTATCAGTGAATCTAGTCAAGCTCTTGAATTTGTAACCACTGTAGAAGATGAATTCGACATAGAACTTGATGACGATGATATCGACCTTGATTTTTTTATCGATATTAATACCATGATCGAAAGGCTAAATGTAAACATAACCAACAAGAGCCAATAACTTATCGCGAGACTTTAACCTATGACAAAGAAAAAAAGGACACTTCTAATTATATTTTCTACAATAGCATTTTTGATTATTTCTTCCCTTTACAATATTTTAGTGGCACAGGAAAAAGCAGTGATAACTGCTTCGAATGTTTCCTTAGTGGGAAGTGTAAATAACGCTCAATCAAATCCAATTGCTGGTGCTACGATTATTCTGTTTTCGCTTCCAGAAAATAAAGTGTTAAAAACTGCAGTCACAGAGCAAAATGGATCATATAGATTTGAAAATGTCCTGATTGGCAGTTTAAAAATCATCGCAAGGTCGACAGGTTATCAGGCTGATACAGTTTTTTTTGAAATAAAAAATGGTGACACTGTTAAGGTTTTACCCCTAATCAAACTTAAACCTGAGACCATTGTACTAAATGATATACATATAGTTGCTGAAAAGAAAGTCATTGAACTAAAAAATGACAAGATTATTTTTAATGTTGAGAACTCCATATCTTCTGTCGGAGATAATGCTCTGGAAGCACTTAGGAAAGCACCCGGTGTATCCGTAGGTGTAGATGAAAGTATCAGTCTCAAAGGGAATGGTGGGGTCCAGATACTGATTAATGGGCGAAATACTCAATTGTCGGGTGCCGATTTAAATAGTTATTTAAAATCAATTTCCGCCTCCAATATTTCTGCGATTGAAATAATTGGAAGTCCCTCTGCGCAATACGATGCCAGTGGTACTGCTGGGGTAATAAACATCAAGATAAAAAGAAATCCCAATAATGGATTGAACAGTTCCATTTCCGCAAACGGTCTTTATGGTAAAAATGGAAAATTCAATGGACAAGGGGACATCAATTATAGATCTGGCAAATTGAATGTTTATGGAAACTACGGTTATAGCTATGATGATTATGAAACACTGAGGACAATTGACAGAACTGTCTTCCAAACCTCTCCCATCAGTTATAACCAGAGCTCAACAGAGAACGACCTTCGTAAAACCAGGTCGTATAAGGCTGGTATTGATTGGCTGATCAATAAAGAGAATACCTTGGGTTTTCTTTTTAATGGATTTGATTCTGATAACCAAAACCTCATAGTTTCCAGTACAGATATTTCTGGAATGACTGGTGTTATTGATTCGGTATTGAGATCTGAAAATACGACAGATCGTGATAGGCATAGTAAAACATTGAATTTAAACTACAAATTTGCGGATACTTTGGGAAGGGAACTAAGCATAGATCTCAGTTATATCGATTTTCGTAGACAAGAAAACAGCTACCAGCCGAATGTTTACCTCAGCTTAGGCGGTACCCAGTTGCAGACCAATAATACCTATTATAATACTTCCCCCTCAGATGTTAAGATAGGGGTTGCAAAAATTGACTATACCAGTCCATTATTTGGTGGAACTTTCAGTGTCGGCAGTAAGGCATCTTTTGTGAATTCTGCAAATAAATTTGATTTTTACAACGTCTATGGTAACATTTATATACCTGATGATGAGAGAACAAATTCGTTTGATTATGACGAGAATATCATTGCTGGTTATGTGAATTTCAGTAAAGACTTTAAAAGGTGGAGCTATCAGGTAGGCGTGAGAGCCGAACAAACCATCTCCAAAGGTAATCTGGATGCTAAAACCACCGTTGATAGCAGAGTGGTTGACAATACATACCTGAATTTTTTTCCAAGCGCTTCCGCTTCGTATAAATTAGATGATGATCATGCTTTTAGCTTATCTTACAGTCGTCGTATTCAAAGACCGGATTACCTGTCACTTAACCCGTTTGAAGCCAGGCTTGATGAGTTGACCTTTAGCAGAGGAAATCCGTTTTTAAAACCTCAGATGTCCCATAGTTTCCAATTGTCATATTCGTTCAAACAGTATTTGATCGCCTCTGTCAACTATTTAAAGACTAATGATGTTGTCGCCCTAATAATGGATTCGGTTGATAGAAATAAGATCACATACATTCCTCAGAATATTGCCTCAGGGACTAATATCGGTCTAAGTGTTTCCAGTAATATAAAGATTGCTAAATGGTGGAGCTTATACACAGGTATCAATACTTACAGGGCAAACTATGAAGGCTTGGTTAACCAAGCCGATCTTTCAAATTCAAAAATTACATTTATGTGGAATGGGCAGAATACTTTTAAGATTAGCCCGACTATTTCCTCGGAGGTGTCTTTTTTCTACCGGAGTCCTGAAGTCTTTGGGACTTTTGTAAACAAGAGCATAAGCCAGATTAGCCTTGGCCTACAAAAGAAAATATTCGGAGATCATGGAAGGATAAGCGTTAACTATTCTGATGTATTCCACAAGATGAAACTGTCGAGTTTCAGTAATTTTAAGAATCTTGCGATATACAGTACACAAACTCCCGAAACTCGGATCCTTAAAATTGGATTCTATTATAAATTCGGTAAAAGCGGGGTGAAGAAGGCTAGAGAGCGAAATGTAGGTTCAGAAGAAGAAAACAGAAGATTATAATAGTTATGTTAAGAAATGGTATAGATCTTGTTGAAATAGAGGGGTTTAGACTCCTGTTAGAGCGTGGTGGACAAAGACTCGTAAACAGGCTTTTTTCTCAAGATGAAATTGAGTATTGCAATAAAAAGCCCCATAGGGTTATCCACCTGGCTGCTAGAATGGCAGCAAAGGAGGCGGGTTTCAAAGCACTTGGTACTGGATGGAATGAAGGGGTGCAATGGAAAAATATTGAAGTCTTTAACACCGTTCAAGGCAATCCCTTATTGATTCTTTCTGGGAGGGCACTCCAGATTTTCAACGAACAGGGTTTTAAAACCCACAGCATTTCGTTATCACATTCCAAATCATATGCCATTGCATCTGTAATGTTCTCCAGCTAATCCTTAAAATTCAAAAAAATGATACGATTATTTTCAACTCTTAAAATTCTGCCAGCTATTTTATTTATCTACAATAGTGCCCTTTGCCAGGCCATCAATCCTTCCGGGCAGTCAGATACAGTGGCTGTTAAGGTTGCCAGCTTTTCAGCTATCGAGGTTGGTGGAGCTGCGACTGTCATACTCGCCAAAGGCGGCCATACGATCAAGATCGTAGGAGATAAAAATTTTACTTCCCAGATCAGCTGTGAAACAAAAAACAACACGTTGGTTATTGGAACGAAAAATAATGTTTGGTTTAATTTAAAGGGGCCTTTGGAGATCTATGTTCCGGTTGAGCAATTGAACATAATTTCAAACATTGGGAGTGGCCATATCCGCTCTGGGGATTTAGAACTAATGGATAAAAACCTTTCGATCCGTTCGGCCGGATCGGGTAGCATAACAATATTTACCCATTCAGATGTCTTAAAAATCGAGAAATCGGGTTCATCATCTGTTACTCTCTCTGGGGAAAGCAAGAAACTATACATCGATTCCAAAGGTAGCGGTTTAGTTGATGCCTCTAACCTTAAAGCAAAGAGTGGTGATATAAGCTCATCTGGAAGTGTTGTGATAAAAGCGAACTATAGCGATTCGGTATCCGTTGATCTAAAGGCTGGCTCAAGCTTGTTTATAAGCGGTAGTGCTGTGGTAAATAAATCCAAAGGCAATAAAGGAACTATAAGTCCAATAAATCAATAACCTGTATTCGTTATGGGTGAGGAAAATCTAAAAATAGACAATCATGATAATAAGAACAGATGATATTGATGGCCGAAAGATATTTATTGTAGATAAATGTTTAAGCGATGAGGAGATAAAAAATTTTTATACCCTTGTTAAAGGGTTATCCTTCACTAGGACGGAGAAAGATCATGAAAATGACCAGTATCCGATTTTTAGTGTAGATTTTATCCCTGACAAAGTCGATGGCAAGACCGCGGTCGGGTTGAAATCAAGAGAGCTAATCAATCGCTTCTATCCAGATCTGGACTACCGTCTGTATAGATCGTATATCAATATGACCCATTATGGGGATATGGAGTACCCTCACAAAGACTGTTCTGATGAAGAAAATGATCTTACAATTGTTTATTATGTAAATGAAATCTGGGATTACATTTGGGGAGGGGAAACCATATTTTATTCCGAGAAGGATCCCAGGGTTCTTGTACTTCCAAAACCAGGGAGATTTGTTTTATTTCACGGTAATATAGAGCATATGGGGTCGATTCCCACTAGGGAATGTACTACATCTAGGTTTTCATTCGCACTTAAATATAGGTTAAAGGGAGCTGTAGCACAAAATTTAACCGCTTAATAGTCACCTGTACATAGATGAAAGTATTCGGGCCACTGATTTTGATAAGTAAATTTTCGCGTTATTTTGCTCCATATATATGGAGCCAGCTATCGCTGCTCGTTCTTATGGTCCTAGGCTCTGTGGGGTCTCTTGCTACTCCCTACGTCTTAAAAATCATTATTGACGATATCTTTCCGTCTGGAAACTTTAAGGATCTAATCCATATCTTGTTAGGGTTGCTTGGTATATATATATTAAGGATTTTTTTTGCTATGCTTTCCCAGATACTAAACTCTACAGTTAGCCAAAAAATCGTTTCTGATATCCGTAAGGACATGTTATCAAATATTCTAGATAAACCTATTGGGTTTTTCAAGCATGCAAAGCATGGGGACATTATATATACACTAACAAATGACGTCCATGTAATACATAATGCACTCTCAGGAGTATTTCTGAACTTCCTTAATGACAGCTTTACAATCATCGGCATTGTTGTAATGCTATCCATTTTGAACTTAAAGCTCACGCTATATAGTTTGACAATAATTCCCTTTATTATTTTTTCAATCAAATGGTTTACCCCGCTTATACAGAGAAATTTTAGGTTTGTTCAGGAAGAGGAAGGTAGTCTTAGCGGTTTTTTCTTGGAAAAACTTCGTAATATCAGGGTGGTGAAAAGTTATGATACCAATCGATTCGAACAGGAGAAATTAAAATCCATCTCATCAAATCTTATTCGGCTATATAAGACCAATGCAATCTTAACTTCTCTCAACTCGAACATAATTACTTTTCTTGCGGCTATCGGGCCAGTAATAGCGCTTATATTTGGGGGACATGATGTCTTTTCCAAAGCAATCACTATTGGTTCCCTTATCGCATTCATTCAATATCTAAACAGGCTCTATGCTCCAGTGATTAATGTAATGAATAACTACAATGAGCTTCTTAAATCGGTGGTTTCGATGGAAAGGGTCATAAATTATATTTATACCGATAAAAGCGAGACCACTAACAATTTTAGGGATGTGGGATCTGTCAATCTGCTGAAGTTAAAAGATGTCTCTTTGTCAATAGACCAGATACCCATTCTGCATAGCGTTAATATGGAATTTAAAAAGGGAAAAATTTATGCTTTAAAGGGTGAAAGCGGATCTGGTAAAAGCTCTATAATAAATTTAATTTGTGGTTTCCTCAAGCCGGACTCTGGAGAAATAGTCGTAAATCAGGGGGTTGCAATTGAGGAGATAAAGAACTGGAAAAGCTTTTTAGGCCTTATCGAAAAAGAAAACCAACTTTTCAATGACTCTATTTTTGCAAACGTTAGGTATGGGAGCTTTGAAATGGAGCTTTCTGATTTAGAAATGGCCAGTACCCATGCGATGCTCACGCCTGTTATTGAAAAAATCCCACATGGCGGAGCGACTCAGATAAATGAAACAGGTACTCTGCTTTCGGATGGCCAAAAACAGCGAATAGCCATAGCTAGGGCCCTATTAAAAAAACCGGGGATTCTACTTATTGATGAGGCAACTTCCTGCTTGGATATTGCAACGGAAAAAACTATCGTAGCAAACCTTCGCGAACATTATTCTCAGTCAATTATAATAATAGTCACTCATAGAAAAGAATCTGTTGAAATGTGCGACTATGTTTACGAGGTCAGTAACGGTAGGATCTTGAACGATAGTTTCGAAGTTCTGGAAAAAAACCAACACAAAGAGTTATGAGAAGGCTAGGTTTAAAGGATTTTAAAAGCATTGTAGTATTAACAGATATTTCTGATATGGTAGTTAACAACCATATCGATTTTAGGTTAATTCAAGAAATCTATGCTGGTTTATTTATAATCAGGCAATTAAGACCAGCTATTAGAATAGCTATTATTGACAAACATTTTGATAGCCATAATCACCTTTGGGCTGGAGCCCCGCCCTTTCATGATATTGATATAGATTTATCATATGCCCGACGCTGGGAATCTGCAAATGCCTTTGACGCAGTAATTTGCCATCCCAAAGACCAATATGAGGTATTCAAGTTGATCCAGGATATGAAAAGCGATAATTGTAATCCATATCCTTTTCCCTTATTTGTTTTGAGAGATTATCTGGATGATTATCCAGTAGAAGGTTTCGCCGATAAATTTGAAGAACTTTTTGACCATAGATCGACAAAAGACTTAGACGAGTTTCAGCTTGCCAGCCTTCAAAATTTTAAGAAAAAAATACGTTTGTCCTTCACCGGATTCGGCCTTGACTTTCAAGAACGACTTTTTGCGGGACTATTAAAGAATCTAGGAGAGAAAAACGCTTCTTTGCCAGACCCAAAAGTTAAAAATATACTCTTCCTGGATGACCACAGAAGAAAATTCTATATTGGAGACTCTTACGTATGGCTGATGAATATCAGGTCAAATGTTTTCAATCTTTTTAAGGAGGCGAACCTCACCATAAATTGTCAGGATACCAACAGATATCAAGCATTGAATCAGATTTTTTCAGGGTCTTGGGAACCATTAGGATTTGAGAATAAGAACTGGAATGAAATAAATTTCAGAGAATACGACCTGATTCTTTACCACAATGATTTGACCGTTAAGTTTCTGTCTTACGTCTCCTCTCATTATTCAGATAAATTCAGTTCAGCTTATATCTTAAGCCTTTTTGATACCCATTCCGAAGTACCAAAGCAGGCACCAAACTGGAATTATAACTCTCTTTACAGAGATAGGATTATCGAAAAAGATCCTTTTACGGTATTAAAAAATAAGAAGCGGCATTCCGAGCTAAGACTGTCCGACTCCGAAAGGGACTGGGCAGACAGCTGGTTGCTGAACAAGGGCGTCCAGGATGATGCCGGTGTAGTCGCTCTGATCATTAACACATCTAAAGTACAAAAAATGCTGAGGTGGGAAGTACAGGTGGATCTCGTTAGAGATCTGGTACTAAAATATAAAATGAAGGTGCTGATTTTTGATGACAAATCAGAGGATCTTGAGCATAGATTTGCGGGGCAACTTGAGCTCGAGGTATCAAAAGAACTGATCTATGCTTCAGGCTTAGGTATAAGAGGTGACCTTAGCCTTTTGTCTTCGAGATTTATCATATCAATAGTCAGTCCCTGCACGGGCCTAATGCACCTCGCAAATGGCGTTTATAGGTATTTATTGAATGCTAAAAAAATACTGCGATCGGAAATGCCGATTTTCCTTGTTTATGCTGGAAATCTGAAAGGCATAACCGATGAATATCATCCTAAGGGATGGTGGGCAAATACCCTCGTTAGGTGCATCGTCATGGTCAAGGATGCGAATGGCGAGAACGTGGTAACTGATGTTTTGAAGATGGTTGGAGATGTTGAAGAATTTAATAGGATTTCATTGCCTGTTGCTGTTTTTAACCATGCCTCCATTCTGGCTTTTATAAATGAGAATCTTGTTTTTAAGTCGGTCGGTTTTAAAAACGATAAAGCTTTGAGCCCTTAACTAATATCAATATTACAAAACTGCTGCTGACGCCAGCATTAAATTAACATTAAATGGAAGAGATCATTAAAAAACTCGCAAACAGACGCAATCACGAGCATATTTTTACGGAAATATATAAGTTTAAGCTGTGGGAGGCTGGTCAAGGAGAGTATTATTCCGGTTCTGGCTCCCATAATCCCAACATCAAGGAATATGTTAAAATTGTTGGCAACTTGATTAAGAAAATGAGCTTCTACAATCTGGTGGAAATCGGATGTGGGGATTTTTTCGTGACGCAGAGCCTTCTGAGAAGTTTAGATAAACTAGGATGTTCTTATCGTTATACCGGATATGATGCGGTACCATCCTTGATTGAAAAAAATATTGCCGAATTCCAAAATAAGAATGTCCAATTCACCTGTAAAGATTGTGCCAAGCAAGATATTTACAGTGGTGATCTTTTGATCATAAGACAGGTTCTTCAACATTTGGATAATAGATCGATACTAAAAATTTTGGGCAAATTTCCCAAATTCAAGGCTATTCTCGTTACCGAACATCAGCCATCTGATATTTACGGTGATTTAGTTAAATACAATTTGGACAAAACTACCAATGCGAACATCAGAGTCGGGAATTTATCTGGTGTTTATCTGGACAAGGAACCATTCAATTATAGTAAGGGCTCTGTATTGCACTCCTTTTATGCGCCATTCAATGGTATAGAAGCATTTATAAATACATATCTTTTTTCTAAAGACACGTTAACATTAGGCTAATGATCACAATACTGTTAAATGTTTGATATAAATTGGCATGAGCAAGCATATTCCGATTTTTATTGTAGAAGAGCATAGTGAGGTTTTTCCTGTGTGGTGTGCCTGTGTAGAGCGGGGACTTCTCAAGTATAATTCTTTATTAATGCACTTTGACGAACATTCTGATATGGGCATCCCGAGGCTGAACAAATCCTTGAATGAACTGTGCATTAGCAGTTCCAAAGATCTTCACGAGTTTACCTCCAGTGAGCTGGGGATAGCAACATTTATCTATCCGGCACTCTACCTTGGCTTTTTTAACCGTGTATATTGGTTTAAACAAGGAGTTAAGGTCATGACTGAGAATGAAATGTTTGTTACCTCTCATAACGGTGACGGGATGAGACTTATAGGTGGAAGATCAGTACCACATCTTAAGCAGGAAAAATTTCTAGATCCAAATTTTAGATTTTTTCAATATATGGAAGCTGGCGAAAAATCTGTTGTAAGAAGCAACAATGTGGCCATTGACATAGATCTTGATTTTTTTTCGTGTGCGGGAAATCCAAATGAACTCAAAGAAATAAGGATCGAAACTTCAGAAAATCAATATTTTGAGATTTTAAATGACCCTTATCATAGGATAAGGTATCAGAATATGAAATTACATCTTGAAGTGGAAAATGGAAAACACTATATCGTATTTAACAGATATAAATATTCTTATCCCAATAGTTATCCCTCTACTCTTAGGAAAGATGAAAATGTAATAAAACAACGTATTGTTTCTTTTATAGCTCAGTTAATCCAGAAGAAAATATCTCCGCAGATCATTACAATCTGTAGATCGAGATTCAGCGGCTTTACTCCTTCTGACCAATGGGAGTTTATAGAAGCAGAACTCATTGGTGAATTGGCAAAATTATATAATCTAAACTATGGCTATGAAAATTTCATTCGATAACCGCATGTTCAAAAAACTAGGTGTTTTGATAATCTTTATCATAAAAGCCCAGATTGCCATAAGTCAAACCCAACCCATATATTACGATGATCTAAACCTGGATATTTTTTATGATCTAGCAAAGGTAAGATCATTGAAAAGCGATCCTGGGTTCTATTTTCCTGAATATGAGTTTTTTGAAGATTATAAGTTGAAGGGAATCACATTGGTGGCAAACCGCCCAAATAATTTTAAAGATTCGATCTGGCGAGACAGAAGCACAACAAAACTTAAGTTAAAGAAAGATACCTCTGTATTTTTTATGAAATACATGGTTGAAAACATTAATACGATCAATATTTGTGTATATCAGGATGGGGTTTACTGGTATAAGGAATTTGTGATTAACGAGCAGGGCTATCAGATTCCGATAAACGAAAAAATCACAAACTGGAAGCGTTGTGAGTTAAACCCTATCCCCGCTGCAAAAATCCATCTCACGGAAAGAGGGAATCTGATTGTCAGTATGCAATGCTTTTCAGATAAAACGAAAGCATCTCGACTAGTTACTGCGGATCTCCTTATACACGATCAAATATCAGTTAAAAAGTCAGTAAATAATTCTTTTTTTAACCAGGCTTTAGAAGCCCCGACTTTAATATATAAAAAATATAATAAATACTACAGCAGTACAATTATATCTGGCTCAAAGGAAGAAACCGATGAGGCACAAAGATCAAATATCTATCTTCAGGGTCTGTCAGATAGGGAAACAGAAATAAATGTCCTAACTAAAATTATCACCACAGCCCTGGATCGATACCCCTTTTACCAGGAAAGGCAGCTTGACAAAGTCAGACTTAGGGCAAAATATCAGTCGTTAATTCAGAAGTATAACGATACGCAACAAATCTGTAAATTAATAGATGAACTCAAAAAATTTCTGTCAGAAGAGTTTAAGGACCCACATTTACAACTGCTTGGAAATACTGAGGAGTGCAAGGAAAAGCCAGATAATTCCAAAAAACCTAGAAGGCCTTTCAATCTATATCAAATTAATGGGCAGCTGTTTGTTGCAATGGTTAATGACCAAAGATATTCAGAGCTCTTGCCCATTGGAAGCAAAGTATTGTCGATAGACGGAAAAAGTACTGACACACTGTTAAAAAAAGCTTTCCCTTTTGAGGCTAAGCAAAATAGTACAAAAGAGTTTTTTTCTGGGATTGCGAAGCCAGCAGGTGATAGTACGGTACTATTGGTTAATACTCAGATTGGTCCTAGATTGGTAACTGTAAAATATGACGGTGAGTTCAAGCTAAGATCAGGTAGTCAGGGCAACTATGATTTCAAAGTTATAAAAAGCAATGTAGCCTATGTAAGACTATCGAGCTGGACTTTAGATGTTTATACTAGGTTTATAAATGATCTTGAGAATATTAATAAAAGTAAAAAGCTGATTCTTGATTTACGCGGTAATGGCGGGGGGGCAGCTCTTAGTGTATTTCGGTTACTCTCGCTCATGGTTAATCATAACAGCGAACTTTACGAAACATTAGGTGAGGATAGCAGTAATCGTCATAAAACTGTGATAAAATCCAACAATTTCCGCCATATCCGTGGCGAAATGCCGATTCTCGTTCTAGGGGATAGAAATACGGCATGCGCATCAGAAATGTTTATTCAATCGCTTAAATACAATAGAGATAACGTGAAGGTTATAGCAACCGAAAATACGGCTGGGGTGCTTGCCAGCAGGTTTGATATTCATTTTCCATCAGGAATTACATTTTCAAATAATTGCTTCACAAGCAAAATGATCTTTCCCAAGGTAGGATGTCTGGAAAATGTTGGTATTAGCCCAGATATAAAAGTAATGATAAAATCTGTTTTCGATCTAAAACCCTATAACGATGTGGTTCTTCAAAGCGCCTTAATCAATTAGGGCATAAGTAATTGGTTTGATTATTTGGGTAGCCACTATCCGAAAGAAACTTACGGAAATCTTTGATCTGCAATATTTCTGAGATTGCCTTTCGTTTATCCTTGGACTTCTGATAGTATGATTTTGTGATCTTATAGCCGATCCAATAGCCTAAGTCGGCAAGACGGCCATTTTTCGGGTGATAATCATACAGCCAGCCGTGATTGTCGCTCTTTTCAAACATTATGCTCCTAAATTCAGCCCAAAGTTCGGCTTCGTAATTTGATCCATATTCATAGTTTTTTTCCCTGGACTTTTCCCTGAAATAAGTTCAGCAATGAAATCTGCACTTCCTTCGTTAATGCATGCCGATAGAAGATCGAGTTTTTTTTCGGTATTTTTTTTTGCTGATAGTGAATAAGCTCATGGGAAACCAAGAATGGGATAAATGCGGAATCAACCATTTCTGCTCCAATGACAATTCCCGCTCTACTAGAGTGTCCACCTGAGTTATATCTTCCGATTAAAAAATAGACAGGTGGAAATATAGCGTTGCGGTAAAGTTCCTTTAATTTTTTGTAAGCTTGTAGACATTCTAGCTTCTTTTCCAGCATATTTTCTGTTTTTGTTCTTGCCTTCTCATAGTCATCCTTTCTTCTCAGCACCGTATTAAACAATGAGTCGGCATTTACTATCCGACCGGCCATAAAAGATTCAAGTCCTTTCGTTCCTTTTGCTATGTAAAATTCATGAAATGGATTTTTACAATCTTTGTTTAGCATATCAAACGCAACCCAAAAATTCTTCATGTCTGAATCATAAAATGCCGAATTAATTGGCATACTTACTTTTTGGGAGAGAAGCTGTGTTGTGGAAAGCAATGTCAATGCTACTAAGCTGAAAAAACTCTTCATAATATTTTTTGCTGAAGTTAGAACTGCAATTTTATTGGAAAAAAAGTCTTTCCTATAGCGATATATATCATTACAGTAGATATGAATAACCAGTATTTTACGTTCTAAAAATATATACCGTTCGATAGGAATCGTACATTGCCTAATTAATGTTTTTTACATTTTTGAACTAAGTTAAAAGTTGTCTTATTTTGAAATCCATTGCTTGAATGCAAGAACCACAAACTTCTTGTATCCAGTTATTAAAAATCTCTTCTCTAAGTAATTATATCAATGCTTCGAAAAAACAGCTCAAATATTAGCTGTTGGATTGATAGTTTTTTTATATTTGATAGTCAATTACAGTCAAATAGTTGCAAAAAAATCGTGAGCATATAGTGAGCAGTATACTTGAGTATAGTTTAAAATGCTTATTTTCAAAGATATATGAGGTTGGTTCGAGTCCCGTCCATTCCGCAAAGCGGAGATTTGAAAAGTCTTCTGCTTTTTTTGTATAATCTACTAGATGTAACGTGGCTTAGATGTGCTCTTATCGTATCGCAAACAAGGCAACGCATGTATGTCGAAGTGGCTACCTTATGTTGCATTGTTCGCGAAGTGTTTCTCTTTATGGTTGTCCGGATTAACCAACTAGATGTGGTTGGTATGTAATTCAAATTATCATAAACTCTAATTTTGATTTGAATAAATGCTTTCACTTTTCCTATAGCCTCGATAGTCAAGAATGAAAATATCATGATTAAAATTATTATAAATAGGTGCTATCTTCCCCCAGGTGTTTACTGCATCATTACTTCCATGTAGATAAAATACAAGACCTTTCGACTGATTTACCTTAAACAATAAGCCATTTAATTGATAGCCATTGACTGTAGAGATGTTTATTTCAGTAAATGGTGTGGAGAATCTGAAATCAAAGTCTTTGTCGAGCTTATCGCCAGGAAAAAATTGTCGTTCTAATCCTTTCGCTATATCTACCTTTTTTTCATTGTCTCCTATTGACTGAGCATTTGTAAGAGTAATATTGAAATTAGCAATCTCATAATGTTAGTTTATGTTAAAGTTATTGGAAATGAATATCGCAGTAGGTATATTTAAGGAAACAAGTTCAAATGATGATGTTCCCAAGAATGACATCATTTTTTCTATTATTTTGTATGCAATATTCTGCTAAAGAGAAAAGTGGTCAGGAGTATCAAAAAATAAAAAACTCTGCAGACAGTCTTGCTAAAATCAAAGAGTTTCATAAATCTGAGGCAATGTATCTAAAAGCCTTAAAGGTTTTGGCCAAGGACCCTGTGTTACATATAAATCTCGCGTCCTTGTATCTAAAGATAAAAAACAGACGATGCTAAGAAGTTCATGAAATCAACCGTGTGTTAAAGGAGCTGATATGGATATGTTACTTTTAGATACCAGTATTAAAAATTACTTGGGCGTTAATCAAGAAGAGGGTGCCAGATATAGGTTCACTTAGCAAACAAGATAAATCACTTATTCAACTTACGGATAGAACCAGATGGATCGATGATTTTAGAGTATTTTTCAAAGATAGTGGAACGTTTTAAGCCACCATTGGATGAATTAGAGATCCAAGTATCAAAACTGCACTTGCAAAACCAATTATTGATGATTTAATGTCTACGTGGTATTTCATATTATTTAATTTAAATGACACCTTAACATCAGCAATTTAATGACTGATCCTATTTTGGGAGCACTAATTATTTAACTTTTTTTAACTATTGAATTTTTTAATAGCATTACGTCATTATCTGGGTATTTCAGTGAAAGTGGCCGCTTAATCCGCATTTAAACTGAAGCCTCATTCCGGTTCAAACTGCCCCCCAATTCCGGGCCAAAGTGGCCGTTTTGACTATTAAAGGCTGGTTTTTCTCTTATAATATTTATTGATCTGTGGCCAGATTAGACAAAATAAAAGCGCCTGAGCCAAGATGTGGGTATCCCGCTGAGCAGAGTTCTGCTGGGCATCTAAAATCGTTTCTGGGGCTTTATTTGATTGGCTTTGTTAAAAGAGGAAGTAACAGGCCGTTCAATGGGTGTTTTGAATCGAAGAAGGATCCCGAAATAGCGCAGATCAATCTTTTGGCATATCGGATGACCAGGCTGGATGGTGTTGCGGAGAATAATTATATTCGATCAGCTTCGAGGTTAATTTTTAATGCACCAGGTAGTTAATCTCGCGGCCACTTTGGCCCCGAACAGAGGGGTTACTTTCGCTGAAATATGCACTAAGCACAAACTAAGGAACTAAGTTAATATTTTGAAATGCTATATTGCATGATGGATTATAGCCTTTACTGCAGCTACGATGGTAGTATTTAATTTTTATACCCTTTTGACCGGTATCGCTGGCGTAAATTTAGTTTTTATTTCGCTCTATTGCCTTTTACACAAAGAGCGGAGAAAAAGCTTGACTGCAATTTTTCTCTCATCTTTCTGCATTCTGCTGTCACTAAACCTTTTATACGACATTTTAACACTTAACAATGTCTTCGGTTTCTACCTCAAATTTTTAGATGAGTTTTCTCTTTTGTTAGCTTTTCCATGCTTATATTTTTATGTGATATTAGTAACAAACAATCGCTTAGAATTTAATAAAAAGCACTTATTACACTGTATTCCTGCAATTTTGTTTGTAGGCGTATGGGTGTTTCCACCTGAGAGTTTTACATTATGGAACCGAAACGCTCCCATGAGTTTGCTTTATCAACATCTTAATCATATACAACTCCTATTCTACATTTTATTGATATTTAGAACATTAAAGGAAAATGACAAAATTTCAAAGGAACTTATTTCTACTATTGAAAATGGAAATTTAAAGTGGGTCAAAGAGTTATTGATATTTCTGTTCATACTATTTTTCGTATGGATTCTTGATAATGCAGGATTGATCAACGGAAATTTAATGGCCATACCATTACTACTGTTTAGTTATTGGATGGGATATTATACAATTAACCAAAAAGACCTCTATTACAACGTTTCTAAAGATTTTGAAATCGAATCTGTTATACCAGAGCCAAATCGGTATAGAAATTCCAAACTTACTGAAGCAAATAAGAAAGCCTATGCAACAACAATTGAGGAATTTATGTCCATGGAAAAGCCCCACCTGAATAATGAACTTACGCTAACTTCTATGGCAAACAAACTGGACATGAAACCGATTCATTTGTCTCAGGTTTTAAATGAGGAATTCCAGGAAAATTTTTATGCCTTTATAAATCGGCATCGCATTGTTGAAAGCCAAAGATTATTAAAGGATATACGATATCGGAACTATAGTATACAAGCAATAGCTTCTGAAGCTGGTTTTAATTCCCTATCTACCTTCAACAAAGCTTTTAAAGAAATTGTGGGGAAATCTCCGTCGGTTTACCAAAAAGAACCTTAGATGCTTCCTAAAGCCGTTTCGGTTATCCGCCTAAGCTTAGACGGAAGACCTTTTTAATAAATTAGACGAGTTTTGGACTACAATCAAAATCCAAATGCTCATGAAAACTTCCATACTTGTTATACTAATGCTTGTGAGCAGCTTAGGCTTTGCTCAGTCCAAACGCAGTCTGTCAGGCCATTTAAAATACAAAGATGGCACTACTCCAAAAGATATCACAGTTTCGCTAATAAGGTTCGGGGATTCGGTTTTAATACAAAGATTAGGTGTAGTAGAAGATGGACAATACCTGTTTCAGGATGTTAAGCCTGACACATACCTTATTATGTTTACCTCACTCGGCACCCAGAAGATTACGCATGGACCGGTATCAGTTGAGAATGAAAGCCTTGTTCTGGATACTATCTTTTTAAATCGGAATATAGAACAATTAGAAGAGGTTAGCATAATAAGCACCCAACCATTAATCCAGAGATCAATTGACAAGACTACTATAAATGTTGAGCATACTAGCCTGGCTGTAGGCAATACTGCACTCGATATATTGAACAGAGCACCAGGTATAACACTCCTGAATGATGGCACAATCCAATTAAGTGGAAAACAAGGAGTGACCGTAATGGTCAATGGAAAACTTACTTATTTGTCATCTTCACAACTTGCAGCTCTCTTGCGGAATACAAACTCAAGTCAAATTAAATCGATAGAAATTATGACTCACCCACCAGTGAAATATGATGCGTCTGGAAGTGCCGGGTTAGTTAATATCATCTTGAAAAAGAATAAGGAACTTGGGACAAATGGGACTGTTACTGCAGATGGTGCTCTTGGAAAAGATATAAAGTCTAATACGGGAATTTCAATAAATCAAAGGACTAAAAAGATAAATATTTATGGAAACTATAACTATGCTGACAACAAAAGATACGGTATATTGAATTTAGATCGTGCAGTAAATATGCTTGGAAACTTGAGTAACATCGGTCAGCAGAGCAATTCAACCACAACAAATCATAATCATACTTATAAAGCTGGTCTGGATTACGATATCAATGAAAACAGTACGATTGGATTAACTTTGGCCGGGTATACCAATGATCAAGGTGAAGTAATCAATAATAAGTCTTTAGTCAGCAATGGTCTTGCACATCCATCCGAGATTATTGCCCTTAATACGGGAAAAAACAAATATTCAAATACATCCTATAATTTAAACTACAAATCCGTATTAGATACCCTTGGTCAGCAAATAGATATTGATCTGGCATTTCTTGACTATAATAATGGGGAACAGGTTCTTTATGAGAACAACTTTTATGATGATAATGGCAATTTTGGTATGAAGGCCCCTATATTTAGAAATATATCTCCAACTGACTTAGAAATTAAAGCAGTCGCAATAAACTACACACTTCCGATTTCAAAAACATCAACCCTTGGTGTTGGTGTTAAATCAAGTATTGTCAAGACAGACAACAATTTTCTTGTTGAAAATAAGGAAGGGGATTCGTGGGTGAAAGATTTAGTGCAAAGCAATAGATTCCTGTATGAAGAGCTCATCAATGCTGCTTATTTAAACTTCAAAAAAGATTTAGCCAGTTTCAATGTGCAACTCGGGGTAAGGGCTGAACATACATCCACTAAAGGTAATTCTATTACCATGTCTGATATGGTCAAAAGGAAATATTTGGATCTGTTTCCTGTTCTTTCCTTCAGTAAAAGGATCAACAAGGATAATACAGCCAGTTTAACGGCTAACCGACGAATAGATCGCCCTAGCTACGGTTCTTTGAACCCGTTTATCTATTATTTGGATTTATATACTTATAAGCGAGGCAATCAAAATTTAAAACCGCAGTACACTAATAGCCTGTCCTTCAGCTATCTTTTGAAACAAAAGTATGGCTTGGAGGTCGTATATAGTAACACGAAGGATGTCATTACTGATATAATAAAACCCGATATAGACCGGGGAGCTTTATTTACCACGCCTGATAATTTAGCCAGGCAAAACACAGTCAGCTTAAGTTTAAGCATTCCGTTAAGTATAGGCCATTTTTGGAATATGTATAACGATCTTAGCGCATACCATGTGAATTTTTACTCAAATGATATCTTAGGCACAACCTATAAGAGTAATCAGAATGCGATGACTTTTAAGTCTTATTCTACATTCACAGTGAGTCAGAATTTTCATTTCGACATATCCTATTTCTATCAGTCCAGGCAACTATATGGCACCTCCTATTTAAAATCGTTTTCATTCGTTGATGTCGGCACATCTTATAAATTTTTCAATAATCGTTTAAATGCGAAAGTATCGGTTAAAGATATCTTGAATAAAAAAACACAAATTATATACAGTAATCTGCCGGGAGTAAATTACACAATGTACGATAAACCTGAGACCAGATTACTTGCGTTAAGCTTGAGCTGTTCCTTTGGCGGTAAAGAGGTAAAACAAGCTAGAAGGAGATCAACAGGAATAGAAGAGGAAAAAGGCAGGATTGGAGGTATCCGATAAAAGAATAGATCTATCTTAAAAGACTTTGTTGAAAAAAATTGTTTAGTTTGATTTGCTGACAGTGTATTATTATACGGTGGAATAATGATAATGGTTTACACCCATACCTTCGTTTTAATGTAATTTTGATGGTATGGAAATCCACCTTAGCACGGACGTTTACTAGGCATCTAATTTTTGTCTAAGATGGCATTTAGGGTTACCAATACTTCGTTATGTGGCTCGTTCAACGCGCAGGCGCTTATCTGTAAAATTATATTCGTCTGTGAGCTGAATTGCTCCGCCAGGCTTTTTGCATATTATTCGTCTCCATCAGGCAACCGGGGTAGTCTCCGGCATTCACATAAGCCACATCTGCCGCTTCGGCACCCATCGCTTTCATCAGATCTTATGATTTTTTTGTAGTGGCTAACCTCTCCCTATATTATTAAAGGCTTGAAAGAATCCGGGATTTCTGAAATAAAATGACTAGCTGTTATTCTCCATTCAGGATTCATTAAGATTATTGACGGGCTGTTTGAACCGAATCGGAAAAGTCTACTTTTCTGTCTGATCAACATTCGAAATATCCGGTACCTGAAACTGATAAAGAAAAATTATCTGTTTTATAGAATATTAGCAACAGGAAAAAGAATAATTATCTACAAAACGCCCATTAAAAGAACAATTATCTGATTTTAAGATAAATCCGTTTGAATCATCTTTTATTTTAAGATTTGCAGGATGAATTAACTGTTTATGATGCTATAAAAAGCGATCAATCAGAACACTCAAGAATTAACGAAAAGAAATGTATGGAAAACACCCGGGATACCTTCAAGTATGATTTTGCATTCAAGCTGGAGAGCACTTGTTTAGATGAAAACTATCACCCCTCTAGTCAAACGCGTCTGACAACCAATTTTGCAAACCTGGCCAGGGGAGACAATCGTCAGCAAAACTTACGTAATGCCTTAAATATGATCAACAACCGGTTCAATGCATTGGCCCATTTGGATAATCCCAGAGCTGACCGTTACCTTGTAGCACTTGAAATCATCACCGTAACGATGCGTATTGATGATAAGAATGGCATCAACAACCTGCCGTTGATCGAAGTTTTAAAAACGAATATTTTCGACCGGGAAACTAACCAGCGTATCGAAGGTATTGCCGGAAATAATTTTTCTTCTTATGTCCGGGATTATGATTTCAGTATTTTATTGACCGAGTACAATAAAGACAAACCCAATTTCTCTATTCCTGAAAATTTTGGTGATCTGCACGGAAAACTTTATAAGTGCTTTGTGAATTCAGCCACTTATAAAGAGCATTTTAAGATGTCGCCGATCATTTGCCTAAGTGTATCTGGCAACAGAACTTATACACGCACTGATTATCAGCATCCCGTTCTGGGCTTTGAGTATCTGCAGGATCAGTATTCTATCACTGATGAATATTTCTCTAAAATGGGTTTAAAAGTTCGTTTTTTCATGCCTCCGAACAGTGTGGCACCGATGGCTTTTTACCATTCCGGAGATCTGCTTGCTGATTATACTGATCTTGGACTGATCAGCTCGATCAGCACGATGGAGACTTTCCAGAAGATTTATCGCCCTGAAATCTACAATGCAAATGCTGTGGCCGGGAAAATCTATCAACCTAGTCTTAAGCACGAAGATTATTCACTGACCCGCGTGGTATATGACCGAGAAGAGCGGAGCCGACTGGCTGTTGAACAGGGTAAATATGCGGAAGAGCATTTCATCAAACCTTACCAGGATATTCTTGAGCAATGGACTGCTGAATTCGTTAGTTAATCAATTATATAAAAAGGAACAACAATGAAAAAACTATTACCAACCTCAATTGTGGGAAGTTTGCCCAAACCTGCCTGGCTCGCACCACCCGAAAAACTCTGGTCACCCTGGAAATTAGAGGGCGATGAGCTGCATGAAGGGAAACAGGATGCCTTGCGCATTGCGCTGCAGGAACAGCATCTGGCAGGAGTGGATATCATCAGTGATGGAGAGCAGACACGCCAACACTTCGTAACGACTTTTATCGAGCATTTAAGTGGTGTAGATTTTGAAAACCGTAAGGTCGTAAAAATCCGTGACCGTTATGATGCCAGTGTTCCTGTTGTGGTAGGTGAGGTTGCCCGTCAAAAGGCAGTTTTTGTTAAGGATGCCAAGTTTTTGCGTACACTGACGGATAAACCGATCAAATGGGCATTACCGGGACCGATGACCATGGTAGATACCCTGTATGATGCCCATTACAAAAGCCGGGAAAAACTGGCCTGGGAATTTGCAAAACTACTCAATGAGGAAGCCAGGGAACTGCAGGATGCAGGAGTGGACATTATCCAGTTTGATGAACCGGCATTTAACGTGTTCTTTGATGAGGTAAACGATTGGGGAATGGCAGCGCTGGAAAGGGCCAGTGAAGGTTTAACCTGCGAAACGGCAGTACATGTGTGCTACGGTTATGGCATAAAAGCCAATAATGACTGGAAAAAAACACTGGGTTCAGAGTGGCGCCAATATGAAGAAATCTTCCCTAAGATCCAGAAATCAAATATCGATATCGTGTCCCTGGAATGCCATAACTCGCATGTGCCATTGGACCTGATTGAACTTGTACGCGGTAAAAAAGTAATGGTAGGCGCAATCGATGTGGCATCCAATACGATTGAAACACCGGAAGAAGTAGCGGATACGCTGCGCAGAACGCTTGCGTTTGTCGATATCGAAAACCTCTACCCCTCTACAAACTGCGGTATGGCACCCTTGTCCCGAAACGTGGCAAACGGTAAGCTGCGTGCGTTAAGCGCAGGGGCTGAAATCATACGGAAAGAATTTGGGATGTAATTTTTCTGAGCAATAGAAATATATTAAAATCATATTGAAAAAGTTATTCGCATTATTGAACAAGGTAGGTTTCGACGGTTTCCTGCTGATGATAGCCACCATGATCCTGCTGGCCTATTTTCTGCCACAGCCAGGCCTTGTTAAAGAACCCGTTTCGCTCGAGGAGATTGCTAATGCAGGCGTATCGCTGATTTTCCTGTTTTATGGCCTGCGTTTGAGTATAGAGAAATTAAAAGCCGGACTTTCCAACTGGAAAATGCATATTGTTGTCCAGTTGACAACCTTTTTGTTCTTCCCACTCCTCGTTTTGGCATCTCGCCCCCTGTTTATTGGCACTGATTATGAGCTACTCTGGCTGGGTGTATTTTTTCTGGCAGCCCTGCCGTCTACGGTTTCCTCTTCGGTGGTCATGGTTTCCATTGCCAAGGGCAACATCCCGGCTGCCATTTTCAATGCGAGCATTTCAAGTCTGATCGGGGTAGTAGTCACGCCGGTCTGGATCGGGCTGTTCATCGCTTCAGCAACCGGTGGTTTCGATGTTTCTGCTATCGTGATCAAACTGGTATTTCAGGTCCTGTTACCGGTCATCATCGGCATCAGCCTCAACGCCCGTTTTGGCGCCATTGCCGAGAAGTATAAAAAACAGCTCAAATATTTCGATCAGGCGGTTATCCTCACCATCATTTATACCTCGTTCTGTAAGTCATTCTCCGAGCATCTTTTTGATGGCTTCAGCGCCCTTGAACTTGCCGGACTTGCAGCGGCGATGATGGCCCTGTTTTTTGCGGTGTTCTTTTGCGTTGGACTGCTCAGCCGCTTGTTTGGCTTTTCGGCTGAAGACCGCATCACGGTTTTGTTCTGCGGATCCAAAAAATCACTGGTTCACGGCACGGTCATGTCAAAAGTGCTTTTTCAGCACAGTACCATCACCGGCATCATATTGTTGCCGCTCATGCTTTATCATGCCCTTCAGCTGATTGCTGCCAGTATCATCGCCCAGGGGATGGCTAGGCGAAAAGAGGCATCATCTCCAATACAGGGGATAAAAACAGCTACATGAAACTTTTAGAAAAAACACAACTGGGTAATGCCAGCTTAAAAAATAGAATGGCCATGGCAGCGATGACCAGGGGTCGTACCGACAGCAATGGCCTGGTGGGTGATATAACAGCAGAATACTATGCCCAGCGGGCAAGTGCAGGTCTGCTCTTTACCGAGTCCATCAGGATCAGTGAAGCGGCCACCGGCAGTCCGCTCACGCCAGGTATTTTCACCAAAGAGCAAATAGCAGCATGGAAGAAGGTAACCACTGCGGTACATGATAGCGGTGGCGTTATTGTAGCCCAGCTTTGGCACACCGGCCGTATTGGGCATTCTATAGACAGGAATGGCAAGCTCCCTATTGCGCCATCACCCCTGCCCATCCGGGGGATGCGGCATTATACCTCCCAAGGCATGAAAGATTTTGAGATCCCCCGGGAAATGTCTACCATGGAGATCATGCAGACGATAAAAGACTTTGGCCAGGCCGCAAGAAATGCTATGGTGGCAGGCTTTGACGGAGTCCAGCTCCACGCGGCCAATGGCTATCTGCCCAGCCAGTTCCTGGCTGAAAGTGCCAACCGGAGGACGGACAATTATGGCGGCAGTATCCCTAATAATACCCGCTTCACAGTGGAGGTGATGCAGGAATTGATCAGTGTAGCAGGAGGTGAAAAAGTGGGCATTAAAATATCCCCATTCCATCCCTATGGCGATATCATATTGGAGGACCCCGTAGCTAGCTATACCCACCTGATCGAAGAACTGAACAAACTGGATTTTGCCTATGTGGAACTCATGCGGCGCAGCCCACATTTCCCTTCACCTGAACATTATGTCTGTGAAGACGAGATTGCGTTCTTTGGCAGGAAGATCCGCCAGAGGGTTATTGCAAATGGAGGCTATGATAGGGATTCCGCCGAATCTGAACTTGAAAAAGGTATTGCGGCACTTGTTTCCTTTGGGAACTTGTACATCGCCAACCCCGACCTGCCCGAGCGCTTTGAAAAAAATGCCGCGCTAGGCAAGCCAGACAGGGCAACCATGTTCGGGGGCGGGGAACAGGGGTATATTGATTATCCATTTTGGAACGGATAAAAATTAGGTCTATAATTCTTGATTTTTTTTACCTTACGTCGCTGTTCTTTGCATAACATCAATCGGAAAGGTTTTGCTTAACTGCAGATTAATAGGGAATCGTGTGCAAATCACGAGCTGTCGCGCAACTGTAAGTAACAAACAAGGTTTTCATCAGGCATATCCACTGTTCTAATATGAATAGGAAGGGTGATGAGAACTGTTACAAGCCAGGAGACCTGCCTGTTCCGAATGGACGATGCTTTCGCGGTCTGAAGCTTTTGGTCTGAAAGGTGGTTGTTTCCTATGGGACATTTCCCTGTGTGAGCCGTGTGGCCCTGCCTTTTCCTATTTTCCCAAGATCTTCTCTCCAGCGGCATTGCGTTAATAAGTCGGCCGGCAACTGTAAATAAACTTTTGGACCCTTTGGTCAAAAAAAACGTTTGAAATGAGCTTTAAAAGAGAAAAATTGGAACTACCGAATGGCGGAAAAAAACTGCTGCTGCATTCCTGCTGCGCACCCTGTTCGGGAGAGGTGATGGAGGCCATCATTGCATCCGAAATAGATTTCAGTATCTTCTTCCACAATCCCAACATCCACCCAAAAAAAGAGTACGAACTGCGCAAGCAAGAGAATATCCGCTTTGCGAAGAAGCACAATATCCCCTTCATCGATGCGGACTATGACGTGGACAACTGGTTTGAAAGAGCAAAGGGGATGGACATGGAACCTGAACGCGGGATACGCTGCACGATGTGCTTTGACATGCGCTTTGAGCGCACGGCCCTTTACGCCTTTGAAAACGGCTTTGATGTGATCTCAAGTTCGCTGGGCATATCGCGCTGGAAAAACATGGAGCAGATCAACGGTTCGGGCATCAGGGCGGCAGGCCACTATGAAGGTATCACTTATTGGACCTATAACTGGCGCAAGGCAGGGGGATCCTTACGCATGCTGGAAATCAGCAAGGCTGAGGAATTCTATATGCAGGAATACTGCGGATGTGCGTATTCGCTCAGGGACACCAACAAATGGAGGTTGGAGAACGGAAGGGAAAAGATAAAGCTGGGCGAAAAATACTATGGTAGAGACTAGCGTCTGTGCCGTCCAAAAGGAGGATGTCCGCGAAAAACTGGCAAGCTTTGGTCAGGACAATCCGAAGCTGCCCCCTATTTTCCATTTGGAGCGGATGGATTATTTTTCATCCCTTGTGGCTGATATTGCCAATTCCTTTGTCGGCATTTTTGAAATCGGGCGCAGTACCCCCCCCTGGAAGAAGGGAAGCCCGGACATTGCCGGCTTTGATCCCCTTGCCCTTGCTTTTGCCCACAACCTTCGCAGGGATACTGGAGAAGCTTGTTGGCTGCTATTCCTATCAAGCTATTTCGGAAGGCATCCGAAGCATCACTGGGACCTTCTGGAAAAGGTCTATCTCGGTCCTGGAATGGGCGACGGATGGACATGGGAAAATGCCAGTGCGGATCCTGTTGCCTTTGCAGGTTGGCTAGTGGAAAATCAGCCTGAACTATCGCGGCATGGGAACATGGGCAGGGCACACAAATACGTTTCCTTTGGAAGCTATAAAGCGATGAAAACGGCCGGCGATATCCAGACCTATATCTCTTGGGTAATAAATGCGGGAGGCCACCGGGAACTTTTCCCTGCAAGTGCACTATCAGAAGGCGGATCACCTTCACATATTTTTGATAGGCTGTACGCCGCCATGAACATGCAGCTGCGCTGTAAAAAGGCCATTACCTTTAATTACCTCTCGCTTTTGGGCATACTTGGACTGGCAGGGATAGAGCCGGCAAGGCCATACCTCAGCGACCATCTCCCTTCAAAGCTGGGTGCAAATTGGCTGTTCGGTGGGAACGCTGTACCAAAGCGCCGGGCAAATGAACTCGAACCGATCGTAACGACTCTTGCCCACTACCTGGAACTACCTTTCATCATTCCTGTGCTCCACCAGGCCTTCGCACAGATTGCCGCGGGTAGTCATGCTGAGGCTATTCAGCGGTTCAGGTGGCGACACAACAGATGACCATCAAAAAACAGATGATGAACATAGCAGAAAAAACTGAACAGTCCGAAACCCATGTGTTCAAAGTGGTGTTTCCCGAGACCACCAACCACCACAACACGATGTTCGGCGGAAGGGTTTTGATGATGATGACCGAAACCGCTTTCATCACAGCAACACGTTTCAGCAGGCGTAATTTTGTACTGGTGAGCAGCGGAAAGATCGATTTTGCAAAACCCATTCCGGCCGGCACGCTCGTAGAGCTGGTAGGCAGGGTTACCCGTGTGGGCCATACCAGCCTGGAGGTGACCGTTTCGGTATACCTGGAAAAGATGGGAGAAGAATACCGTGAAAAGGTGGTGAGCGGGGCCTTTACGCTGGTGGCCATCGGAAGCGACGGCCGCCCCGTGGCGGTTATATACTGATGTTGTGCGTGTTCTTGATCTCGGCCATGACGAAGGTACTGTGCGTACTTCCGATACTATCTACTGAGCCGAGCTTGTTGAAAACGAAATCCTGATAATGCTTCATGTCCCTGGCATAGACCTTCAGAATGAAATCGTAGTCGCCGGAGATGTTGTAGCATTCCACCACCTCATCGATTTTCAGGATGTCGCTCACAAAATTGTGGCCGATCTTTTTGTCATGCTGCTTGAGCCGGATGTTGCAGAAAACGATAAACCCGTGATCAAACTTCTCTGCGTCAAGGATAGCGATGTATTTTTTGATGTACCCACTGTTCTCCAGCCTTCTTACTCGCTCGAATACGGGCGAGGCGGAAAGGTTGACCAGTTTGGCCAGTTCCTTGGTCGTATGTTTTGAGTTGGCTGCCAGCAGTTTCAGCAGGGCGAGGTCGATTTCATCGAGGTTGTTCATGGGTTAATTTTTCTTTGGCCATCCAAAGATATAGGTTAAAATCAGAAAAATATATCGAAAATATGGATATTTTCAGATGCATCAACTGATAATAAACTGATGGAAAGTCATATCAACTTTACCAGCTAACATAAAGCGATCTCGTTTATTTGATGAATACATTCATATATTTCATCAGAATAACCCGATCCGTAATTTATGCTTCCGCTGCATGCGTTTTAAAAGATATTTTATACAAACTGGAAAAATATCCCGATTGAATTGAACCACTTGCCCTACAGACCATTTCACATTTCTTTATTATTCTGCTCAATAAGGTTTGCCACATTTGAATTAAAGGTTTTTAGGTTTGCTCCGAGGCCGACAAAAAATTCCAGATCGGCAGTTTCTACACTGATAATGGCTTTTTGCAGGATCGTCTCCCCGGTAGCCGTAAGTCTTATTGTTTTAGCCCTGGTATCCGTAGGGTGCCCGTGTCGGGTAATAAATTTTTTATCTTCCAGGGTTCTCAATACTTTAGATACCATCATCCTGTCAGCATTACTCTGGTTGGCAATATCAATTTGCGTGACTGTACTGCTTTCTCCCGAAAGCCAGGCTAATGCACAGAGTAAGGCAAACTGCGTGTGCGTCAGATCTAGAGGATCTAACAAACGCTTTAACTTCCTTTGCCACAACATGGTCAGCTGACCAAGAAGGTAACCCGGACTGTCTTCAGGCTTTTTAAAATGAAATTCAATTTTTTTGCTCATCGTCTGTTTGTTGCATCTGTGAAGAAACCAGGTCAAAATCATTCCGTTTTATCTCGAACTTACTATTTGGCTTTAAAAATTATTCAGTTGGTTTTCTCCAAAAAATTGCTAAAAACCTGTTTTTATTTTGCGTTCAGGAAAGTAAGTTTATAACCGTCAAGATCCTTAACATGGAAAGCCCTGCCAAAGGGTGTTTCTATAATCGGTCCGGCTGTTGTAATGCCATTAACAGTAAATTCCTCTTTCAGTGCGTCTACATGTTTATCAACGGCAAACCACAGCGCAACGCCGGTGCCTAACTCTTTTCCTTCAAGAGGCTCAAGCGGGGTGCGGATAGCAAAACTGGCCTCTCCCTGATTATATTTGAAAACGCAGGCCTGCGGGTTCGTTTCACCAATTTCAAAGCCTAGTTTTTTTTCATAGAAGTCTTTTGATGCCTCTAAATTTTTTACCTGTAGTGATGCAAATGTCAGTAGTCTCATGATACATATATTTAATTGTTGTCACAAATATAGTAATCACGACAACAACACACAAATATTCTATAAATTATCTGATATTTACCTTAATCGGTATGCCGATCAGAAACTTAATACTATGTAAGAAATATTGAATTAGCGGAATACTTTTGCTTTATTACAAATGGCAATGTCATCTTCGGTAAATTCACAAAAGATTTTATTTTTCCTTAGAGATGCCGAGTTTTATATAGCTATCCGTTGACCATTTTATCTTAAGGGGTTCTCCCGCATCATGAATGTTTTCCTGGCTTACGACCTTACCGCTTCCATAGTTAATTTCCGCAAACGGGTTTTTATTGATATTAAGTGCAACAACCAAACGACTGCCCTTAGCCAGCTTTTTGCTAAAAACCCTTGAACGGCTAAAGGGTATCTGTTCGAGCTTGCCTGGAACGAGCAGTTTACGTTTACTCCTATCCTGCGCATAGCTTGCCCGGCCGAGGTAGTAAGAAAGCTGAAAGTAATCTCCCGATGATGTGAGTTCATATAAAATCAATCCCACATCCATGTCTTTTTTATTGATGATGGCCTGGAGTTGCCCCTCAAAGTTTCCGCTAACCGTTACCGCCTGCTCAAAGGGCTTGCTAAAGAAAAACAATCCGTTGCTGCGGTCAAGCTCCTTTTTTATAATGGGATCAGGGTAATAGTCATTGTAGTAACTCTTTCTGTCAGCTAAATCAACCACCTGCTTATTGTAATTTACCTTTTTGGGCTTTATCCCGGACAGTAAGAAATCTTTTCCAACAGGATTGGTCAGGTAAAACTTCACCTCCCTGCTTTCCATACGTGCAAGTGAGGATGCGTGCCTCCACCGGTTTGTACCCATGGTCTGATAATTTACCCGGTCCCGGATCAGCTCCGGCCTTGGTCCGCCTTTTAAGATGTAATCGAACCACTTAAAGGTAATCTCCCTGGTATTGATCAGTGACACCGGATCGACCTTGTAGCCCCGCAGGATAGGCGTTCCTCCCTTCTGTGCACCGAAATGGTCGTAAGGGCCAATGATTAAATAATGCTGCGCGTGGGAATTGTAGCGGTAATGTTCCTTGAAGTATTCCATTGCGGATACTTGCCCGTCGTCGTAATAACCCGTGATGCTGAGTACAGGGATATTAATTTTAGAAAAGTCACTTTTATAGGGTACCATCGCCTGCCAATAGCCATCATAATCGGGGTGGCTTAGCCATTTTTGCAAAAATGGGTTTGGCTGGCCGTCTATGCTGTCAATTCGGTTATAGGCCGCTCCGCTAAGCCACCATTTCTCTCTCATATTTCGCCAACGCTGGCGGTCTTCATTCACCGCGTCATCGGTAAACCGGTTTCCTGTAACATAAAAAGCCCACTGGTAATTTGCCGTCTGAAAGATATTATTTTCCATTGGCAACCCAAGTCCGGGTATGGCGGCCACATAGGGGACAATGGTTTTCAGTGCCGGGTGCAAATGCTTGGTTGCTGCCCACTGCGCAAAACCCGAATAACTTCCACCATACATCCCGACCCTTCCATCGCTCCAGGGTTGTTGGATGATCCAGTCAATTACGGTGTTTACATCCTCCACTTCATGCGCATAAGGTTCTATTTTATCCTGACTAAGCCGTTTACCACGGGTATCGGCAACAATACCAACATAGCCGCGATCGGCCGCATCCATCGCCTCAGAAAGGCTTCGCTTTATATTGGTATAAATGAAAAACAATAAAGCGGCCGGAAGCTTTGCCGGATTGCTTTTCTTTCTGACCACTACAGCGGAAAGCGTAATACCTTGTTTTGAGGTAATCAGCACATCTTTATCGATAAGGTAAGCACTGGTGTCTACCTGAGCCACAGTATTTTGGGCATTCGCTCGGAAGCTGTAAAAAAAGCACAGCAAGCCTATACCAATAATTTTTAGTTTCATTTTTTTATCTGTTATATGAATTTATTTTGAAAGCAGTTGCCTGAGTTTCGGGGCTTGCCTGGTGGAAACAAATACCAGCTCACCTGAAAGGAGCTTTACAAATAGTCCACTTTCGTTGTTATCGATTTTATCTATATAGTTTCTGTTGATAATCTGGGAGCGGCTTGTTCTGAAGAATACATCGCCGGGCAATTTTTGCTCGAGTTGGTTGAGTGAGGTTTTATGCAGTACAACCTGTTTATTGAAAAAGATCCTGGCATAATTATCCATTGATTCTACGAGGTGGATGTCCACGAGTTTGATCAGGTGGTATCGCCCGGAATCTTTGACGAAGAGCCTTTGCTCAACTCCAGGTCCGCGTACTTTGAGCAGGTCAATTGCCTTTCTCAGCCGCTCCTCCCGTATTGGTTTCATCAAATAATCCACAGCGCTCACTTCAAAAGCCTTTAGCGCATAGGTATCGTATGCCGTGACGAAGATTACGGAGGGAACGCTCGTTAAAGATTCCAGTAAATCAAAACCCGTGCGTTCCGGCATCTGTACGTCGAGAAAAATTAACTGAGGATCTAACCTGCGGATCAACTCCTCCGCTTGATCCGCGTTGGCCGCCTGTCCGACAAGCTCAATGTGATCAAATGCGCTAAGCAAAGCACTGAGCTCGTCTCTGGCAGGTTTTTCATCATCAACAATTAAAGTTCTGATCTTGTTCATATAAGGGTAACTTCAGCTTTGCCTGCGCATATGCGCCAGGATTTATGTTTATTTCAAATGATGCTTTTTCATGATAAGCCACTTTCAGCCGCTCCCGCAGGTTTTTCAGGCCTAGTCCGGAGGTACTCTCTTTTTGTTGCAGCGGAACCGGGTTTTCTACCTTTATTTCCAGGAAGTTTCCCAGGTCGCGAATTAAAATGGAAATTTTCCCGCCCTGGTTCAGTTGCGAAATACCATGTTTCACCGCATTTTCAACCAAAGTCTGAAGACTAAGGCGCGGAATGAGGCGGGTCAGGGCAACCGGACTTACTTCGATTTCAAAACTTAACCTTTCCTGCATCCTCAGGGTTTCAAGTTCCAGATAATCCCTTACCAGGTCCAGTTCCCGATCCAGCCGACAAAAGCCTCCCGAATGTTCATAGAGGCTATTGCCCAGCAATTCACTCAGTAAATCTACTGCACGGCGGGCAAGCTTTGGAGAAGTGCTGATGAGGGATTTAATGGTATTGAGGGAATTGAAGAGGAAATGTGGATTGAGCTGTGCGGTAAGCTGGCTAAACTGGGCCTGTTTTGTAGCGAGTTTCAAAAGGATATTTTCGCGGGCAATGCGGATTTCACGCTTAGCATAATAATACAGGTGAAAAGCGAGTATCCAGATGGCCATCAGGCGAATACCTGCCATAAAAATCCCTATTCCTGTCGGGCCTGTCAAAGTCTTTAGATCGGGAAAGGTGCCTATCGAAAATACAATCCTGATGCCGTACACTTTTAGGGTTGTTACCAGCGTATATACAATCGCCATAACCAGGATTGCGGGAATAATCCGCTTAAATAAATCCGTCAGATTTAAATCCTGCCAGTGGTTTTTCAGTGCAAAAATCCGGTACAGATGGGTGATGAAAATATAAAGCACCACATCGCTAAAAAACTGAACCAGGCCGATGCTGATTTTAAATTGTCCTCCGATAAGCCCTAAAATGCTCCAGTATAAAGAGGCGAGTGACCAGCCGATGAGCTGACACTTCCAATACAGGGATAAGGTTGTTTTTCTTCTGAATTTCATCTGTGCGCTAAAGGACCTTCTGCAAATGAACGCAAAGAGAATCTTTTAAAAAAGAAAAAATACAGGAACGTCGTGATTTTGGGGATTAGCGCCAAGTGTACTATAACCTGTGGTGATGTTAATGCAGGGAATAGGTTCGAATCGTCTAATTCAGGTATATGTAGATGTACCAATAATATATTTAGGAAAATATTATACATCTTTTTACAGGAAGGAAATAGTAACGGAACCCTGTCGAAGTGGCTACCTTACGTTGCCTTGTTCACGAAGGGTTCTTTAATTGTGGTTATTCTGAGACAACAATTAACAGTGGTTGTTCTGTAATGCAAATTATCAAAAACTCATCATCAAAAATTAAAATTTCGATTTGAATAATGAAATGAGTTTATGATAATCACCTAAAAAAAATATTCCAGAGTTAATGTGGATAGGTTTGATTTTTACATCGCACTGGTATTTGATCCAGTTTAATTATTGAGAAACGAATAATAATAGATACATCAAGAAATAAATACTACTCATTACAGCTTCTATTATTTTGTACGATACTAAAAAACATTGATGTCATTGGCAATTATTATACTTCTAACTGATAAATTCTGGATTCTTCCTCCCATGGGTGATATCCTTGTCCAATATACTTAAATCCATATTTCTCGTAATAACCGATGTGATCTGTGCATAAATTGAGGTGCTTAAATCCAGCAGCTTTAGTGTCTGCTTTCGCTTTATCAATCAATAATGCTCCATAAGCATTCCCTCTATTTTTTTCTTCTATAAATATCGCGCAAATCCAAGGATATAAATCCATTCTGCTAATAAAGTCGTTTGTTATTAATCCCGCGCAGCCAATTATTTCTCCACCTTTTTCTAATAAGTACCATTGAGGTAAAAACTGGTTTGCGCTTAAACAATTTGATATACAATTTTCATAAATAATAGGCGAAATATCCGGCCAACTTTCTTGTAAATATTTTATTGTGATCTCTTTATATTCTGGGTTATGTCTGACTGATAGTATTCTCATTTCTAATTGGCTATTCATTATCTATTTCTAGAAAAATTAAGAGATGTTGTTTAGTAAAGGACAAATTTTATATGTGCTACGAGCAAAATTAGAAAATTCTTCCATATTCCCTTTTTACTTAAAACGGTGGAATAACGATAATGATTACAACATCAAGTCTAGCTTTACCAGGATCGCCTTATGTGGTTTGTTTTCCTCCAGTTCCCAGCTACAAACTGTAGCTCCATCAACGCTGAGGATTTTTCCTAGTTGTTTTTGGCTAAGCCCATTAATATATCTATGTGCTTTTAACTTCCCTGAAAGAGTTGTCAAATCAACATTGAATGGCAAGTATCCCAAAAAATTACTAATACGGGGATAATATTGAATCTGAGGCGTATTCCTGTTTTTTTCCCAATTTGTAATACAATCTTCACTAACTCCACAAATCTTTGCCACGTCCTTCTGAAGTAGATCTAATTCCATTCTTTTCTTTCTTATATGATCACCTATCGATACGGGACTTTCAGGATAGGAAATAGGCATTGGTTTTCCGGTTTGGCATTCAAAACGCAAACAAGGCAACGCAGGAATGTCAAAGTGGCTACGTTAGATCATGAAGTTATAATATTGAAAAGTTGAGATAATTAAGAAATCAATTTATAGATAATCAGATATCACCCTTAACCTTCATAATCCCTTAATGTTAAATACTTCTATTATAATACCGAAAATCAGCGTTCTTATCTCCTACTGGTTAAGAATTACAGTTTTGATTAAATAAATATATTCACACCAGGAACATGTCTGCTTGCAGTAAACCTAAACAGGTTGCTCACCAATCAATTTTTTGTGGCTTGTGCCCCAAGCTTCTAATTCCATGATAACTGACTTCAATCCGTATCCAATTTCTGTCAGCTCATATTCTACACGTGGCGGTACTTCTGCATAAACAGTCCGGCTGATTATTTTATGCTCTTCGAGTTTACGCAGCTGCAAGGTCAACATCCTTTCCGTAATACCAGGTAATTTCTTTTTTAGTTCGCCAAATCTAAGTTTACCACTTAATAACCACGAACATATTACCAATGTCCATTGTCCGCCGATGATATTTGAGGCATATGCTTCCGAACATTCATCGCTCAGCGCAAGCTTATTTGAAAAGTTGGTTGATGATTGCTTGATCTCAGTCATTACTTACATTATTTATAGTACCTAACAATTAGCGTGCAATATACAAAAGTTTAGATACAACCTTAACTTTGTCTTAGATATCGTAATCATTGAAATATGAAAACTTTAATCTGGTTGAGTTGTGACCGACTTCACACTTAAAATAAATGTACAGTTATATAGTTAAAAATTTTTAATATGAAATTACAGATAAAACGAGTCTTAATTGTAGGTGGTTATGGAATGGTTGGAAGTAACATCGCCCGACTAATCAGACAAGCTGATAAGCATATCGAACTTGTTCTTGCAGGTAGGAATCCGCAAAACGGAATATCCTTAGCGGAGGAATTAAATCATTCAGAAACAGCCTATATCAATCTCGAAGAAGGCTTCGACCTAAGTGAATTTAAGAGAATGGACCTGATTATATCAGCGGTGGATGATCACAGTAATATACTAAGAGAAACTGCTATCTCAAATGGCATTGCTTGTATTGCTGTAAGCGAATTAGCAGATCAAATTTCTCCCACAGCATTTTTGGCCCTTCACAAAACGATTGATGCGCCTGTTGTATACGCTGGTCATTGGCAAGCAGGAATATTAACACTTGTTGTTAAGCAACTGGCGAATCAATTCAGCCAGATAGAAACCATCGAACTTGCAGGATTATATGACCCAAAAGATAGCGTAGGGCCACTGGTTGCAAACGAAGTTAGTGGTTTTGTTGGTGAGGCACTAATTCGCAAGGGAGGAAATTGGTTATCGTTACCAGCAAAAGAAAACCCGAGGACAATTGATTTGCACAACCATTCATCGGCAATAGGTTACCCACTCAGCACGCTGGATGTCCCAAGTATAGCTGCTTTTACGAGTGCGAAAAATATTCGTTTCGACTTTATTACAGGGGAATCTATAGGGACTAGCAGAGGCCTGGAAGCTTCCCATGAATTATATATTACTATTGAAGGCACCCTCCTATCCGGCGAAAAAAGAAAACTCAGCACGATCGTATCCGGCCCAAAAGGAAATTCCCATCTCACCGCTGTTGGCGTATACCTGATTGCAGAAAAAATATTAGGCCTGAATGGACAGCCTGAACATCAGACTGGAGGTTTATACCTTCCAGAAACGATTATCCCAAGTCATCATATCAGCAACCGCTTAAAAGACTTCGGCATCGAAATCATGGAGGAAACCCTGGAAAGTTTGTAGAACTTAATCATTAAAATAATAACGTGAAAAAACTAATATTGACAACATCCGTCTTACTGTCAGTTGGTATCGAAATCATAGCACAACCGGTAAGTTACCTTCCTAATCAAAACACATTTCAGCCTATTATAAATCCTCCATATACAAGCACACCAGATTCAAGCATTACTGAATCGATTCACATTCAAAAACAAATAAAAATGAAAAACGCAACGATATTACACCAAGCCAACGAATTTGTTAAAAAGGGAAACTATGAAAGCTTTCTGGCCTATTGCACAGAGGATACCAAATGGGTTTTTGTCGGCGAACGTATCCTTGAGGGTAGAGATAAAGTACGCGCATATATGAAAGAATTCTATTTGGAACCACCCGTATTTACCGTCGAAAAAACCATTGAGGATGGCAGCTATGTAACCGTGACAGGTGTAATCACCCTGAAGGCTATAAATGGAACCTATAACCACTATGATTACTGCGACATCTGGCGATTCGAAAATGGAAAAATTGCAGAATTGAAAGCTTTTGTCATAGAAAAGAAACCGTAGATGTAATTCTTTTCACATGTTTCGTTAACTGTCATCTAAACGAACCTGAGATGCTAATGCATTATTGAAAAAATAGATAAATTAGCGGCAACACGATTAGATATTATTAAGTGGTTACTACTTTAAAGAAATGAATACCCATGAGTTTTTTAGAAAATAAAACAGTATTAATTACTGGTGCTACTTCAGGCATTGGCCGGGCAGCCAGCATAGCCATAGCTTCACAAGGGGCTCGGATCATTATACTGGCCCGTAATCCAGCGAAAGCAGAAAAACTTTTAGCAGAACTTCCCGGCCAGGGCCATTTATTTTTTTTATGCGACATGATGTCCATAGGTGACATTAAGCGTGTGACAGAGCAGATAAAATTATCGGTTAGCCGGCTCGATGTTTTAATAAATAATGCCGGAACCTGGTTTAGCGAAAGGCAGCTTACCGCAGAAGGGCAGGAAAGAACGTTTGTTGTCAATTATCTTTCTTATTTACAGCTGGCTTTACAGGTAAAAGACTTATTGCTAAAAAGCCAACACCCACAAATCATTAATACCGCTTCGTTTTATCATCAGCAGACTTTCCATATTAATGATATTCAATTGCAGCATGGGTACTCCATGAGTAAAGCTTACGCCTTGTCCAAACTTTACGTCATTCTTATGACCAGAGCGCTGGGTCAAAGGTGGAAAGCCAATCAAATTGTGGTGAACTGTTTCGATCCGGGATCGGTCAATTCTAACTTTGGAAGCGGTCAGGGCGGCTGGATGGAGCCATTGCTGCGATTTCAGAAATGGTTATTCGGGAAAACCCCATTGGAAGGTGCAAAGCCACTTATTCATTTAGCATCATCAATTCCTGATTTGGCTGTAACCGGGCAATATTTCCAGGATACAAATGTGGCAGAGCCGTCAAAAACCGCACAAAATGATACGTATGCCCGTCAGCTATTGGATTATAGTCTTGAATTGCTGCGAGAAATTGACATTGCAGTACCCGAAAAATTGTAACAGTATTTGGCGGAAAATGGATCAGTACTCGCAAATACTTAAAATCAATTTCAATTTTTATAATTCCTGTTATCTTGTTTTTTTGAACGAACAAAAAAGATCAATAAGACAATCAGGTAAGGAACGCAAAATAGTACACCTGGCCAAGGCTCATCCCAACTTGCAAACAATAAAAATAAGACAAACATGCATGGTAGCAGAAAAAAACTTAGCGCCTTATATAGGGTGTTAGTTCTAATATGTTCCTGAAGATTCAATAAAATGGTAAAGCTTGAAAGAAAAAAACAGAAATTAATACCGATAGCGATACCATAGGGTAGGTTTTTAAAATCTGTATCTGCTTTACCAATCAAACCGGTAGATTGCAGCACAAACACACCAATCAGGCTAAGCACTGAAGCTATGAAAAAACAGAACACAATTATCTTCAAGTATTTCATGGTTTGACGATTAATTTTAATTCGATATCGGTCAAGCGGCAACTTATGGAAGCGCTACCACAAAACAGATATTTTGAATTGGAAGGCAGATAATGATTTCAGGCATACATGCTTAAAGCAAAGGTAGGAGTTTCCGCTCTAAAAACTGCTCGAAAGTGGTAGCTGTAGATGCCTCTATGGTGCGAGGTGTGGCATATGCCCCATTTGGATCACCCAAGGCAAAAAATAAATCCATTAATTCCTGCTGTACACGCGCAGACAATCCCCAGCTGTTTAGCTGCGCTTTAACTTCTTCACCAGATTGCTTTACATACTTAACTGGCTTAGCTATCCGGGCGGATAAGCGAGACGCTGCCTGCGTTAAAGTGATATTTTCAGGCCCCATGAGGTTTAATTTCCAATGTCCTGCCCAGGTTTCGTCAATCAGGTAGCGCGTGGCCACCTCAGCAATGTCATCTGTACTCACGAAAGGAATATCATGCTCGCTATCGTAAGGAAAAGTAAAAGTTCCTTTCTCAAGGATATCTTTTGCCTGTAGTATAAAATTTTCCATGAAATAACCTGGCCTTAAAGCCAATACATTAGCGTCCAGCTTGTCAAAAGCAACTTCCATCTCACCACAATAGCTTACAGTTCCCAGGTTTGGCGAAGTACTTGCACCAAGCGATGAAACAAGAACAACCCTTTTAATTTTGTTTTGATTAACCGCAGCAACCCCTGCATCAGTCACCTTTTGATACCATTCATTTAAACCAGGTTTATTAAGTACGGGAGGAACAAGCCAGAACAAAGCTTCCGCTCCCTCTGTTGCCGCAATTACCTGTTCCGTATTGCTGATATCTGCCACCATCGAAAATCCACCACTAATGTTCAAATCATCTAATCTTTTCAGGTTTTGACCTAACAACAAAGGTGTTGCCCCATGCGAGGCTGTTTGTCTGGCCACACTGCTGCCAATATTACCTGTAGCAGCCGCAATTGCTATTTTCTTCATCTTATTTAGTATATATGTTTGTCGATGATCTGTTGAGCCTGCTCTTTTCTCATCAAAGTGCTTAAAACAGGGAGCACATTCCAATATTCCTTATAGTAAATGAACTTCCCGTTTTCTAATCTGAAGTTGACCACATAATCTTGTTGATACAATGCCCCCGTTGCAGGAACTGTCGTTTCGCCGTGAAATTCTGCCCAATAGGAATCTGGTTCTTTTAATGGATAAACATTTAATGCGGTGAATATAATATCCGGCATATCTCCAAGGATATGATCCAGATGTTTTCTATAGTCATCCATTGTCAGTTGGTAAGCCGAACCTAATGATTTCGCATAAGGATATTCTACTGTTGCCTTTGGATCAAAAAGCGATAAAACAGTTGCTGTATCCTGGTTAAAAGCACTCAATAAACTCAGCAAAATCTGGTGACCAGTTGTATTTTCCGATGTCATAATTCTTACGTTTATGTACAAAAGTAACGTCCAAACTATATATTTGCAATAAGGTACCTGTAAGTGGCATAAGCACTTTAAAGTAATATATGGACGGAATAATCAAAGAACAGCGAGAAAAAAATGAAAATTATTTTAAGTTACAGCAATCTTTATTGTTGAAATCCAGTTTGGATGAAAGTTGTATCCTGAATCAGTCCTTAACGCTCATTGCCAATAAGTGGACATTACTGATTTTGATGGCATTAATGCAAGGCAGTAAGCGTAGCAGCGAATTACTACGGCAAATTCAGGGCATATCGCCAAAAATGCTCAATCAAACGCTAAAAATTTTAATAAATTACGGCATGGTCGTTCGGACAGCATTTCCAGAGGTTCCACCAAGAGTAGAATACGAATTAACAGAATTTGGCATCAGCACCGCAGATCCATTAATGGCCCTGTTAAACTGGTCTGTCTCCTGGGAGCCCCAACTCACAAAGTTGTATAAACAAAATTTTTAAGGTCCACAAATGCCAACAAGGTAGCACAGGAAGGTGATTGGCTACCTTATGTTGCCTTCTTCACAAAGGATTGCTCTTTAAGTATGGTTATTTGGAGACGCCATTTAACAGTCTGCGTGCTGTTAAGCAAATTGTCAAGAACTTATTTTGATGAGAATAGTGGAATGATTTTAATTATAGGCTTACAAGGTTCAATTTTGGCGAATATGTTAAACCGGGCTAATATTTTGCGGCAAGTAAATTGAGCTTGGGTATGGCGATGTTTTTTTGGATAATAATTACAGCGACGTCTCACTCATGATTTTTATTAGCAGTTTGTTGTCAGGATCTATCTTAATTGACTTAATATCATTCTTTGAGAACCCATCCAACTGAAAAATTTGAAGGTTTTTACTGATATTAAACGTTTTTCTCACTATCCGGTTATCCTGTAACATAAAAGCGATATCAATAGGAAAAACGAAAACGTCACCTTCCTGAGTAATCGATAATTCCTTTTCCGTTATAAGGGCGCCAACATGCGGGACCTGTTTACTTTTTATCCAGGGCTCAATGATATGCTTAACATCTGTATCAGCGGCTTCTGAAAGACTTCCTATAAAGAGACTGATGTCCATTTGTTTTTTCGACTGAATGAAAGCTTTTAAACCTTTATCAAAAACAGCCTTGCCCAGCTGATCTCTAAGCATATAAAGAACCCAGACGCCTTTATAATAAGATACGCCATTGTTAGACGCATCGTCCCATAATGATGACTTACCATCGAAGCCGCCTTTGAAGTACAGCGACTTGTAACTGGCCATAAAGCGACTCACTGTAGTATCCCCGAAACTTTTCTCCAATAAATAGGCTTCAGCAAACGAAGCCCAGCCCTCCCTCAAAAAATTTGTAGCTGGCCCTACAGGTCGGGTCCAGGCATGTGCAACTTCGTGCCCAAAGGGAGCTAAAGGAGACATAGCCCTGTTTGTTATAATGAAGCCACCATGGTTTCCGGCAACAATCATATCATTACTTCTGTTTAACCAGATGGGAAAATCTTTGGAACGGTTCTGTACAATGCAAAGATAGCTGCCTTGCGGTTTTCCGAATTTTTCAATCAGCAAGTCGTTTGTCTTTGAAAAGCTCTGATAAAGCGTGTCAGGAGTAGGTTTAAAGGTCTTATTCCCAAAGATTTGAAACTTATAATTCCCCTTATCTAATGTCTTTACCTCCCATTCCTTATCATAGTATATGGATAGCGCAAAAGTAGCATATGGTGATTTAGCGGTTATTATTCTTTGATCATCTACAATACGATCGGTCTGCCGGAGACCAGTGGTGATATGATATGCAGATGGAATTGAGGCGCGTAACTGGAAATCTGCCAGGTCATTGCTACTTGAAAAATTAAAGAACGGATGCCAATAGAACTGCTCCCGAACATGTCCGAAGTTCGAATCAAAATATCCGGAATTCTCATTCTTCGGGTCATTGTCCACTTTTAATGTATAGGCTAATATCAGTTGTTCTTTCATGCCTGCTGAAGACTTTACCCAGAGAATGCCTCCATCAAACACAAAATGAGCCTTTTTCCGGTTAAGTTGTACATTTTCTATCTTCGCCCTGTGGTTAAGCGCCAATAAAAAACCATATTTTTCCCTGGTCAGGATCTCCATGGTATCCCTAACAGCTATTGTTCCATCAACAGGAGCTATCTTCAGGCCGATCCGATGTGCTTTCAAATGGTTTAATCTGTCGACCGGAAGTTTCGATGTCATTACCCAGGTGCCTTTTACAGGTTTGAATACGTATATACCAGAATAAATATTGGAATAATCGGTTTCATCACCGGAATTACCAATAACAAAGGTGCCGGTTAACAATACGAGTGCACTATCTCTGTAAACCTTTACAATCTGGCTTTGGCCTTTTTTCCTTTGATACTTACCCTTTTGCATGGCTAAGATTATTCCTTGCTGTTCGACTAAGGGAAAATTAAGTTTAATATCTTCAATGGTTCCACTTTCAAATGCGTCATTACACCGTTCAACATCATGCTGCAGGTTATTTGCGGTCGACTGGGCGAGGGAAATACTGGAAAGAAAAAGAATAGCAATCAAAGATAAAACGGGCTTCATATTTTTGGTGATCAGGCTTTTAGTTTAACCTCATCATAATACAACTATTTTTATAATTAAAAGGGAGAAATCAACAAATATGAAGGTTTCATCCAATTGAAACCATTAGCTAACTGGATCTAAGATTCGCCGTGGCCTCATCAGATGCATGTTACTTTATCGCAGACGGGTTTATCCTTTGTTCACCTCCTGGAGAAAAGTCGTTTTTTTTGTATCAGCATTAATACTGAACAGTTCATAAAACAGTGCTAATTTTATCAGCAGAGACTAACTAAGATGATGAACAAATATTGGCTTACCGTAACCGCTTGTGCAGTGGCATTTACAGTCAACGCGCAGCAAAAAGCACTTACCCCTCAAGACTATCAGAAAGCAGAAAGTTTTATGGGCTACAATACCGCAAAATTTATTGATAATACAATTTCTCCTCCCAACTGGCTGGCTGGCGATCAATTCTGGTATACCAAAAAAACAGCCAAAGGATTAGAAACCTATTTGGTAGATCCTGCTAAAAAAACCAAGACCTTAACTACAGCATATAGTAATACTTCTGCGCCGGCAGCGAGACGAAGAAGAGATGGTGGAAATGAAGTGATCTCACCCGATGGCAAAAAAGCCATTCTCATTAAAGATTATAACCTTTATGTTAAGGATGTAGCCAGCGGAAAGCTAACACAACTCACCACTGATGGCGTAAAAGATTATGGTTATGCCACTGATAATGCCGGCTGGAAGCACAGTGATGCGCCTATTTTGCGCTGGTCGCCGGATGCTAAAAAAATCGCCACCTTTCAACAGGATCAGCGGAACTCGAAAGACATGTACCTGGTGACCACGAATGTGGGTGCGCCCAAATTAGAAGCATGGAAATATCCTTTACCAGGCGACAAACAAATCCCCACCATCAGAAGAGTAGTCATTGATGTCGAAAACCCAAAGGTAATTGCTTTAAATATACCTGCTGATCCACATCGTGCGACATTAAGCGACGACATTTCCAGCAGCGGAACATTTGACGATATCGACTGGAAAGCTGATGGTACAGAACTGGCTTTTGTTTCCACTTCCCGTGATCATAAAAATGAAAAATTCCGCATTGCAAATGCATCTACCGGAGCCGTTAGAGAAGTTTTTGAAGAAACGGTTAAAACACAATACGAATCCGGCCAGGGTGAAATTAACTGGCGTTACTTACCTGATTCAAAAGAAATTATCTGGTATTCTGAACGTGATGATTGGGGTCATCTATACCTTTATGATGCCACAACGGGTAAATTAAAAAACCAGATTACTACAGGCAATTGGGTGCTGACCCAATTAATTAAAGTTGATCCTAAAAGTCGCACCCTTTATTTTATGGCCAATGGCCGAGATAAAATCAATCCTTATTTTGCACATTTCTATAAAATTGGCTTTGATGGAAAAAACTTAACCGATTTAACGCCTGAACCGGGCAATCACGTGGTAAATTTATCGCCATCTCAAAAATATTTTATTGATACTTATTCTCAGCCTGATGTTCCTGCAAAAAGCATTTTCCGCAGCATGGATGGTAAATTAATTACCGAATTAGAAAAAACTGATGTATCCAGGTTAACCGCAACAGGTTGGAAAGCACCAACCCCCGTTTCTGTTAAAGCAGCCGATAAGAAGACCGATATTTACGGTTTGGTTTTTACACCATCTAAAATGGATGCTGGTAAAAAATACCCGGTAATTGATTACATTTATCCTGGCCCGCAAGGGGGTAGCGTAGGCAACTGGGGCTTTGTTGCCTCCAGAGGAGATCATCAGGCACTTGCCGAACTAGGCTTTATTGTGGTTTTAATGGAAGGAACCAGTAATCCCAACCGTTCAAAAAGTTTTCACGATATGAGTTATGGGAATATGGCCATCAACACGCTGCCTGATCAAATTACAGCCATCAGACAATTGGCTGTAAAATATCCGATTGACACTGCCAGAGTAGGTATATGGGGCCATTCTGGTGGTGGTTTTGCCACAGCAACAGCCCTATTTCGCTATCCTGATTTCTTTAAGGTGGGCATCTCAGAATCAGGCAATCACGACAACAGAAATTATGAGGATGATTGGGGCGAACGCTATAATGGCCTGGCAGAAAACGCGGATTATGAAGCACAGGCCAATCAGAACTATGCCAAAAACTTAAAAGGAAAATTAATGCTTGTTCATGGCATGATGGATGATAACGTACCGCCATACAATACTTTACTGGTTGTGGAAGCATTGGAAAAAGCCAATAAATCTTTCGATTTGGTTATCTTTCCAAACAGCGCACATGGTTATGGATCTTATTCACCATACATGATGAGACGCCGCTGGGATTATTTTGTTCAGCACCTATTAGATGCCACGCCACCTAAAGATTACAAAATGCAGGGCACCGTTGTTCAATAAAGTTTTAAAGTCCCGATTCCTTCGGGACTTTTTTATTGCCCTTAAAATAAAACCAATTACCGGCTAATGAGTTTATCTGATAAGTAATCAAGCCGATTCAATATGGGAAAAACGAGAAGTATAAATAAGGTCATCATTACAGGCACCACCGGCATGGTTGGCGAAGGTGTGCTGATTTGTTGTTTAAACAGTCCGGAAATTGATTCCATTTTAGTGATTAACAGGAAACCATGCGGATATACACATCCAAAACTGAAAGAAATTATACACCAGGATTTCTTCAACCTTGCTCCTATTGAAAATCAGCTTTTGGGTTACAATGCCTGCTTTTTTTGTTTGGGTATTTCATCCGTTGGCGTAGCGAAAGAGCCCTATTATAAAATGACCTATACCTTGACCATGCATGTGGCCGGAACGTTAAGCAGGCTAAACCGGGAGATGACTTTCTGTTATGTTTCCGGTAGCGGCACCAATCCCGATGGCAAACTAAGCTGGCAGAAAGTGAAAGGTAAAACGGAAAATGAATTGACCATGCTTCCTTTTGCACAGGTATATCATTTTCGCCCAGGTTTTATCAAGCCCATAAAGGAGCAGAAATATGCACACACCTTCTATACATTTATCAACTGGCTGTTTCCTCTTGGAAGGGCCATTTCGAAGAATGGATTTTGCACCATGCAGGAACTCGGAAATGCCATGATCAATACCCTCAGCCATCATGGCGGGAGAAAGGTATTGGAAGGAAGCGACATCATCAGGCTGGCGAATGAACCCGCTTAAATAAAAAATGGATAAGGGCTTTTAAACCATTATCCATTTTCGTTAAACCCCGGGTATACTACTTCTTATTGTCTACCTTACGCTGGTTATCTTTGTTTGAGGTTTGATCAGAGCGCTGCCCACCACCGTTGGTAATGCCCTGAATTTTCTTATCCGTTTTAACATCGTGGTTGGCCCGGTCTGCAATTGGACTTCCCTGAACCGTCGAATTGTTTTTTGGTGTTCCTGTATCTTTCATAACTGTAATATTTAGTAAATAATCATTTACAGAGCGCTATTATATTAACCAAGATAAAATCGATAGGTTTTGATTTTTTTCGATTGTCCCCAATATCGATGAAAATTTTATTGTTATTCTCTATCATTTTCAGTTTAATAATCGCTCAATTTCAAATTCCTTCCTCAACAGATACCTGCTCGCCCCCAGCTAACTTTCCATCGCCACCAGCTTCCACCTGAAGAACTTACCTCCTAAATACCTTCCAAACTCAAACATAATTGTATTAAAACGATTACTTGGATTGGTTTTTGTTTAATTCAGGTTTTGATTATTAATTTAGCAGTTCAACAAAACACATCCGTGAAAAAAAATTTATTCTCCCTTGCCATTCTCTGCGCGATTACTTTTTCTGCAGTTGCACAAAAGCAAACCTATTTACAAATGTTAACCAATCAACCTAAATGGGTTGACTCTGTTTTTAATAAACTCAATCGCAGGGAACGGATTGCACAAATGTTTTTTGTACGTGCCCATACCAATCTAGGACAGAAATATACTGATTCGGTTGGACAGGTTATAAAAAGGGAACAACTGGGGGGTGTAATCTTTTTCCAGGGAGGCCCGGTAAGGCAGGCCCTTGCTACCAATGCCTATCAGAAACTAAGCCACGTACCCTTAATTATTGCCAATGATGGAGAATGGGGTTTGGGCATGCGTTTAGACAGCACCCTTGCTTTCCCCTATCAAATGACATTGGGTGCCATTCAGAATAAAGATTTAATTTATAAAATGGGTCAGGAAGTGGCCAGAGATTTTAAGCGGATGGGCATGCAGATGAACCTGGCTCCTGATGCTGACATTAATAACAATCCTAAAAACCCGGTTATTAATTACCGTTCGTTCGGAGAAAACAAATACAATGTGGCCACCAAAACCGGTGCTTACATGAAAGGGATGCAGGATGCGGGTCTTTTAACCACCCTTAAACATTTCCCGGGGCATGGCGATACGGATGTTGATTCCCATTATGATCTGCCACAGCTTACTTTTGGCGCAACCCGACTGGATACCCTGGAAATGTATCCTTTTAAAGAACTGATTAAGCAGGGCGCATCAGGCATTATGATTGCCCACATGAATATCCCATCGCTGGATACCACTAAAAATTTGCCGTCAACTTTATCAAAACCAATTGTAACGGGCATTCTAAAGCAGAAACTCGGCTTTAAGGGCTTGATCATTTCTGATGCAATGGATATGAAAGGTGTGGTTAAATATTTTAAAAACGGAGAAGCTGATTTAATGGGGATTATTGCCGGAAATGATATTCTGGAACTTTCTGAAAACAGCGACAGGGCCATTAAGCTGGTTCGCAAGGCTGTGCGTCAGGGAAGAATTGATATCAAAACCATTGATGAAAGTGTGCGTAAAATTTTAACGGCAAAATATTGGGCAGGTTTATCGCAACGCGACACCGTTGTAACGAAAGGACTCATTGCAGGTATTAACCGAAATGCCAGCAATGCCCTGGTTCAGGAACTTGCCAATGCCTCTGTTACGCTGTTAAAAGGGAAAGACCACATCAAAAACCTGATTCCGATTAGGAGGACAGCGATTATCAGTATTGGTGTACCAACAGTAACCCGATTTCAAAAAGAAATTTCAAAGGGATTTTATAATTCTGTTTATTACGTATTGGATAAAGACGCAACTGCCACCCAGATCTCTAACATTGCCAGAGAGATCGGTGCATTTGATCAGGTGATTGTAGGCATACATGATGCCCGTGCAAGACCTGGCAACAACATTCCGCTTAACGCCGGCGTTAAAAATTTCATTAAAGAATTAAGCGCAAAAAATGCCGTATTTGCCTTATTTGCCAATCCATATAACCTTGCCGGCTTACCAGGTTTAGAAAAGAGCAAAGGTTTGCTGGTGGCTTATCAGAAGGAAGATTACATGCAGATTTCTGCCGCAGCCGTATTTAATAACAGGTTAGTCCCTGCCGGAAAATTACCGGTAAGCATTTTACCGAACTACAAATATGGCGACGGATTGTAAAACCGCCTGCCAGTATCAGGTGGCTATAATAGTTGAAAAGCCGCAGACGCACAGATTAAATTTTGTGCTTTTGCGGCTTATGTTTTTTCATTTGGGGCGGAAAGACAGTATATCGACCAGACTGACGAAGTTTCACAACCTGTATCACGATGAAATTTTTAAGTTGGTTTGGAAGACCGTCACACTGCTGCCTGCATTTTATTCTTTAAGTTTCTCCTTACTTCCCAAACAGTGTCTTATAAATCGAATATTTGTAATTGTCTTCCACAGCACTGGCCACAAAATAAGGAGCCTCAAATAATTCCGTCAGCTTTTTTCTAAGTTCCGCTAAAAATTCAGGTTTGATTTCTTCGAGGTATTCTCCAGAGAGCGTTTGCCTTCCTGACTTAAACCATACACCATCCACGGCCATGGTCTTCACTACATACAGGTTAGGTTCTACAAAAGTTTTACCTGAAAACTGCTCATAAGCATAAGTGTACAGTAAGGTTTGAACCAATGCTTTATTAATGTGTTTACCATCGGAATTAAAAAGTTCGGCCACATCTTTAAAGGTTAACTTATCACTTCCTGTTTTATAATCCACTATTTTAGTTACGCCATCCTTTACATCAACCCGATCGATATAACCGAAAATTTTTACGCTGGCATCTCTGTCATTTAAAGGAAAAGTAATTTCTGCCTCAACCTTTTGTTCTAAACTGATGATATAGAAAGGTATTTGCGATTCATCCTGGTTAAGAATGATGTTTACATAGGCCGCTACAATAGACAAAATTACCTTCTGCATCCCCTTATATTCCATTACCTTATCCGGATGGTTAAACATCACCGCGTTAAAAGCTTTCTGAATGAGTGCCGGAACCTGCTTTCTTTTCTCCTTCATTCGTTCAGCCGTAATTTCTGCCTTCATCAAATCCTGGTAAAAGTATTCCATCACTTTGTGCAGGATAGAACCAATTTCGTTCGCCTCTACCACAGCACTTACCTCTTTCGGCTCTTTAATTCCGGCAATGTAGTTGAAGAAAAAATCGATGGGATTGGAAATGTATTGCGTGAGTGCCGATGGTGAAAGCACTTTCTTTTTATCCAGGTATTTTTGAAGAGTTTCCCGGATAAATACATTATTGGTTTTTTCGATCCGGACTTCTTTAAAAGGTTCCGTTTTTACCTCTAAATTAAGTTCATGATAAGTAAAATCAAAGCTGCTTTCATACTCCAGCTGTTTTAAAATTCTGCTGGCCTCACCTGTTGTGCTTTCATCGGTTAAACTGTTATAAACAAAGTTGATGTTTTTTGCCCTTTGCATCAGGCGGTAAACCATATAGGATGAAATGGCATCAAGGTTTTCTAAAACAGGCAAGCCATATACCCGGCGAATAGAATCAGGAATAAAACTGTTGCCGATGGAAGATTTTGGAATAATACCTTCATTGAAGCCTAAGATGACAACCTTGTCAAAATTTAAATTCCTGGTTTCAAGTAGGCCCATTAACTGGATCCCACGGATCGGATCACCTGAAAGTGGAACTGCAATGGCCTGTAAAGATTTTTGAACCAGATAGATCACGAACTGGATTTCTTCATCTCCAATATGTTTGCCGAAGGTATCATGCAGGCGGTTTAATTCCTGGATGGTTTTTACAAAGAGCTCTGCATCAATTTTCTTGAGTGTTTTGGCGTTTGATAACCTGGTTAAAATAAAATCAAGCACTTCCAGCAGGTAAGGAACAACCTGTTTCGGATGATCAATTTTCTTGTAGAAAACTTCAAATAATCCGCTTTGCCTGATCAGCCTTTCATGTGCAATTTCAACCTCATTTTCTTTCAAAATAGCGGTCAGGATTTTATCACGCATTTTATGGCTCAGGCCGGTGAGCGGGTGAGTTAAAAAGGCTTCGACATTTTTGTAGGAAATCTTTCTGGTATGTGTAATTTCCAGCTGGGAAGAAAACCATAAATCAGCCAGGCCAAAAATACTGGAAGTAGATAAAGCAAAACCCATGGTCACATTCAGGTCGATTTCCTTTCCGTTATAAGAGGTAGGGATGGTTTGTAACGCTGGCAGCAGCAAGCTTTCATCAGCCAGCACTACGACGGTATTACCTATTTCATTGCTCTCGGCATAATCATCTTTCAGGATGTTATTGAGGATTTTAGCCTGTGCCGATTGCCCCTGAACCTTAAAAACGTTTACCTCATGCGCTGCTGTTTTCATCAGGCTGGGTTTGTTTTCGAATACATTTTTCAGGCCGAGTTGATGCAGGTTTTTTCTCAAAAACAAACCTGCTTCCTGCAAGTGGTCAGCTACATAATATTCATCCGCGTCAAAATAAAATAAAGCTTGTCCTGCTTCCTGAAGCTGTGTAAAAATTTTAGCCTCCGCACTGGTTAAAGCATTAAAACCAACCAAAATGATTTTTCCCTTTTTAAAGTTAACAGGTAAATCTGCAGTGTTGTCTTTTTCTTCAGCCAGGTGACGATACACATAACCATTGGTTAGGTAGCCCTGTTCTTTCAGCGATGCATGAAACAGATGATAAAGTTTAGGCATGCGCCGCCACATTTTAATAAAAAGTTCCTGTTGCTTTTTATGCTTGCCTTCAGAATAAGATGTCCAGAATTGGGCCAGGAACTGATATTGTTCGGGACTGAGGTAATCAAAATCTTTGTTGATGACAGAAATATCTTCCAGATCGCGGTAGAGTTTCCCTGCATCAACCAGATCATTATCTATTTGCGTAAAGTCGCTTAAAATGATCTTCGCTAAGGGAAAAAACTTATGGCTGGAAATGGGCTCCAGTTTTTCTTCGGCCAGTAACTGGTTATAGATTTTATGAAGGGTAAAAAACTGCAGGTAAAAATCAGCAATTTTAAACGATGTTGCCGTTGCAAAAAATTCCTGTATGGTATAAAATGACGGACTAAAAAAAGGCTTTTTAATGATATCCGCCAGGTATTTCTGCATATAGGCAGATGGACGTTTATTATTAAAAACGATTGCGCAGTATTGCAAATCCGAGCCAAATTTTTCTATTAAGTCTTCAGCAACTTCTTGTAAAAATGGTTTAATCATCTACACTAATTTTAATTTACCGCTAACGGCGTAAAACAAATAGGTTTTTACCTGGATGTGTCCCATCTCCATAAGCAGATTTTTATAATTTTCAACCTGTTCAATATGTTTATCGCTTTCAGTCAGCGTAAATTTATAATCCAGAATGATTACCTCATCCTCATGAAATAAAATACGGTCGGGCCGGTGAAGCTTACCTTTGGTGTCAATAATACCTTTTTCAGAAATACTTCCGGTTGCCCTGCTTAAAACAGCTTTTAAATCAGGATTTTCCAATACATCCAGCACTTTCGATTTCAGTTGTTCCTTTTCTTCTTCCTGTATAATGCCATCCAGTATCAGCGTGGTCATGTATTTGTCTGCTTCTGTTTCATTATTGGCATTGGCCAGAATATCATGCAATAAAGAACCTTTTCTACCTGATTTTTCAATATTAACTAAATGTCTTAAGTGCTTTTCCTCTGAAGGAATATAAAGTTCAGACAAGCGTGTGGTAGTGGGGTAATGTTTTAAATCAACGAAGTTGTTTTCTTCGCTTTTGTCTGCTGTTGAAATATAATCTACGATTTCATATGTACCATTTTCATCAAACTCATGTTCGAAAGTTAAATTGATAACATCTCCCATATTTGACAGTTTTAATTCTTTTTTGGCCATGGTAGCAATGTAAAGGTAATCTTTGGAACGTGTAGTGGCTACATAGAGCATATTTAAAGCATCCATATTATTGTACAACAATTCCTCAAAATATGCTTTGGCTATTGCCGAATCGGCCAGGGCTTCATTATACTTGAGCGGAATACCTTTAAGTTCCTGATAAACCGTTTCTTCCGAAGATACCCAGAAGGTTCCATTCGCTTTCCCTTTGATTTCCCAATTACAGAAAGGAACAAAAACAGCCCGGAAAGCCAGTCCTTTTGATTTGTGAATGGTAATGATCTGGATGGCATCTGCCCCTTCCGGCGATGGGAGTGATTTTTTAATGCCATCTTCTTCCCACCAGGTTAAGAAGGCAATAATTCCTTTTTCGCCTGATCTCCCTGCTAATGCAGTTAAATCACGGAAGGCCAAAAGATAGGGTAAATGAGCGGTGAGTGTTTTTAGTCCGTAACTTTCTACTAAAATCTCTATCAGTTCCGGCAATGGAAGTTGAAGCCAGCTTTGCCAGTTTTCGCATAAAGAAGGCGGTAATACCGCAGAAAGTTGATTCAGCGATTTGCTGGTAAGGTTAATATAATGGTTGGCATCAGGTGTTTTTTCCTGCAAAGCATGATAAAGTGCGATGCAGTTTGCCTTGTAAAGTGCACTTTGTGCTTCCAGGCCAATTAATACTTTCAGGGTATTAATAATAAGCTGAATGGCTGAGTTATTTGAAATTAATAAAGCATCGCCCGATAAAACAGGTAAATGGTGTTCCATCAGTTTACGCACCGTAAGTAAAGCTTCACTATTTGACCGCACCAATATGGCAATGTCTTTTAAGGCATAATGTTGCTGGTCTTTTAAAATGTTGATCTCTTCAATCACGTCATTTAAAGCAACATCCCTGAAAACAGTTTCCGTAAAGCGGGCTTCATCCGGAGCATGTTCCTTACCAAATTTTTTAATTTTGATGGTACCACCCTTTAAGGTATTGCCGGCGAATTTTTGTGTGGAAGCACTATAAATATCTGTAATAATGCTCGTATAATTTTCAGTCGCCCACCAGTTTGAAATGCTTTCCGGTTTAGCAGACAGGATTGTATTCAGTTCGTTTTGAAGGGTTAAGGGAATGGAACGATAAAGCACATTATTAAATGTGATGATATTTTCTGTGCTGCGATAGTTTTCTTCAAGGCTTTCTTCCAAAACATTTTCAACGCCTACTTCGCGTTTGGCATGTTTGTGCAGGATGTTCCAATCGCCATTTCGCCAGCGGTAAATGGATTGTTTGGTATCGCCAACAATTAAATGATCAATTAAATCTTCGCTTGGTGTGGCCATGGCATTGGTCAGTAAAGATTTAAAACTTCCCCATTGGCTGGTAGAGGTATCCTGAAATTCGTCAAAAAGAAAATTGCGGTACCGGTTTCCTACTTTTTCCCAGATGAAAGAAGGATTGTCGCCAGCATCTTCCGTAATGCCGGAGATTAACTTTTGGGCATCGCTGATCAACAGGTTATCATTTTCTGCACGATACTCCTTTAATAGCATGGCAATCTCCTGCATCAGCCTCAAATAATAAAGATTTTTATTAAAGGCAATGGCGAGGCTGTAATTGGGTAAGTGCGTTAAATAATGGTTTTTTATTTGATGAAGAATCGGATTCACCACTTCAAAGGCTTCCGGAAAATAAGCGTTTTTCTGAAACCACTCCTCAGGTTCGTCTATTAAATTAAAAAGCGGTTCAATTTTAGAAAAGTCGCCACGAGCCACCAGGATTATTTTAGCCAGGGCACTTCTTGATTTCCCTTTAAGGTGTTCATTTTCCACCCCTAAAACATTAAGAGCCTCATGGGCTTCTGTGGCCAGGCGAATGATTTCTTCTTCAAAATTTTTAACTTCGGCCCTGGTCAGACTGATGTATTTTTTAAAAAGTTCATCAATGTTTTCGAGGCCCAAAGCGGTTACCGCATCTTCAAAAACCTGGAAGCGTTCAGAGAAAATCTCTCCGATTAAGTTGTAAAGTTCAAATTTATAATTCCAGCTTTTATTATCACTGATGCGCTCAATAGCCAGATCAATGATCCACTGTAATAGTTGCTGATTGGTATCTAAGGCTTCATCCAGTTTATTTACCAGGTCATCTTTCACCTTATCATAATTCATTTCTAAATTATAATCAGCATTCAGGCCCAGTTCAAAGGCAAAACCACGAATTACTTTTTGTACAAATCCATCAATGGTACTCACTGAAAAACGGCTGTAATCATGCAGGATTTTACGGTAGATTTTGTCTGCTTTAAACTGAAGTTCCTGCGCACTTAACTGCGGGTAAGCAACCAGAACTAATTTTCGGTAGTCGTCAATTTTTTTTGAAGGATTACCCTTTGCCAGCCCAAGCAGTACCTCCAGGATTCGGGTTTTCATTTCTTCCGTGGCTTTATTGGTAAAGGTTACCGCCAGAATTTCACGGTATTTATTTTCACCGGAAAAAAGTAAAGTCAGGTAGTGTGCCGTTAAACTGAACGTTTTACCGGAACCGGCAGAGGCTTGAAGAATTTTTAGTGGTTTGGGCATCGTGTTCTTTTAAATTCTGCTTATTTTAATTTCTTGTCCTCAGGGCACAACCTGATCGCTAATGGGTATATAGTGAAGTTATTTCTCATTTCATCCATATATTTTACCTTTCTCTTTTTGCTGATTGCCTGTTAAGGCATGGCATTTATTCAGCAAGATCATTTAGGGCTTGGCAAATTATAATTACGCCTAAGCACCTTTCTTTTTCTTCTTTGCCAGTGTTTTATGGCTAATCCTGGCCGGTCTTTCGGTCATTTCTATTTTAAGCCCCAGCAAATCACGAATGACAACGGATGCACAGGCACCGCCAAAGGCAGCCGGCAAATAAGAAACAGTACCATAGGCTGATCGTTTAAAATTACTGCCATCAGTCATGATCATCGAATTTTTATCCATTTGCTCTGTCGAAAAAACAGCTTTGATTTTATCAGCGTTTACCAGTTTATTTAGCCTTTTACGCACATAACTGGCAAAAACGCATTGATAAGTATCCGGTAGCATCGCAATCCTTAACCTGGTAGGATCCATTTTACCTCCTGCACCCATCGAACTGACAATCGGGATATTCTTTTCCAAAGCTGTTGAAAGCAACGTAATTTTTGGCATCACACTGTCTATACAATCCATAATGTAATCGAATTTCGCCTCCAATATTTCCCTGCACTTCTCCGGGGTAAGGAAAGTGTTGACCACATGAAGCTTCAATTCGGGGTTGATGGATAGCAATCGTTCCTGCATTATTTTAGCTTTACTTACGCCATGATTCGTTGCTAAAGCGGGCAATTGCCTGTTCCGGTTAGTAGGATCTACCACATCCCCATCTACAATGGTCATTTCACCAATGCCGGAGCGGCATATAAATTCTGCCGCAAAAGAGCCTACACCTCCCAGACCAATTACCAGGACGTGTTTATTTTGTAATTTTTCAATTCCATCATTACCGACCAGCAGGGCAGAACGTGAAAGCCAAGAAACATCTGACATATGATTGTGTATGAGTTTACAGTAAATCTAATTTTTTCCAATCAGCAAAAATACGTGCTTTAAGGTCATCAACCTTACGGTTTTTCAAATTTGCAGCAGCAGTATAAATTTTAGCGATGGTGATATCTGAATCATCTGTTTCCAGAAAAAAGCGATCTGTTTGCTGAATCAGCTTTGCTGGACCCGAATTTTCCCGCAAAAGTGCCTCACCAAATGAAAGCCAAAAACCCTTATCCAGTAATTGCTGACCTAATTTCTCATTTTTATTAAAACCATGAATAATCATAGGCACTGAGACTTTTAACTGATCTTTCATTTTAATCAATTCTGAAAAAGCCTTCACACAATGTAAAATCAATGGTTTATTTAGCTTTTCTGCCAGGCTGATCTGTGCTTGTAAAATAATGATTTGATTGTCGAGACTTTCTCCTTTAAGTTGATCTAAGCCACATTCTCCGATCAGCTTCACATTCGGCTGTCCCGCCAGGACGTTTAAATATTTCATCTGTACTTCCAGCTGATTAAGCGTGGCATACCAGGGATGAAGCCCCACAGATATGGGTTTGGTTTTGGGCATTGCCAGAAAAATATCACTCGTTAACGACAAACTCTGGATGCTGATCACACCCTTTTCCTGCGCCGCATGATGCGTATGTATGTCTAAGAAATCCATTCGTTTTTCAAAGATAGGCTTTGGAGATAGTATTTATACCGTAAAGAATTTGTAATTACATGATTAAAAAGATTAGCTTTAGTATTTTGCATCATTATTTATTATGATATGAAAAGATTACTCATTTTAATTACGGCTATATTGATTTCTACATCCGTATCTAGCCAGACGAAAAACGAAGCTGTTCAAATTTACAATCCTGAAGCAAATGCAATGGCCGATCTAAAGGCTGCAACTGTTAAAGCAGCAAAAGCGAAGAAGCATGTATTGGTGCAGGTAGGTGGAAACTGGTGTTCATGGTGTATCGCTTTTCATCAGCTGGTTGAAAAAACGCCCGCTTTAAAACAAACTATAGATGATAACTATGAATACGTTTTGGTGAATTGGGATAAGGAACACCATAATGATGAAGCAATGCGGTATTTAGGTTTCCCCAACCGTTTTGGCTATCCGGTTTTTGTAGTACTGGACGGAAAAGGAAAGGTACTTCACATCGAAAACTCTGCCTATCTGGAAACAGATGAGACCGGTGCCGATGGCAAAAAGAAAGTTGGACACGACGTAAAAAAAATCACTTCATTTTTAAAGGGCTGGACCGTTGCCGCTGTAGATCCGGATACGTATCAGGCAAAAGGTTAAAATACTAAATACAATAGCGCCGCAGATTTGGGTGTCTTAACATTCAAATCTGCGGCATGATTTTAATCTTTTGATCCTTCATCTTCTAGGTCATCAACATTTAATTCATATGACGGTCTGGATGCTTCGTCGGCTTGTTCCAGTTTATCTTTATCATATTCAATACTGGGATCATCACCACCTACTTCATTTATGTGATCCACATCATCTTCCCTGCGTAAGGCATCGTTCGGATCTTCTGAGTAATTATCTTTTGGGTCTATCATCATTTTAGGTTTTTATATTTAGATAATGACTTTCAGGAAGAAATTGTTTTAGTTTTATGTGAAGAAGGGTAAAGATGAAGTTTAAAGACAGCTGAAGAAATCCTGCAAAGTGGCTTTCAGCCCCCAAGGCTAGCGATTATAAACATCTTACCCAAAATACTACCCTCTTGCACTTCTGCACCATAAAATGTTCGTATTTCTTTGAGGTTAAGACCTTAATGCCTAATTTTAAAAATGCTCACCCTCCAATTCACCACATTTCCCGCACTCGAAACTGAAAGGTTGGTTTTAAGAGAACATCACCTTTCTGACGCAGAAGCCTTATTCGCCATGCGCACCAACGAAAAGATCATGAAATACATCGACAGGGAAAGACCTCAAAATGTAGAAGCTGTGAGGGCGGTTATCACCAGATTTAACGAAGGCTTTGAAGAGGGTTATAACCTGGCCTGGGTGATTGCACTAAAAGAAAATCCGGCGCAAATGATTGGAACGATTGGCTACTGGCAAACAGATTATGCCAATCATCGGGCTGAAATCGGCTATATGCTCCATCCTGATTTCTGGAGAAAGGGAATGATTTCTGAAGCCTTGAAAAAAACCATCAGCTTTGGTTTCGAAAATATGAACCTGCACACCATTAATGCTAATATTAATACTGGAAATGATGCATCCCGGCAAATGTTGCTTAAACATGGTTTTTTAAAAGAAGCACTATTCAGACAGGATTATTACTTTAATGGAAAGTTTTTAGACAGCGAAATTTATGGACTAATTAATCCAAATCATTAAATTCTAATATCTTGAATCGTCTGCATTCTGATACCAATTCGGGTCTGTAATATGATTATTTCGGAATACTCCTGATTTTAAATACTATAAAAGCAGAAAAGATACCATTTCGAAATTATATTTTAATTTTCTGATCATCATCTAAAAAATAAATTTTGCCAAAAAAAATTGCAGCTTCATCCCATTAGCATTATTACAAAATACACGCTGAATTGCCTTTGGTTTGGTAGCGATTAATAATTATATTTGCCACCGTTATTAAAATTTACAATGAGAGAAATCCAATTTAGAGAAGCACTACGCGAAGCCATGAGCGAAGAAATGCGTAAAGATGACCGCGTTTTTTTATTAGGTGAAGAAGTAGCAGAATATAACGGTGCATACAAAGTAAGTCAGGGTATGCTTGATGAATTTGGTGCAAAACGTATTATCGATACCCCTATTGCCGAATTAGGTTTCGCCGGAATTGCAACTGGTGCCGCAACTGCTGGCCTTATTCCAATTGTAGAGTTTATGACATTTAACTTCTCATTGGTTGCTATTGATCAGATTATCAATGGCGCAGCAAAAATTTTATCAATGAGCGGTGGTCAGTTCTCTTGTCCTATGGTTTTCCGCGGACCAACCGGTAACGCAGGTCAGTTAGGTGCACAACACTCACAAAACTTCGAAAACTGGTTTGCCAATACTCCAGGTTTGAAAGTTGTTGTTCCTTCTACGCCTTATGAAGCCAAAGGTTTATTAAAACAAGCCATTATCGATCCGGATCCGGTTATTTTCATGGAATCGGAGGTGATGTATGGTGATAAAGGTGATGTTCCGGCTGAAGAGTATTACATTGAATTTGGTAAAGCCAACATAACCAAAGAAGGTACTGATGTAACCATCGTAACTTTCGGTAAAATGTTAACCCGTGTGGTTAATCCTGCTGTTGAAGAGTTGACAAAAGAAGGAATTAATGTTGAAGTAATCGATTTGCGTACTGTTCGTCCGATTGATTATGATACAATCATCGAATCTGTGAAGAAAACAAACCGTTTGGTTGTTGTTGAAGAAGCATGGCCATTGGCATCACTTTCTGGTGAGATTGCTTTCATGGTACAAAAGAAAGCATTCGATTACTTAGATGCCCCGGTTTTACGTATCACTTGTGCTGATGTTCCACTTCCATATTCTCCAACTTTAATTGCAGCCAGCTTACCTAACGCTGAAAAAGTAATTAAAGCGGTTAAAGAAGTCATGTACGCCACAAAATAAACCCCCGACGTTTAGTCTGGTTCAAAATATAAATCCTCCAAAGCAATTCGGGGGATTTTTTTTTGCTTCATTTTTTTTACGTAAGTACACACCACTTAAACACATAGGCCATTCAAATAACATTTAAGCCGATATGAGCCTTATCCTTCTTATATGGTAATCATCTAAGCGCGACTGTGATTTCTACCAGTTAAAGGCATAAAAATTATTTTTATCTTCGTTTGTTCAAATTATACAAGCCATGTCTGAATATTTAGCCGACCAAACCTTTGAAAAAGCAGATTTTACTTTAAACACATTGAACAAAGGAGAATATGAAAACTGCAAATTCATTTATTGTGACTTCTCCAATTCTGATTTGAGTGGTATCAGATTTTTAGATTGCGAGTTTATTTCCTGCAACCTAAGCCTGGTTACGTTAACAAAAACATCATTCAGTGATGTAAATTTTAAAGATTGTAAAATGCTGGGCTTACGTTTCGAAAATTGTAACGAATTTGGTTTAACCTTGAGCTTTGACAGCTGCAAATTAGACCATTCTTCCTTTTATAAACTCAAACTGAAGAAAACCATTTTTAAAAATAATCAGCTTCATGAAGTAGATTTTACTGAATGCGACTTAAGCAGTTCGACTTTTGATTATTGTGATTTTCTAAATGCAACCTTCGACAGAACAAATCTGGAAAAAGCAGATTTCAGGACCGCAACCCATTATAGAATCGATCCTGATAAAAACAGCATCAGGAAAGCCAAATTTTCACAGCCGGGTTTAGCAGGTTTATTAGCCAAATATGATATCCTGATCAGCCAGTAATTCTTTTATTTTCATAATCCATTAGATCAATTATGTTATGGAAAGGGTGCCACAAAGCATTGATGATTATATTGTTCAGTTTCCGCCAGAAACACAAAAAATTTTGCAACAGGTAAGAGAGACCATTAAACAGGCTGCGCCACAGGCGAAAGAAGTAATCAGTTATAAAATGCCTGCCTTTAAACAAAAAAGCATTCTGGTTTATTTCGCGGCTTATACAAAACACATCGGTTTTTATCCTACGGGTTCCGGAATTGAAGCTTTTAAACAGGAATTTGAAAATTTTAAATGGAGCAAAGGTGCTGTTCAGTTTCCAATTGGCCAACCCATGCCACTGGGTTTAATTGCCAGAATAACAAAGTTTAGGGTAGAGCAAGACAGCATAAAAAAATAGAAAATAGCAATTAGCCAAACATTGCAATCAGTTCAACTCCTGAACAGGACATCTTCATATATTTTTCACTAAAATTGTTACAATCTTTTGATGTAGTACCAAAAATATTGTAAGTTTAAATTTTTTAAGATGCTAACTCTTAATTCTTTTTTTAAACCAATCAATGTTACGCGTAGATAGCTCAAAACCTTGTAAAATTGTATACTCTTTGTGTAAACATGAGTTTCTGGGCTATTTAATTGAACCTCATATTGTCCAGCTCAATCCGAACGGAGATTTTTCTTTTACATATCAACGAATTTTCACCCATACTGCAGCAGAATTTCAGGCTTGCCTAACTGAAATTGATTATAAACTGATCAAAATTTTAGACGATATTGAGCAGGATTCGATCATTAAAAAGCATTATAAAAAAGTAATCAGACCTACTGAGTTTTTCACCAAAGTTTTTGATGAGAAGTTTTATGAAAGTGTTCGCCCTAAAATTGAAAAAAAATTAGCGGAGGCATTGGAGATGCTCAAGATTCAGGATGAACTTTACATCATGGATAAAGATGGATGGCCGGTGGAACGCAAAATAGAACTTGCTGCAGAACCCGCTTCAATTTTATTTCACTTCCGTAGAAACGAAACGGAAACACGTTATTTCCCAACCATAAAATACCAGAATCTTCGTATTGAATTCATGTTCAAAGAAGCGCAAATTATCAGCAATAAGCCAGCCTGGTTACTTTTAAATGATGTTTTGTACTTTTTTGATCAGGATATTGAAGGAAAAAAGCTTCAGCCATTTTTGGCTAAACGTTATATTGCCATTCCCAAATCAACAGAGGCTACATATTTTGAAAAATTCGTAGCGCCGCTGATAGAAAAACATCATGTTTATGCAGAAGGTTTCGAAATCAGAACAGAGCAGTTTGAAGCTATCCCGGTTATTAAAGTTTTGTATGTAGACGGCGGAATCTCTCAGATTCAACTTTATTTCAAGTATGGCGAATATCATTTTCCTCTTGAAAATGCCCATAAGGTGACTGTACGTTTGGAGAAAACGGAGGATAACTACATTTTCCACCGCATTAAACGTTCGGCGGAGTGGGAAAAGAAGCAGTTTAATTTACTACTCTCACTCGGCTTGAAAAAGACCAGTGCACTTTTTAGTAACCTGGAAGTAGACAGTAGCGAAGAAAACCCAAGTTATGCGGCTATCAATTGGGTGAATGAGCATATTGAACTGCTAGAGTCACTGGGCTTTGAAATTGAACAGGCTACCGGCCAGAAACGCTTTGTATTTGGGACCAGCAAAATCGATCTGGAAGTTAAAGAAAGCAATGACTGGTTTGATATCAATGCCGTCGTATGGTTTGGGAAATACCAGATTCCCTTTCTTTCGCTTAAACAGCACATTCTTCACAAAAGAAGAGAATTTATGTTGCCGGATGGTGAAGTCGCCATTATTCCTGAAAAATGGTTTACTCAATACGGCAGTTTGTTCAGCCTGGCCGAAACAGGAAAAACCCTGCAACTTAAAAAACATCATATCGGCTTGCTGAATGATTTAGCTGAAGATAGTCTGGCAAATGTAACTTTAGAACGTAAGCTGCAACGCCTGTCGGATTTTGAAGATATTGCCGATACACAAATGCCTGTACATTTCAAGGGCAGTCTCCGCGATTATCAGAAAGCGGGTTACAATTGGTTCAGTTTTTTACGGGAATATAATTTTGGCGGCTGCCTGGCAGACGACATGGGTTTGGGAAAAACGATCCAGACACTCGCCATGTTGCAGAAGGTGAAAGAAGATGACCAATTGCTGGCTGCGCCAACCACTTCTTTAATTATTATGCCAACCTCTTTAATTTATAACTGGTTAACAGAGGCTAAAAAGTTTACACCAAATCTTAAAATCTACGCCCATACCGGTAGCAACCGGAATAAAGATGTGGCAGTTTTTGCCAACTATGATATTATTATTACCACCTATGGCGTAACAAGGGTTGATGTGGAAGAATTAAAAAGTTTCTACTTTAACTATGTAATTCTGGATGAAAGTCAGAACATTAAAAATCCGGCTTCCAAATCTTTCAAATCGGTCAGAAGCCTGAAGTCGAGACATCGGCTGATCCTGAGTGGTACACCGGTAGAAAATTCAGTGGGCGATCTCTGGTCGCAGCTAACCTTCCTGAATCCTGGATTGTTGGGTACGCAGGCTTTCTTTTATGAGGAGTATGTGCAGGCGATTGAAAAGAAAAAAGATGAGGAAAAAGCACGCAAGCTTCAAACCATTATTAAACCCTTTGTACTGCGCAGAACGAAAGAACAGGTAGCAGCAGAATTACCCCCAAAAACGGAACAGGTAATTTATTGCGACATGAGCGAAGATCAGGCGGCTTACTATGAAAAAACCAAATCAGCCTACCGGAATGATCTGCTGCAGAGCATGGATGATGGCACTTTTGCGCAAAAACAGGTTCAGCTCCTGCAGGGATTAACTGCTTTACGTCAATTGGCCAACCACCCGGTGATGATAGATGGCACCTACCTTTCTGATTCAGGTAAATTCGAAAATGTAATCCATACCCTTGATAATGTGCTTAAAGGTGGACATAAAGTATTGGTTTTTTCTCAGTTTGTGAAACACCTTGATATCTTTAAAAAACATTTTGAGGCCGAAAATATTCCATTTGCCTATCTGGATGGATCTACCCGTAATCGTGGCGAAATTGTAGCTGAGTTTCAGCAAAACAGCGATTTGAAGGTTTTCCTGATCTCCATTAAGGCCGGTGGCGTGGGGTTAAACTTAACGCAGGCAGATTACGTTTTTATTTTAGACCCCTGGTGGAATCCTGCAGTAGAGCAACAGGCTATCGACAGAACACACCGCATCGGTCAGGACAAAAAGGTTTTTATCTATAAATTTATAGCTAAAGATACCGTGGAGGAGAAAATTCTGGCCCTGCAAAACCGAAAAAAATCATTAGCCAATTCATTAATCACTACGGAGGAGAGCTTCTTTAAATCGCTAAGTAAAGATGATATCAGAGATATTTTAAATTAGCATCCGGATTTTATCCACATCATTTTAAAACTGTATCATTTTCCAGTTGTTATTAGATCACATTAAATCTACCATCATGGAAAACGAAAATTTAAATAGAGCTATTGACAATGTAAAAGAGGCCTGGAAATATCCTGAATTGTTTCAAAATATCTCCAGATCAGAACGTTGGCTATCTGGTGCAGCCGGAACTTATTTGCTTTTTAAAGGATTAACCAATGTGTTTTCTCACCCGGTTATTGCTTTAACGGGAGCTGCTGCAGGTGCAGGATTACTTTACAGGGGTTTAACCGGATATTGCCCGCTAAAAGATTTACAGGAACAACGTGAAGAACTCATCCCTGATGAAATCGTAATCAAAGAAACGTATTTAGCTGATGATCTGGCGTAATAAATTGAATACGAAATTTCTATTTCTTAATAAACTGGTTAACTTTAAAAAAGATAACCTATAATTATGAGCAAATACGCATTACTTTTCATTCCAACACTATTTGGTATGTCGGCATTAGCGCAGGATAAAAAAACAGATCCGGCAAAAGAAGCGGCCAAAACAGAAGTCTGGGAACCTGTTCCAAAAACGGTAACCCCAGGTAACCTGCCTCAGGATGCACCTTCTGATGCTATTATTTTGTTTAACGGCAGAAATCTGGATGCCTGGCATTCTGTTAACGATCCGTCAAAACCTGCAGCCTGGACGATAGATGATGGCTTCTTTACGGTAAAAAAAGGCACCGGTAATATTGAAACCAATAAAAAGTTTACCGACTATCAGCTTCACATGGAGTGGAGAATTCCGGCTAACATTACCGGAACAAGCCAGGCCCGAGGAAATAGTGGTGTATTTTTGGCATCTACAGGGCCAGGCGATAGCGGATATGAAATCCAGATTATGGATTCCTATCAGAATAAAACATATGTTAACGGGCAAACCGGAAGTGTGTATAAGCAGGGGATTCCACTGGCGAATGCCAATAAAAAACCCGGTGAATGGCAGTATTATGATATCATATGGAATGCCCCACGATTTAAGGAAGACGGATCTGTGCTAAAGCCTGCAACAGTTACGGTAATGCTTAACGGTGTTTTATTACAAAATAATTTCGTGGTAAAAGGCGAAACCAGATGGATTGGTGCACCCGAATATAAAAAACATGGCGCCGCATCAATTAAACTTCAGGATCACGGCGACCCCAGCCCAGCTATTAGCTTTAGAAATATCTGGGTTAGAGAACTTTAACAATTAAAACCTGCAATTTATTTTGCAGGTTTTTTTTGCTATCTGAAGCTATGACCAGCTTGAAGAAAGTCCATATACACTTCTCTTGAGATCATTTCAGCACCTAAACTCATTAAATGATCATTAGGTAACTGACAATCAATCAAATCAATATCCAGTCGGCTTAAATAAATTAATGCCGCCTTTGATGCATTACTGACAGTACTAAACATGCTTTCCCCGCAAAAAACGCGGTTTATTTTCAGTCCGTATAATCCACCGGCCAGCTGATCATGATGCCAAACTTCTACACTGTGTGCATAACCATGCCGATGAAGGTTAATGTAGGCTGCCTGCATTTCGTTGGTGATCCAGGTTCCATCCTGCCCTTTCCTCGGTGTTTTAGCACAGTTCGAAATCACTTCTTCAAATGCGGTATTGCATGTAATTTTAAATACGTCATCCCGAAATATTTTGCGCATGCTCTTACTCACTAACAGGCGTTCAGGATAGATCACACAACGTTCATGAGGCGCATACCATAAAATAGGTTCTCCCTCACTAAACCATGGAAAAATTCCGCTAGAATAGGCCAGTAACAATCTTTCCAGACTCAAATCGCCACCAATCGCAAGTAAACCATCATCTTCAGCAAGGGCTGGATCAGGAAAGATCATTTCATGATCTGGTAATTGAAAAAACATCCTCAAAAATAAGAAAGAAAAATAACGATTAAACCCGGGCGTTTAAATCATGTCCTACAACTAAACTGTTTATTATGAGTGCAAAAGACAATTTCATCAAAGTAAAGCATCTTTACAATAGGGCCGGATTCGGAATTTCATATGCTGATTTACATAAACTAAGCAAAAAAAGCATCGAAAAAAATGTTGCCGGATTATTAAAAGAAGCTAAAGATGATTCGATCAGCCTGGTGAGTGATACCGAATCCAGACGCCAGATGCTTGTTCAGGCTGGCTTATATGCTAAAAAAGACCTCACCGATGAGGAAAAGAAAATTCGTCAGGAAATTACCCGCATGCAGAATGAAGTGAGTAAGGACCTGAATATTGCCTGGATTGATAAATTGATTAATACCACCTCCCCTTTGCGAGAAAAGATGACGCTTTTTTGGCATGGCCATTTTGCTTGCCGCAGCAATGAACCTCTATACGCACAACAGCTCAATAACATCCAGAGAACACACGGATTAGGCAATTTCAAAACACTATTGGTTGAAGTGTCTAAATCACCGGCGATGTTACAATACCTGAACAATCAGCAAAACAGAAAGGGCAAACCCAACGAAAACTTTGCCCGTGAATTGATGGAACTTTTTACGCTGGGCAGAGGGAAATACACCGAAAATGACATTAAGGAATCGGCAAGATCTTTTACCGGATGGATGTATGACAAAGACGGAGCATTTATTTTCCGTCAAAACCTGCATGATGAGGGTACCAAAACATTTTTTGGTAAAACAGGTAATTTTGATGGAGAGAACATCATTGACCTCATTTTGGCAAAACCGGATACTGCTGAATTCATTTCCAGAAAAGTTTATAAATTTTTTGTTAATGATCAACCCAATGAAGTACATGTAAAAGAATTGGGTGATCATTTTTATGCATCGAACTACGATATTTCAGCATTGATGCAGAAGATGTTTACTTCTGAATGGTTTTATGCTCCGGAAAATGTAGGGACTAAAATCAAATCGCCGATAGAGTTTCTGGTAGGTTTAAGCCGGGAATTTTATGTCACTTATAATAAACCACAAATACTGATTCAGCTACAAAGCAGCCTGGGCCAGTACCTGTTTAACCCACCCAATGTAGCGGGTTGGCCTGGAGGGCAAAACTGGATAGATAGTTCGTCTCTCATGTTGAGGATGCGGATTCCTTCTTTAGTTTTAAATGATGGTGAGATTGATTTTAGTGGCAAAGCAGATCCGGAAGATGAGGCTGTAATTGCCCTGAACAAAAATACTGCGGCAAATAAAAATTCGAAGCCAAAATCTTATGTAAATGCCAATGCAGATTGGTCAAAATTTTTAAGCACCTTCCCTAAAGGGATATCGCCCACTGAACTTACTTCGTTTCTCTTACAGCCAAAACTGAATGATAAAATCATAAAAATGGTGAGCAACAATAAGGGCCTTCGAAGCACTGCAGTTGAAATTACCAGTATGCCGGAATATCAGCTTGTTTAAATCTCAAATCATAAGGACATGAACAGAAGAAATTTTTTAAGAAATACAGGTTTTGTTGCCGCAGGTTCCCTATTTGTACCCGCATTTATGAAACCTTTTGAGGCTTTAGCACTTGACGAACTGAGCCTTTATAAAAACCTGGTGGTGGTACAACTATCCGGCGGGAACGATGGCTTAAATACCGTAGTGCCTTTTGGAAATGACATTTATTATCAGAAAAGAAAAAGTATTGCCATTAAACCACAGGAAGTCATCAAACTTAACAATATGCAGGGACTAAATCCTAACATGGCAGCTTTACAAGAGATTTATGACCAGGGCTGGATGACCATCATCAATGATGTTGGCTATCCCAATCCGGATCGTTCGCACTTCCGCTCTATGGATATCTGGCAAACGGGTAGCGACAGCAATCAGTTCCTGTCAACCGGCTGGATTGGCCGCTACCTCGACAGCAACTGCCAGACCTGCAAATTCCCTTATACAGCCATTGAAGTAGATGATTCATTATCACTGGCCATGAAAGGACAAACTAAAAAAGGCATTGCCCTGAAAGATCCTGCATCACTATTCAACAACACGAATAACCCTTTTTTTAAAGCGGTATTGCAAAATGACCAGGAACATTTGGATGAAGATAATTTAGGTTATTTGTATAAAACCATGATTGAAACGCAATCATCAGCCAGCTACATCCAGAATACTTCGAAGATCTACCAATCTAAATTCACCTATCCTTCCAGCGGCTTCGCCAACCAGCTGAAAACGGTATCCAAATTCATTTCTTCGGGATTAAAAACCAGGGTTTATTATGTATCGCTCAGCGGTTTTGATACCCATGTAAATCAAATCGGCCAGCAAGGCAATTTATTAAAACAATACAGCGAAGGCATGGCTGCTTTTATAAAAGATCTTAAAACCAATAATAAGCTGGAAGATACACTGGTTATCACTTTTTCAGAATTTGGCCGCCGTGTGGAACAAAATGCAAGCAGCGGGACAGATCATGGTACGGCGAATAATATGTTCGTATTTGGTGGCCGGCTTAAAAAACAAGGCATCTTTAATGATGCGCCAAACTTAAGCGATTTGGATAGCGGTGATTTGAAATACCAACTCGATTTCCGCCAGGTTTACGGCACCATACTAGATAAATGGCTGGATGTAAACAATGGTGAAATCTTAAATAAAAAATTTAACACACTGGACTTCATATAATTTGAAATACCCAGGTTTCGGCTGTGGAGAGTACTGCCATTCATTACAACGCCGGCAATAGAAAAAATTGCCGGCGTTTCTATCCTGATGTGATTGACCTACAAGTGCAGCGAAAAAGGACAACCTTCCTGCAATTTATCGGTATCTATTTTCGCTTTAACAGATATACCACATCCTTTTTTTCACCTTCGGTAAAAACCTGGAAAAGCTCATAGCCATAGGATTTCGCCTTGTTAATAAAGTCTAACGCAGAATTAAATTGTATTTTCTTTCCGTCGTCATCCTTTAATACAGTATTCTCCCAATCGTTTGTTAGTTGTCCATATTCAATGGTGATAAAAAAGGTTCGCGCTAAAACCCTCTCATCTGCCCTGACCTGAATATAGTCAGCTTTGATATCTGTCAACCGAATGCCATTTACAGTTTGTGCTTTAACATCGACCGATGCAAAGCCAGCCATGAGTGTGGCTAAAATTAATGTTTTTTTCATAACCTGTTTCTTTTGTGTGTGCCTGTAAATTAAGAAAAAACATTTTTTGAAAAGAGAAGAATCATTTAACAATTGTAACAATTACAACTAAAAGCTATCTTAAACTAAAAAATAAAATGAACTTTGTAGGCAATATTATCTGGATTATTTTTGGCGGGATTTTTATTTTCTTCGAATATATTATCGGCGGTTTAATCCTTTGCCTGACCATTGTGGGCATTCCCTTTGGCATTCAATGCTTTAAATTTGCAATTGTTGGCCTTGCCCCTTTTGGGGTTAAAATCACTGATACATCTTCAAATACCGGCTGCTTATCAACGATTATGAATATACTCTGGTTAGTGTGTGGCGGGTTTTGGATTGCCTTAACACATCTGTTCTTCGGAATTTTATTTTGCATCACCATTATAGGCATTCCCTTTGGCAGACAACACTTTAAATTAATGAACCTGGCTTTTACACCTTTTGGAAAATCAATTGCATAAAATTTAAGAATCCAGGTTTACTGAATTAAACCAATAGCATTTGAATGTTTGATGGCCTCATTACTATCTTTAAACAGGCAGGTGCGAACGTTATGCGTTTCGATTCGTTGCATCAGTAATTGTGTTTCATCTTCTTTTTCAGGCCTGATGTTGCGGATGTAAACGGCCTCAATATTCTCTGGGTATCTTTCTACAATCTGCGTATAGATAATAGGATCATGCTGAGAATTATCACCAAAAAAAATGAATTTCTGGTTTGGAAAAGCATCCAGAATGCGCATCACCCGCAGTAACTTCCCTTCGTGTCCGGTTTTACCGGTTTTAAGCAAATCGCTCCACTTCTTTAAAGTATTCAGTAAAAATGCCCCATCCGGAAGTTTGTTAAAACGAAAGGTTTCAATTAGGTAATCATACAGGTTCCATTCACTGCTGCTGACATAAAAAAAGGGATTAGGCTGATTTTTATCCGTATGCGATAAGGCCAGTTGCCGGTAATGGCTTGCCGCATCCGGGAAGGTTTTCCGGGTATGTGGATTTTTAATAAAAAGTTCACGCAGCCTTCTCCAAATGGTTGCAGAATGCGAAATCATCACCGTATCATCCACATCAGAAATAAAGGCGTATTGCGTAATATGCGGTACGTAAACTTTGCCTTCACCAGTATTCAATACCTTTCCGTCCTTATCAACAGCCGCTACTTTTACATGATGCCAGCCTGCCTGAACATCTTCATCAGCCGCCCATTCAAATTTAAAGAAACCATCGTGTTCAGTTTTCTGATATACGGTTTGTCCGAAAAACTGAAGCCTGACCTCAACCAAAGGATAGGGCTTCAAAATAAAAAGCTTTAACAGGTGAATAACATTGACCAAAATGTTGTTGCTGTAAACCTGTTTACTTTTTGCTTTACGTTTAAATACATGACCATAAACAACAAGGTTATGTTTGTGCCCGTAACCATGATAAACTTTTACACTAACAGATTTATTCATTGATATTAAAACAGAGTTTCATAAAAGTTGTTTGTTGTTGTAAGCCATTAGGTTAAGCACATGAAATTACTATTTGTTATAAATCCGGGCTCCGGTAGTCACGATCTCAATTTAAAGGAAGTAATTTCTGCACATTTTTCTTCAAAAGACATCACAACCGAACTATTTGAGCTTCCTAAAGATTGCTCGCTTAAAAATATAAAGGAAAAAATCAATCAGGAAAAAGCAGACCGGGTGGTGGCCGTTGGTGGAGACGGAACCCTGAAACTTGTTGCAGAATGCCTGCTGAACACCGGCATTCCAATAGGCATTATCCCTGCCGGATCTGCAAATGGAATGGCAAAGGAATTGGGTATTCCGACAGATATTGAATTGGCACTTGATCTGGTCATCAGCGGGAAACCGCATCAAATTCATGCTATTAAGCTGAACGATGAGCTTTGCATTCACTTATCAGACCTTGGTTTTAATGCCTACCTGGTAAAGAAATTTGATACGATGCCCGAACGTGGCATGTGGGGTTATGCCAAAGCGACCTGGCATGCCTTGTGGAACCACAAACGTATGCAGATTGAACTCAATATTAAAGGAGCAACCATTAAATCTGCTGCAGCTATGGTGGCTATTGCCAATGCAACCATGTATGGTACAGGCCTGAAAATAAACCCTGACGGGAAACTTGATGATGAATTGTTTGAAATTGTGGTGGTGAAAGATTATTCCTACCTGGAAATCTTAAAAATCTGGCTGACCAAACTTCCTTTTAATCCGAAAAAAATAGAAGTTTTTCAAACCTCACAGGTGAAAATATCTTCCAAACACAAAGCCCATTTTCAGGTAGATGGAGAATACATAGGTAAAGTAAACGAAGTTACTGCTAAAATTTTACCTGCCTCCGTAACCGTAATTTTATAACCTGAACTATTGAAAATAATGAATAACAGAGATATGCAGCGTTTAGCGCAACCTTATCTATACTTATGTTTTCATTTGTGTTTAAAACTAAAGAATTTTTTCAGCATCCAGATCTGCTAATCCCTGTCATCCGCAGGAAAACAATGATTTTAAAAATACCGTTTATGAATTTGAACAGTATAATATAACCTAAAGAACTCTGCAATAAAGCACACTTTAAAAAGAGCGTTAAACCAGGCGTCACTTAAATTCAGCAGTTCAGGCAAAAAGGTAATGAAACCTATTGAAAAAACCCACACGATTAACCGAAAGGGAAACTGCACATAGTAAGCGATAAACCCAAATTTGCGAGATAGGAATAACCCTATTGCAGAAACAAAAAGCAGCACGAATAAAAACAAAGTAAGCCACACTTTAACCTGGGAAACCAGCTGATCGGGAATTTGATTGAGGTGTGTAATCATTCCCCAAAATTGTTTGGCCAGTAAAAATGCTAAGAAGATCAAGAAAGGCGAAAAATCGGACAGTATTTTTCATTTATTTACAATATTTAGCCAGGTAAGCATCCGCCATATTGCTACCCATATTCTTAACAAAGAAGAAATCCTCGCATGCCCCCTGACGATCACCCTGCTTAATTTTTTTCAGTCCTGTTTCTATTCTCGAATTCAGGTAATCATCATCAATCCCCAACTGTTTTTTAATGGCAATAAACTGGACTTCCTGCCCGGGTTTCGCCTGATCTATATTTTTATAGAAATTAATCACCGAATTGGTTAATGCTTCTTCTGATTGATAGGCCCTGATTGCAGCAGCCATATCTGATTTAGATTTCCCTTCACATTGATAGCCTTCCAGCCGGAAGTTTACCGGAATAATTACTGCTGTTGTGGTATCATAACCGGAAGGCACCTTCCATTTGCCACTACTCAGGCGTACCAGCCTCAGGGCTTCTTCATCCAGATCTGTAAGAATACCCTTAGTAACTTTGGAAGAGTATATTTTACCTTGCTGATCTAATTTAAAACTGATGCTAACTGTACCCTGTATGCAATTTGCCTTGGAGAAAGCCGGGTAAATGGTATGTTCTCTTAAAAAATCAGCAAAGTTCCCCTTTCCAGCTTGGAACTGAACCTGTGCGGAAACAAATACACTAAAAAAAACAAAGCAAATGGTTGTGAGCACTTTCATATTTTCTAATTTACGTAAAAAATAACTGCTGCGTTTCAGCATGCATTAATCAGATCCCATATGATGCAGGTGGAGCGCCAGTATGATATTCGGATCAGGGCAATTTTCCAGGTATTCTTCCCTTTCACTAAACCGGCATACACCGGGATAATCACCTTTCCACTTCCCCATATCCCGAATCATCTGAAAGTGTAAATGTGGTGGCCAGTTCCCGTTTTCTTCCTTTACGCCTAATGTGGCAAATTTGCTTCCTGCAGCAATAAAATCCCCTTCCTTCAGGCCGTTCAAGGATTCCAGACTTAAATGCCCATACAACGCATGAAATGTATAACCAGCCATTTCATAAGCAAGTACAATGGTTGCACCATAATCTCCAAAGTGATTATTGTTGGCGAAACTATGTACCCTTGCCTCATAAAAATTGCAAATTGCTGTTCCGGCAGGGGCCCAGATATCGACACCCAAATGCAATCTTCGTGGTTCTTCTTCGGTATCAAAATGAGCACTGCGGGCATAAATGGTCCGATGCTCATTATAACCTCCAATGCCATAACGGGCCTGATGCTTTACAAGTTGCTGATCTACCCATCTGGAGAACATCCCTGTATCTGCTAATGTTTCATTGGTAAGTTCAACATTCTTCGCTGTAAAATCCAAGGACAAGAGCTGATCGGTATCTGCATTAAAATCAATTATACTTTGAATATGTGCTGCATTTGCGTGAATAACCTGCTCAAATGTTTTCATTTTCATGTTAATAGGTATGGTGATAAGTGTTGGGTTCTGGCAAGCATTTTTTCAACAGGAAACTTAAACTATTTAAGCCCCCATCTTCAGGCTGTAAAAAAATACCCGCAGGTAGGTTTACCATGCGGGCATAATCTTTTTCGAGGTACAATACCCTAATTCAGCTTGAATTATTCAGCTTCCTCGTCTGGTTGTCTTGGTTCCTTTGCTATTTTCTCAAACAGGTGATCCATGCGTTCCACGTACTCATTGGTATCATCCACAAAAAAAGTAAGTTCCGGCACCACCCTTACCTGGTGGCGAATCCGTGCACCCAGTTTATACCGGATCTCGCCGGCATGTGAATTAACGGTATTAATGGATAATGTGGTGTTGCTGGTATTAAAAAAGCTCAGATACACTTTCGCTACAGCTAAATCCGGCGATACCCGCACACGGGTGATAGTTACCAATGTGTTTGGCAAAAATGCTCCACCCTCACGTTGAAAAACCTGTGCCAATTCTTCCTGTAGTACTCCTGCAAATTTTTGCTGACGTTTACTTTCCATATCTTTTATTATTAATAAAGTAAATTATCATACGGGTATCTGGCGGTATGTGCAGCCTTAACTTTATCGTATAATAAATTTTTAAACTCTTCTATGTTCTCTTTTTCCGTTGCTGAAATAAAAAGTACAGGGGCCTTGCCATGGCTCATCCAGCTTTTTTTGAAATCGTGAAGACTTAATTTGCCATCGTCATCATCTCCTTCAGTTTCCGGCGATACATAAGCATCAATTTTATTGAACACCAGCATCATATCTTTATCAATTGCACCGATATCCTTTAAGGTTTCATTCACAATATGAATCTGATCTTCAAAATTCGGATGTGAAACATCTACCACATGAATCAGGATATCTGCTTCACGCACTTCATCCAGCGTAGATTTAAAACACTCGACCAGATGATGGGGCAGTTTGCGGATAAACCCAACCGTATCAGACAGCAGAAAGGGCAAATTTTCAATCACCACCTTTCTTACGGTCGTATCCAGCGTGGCAAAAAGTTTGTTTTCAGCAAAAACCTCAGATTTTGACAGCATATTCATGATGGTTGATTTACCCACATTGGTATACCCCACTAAAGCCACACGAATGAGCTGACCACGGTTTTTACGCTGTGTTTCGTTCTGTTTGTCAATTAATCTTAAACGCTCTTTTAGTAAAGAGATTTTATTCAGGATAATCCTTCTGTCACTCTCTATCTGTGTTTCACCTGGTCCACGCATCCCGATACCACCTTTCTGGCGTTCAAGGTGGGTCCACATACCGGTTAACCGGGGTAAAACATATTGCAGTTGTGCTAACTCTACCTGGGTTTTAGCCTGAGCAGTTTGTGCTCTCCCGGCAAAAATATCCAGGATCAGGTTACTGCGATCCAAAACTTTTACCCCAAGTTCACGATCAATATTACGCAGTTGAGATGGGGATAATTCATCATCAAAAACCACGGTATCAATCTCCTCCGATTTTACATACGCCTTGATTTCTTCCAGCTTTCCGGTACCGACAAAAGTGGCACGCTCCGGCTTCAACATCTTTTGGGTAAAATTCTTTTCCACTTTACCGCCAGCTGTTTCAACCAGAAAAGCTAATTCATCTAAATATTCTTTTGTTTGTTCTTCCTTTTCGCCCGGCGTAATTACACCAACCAATATGGCCCGCTCCTGCTTGATCGCAGTATCATAAAATTTCTGTTTTCCCATGTAATATGTACAAAGATACAAATTTTGCAAAATGTAACTTTCATTTACAACCCATGAGGTGACAGGAAAGTTTGCCTTTAAGATGGAAGCTTACATTTGCTCCATAAATTTAAATATTCTCCTCTACAACAATCAATTATTCCTGCCCGGAAATGTTTATAAAAATAAAAGCACAATCACGCACTAAAGGTTAAATTCGTATTCTAAAATTGAAAGCAATTGGCAAAAACTAAAACAGCATATTTCTGTCAGAGTTGTGGTTATGAATCAGCAAAGTGGTTAGGAAAATGTCCTTCATGTGGGCAATGGAATACATTTGTTGAAGAAATTATAGAGAAAAGCACCACATCTGTACCCGCCTGGAAAACCGAAACCAGTTTGAGAAAATTAAGCAAACCCAGTAAGGTTGATGAGATACAGTCATCCGTAGAAAGAAGGATCTTAACCGGCGATAAAGAACTTGACCGTGTTTTAGGTGGTGGTTTGGTAGAAGGATCACTGGTGCTGATTGGGGGCGAACCGGGCATTGGTAAATCTACCCTCATGCTACAACTGGCCCTAAATTTAAAGGGTAAAAAACTTCTTTATATATCTGGTGAGGAAAGTGAACAGCAAATAAAAATGCGGGCAGAGCGGATTAAAGAAAGTCCGTCTGCAGACTGCTATATCCTGACCGAAACATCCACCCAAAATATCTTTAAACAAATCGAAATACTGCAACCAGAGATACTGGTGGTAGATTCTATTCAAACCTTACATTCAGCTCATATTGATTCTACTCCGGGAAGTGTGTCACAGGTAAGGGAATGTACTGCAGAGTTACTTCGTTTTGCGAAAGAAACCGGTGTACCGGTTTTTCTGATCGGCCATATTACCAAGGACGGCGCCATTGCCGGACCGAAAATCCTGGAACACATGGTAGACACTGTTTTACAGTTTGAAGGCGACAGGCATCATGTTTACCGGATCCTGAGGTCGATTAAAAACCGTTTCGGGGCCGCAGCTGAGCTGGGAATATATGAAATGCAGGGAAGTGGCTTAAGGGAAGTATCTAATCCTTCTGAAATACTCCTCTCGCAGCGCGATGAAGAATTAAGTGGCATTGCGATATCAGCGATGCTGGAAGGTGCACGCCCGATGTTAATTGAAACACAGGCATTGGTAAGTGCGGCTGCTTATGGTACGCCACAACGATCTGCTACCGGCTTTGATACCAAACGGATGAACATGCTTTTAGCCGTACTGGAAAAACGTTGCGGCTTCAGGTTAAGTACCCAGGATGTTTTTTTAAATATTGCAGGTGGCATCCGGGTGGAAGACCCCGCAATTGATCTGGCTGTGCTGATTGCGATTATCTCCTCCCATCAGGATATTTCCATTTCATCCAAGAATTGTTTTGCCGCTGAAGTTGGCTTATCAGGAGAAATCAGGGCAGTAAACCGGATTGAACAACGTATTGCCGAAGCTGATAAACTGGGTTTCGAAACCATTTACATTTCAAAATATAACCTGAAAGGAATTGACATTGCTAAATATCACCTGGAAATTAAAGCCGTAAGTAAAATTGAAGAAGTTTTCGGGATGATTTTCGGTTAAGTAATAGCTATACGATAGTGGAATTTATGCAACGAATTTTCCACATTTTGATCATCAAATTCCCCAGATTTTAATTTTAAAAAATTTATCAACCCCTTTAAGGAGTAAATAAATAATTAATAATCAGGTATTTAAAAAATATTTAAATTATTTTTATGGTTCTGGTTTAACCTTTGCCTGAGTTGTTTTGTTGTTCATCATGGGATGTGATTGATAACACTAGGGATGATTTTCCCCGTTAGCCATACCTAACGGGGATTTTTTTATTTATACAATTCCACTAAATTTTAGATAACTTTAAATCAGATAAATAACCGCGTCAAACTTTAAAAATATTCCCAATGAAAAAAATTATTTTAGGCCTGGGTTTTTGCCTTTTCGCTCTTACCGGCTTTTCACAAACGGCATATACAGGCCAGAAATTTGGAGCGGAAGTAACAATGGGTAACGTTAAACCTGCTGCCAAAATGGAGGCTGCAATGGGAAATAAAACTACAGCAGACATGAAGATTCAGGGCAAAGTGGTTGATGTGTGTAAGAAAAAAGGCTGCTGGATGACTTTGGAAATGCCTAATGGTGAACCCATGCGTGTGACATTTAAAGACTATGCTTTTTTTATGCCAATGGATATTATAGGCAAGAATGTAGTGTTGGATGGTTTAGCCAAAAAACAAACCATCTCTGTAGAAACTTTACGGCACTATGCTGAAGATGCTAAAAAATCGCCCGAAGAAGTAGCGAAAATTACTGATCCTAAAAAGGAACTGGCTTTCGAAGCGAAAGGTGTAGTCATTTTGGATAAATAATTGAAGCTGGAAGGCGTAAAAAATAATCCCGGTACAGATGCTGTGCCGGGATTATTTTCCTGGTGATGAATGGAATTATAAAACCCAGTTCCAGCCAAATTTATCAGGTGCCAAACCATAACGGATATCATTCAACTGTTTAGCAATGCCATTTGAAACTGATCTGGTTGATGGATCAGTTAACTGGTAGATTTCTCCTTTATAACCGATCTGTCCTACATGTGTTACCGTAGCCGCAGTTCCTGCAGCAAAGGCTTCTGTTAAACTCCCGTTCTGAATACCTTCAATCACTTCCTGAACTGAAACCCTGCGTTCTTCTACCTCAATCCCCGCTGCTTTAGCCAGTTTAATGATGGTATCGCGGGTAACGCCGTCTAAAACCGTGCTTCTTACCGATGGTGTAACCAGTTTCCCATCCATTACAAACATTAAGTTCGCTGTTCCGGCTTCTTCAATATATTCATGTGCAATAGAATCCGTCCAGATTAATTGATCAAAACCTTCTTTACGCGCCTGTTCGAATGGATATAACGAACGGGCATAGTTTCCGGCAGTTTTTGCAAAACCAACTCCGCCTTCATCTGCACGGGTAAATTCATTTTCAATTTTAACTTTCAGCGCAGAACTGTAGTATGGTCCAGTTGGGGTGGTTAATAAAGCAAATTTATAAGAATCAGATGCCCTTACGCCCAAATAAGGATCTGTGGCGAACATTACCGGACGAATATATAGCGCATAATCTTCCTGATCCGGCACCCATTTTTCGTCAACGGCAATTAACGCAGCCAGGCCCTGCATAAAAATCTCTTCAGGGATGGTTGCCATAGACATTCTAGCGGCAGATTTATTAAAACGTTCAAAATTTTTGTCAGCACGGAAAACACTGATTTTTCCATCCGGCTGGCGATAAGCTTTTAAACCTTCAAAAATGGCCTGGCCGTAATGAAGCGCAGAAATTGCAGGGCTCATCGGAATTGGTCCATATGGAAGAATTTGTAAATTTTTCCATTCGCCATCTTCATAATCGGCTGTAAACATGTGATCGGTAAAAACCTTACCGAACGGTAATTGGGAAAAATCGGTAACGCTCAAACGTGTTTGATCCGTTTTGGTGATTTTTATATCTAAGGTCTCGGTCATATTATTGAATTTTGAATGCATGAATTTTGAATGAGTGAATGATTGGATCGTGCAGGTTCCATCATTCCATCAACCAATAATTCAATTATTGTTGAATTTAAATGATTGATTTTTGAATGAATGACGGTTTGCAACAGGCAAATTCAATCATTCAGGCATTCTATAACGCAATCATTATTTATTTTGCGCAAATTAAGAAAAAACGGGCTTTTCTAATAGCTTTTCAAAATATTAATCTTTGTTCTTGAGTGTTTTAAGTACACTAAGCACCCAACCTTTACCCCACTCTTCCATTTGTTCGTCTGTCCATAAGAAAGGATAAAAGATTCTTTTTTGAAAACGCGGAGGCAAATATTTCTGCCAGTTGGTTCCTCCAGTTGCCGCCACATCAACCGGGTCTTTTTCCAGGTAACGAACAGCAGATTTATAATGCGACAGCGGCCATTCTACATTGACATACAAATCAAGTTTGCGCAATTCTGCTGCCAGTGCAGAAACATCGGCACCGCTGGCTTGCAGCTGTTGAAATAAGGCAGAGAAATTAGTCAATGACCGATCTTTAGCCAGCTGTAAAAACTGTGCTGCATATTTTTTGATAAATTGTTTCAATGTGAGGGTCTGTTTTCCGGATGCCAGTTCTGTTGCGCCGAATTTCCAGTAAATATGTTCAAACTGCGCTTCAATGGTGGCGCTACTCAACTCCTCCCGTTTACTTTTATCTACCAGGCGAATAAAATCTGTGGCACAAATTTCAATCATTCTGTATTGCCCCGACTGGAAACCACTCGCAGGCAAAAGCGACATCCGGAACTTCAGGAACTGCTCCTTCTCCATGCCATCTACCATCACTTCAAAAGAAGTGGTTAAGGCATTAAAATAAGCATTTATTCTTTTTACCCGCGCAGTAAAAAAATCTACGGTTAAATGTTCATGCTCGGCTATTTGTCTGCATTCATGCAGGGAAAGTTTAAAATAAAGCTCCGTAATCTGATGATACATGATAAAGATTTCTTCATCAGGAATTGGCGTCTTTGGGTTTTGTAAACTCAACAAAGTATCCAGATGGATATAATCCCAGTAGGTGAGGAAATCAGCATAAAGCAACCCGTCCAGGTAGGAAGCCATGTCCTGGCCCATTGCAGTATATTTTTCCTGAAGCTGATGCAGTTTATCTTTAATTTCTGGTGTAAATTCCATTATTTTGGTTTATTGCTACAAAGGTGATAAAGATTTTTGTAGAAATGAGCAAATTTTCTACTTTTGAACTTAAGGCGATGGGGTACCGCCAAAACCGCCCAGACAGGCTGATGACTCCTACGATTTAATAAAATTGAATTCAAATGCCTGTTAAAAATTTAATAGATGGATTTCTGCTGTCCGTCAATCGTTTCGTAAAGCAAGATTTTAATTTAATGTTCCTGGATATTGCCAGATGGATATTTTTTTCTGCAGTTATCGGTATAACGGCAGGATCTGCATCAGCATTGTTTTTAGAAACATTGAATTGGGCGACAAATTTCCGTGAACAGCACTTATGGATAATTGCTTTCTTACCTTTAGCCGGTTTACTTATTGGCTTCACGTATCATCACTGGGGAAAAGAAGTGGTTAAAGGGAACAACCTTCTGATAGAGGAACTCCAAAGCCCGAAAAAAGTTATTCCATTAATTATGGCTCCGCTGATTTTTGCCGGAACCATTGTGACCCACTTGTTCGGAGGTTCAGCCGGAAGAGAGGGAACGGCAGTACAAATAGGCGGAGCCTTTGCCGATCAGCTGACAAGGCTGTTCAATCTAAAAACGGGCGACCGAAAAATCATTCTAATATGTGGCATCAGTGCAGGCTTTGCATCTGTTTTTGGAACGCCATTGGCGGGAGCAATTTTCGGACTGGAAGTATTTGTATTGGGTGGTTTAATGTATCGGGCTATTTTACCGTCTTTTATTACGGCAATCATTGCCAACTATGCCTGTAAAGCCTGGGGTGTGGGCCATACGCATTATTTAATGACATCAGTGCCTGAAATGAATTTCACAAATGTGATGATATCACTTGGATCAGGAATAATTTTTGGATTAGTAGCCCGAAGTTTTTCTACGCTTAACCATATGGTATCCCAATTATTTGGTAAAATAAAATATCCGCCTCTTAGGCCATTTATTGGAGGTGCTTTATTGGTAGTGATTATTTTCCTGATCGGAAATACCAGATATACAGGGCTCGGTATTCCTGTAATTTCAGAATCATTTACCCAACAGGAGCCATATTATACTTTTGCCATTAAACTTTTTTTAACGGCTTTAACGTTAGGCTGTGGTTTTAAGGGAGGTGAGGTTACGCCGCTGTTTTTTATCGGAGCTACATTGGGAAGTTTTTTAAGCCTTTTTATGCCATTACCTGTTGGATTATTAGCGGGAATGGGCTTCGTTGCTGTATTTTCCGGCGCGGCCAATACACCACTGGCCTGTATTTTCATGGGTGCAGAATTATTCGGCTTGCACTCTGCAGTTTATATTGTCTTTGCCTGCATTACTGCATATTTTTTTTCCGGGCATGCGGGAATTTATAAATCACAAGCCATTGGCCGTTTTCAAAGATTTCGCATTAAGAAGCATCAGTTTTTAGGATAAATAATACCTGTAAAGCCTCATCAACATGGCGAAGGGCAACGGCTTAATGATGATGTGAAGCAATCTATTCAGAAGAAAAGATTGCTTCTTCGTTCCTCCTCGCAATGACGATTTTTAGTTTCAGCTTTGACAAATTCTTTCTAAAGCCATAATTAGCAAAATATGGAACTACCCTAATACAACACCCTGAATTTTATAGTATGTTCAATTTTCTTAAGCGATTTAAATAATTGTTTATCATATTGGGCATTGATATCAGTAATGGCATATCCGATTTCCGGATTGGTCATTAAAAACTGTCCGACAATATTAATATCGTGTTTTGCGAAAACCGTATTGATCTGCGCCATAATCCCGGGAACATTTTTATGGATATGGATTAAACGATGTGATTTATCAATTTTCGGCAACTGTAAATTAGGAAAATTGCTACTGAGATAAGTTGCCCCGGTGTTCATGAAATCTGCCACCCGTTTAGGGATAAAATCGATATTGCGCGGATTATTTTTAGGATCATCAAATACCACAATACCCTGCCTGGTACAAACATCAAAATCTATCTTGTTTTTCGCACTGCCTAAATATCCAATAGTTTTGAGTTTAACAGCGTCCCTCAACTGATCTTTAGTCAGCCTTTCGCCATTTGCCAGGATCATCATCCCCACGTCTTTCACATACTTTTCTTCAAAAGATGTTTTCTGCCGGATAGCAAGTCCGTCATTCTTTAAGATGGTAATGGTTGCCGGATCAACATCCCCGATAACCAGGCAAAGGATTCTGTTTTTCGGATAAGAAATTGCACGGGGCAAATCGTTAACATATAAAAACTCGTCGAAACTTGGTGTTACATGATCCGCTTTTGCCACGATACTTTCACGGGCGATATTCTCAGTAAAGGCAAAAAATTTATTAATCAGCCCGCTTTCCCGCAATTGAAAATCGGAGTAGCCATCGCCAATGCCAAACAGCATACCTTCTAATTTCAGATGCTGCAACAACTTTACCTTCCCTCCTTCTTCACTTAAAGGGTTGGCATGATCGTAGTCAATAATTTTTCCGTCACCTGTAGTTACGAAGGTATTGGCATAAATATTTTCCTTTTTGATATGGTACTGACTTACCACCGGCGTGATGAATTCTTTAAAACCACCAGAAACGATTAGTACATCATCAGCATGCTTTTTAAAAAATTCGGCATTGCGGGAAAAAGACGTAGATACTTTTTTCTTCAGGTGTTTGATCAGCAATTTAAGGTGCTCTTCATTAGCTTCCAAAAGCTTTACGCGTTGTGCCAGGCTTTCTGAAAACGACAGTTTTCCTTCCATAGCAAAATTAGTATAATCTTCTATTTTTTGGAAAATAGCCTCTTTATCCGGGTGGTTCTTTAAAGAGATCCTGGCGAGTTCATCTAATGCTTCTACCTGGGTAAAAGTGCTGTCAAAATCGATAATGTAGTATGCTTTCTGTTTAGGCATTATTTTAAATATTGGGTAATTTCAGTGATGATCTGGTTTACCGGTTTGAAATGTATGCCGGTTTGCTGCACCACTTTATGATTATCATAATAACTTAATGTTATGCTGCTGCTCGCGGTATCTTTGGTAATAGATGGTTCCTGCCTGGTAAATACGGATATCAGACGGAGCGCCCTCCAGGCCAGGCCAAGCATCCATGGCTTAGCTTCCTTAGCAGGAGGCTTTACGCCAAAACCCTGTGCAATCTGCGTAAATAATTCCTGGTAATGCATATTGCCAGAAGAGATAATGAAACGTTCGCCGGAAACTTCAGCAGCCATTAACAAGATCATCGATTGCGCTACATCTTCTACATCTACAAAACCTGATGCACCATTGGTATAAAAAGGAAAACCCTCCTTTACCAGTTTAAAGATAGCGCCGCTGCCTTCAAAACCTGCATTTTTCCCCATAATTACAGAAGGATTGACGATTACAGCATCAAGTCCTTCGTTAATGCCCCGCCACACCTCCATTTCACTTTCATATTTGGAAAGCCCATAAGCATGTGTTTTGGAATCATATGCCCAGAAATCCTGTTCAGCAATCTGCTTTCCCTTTTTGGCAATACCTAAAGCTGCAACGGAGCTGACGTGCAACAGCCGGCACTTGTTCTCCATACAAAGATTGACCACATTTGAAGTACCATCTATATTAACATGAAAGAGTTGCTTTTTATGTTTCGAATTAAGTGATACAAATGCAGCGCAGTGGTAAACCTGGGTAATACCTGAAAATGCCTCTTCAAGGGTAGATGGCTCATTGATATCTGCTGTAAACCATTCAACCCTTACATTTTCTTTTAGTGAATCAGGAATTTTAGACTTTTCTCTTCTCAAAGCACGAACAGCCAACCCCTGATGGGTTAACTGTTTGATTAATTCGGCGCCTAAAAATCCTGTTCCTCCGGTTACCAGTATCATTTTATTTTTTTTGAGCTATATGTGGAAATACGCATTCAAAAATAGATATTTGGGGCGAGAGTTTTAAATATATGTCGTTAACGGATTTCTTTTCCCCGGTAAACCCCGATAGTTTCACCCCCAAACAAGGTTTTTTTACCAGCCAGCTGGGATTAAAAGCACATGTTTACACCACTACCTTTCCTGATGTTGAAGCACAGACCTATGATTTAGCCATTATTGGTGTGCTTGATGGAAGAGGCGCCGTAAACAATGAAGGTTGTGCCCTGGCACCTGATTATTTCAGGGAGAAATTCTACAAATTAAACGAAGGTGCATTTGCCAGCAAAATAGTTGATTTGGGCAACATTAAACATGGTGCAACCATCGCCGACACCTATATTGCCATTAAAATGGTGGTTTCCGAGTTGATCAAAAAGGATATTATTCCTGTTATTATTGGTGGCGGGCAGGATTTAACCTATGCGCAATATTTAGGTTACGAAGACCTGGAGCAAAAGGTAGACCTGGTGGTGATTGATAATCAATTCGACATTGGTGATGATGAAAGTGAGGGCATTGAAACCCGCTCTGATTGCTATCTCAATAAGATTTTTCTACATCAGCCTAACTTTTTATTTAACTACAGCAATATAGGTTATCAAACTTACTTTGTTAATCAGGAAAGCTTAAGCGTGATGGACAAATTATATTTCGATGTACACCGTTTAGGTGAATTTGCCCAGGACATTACTTTAACTGAACCGATTATCCGCAATGCGAACATGATCAGTTTTGATTTGGGTGCCATACGCGCTGCCGATGCGGCAGCCAATGCGAACGCCACGCCAAATGGTTTTGATGGTGAGGAAGCCTGCCGGATTTCGCGTTATGCAGGCATGAACGATAAGCTCACCTCTATTGGCTTTTATGAATTTAATCCGGCCTACGACAATAACGGACAGACGGCCTTTTTACTGGCGCAGATGGTTTGGTATTTTGTAGATGGATTTTATGCCCGCAAAAAAGATTTTCCGCTTACCCCAAAATCACAATTCATGATTTACAGAACGAGCCTGAAAGATGGCTCGGGTGAAATGATGTTTGTGAAAAGCAAAAAATCCGACCGCTGGTGGATGCAGGTACCCTATCCATCGGGCCAATCTAAAAATGAACGCTATCATTTAGTGCCATGCCGCTATGATGATTACCAAACTGCCGTAAACGGAGAAATACCCGATTTATGGTGGAGAACCTATCAAAAGCTATCATAATTTTATTTACCCCTTTTCGTTTAAGGAATACAATATCACTATATTTGAATTCAGTTGAACCAAATTAACTTATGAAAAAAATACTATTTTCTGCGATGGCATTATTGCCACTGGCAGCACTTGCGCAAAAACCATTTGCGTTGAATGGCGAAATTAAAGGCCTGAAAACCGGCGATAAAATCTATTTGATTTATCAGAATGACGGCAAAAACATTACCGATTCTACTACGGTAACCAATGGTGCTTTTGCATTTAAGGGAACAGTTGCCAGCCCGGCACAAGGAAGTTTATATCTGAATAAGAACCCTTATGTTAACCGTCCGGCACAAGGTGAAAAACTAGATGGTTTATCTATCTATGTAGAACCAGGAAACATCAAGCTAGCTGCTGCAGATTCTCTAAAAAACGCAACCATCAGTGGTTCGCCTGTTAATGATGATGCAAAGAAATTAAAGGCATTGACAAAGCCCGTGAATGATCAGCTGATGGCGATTAATGCAGAATACAATGGCTATACTGCTGAAGAAAAACAAAACAAAGAAAAAATGGAAGCTTTAAGCGCCCGCTATGATAAAGCAGCTGCAGGCTTAACACCACTTTTATTACAGTTTGCAAATGCAAATCCAAAATCATATATCAGTTTAAGTGCCATCGGTCAATTATCTGGCGACCCTGATCAGGCAGCCGCCGCAGAGAAGGCATTTTCTACTTTATCACCAGAATTAAAATCAAGCCCTGCCGGTAAAAAACTTACACAGTTATTTGAAGCTGGAAGAAAAACTGCTGTTGGTGCAATGGCGATGGATTTTACACAAGCAGATACTGCCGGCAAACCGGTGAAATTATCAGATTTTAAAGGTAAATACGTACTGGTTGATTTTTGGGCATCATGGTGTGGTCCTTGTCGTCAGGAAAATCCAAATGTAGTAGCTGCGTACAATAAATTCAAGGATAAAGGATTTACTGTTTTGGGCGTTTCCTTAGATCGTCCAGGCAAAAAAGAAGCTTGGTTAAAGGCCATTGCTGACGATAAACTAGCCTGGACTCAGGTATCAGATTTAAAATTCTGGGATAACGAGGTGGCTAAAATGTATGGCATTCAATCCATTCCGGCAAACTTCCTGATTGATCCCACTGGAAAAATTATAGCAAAAGGATTAAGAGAGCAGGCCTTACAGGATAAGCTTCAGGAATTACTGGGAAGCAAGTCTAAATAAGTTTTACGGCTTCAAAACTAACCCCAACTACACAGATTTAAATTAAATGACCTGGGTAGTTGGGGTATTTTTATTTTAAAGGATTAAACTAAATCGAATCCGATATCTTCCCTGAAATATTTCCCGTCAAAGTAAATTCTACCGGCATCAGCAGTGGCTGATTGTAAAGCAGTAAATAAATCTTCCTGCAAGCTGGTAATGGCAATTACCCTGCCGCCATTCGTTTTTACGACATCGTTATCTAAAAGCGTACCAGCATGAAAAGCAGTGGAATGACGTAGGTTTTCAATGCCGCTGATGGCTTTACCTTTTAAATATTCACCAGGATAACCACCGGCAACAATCATTACAGTTGCAGCCGTTTGCCCGGAAATAATCAGATCAACCTGGTTTAACTGTTTGTTGGCCGTGGCCAGGAATAGTTCTACTAAATCATTCTCAATGCGGGGAATAACACTTTCCGTTTCCGGATCTCCCATGCGGGCATTGTATTCAATTACAAATGGATCATCACCTACTTTAATTAATCCGAAGAAAATAAAGCCTGTATAATCGATATGATCCTTTCTTAAGCCTTCAACAGTAGGCTTGATAATGCGTTCTTCAACTTTTTGCAGAAAATCAGGCGTGGCAAATGGAACGGGAGAAACTGAGCCCATACCACCTGTATTTAAGCCGGTATCAGCCAGGCCAATTCTTTTATAATCTTTCGCTGAAGGCAGGGTGATATAATGTTCGCCATCGCTTAAAATAAATACGGAAAGTTCAATGCCGCTTAGAAATTCTTCGATCACAACAGTTGCACCGGCAGCACCAAATTTACCACCAAGCATTAATTTTAGCTCTTCCTGAGCTTCAACTGTTTCTGTGCAAATCAGAACCCCTTTACCCGCAGCCAAACCATCGGCCTTTAAAACCACAGGCAATGCATGCGTTTCCAGGTAGGCTAAACCTTCTGCTAAAGTTTGGGGGGTAAAAGATTTTGAAGCGGCCGTTGGAATACCATGGCGATCCATAAATTGTTTAGAAAAATCTTTGCTTCCTTCTAAAATTGCACCTTCCTTTTTAGGCCCGATAACCGGGATATGTGCAATGGCCTGATCAGCCAGGAAGAAGTCATGAATACCATTTACCAAAGGTTCTTCCGGACCAACTACCACCAATCCGATGTTTTCAGTCAGAACAATCTTTTTTATGGCATCAAAATCATTTACGTTGATGTTGATATTAGTACCATAAATTCCGGTACCACCGTTTCCGGGTGCAATAATTAATTTATCGCAGTGCGCAGACTGGCTCATTTTCCAGGCAAATGCACTTTCTCTGCCGCCTGAACCTAAAAGTAAGATATTCATATGGGCAAAGATAATATTTTAGCAGCAAGATGTGCGTATCAGTATATGAGTATAAAGTATTAAGATTTAAGTATCGGGAGGTAAGTATTTAGTCGATTTTTCTGAAATCAGATCTCTACCTCACCACACATAAAAATAAACTTTCAGCTTTTCGCTTTAGTCTTAAAGCTTAACTTCCTTTAGCGCTTCTGGTCATTTGTTCCAGCATGTCCCACATTTCATTTGGAATGGCTTCCAGGCCGTTCATTTGTCCGGCCCCCTGAAGCCATTCACCACCATCAATGGTAATCACTTCTCCATTAATATATCCAGAAAAATCACTGACAAGGAAGGCAGCAAGATTAGCCAGTTCCTGATGTTCCCCTACCCTTTTAAGTGGCACCCGGTTTTTAAAATCAAACTTTTTAGCTAAATCGCCTGGCAACAATCTTTCCCATGCGCCCTTTGTTGGGAATGGTCCTGGCGCAATAGCATTTGTTCTTATACCATACTTTCCCCATTCTACCGCAAGCGATCTGGTTAATGCCAAGACACCACCTTTTGCACAGGCAGAAGGCACTACATAGGCCGAACCGGTGAAGGCATAGGTGGTTACAATATTTAAAACCGTAGCCGCTTGCTTTTCTTTGATCCAGTGTTTCCCGAAAGTCAAAGTACAGTTTACGGTACCTTTTAAAACGATATCAATAATTGAGGAGAAAGCATTGGCTGACAGACGCTCTGTAGGCGAAATAAAATTTCCCGCAGCATTATTTAGTAATACATCAACAGACCCAAACCGTTCCAGTGTTTTCGCCAGTACATGATCCACCTGTTCTGCATCACGAACATCGCAGGCAACAGCTAACACCTTTCCGCCGGTTTTTTCTTCCATCTCATCAGCTGTTTTCTGCAAAACTTCCTGCTTCCGGCTGGTGATGACCAGGTTAGCACCTAACTTAAGAAAATAAATGCCCATTGCTTTCCCCAAACCCGTTCCGCCACCGGTAATGACAATGGTTTTTCCTTTTAAAGCATCTTCTCTGAGCATGGGTGAGTTGTAGTTTAACATATGAGGGTAAGTTGGTGAGTTGAGTTTTGTGAGTTGTTTAATCGCTAAATTGTTTGCACTGGTAAATTGCCAAGGTGGGGAATCAATCATTGACACCAAATACCTCAAATCCAGGCTATTTACGCTGTAAATTGGCCAGAATGGTCTCTAAAATATGCCTTGTACCAGGCGACCACCATTGTGCCAAGATCTTTTCTAACGTAACAGATTGATCGGCAGTCATCGCTGCAATTAATTCTTCACGGATATTGAGCTTGCTTTGCGACCAGGTATTGCTTTCCTGTTCCATAAACTTTTTAATTTTCCGCTCAGCCGCAGTAAGCAGGCTTTCATTCTTAACCAGCTCATCAATCAAGCCAACCTTTAAAGCTTCTTCCGGACTAAATAACTTCCCTGTTAATAAACTGCGGGTAGCTTCTCCTTTTCCAATCCAAAAGGAATACAATTGAAAAATGCTATTCGGAACGATAATGCCTACAGGCACCTCATTCAGTCCGATGATGTATTGACCTTCAGCCATTACTCTTGCATCGCAGGCCAAAGCGATTACACAACCTCCTGCGGGGCTATGCCCACTAATTGCGGCAACCATCGGCTTTTTAAAGGCCACCAGATTTGCTGTAAATTTAAAAAAGAGTTGAAAAAATGATTTTGCTTCGGCTTCATTGTAACCATAAAGTTCCACTAAATCTAAACCTGCAGAAAAAAATGGTGCTTTTCCGGTTAAGATGACACCACCGATATTGTCATCAGCAGCAATATTTTTAAGCATATCATCCAGTTCGGAAATTAATTCCCGACCCAGTGCGTTTGATTTCCCCTTATCGAGGGTAATGGTAGCCAGGCGGTCTTTTACACTTACTTTAATTGTATTCATATTAATAGTATCAGGATTTGAACATCAAGCACTGAAAAAATAAACTATGCTTGCATAATAACCAAATTTATCTATTTTTATTTATTTAACCTCATAAGTATACACTTTTCTTGCCAGATGACCGGAGGCATCTAAACCTTCAATGACCATTCGGTATGATCCGGGTTCATCAGCATTGTAAAACTCAAACCTGGCTTTTCCATCCTGCTGTGCGATGACCTGAGGATTCCAATAAATGGTTGTTCTTAAATCTTTGCCTTTGTTATTTGTTGCATCCTCATTATATTGTGGAGAATAGAACACCCGCGAAACCGAGAATCCCTTTGGATTTAAACTTACGATTCCAGGTGCATAACGGTTGTAATTGGATGTTCCCCCGCCTCTTTTAGTGGTAATAACCAGCACACCGCCCCCGCCTTGCGAACCATAAATTGCCGTGTTGCCGATACTTTTTAACAATTCTATAGATTCCACATCATTCGGAACGATATTATCCAGAAATTCGGATTCTACCCGCATCCCATCTAAAACAATTGACATGGGCGTATTCTGGCTTCTCATCAGGTATGGCACACTTCCCCTGAAAATCACCCCAGGCAAACGGCCCTGCAAACATTGCGATAAGGTAATACAGGTTGATAAATTTTCACTGGTCATGATAAAATCTGCACGACCTGCACCATTTAAATTCGCTGAATTTTTAGCCGGATTTTTCTTTTCTGTAATCGTCACCTCATCCAGTTTAATGGTTCTGCCCAATAAGCCTAAACGTGTCATTTCATTAAAGTAGTTATCGCTTTCTTTAATGTATTTCATCAGGCTGTTATTGACATTGATTTCTATATCAGGGCTGTTTTTGCTTTTTGTAACCACCTGACCTGGCACCATATCGATGTTAATATCTACAAATTTCCGCTCTGTTTTAGTGCGGGCCTGTACCACAAATTTGGTGCTGTCTCCAAAACTCAGGTGATCAAAAACAAACTTACCTTCTGCATTGGTTACCGTATCTATGATAAAAGTTGAACCTTTAGTAGCCATTAACATCACCTTTCCACCGGCAACCGGTTTGTTTCCCTTCATAATGGTACCGGATATGGCTAAAGATTTTTCTGCACCGTATGTTATGGAAGGACCAACTCCACTGATCACATTTTTCCATAAAAATCTTCTCCATCCCTGTGTGAGCAGTAAATTATCGAGTTCTTTTTGCGTAGCAACATCATCTTTTAAAAAATAATGGTTTGGTTTTTCCACATAGCCGGCAAGGTCTGAAGTTAACAGGAATGAGGTTAAAATATTGGTCTCATTGTCCTCATCAGGAGCGACTTTACTGGCATTGGTAACTGCCACAGAGAAACTGCTCACCTCGGGCTTTTGCTGATTTGTAGCATCGAACGTTACCGTTGTTTTTGCTTTTTTATTGTTTGAGACTGTTGTCGTATTTAAAGCGATATCCAGTTGATCTGCTTTATTTTTCACAAAAATCAGTCTTTCTGCTACAGGCTCATTAGTAGCGGAGAAAAGGGTGAATTGTACAATGCCACTTGGTAAATTCTTCTTCAGTATGTTAGCCATCAGCACCTGTTTATCCATTTTTGCTTTAGATACATAGCATATATTTCCGGCTTGCTGTCCTACTACTTTTAACTCTGCTCCGTTAACCAAATCAGCACTTGACATAATTTTAAGGGAAACTTTTGCTGTATCTAAATTATTAATCGCAATGGCATAACCGCTTTTTTGCGCTAACGGCATTTTAATATCCTTTGAAGAACCATCGGCAAACTTGATTTTAGCGGTATATACTTTACCGGCCTGGGCATTAAAAATAAAGTTGCCCATCCCAAGGTATGTGGTTTCAAAAGCGGTGACTTCCGCCCCTTTATCCTCAACGATTGTTCCTTTTACATTTTCACCGTGGCCAGCGGCATTTACCGCTTTAATGGCGATCTTCTGCGGCAAATCTTCTATTAAATTTCCACCTTCGGGCAGAAACTGAACATCAACATCATTTGAAGTAGATGTAATGGGGATTGATTTTACCACTTTCTGCTTATTATCCAGCGTAATGGTGGCTATAATTTTCCCTGATTTATTTGAATTTGCCGTTGTATTTACAAAAGTAATTACGGCATCACCATTTACATTCGTTTTTGTTTTTCCCTTTTCAACTGATTTATAATCCAGCTGTACATCATAACTTACCTCACTGTTTTTATAAGCTAAACCTACTTTATCCTCAAAATGAATGGTTGCTGTAACTTTATCCGTATTATTTTCTCTTTTGAAATCGTATTGTGTGTCAGTGAAAACCTTATTTGCCCAGCTATTTCCAATTTTTATACTTTTGTCGAAGAAAAAGGCTGTGCCGAAATTCCGCATGTAATTGGTATAAGCCCTGATGCGGTAATTGCCTTCAGAAAGCGTGTCAGCAAGTTTAAAATCCCCCCAGGTAATGCCACCCACTACAGGCAGTTTCAGCTGCTTTTTAACAGAATCTTTCTCGTTAATCAACTCTACATAAAGTATTTCACTTAAGGCTGATGGTGCCGAAGATTTGGCATCTAAAACATAGGCCTTGAACCAGATATCGTCGCCAATGGCGTAATAAGGCTTATCTAAATGAAGATGCACTTTCTCTTGCGGATATTTGTTGGTATAATCTTCCAGCTTCTTCAGTAGCTGTGTAAACGGATCATCGTCCATTTTAAAGGCTGAAAAGCCAAGGATTATCAACAGAAAACTGAGAACGAGCCTGATGCTTAATTTCATTTTAAGAAAGCTATAATAAAAATATGCCTCAAGGTACAAAACTCAAGGCATATAATAATGAAGGTATTATGAATTTTAGCTTAGAACTTATTCTTCCACATCATACTTTCTACGGGACGGGTTGTTTTATGATTATACTTTGCATTGCCCTTTGTATTGTACATGGTTTCAATGTTTCCTTCCACTACAAAGTAGATTAATTGCCCGATGGGCATGCCGGCATAAATCTTCACCGGTTGTGCAACTGATATCTCCAAAGTCCAGGTATTGCAGAAACCAACATCCCCTTTACCAGCGGTAGCATGGATATCGATACCCAGCCGGCCGGTGCTGCTTTTTCCTTCGAGAAAAGGCACATGGCTATGTGTTTCGGTATACTCCAGGGTTACCCCCAAATACAGCGTACCGGGATGGAGGATATAACCATCCTTCGGGATTTCAAAATGTTCGATCTCATTATGTGCTTTTGCATCTAAAATGCGGCTTTTATATGTAGCCAGGTATTTGCCTAAATGAACGTCATATGAATTAGTTCCCAGGCATTCGCGTTTAAAAGGCTCAATGATAATGGTACCCTTATCAATTTCTTCCAATATCCTTTTGTCAGATAATATCATTTTTATGCGTATTTTTGGCCTAAATTATTAATAAATTAAGATAATGTTGCATGCCAATCTCCAATTTTATAGATGCCAATAGTTTATAATAAAAATCTTGATGACCATTCGGTTCTGGCCATCTGGAAAATTGAAGAAACCGAGGAAGAAATGTTGGCCGGCCTCCAACTCAAGCAACACGAACGCGATATTATTTCTTCCTTCAATAACGGCAAAAGGCTCTTGCATTGGCTAAGTACGCGGCTTTTGCTGCGGAAAATGCTCAATACAGCCGATTATATTGATTGCCAGTTCGATGATGACGGCAAACCCTACCTGGTAAATTCTGATTATCAGATCTCATTAAGTCACTCTTATGATTATGCTGCAGTGATCATTAGTAAGGAATTTGCCGTTGGTGTAGATATTGAACTGATTAAACATAAGATTAAAAGCATTAAACATAAATTTCTGAGCGACATTGAACTTGCCCAGAAGCAAATTGGCAACAATACAGAAGGCCTCTATGTAGCCTGGTGTGCTAAAGAAGCCATCTATAAATGGCATGGCAAAAAAGGACTCGAATTTAAAAGAGATATTCATATTAAACCTTTTAAGCTAAAGGCTGAAGGAAATTTAAATGCCCTGGTGGAGTTACCGGGAGGCACCAGGGAATTAACGGTTAATTACTTTAAAACTAATGACGGTTATATGCTGGGTTATGTGGCAAACAAAGCGTAAAATTTGATAAAAATGAGTGAGTTGGAAGAAAAAGCCCTGGAAGTTAAACGGGTACCTACCCAATTTATCGATTGGGGTTTAACTGATTACCAGGATGCCTGGGACAGGCAGGAAAACCTGCTGAATAAAACAGTAGCCCTGAAAACCGAAAACAGGGTTAATGGTACGCAATTGCCTACACCTAACTACCTTATTTTTAACGAACACCCTCATGTTTATACTTTAGGTAAAAGCGGACATCCAGACAATTTATTACTGGATGAAGACGGTCTTATAGAAAAACAAGCTACTTATTATAAAATTAACCGTGGAGGAGACATTACCTATCACGGGCCCGGGCAAATTGTGGGTTATCCGATTCTGGACCTGGATAATTTTTTTACTGATATCCATTTGTACCTCCGCACGCTTGAAGAAGCTGTTATTTTAACCCTAAAAGATTATGGTATTGAATCTGGCCGCTACCCGGGCTATACTGGTGTATGGTTGGATGCAGACAATGAAAAAGCACGAAAAATTTGCGCCATGGGCGTTCGTTGCAGTCGCTGGGTAACCATGCACGGCTTTGCCTTTAATGTAAATGTAGACCTGGATTATTTTAAGAACATTGTACCCTGTGGTATTGATGATAAAGCAGTGACATCTTTAGAAAAAGAACTGGGCTATAAATTGGATATGGAAGCGGTAAAGGGTAAATTGAAGCAGCACATTGCTGATCTTTTTAAAATGAAACTCATATAACTACATCCAAAAAACAATCCTGATCATTTCAAAACCCCTGTAATTGGTTTTGCGTACATAAGAGCATGAAAGTTTTGTTTCCGGTTATTTTATTTTCTTTGCTAACTTGGGCTAGCACTACAAAAAAAAGCATGTTATCTACTGATCAAACCACACCAGCCGTCACCACGCCTGTACCTAAAGAAAAACTATCTTACCTGGCCCTGGGTGATTCCTATACCATTGGCGAAGCTGTGGCACCACAGGAATCCTTTCCTTTTCAGCTACAAGACTTATTAAGCGCAAAAAATTTAGATGTATCATCTCCAAGAATTATTGCCACAACGGGCTGGACTACCGATGAACTGCAAAGCGCCATTAAGCAGGCTGATATTCAAAAAAAATATGACTTCGTTACGCTATTAATCGGGGTGAATAATCAATATAGAGGTTACCCGATTGAGCGTTATAAAGAAGAGTTCTCCGCATTGTTACAAAACGCAATTGCTTTTGCCAGCGGGAGAAAAGATCGTGTTTTTGTGGTTTCTATCCCCGATTGGGGCAGTACTCCTTTTGGAAAAGGTTCAGGTAAAGACATTAACACCATTGCAAAAGAAATTGATGCATTTAATGCCGTTAATCAATCTATCGCGCTGGCGGCTGGCGTGAGTTATACCGATATTACACCTGCTTCAAGAAATGCAGCTACAGATTTAGGGCTCATAGCTAAAGATGGCTTACATCCCAGTGGTAAAATGTATGCCAGCTGGGCTGCTGAATTATCCCCAAAGGTTTTAAAAGCACTGGACTAATCAGACAAATAGTTAGGTAATTGTAAATAAAAATTTTACTTTAGTTTAACTATTTAAATCTAAAACCTTAAAAAAACAGAAAATTATGAATGAGTATGAAGCAAGCGGAATAGCCGCGGGAATTGGTACGGGTATGGTCATCTTATACCTGGCGATTATTGTACTATGGGTGGTTGGTATGTGGAAAGTATTTGAGAAAGCCGGGAAACCTGGCTGGGCGGCAATCATTCCGATTTACAATTTTATTGTAATGATTGAAATTGTTGGAAAACCAATGATCTGGGTGCTTTGGTTAATCCTTCCTTGTGTAAATTTTGTTTTTATCGTATGGCTATACAATTTGGTAAGCAAAAGCTTTGGTAAATCAGAAGGCTTTACTGTTGGAATGCTTCTATTTCCATACATTTTCTGGCCGATTTTAGGTTTTGGAGATGCTAAATACTTAGGCCCATCTGCAGCTGAAGCGCAAAACGGTGGTTTCGGAAACAATCCTTTCAATAACCCGAACAACCCGTTTAATACTCCAAATAATCCGTTCAACAACCCTAATGATCCTTTCGGGAATAAACAAAATCCGAATGATGGTCAGGGTAATGTTTAAACTCAATTGATTACAATGACATTTATATTTTGCAGCTCAATCAGCTTTTTTGATTGGCTGCAAAATCATTTATTAACCTGCCCTTTTAAAGCACTGACGGGAATTGATTGCCCCGGATGTGGTTTTCAACGATCATTGATTGCAATGTGCAAAGGTGACTTTGAAACCAGCTGGATGCTTTATCCTCCTACGATTCCACTAATATTTCTTTTCCTGACAGCCGGAATATTGTATAAATTTCCGGTCAAACATCAATCATTGGTGCTTAAAACACTTATGCTGATTGTAGGGAATTTCGTTATGATTTCTTATATCTATAAAATGTTTATCCAATAAGCTGGTTAAACACTCATGTTTGAAGTCAGGTGGCTATAATCCTTTAACACCGTTTCCAGGAATTGCAATTCATTCATCCCGGCAGGGATATTAACCAGAATATGTGCTTTGGTTTTGGCAGCCATAGTATAAATCAGCTCAGGGTTTCCGGTTTGGTAATAACTGGTTAACACCTCATGAACTAATTCTATATCACGATCGTTCAGGTGGAGCACTTCTTTAAAAACAGGCTGATATTCATCAGGCAGGCTAAAATTGAATGCCACATTCTGAATTTCGGTGCGGGGTTTCGTTTTAATAAGTGTGGTTTTTGCCAGAATATCCCCAACGCGCTGGTGATTTTCAGTGACTACCACAGCAATCAGCGCCACTACTCCCCAACCGAAAGGAATGCCAAAATCGACCATCCTGAATAACCACCTTAGAAGATACTGCCCAAAGGTAGGTTGGCTACCATCCAGGCTGATGACTTTTATTTTCAATGCCTTTTTGCCGAAGGTTTGTCCGTTCATAAACAGTTCGCAAACCAAATCGTAAAAAACAATCATCACGACATATAAAATCAGTACGACATATAAACCAGTTGACGACAGGCTGAAAGCTGCAATTAACCCGATAATGGTTGCCAGAAAATAAAGTACTGCAAAACCAGCCAGATCAATACACCGTGCAGCAATCCGTTCGCCCAAACCGGCAATTTCATATTCAATATCTATATTCTGGGCGGTACTGATTTTGATGGTATCCATATTTCAAACATAATTTTTTTTAAGGATAAATGCGCTTAACTACAATCAGTTTTTTTCTATTGCGGCAAACTAATCTTATGGATCGCTTTTTGTATCTGTTAAAATTTAACTATTTTAACCCGGGATTTGGATAGCCATTTAAATGAGAGAAGCATTATTTGTTAAACAGCATACAGAAAAATGGAAACGCTTTGAAGCGATACAACATGCCAATCCTGATGAAATGGCCAATCAGTTTATAGAAATAACGAATGATCTGGCTTATGCTAAAACATTTTATCCCAACTCTAAAACGACAGCTTATTTAAACGGGCTGGCCTCCAAACTGCATCAGTCGGTTTATAAAAACAAGAAAGAAAAATCAAACCGATTCTTCCATTTCTGGAAAACAGAACTTCCGCTTATCTTTTTCCTTCATAGAAAACAGATTCTGTATGCCCTGGTGTTTTTTTTAATTTCATGTACCATTGGTGCCTTATCTGCCAAATATGATGATACTTTTGTACGCCTGATTATGGGCGATGGTTATGTAAACATGACCAATGAAAATATTGCAAAAGGTGATCCCTTTGGGGTTTACAAACAGCAAAATGAATTCCTGATGTTTTTACAGATAGGCGCAAATAATATTTATGTTGCGCTTTACACCTTTATATTGGGCATTATTTTTTCATTCGGATCTGTTGTTTCCTTATTTAGAAATGGCATTATGCTGGGTTCATTCCAATATTTCTTTTTTAGCAAAGGACTGGGTTTACAGTCGGTACTGGTGATCTGGATTCATGGAACCCTGGAAATTTCTGCCATCGTTCTGGCAGGAGCTGCCGGCCTGGTTTTGGGAAATAGTTTTCTCTTCCCTAAAACCTATACCAGAATGGAATCTACCTTAAAAGGTGCAAAAAATGGATTAAAAATGGTACTGGGCCTGATCCCAATCTTTATTGTAGCCGCCTTTTTTGAAAGTTTTGTGACCCGCCATACCGAAATGCCAATGGCCATCAGCCTGATGATTTTGTTATCATCAGCTACATTTATCATCTGGTATGTTTTTATCTATCCATCAAAAATTAATCATAAACAAACGCTAATCAACTCATATGACTGAAAATATTGAATTTAAAAAACGAAGGGATTTTGGTCAGGTTATTAATGATACCTTCACCTTTATGCGGCAAAATTTTAAGCCACTGATTAAAACTTATTTTATCTTTTGCGGGCTGTTTGTGCTGGCCAGCATGTCTACCATGTTAATGCAGCAATATAAAACGGTTAACGTAATCAACACCATGGGTACGGGAGCTAGTTCGCCCGGACTCGGACTGTACGGAATTGAATATTTCCTTTCTATTATTTTTTCATTAGCCAGTTACGCCAGCATGACGGTGGCTATTCTTTCTTACCTTGCTATTTATGTACAAAAGGGGAATCAAACACCCACCACGGAAGAAGTTTGGGGATTCTTCAAATATTATTTCTGGAGGGTTTTTGGCAGTTCCATTTTACTCTTGCTGATGGTGCTGGTAGGCTTTATCTTTTGCCTCGTTCCTGGTTTTTACCTTTTCCCGTTTGTGGCCCTGATGTTTCCGATTATGGTGATTGAGAATGCCTCTTTATCTTATGCTTTCGGCAGGAGCTTTAAACTCATCAAAGATCATTTCTGGATTACTTTCGGAACTTTAATTGTGGTGTGGATTATTATTTACGCCTGTATGAGTATGATTGTATTGCCCACCACACTATTTGGTATGATCGGAATGTTTTCCAGTAAAGGAGTACACATGTCATTAACCTTAACCCTGATCAGTACTGTACTGCAGTCACTTTGCCAGGTATTTACGATTGTGCCCGTGATTACCATTACCCTCATGTATTTTAATTTAATTGAGGAAAAAGAAAATGTAGGTTTAATGGAAAGAATCTCAAATTTCGGAACTTCAGAAAAACCAATTGATACCCGCCCAGAAGAATACTAAAATGTCGAAATTTCTGCTCCATTATCTTCTTATTGGCTTACTCTTTTTTATGCCGGTCATCAGCAAAGCCCAGGCTCATGCTGCTAAACCAAAGCAGGAGAAACAGGAGATGAAAATCGATAGCAGCCAGATTACGCCATCGAAGTTCGACAAACGTGCCATCAGCGATTACAAAGAGCAAAAGGAATTTCAGTATGATCAGATTGAAGGCCAGCAACTCTCGCTTTGGGAAAGATTCTGGATGTGGTTCTGGAAAATGATCAGCAAAATATTTGTTGGCGCAGCATCTAATTCAGTGTCAAAATATTTCTTTATTAGCCTGGGTATTGCCTTACTGGCTTTTCTGGTTATTAAAATGATCGGTGCAAAAAATATCTTCAGCAAAAAACCGCTGGAAACCATTTTACCATACGACGTTTTAAACGAAAATATTCATGAAATAGATTACGATAAAGAACTACATCGCTTAATAAGCGAGGGTAAATTCCGGCTTGCCGTGAGGTTGCTGTATTTAAGGGCTTTAAAAAAATTGAGTGATGCCCAGCTGATTCAATGGCAACCAGATAAAACCAATTACAATTATTTAACGGAAATCAGCAAACCGGAACTAAAGAATGATTTTAGCCAGTTAACCCTTCAGTTTGATTACATCTGGTATGGAGATTTCCCCATAGACGAACAAAAATTTGAGCCGATAAAGCAATCATTTAACCATTTTAACAACCAGATAAAATGAGGAGCTTTAAAATTTACTTCGCGCTCGGATTAATACTGATTTTTGCCTATTTAATGGCGCAGTACAATAAGCCCGTACCTACCAATTGGGAGCCAACCTATCTTTCCACTGATAAAATTCCTTACGGCACTTATATTCTTCACCATAGAATAAAGGACATCATCCCCAATGCGAGTGTAAAGGCAACGCAGCAGACCATATACAATACCCTTAAAAACAGCCGGTATAATCAATCTGCCTATATCATTATAGCACAAAATGTGAATTTCGAAAAATATGAGTTCGAACAGATCAAAAAATATATGCAGGCCGGGAATGATTTGTTTATTGCCAGTTATGATTTTGGAAAACTCGAAAAATTCTTAAATTTCAATACTGCCGGCACCATCTCCAGAAATGGCAGTGCGCTAAATTTCACCAACCCTAATTTGAAAACCGATGCCAGTTATGGCTTTGAACGCGGTATAGGTACGCAGTATTTTGGCAATATTGATGCAAAGCAAACGATAGTTTTAGGCGTTAATGCCAGTCAGCAACCGAATTTTATCCGCTTTAACTTTGGTAAGGGATCACTGTTTCTGATTGCAGAACCCGGGTTTTATACAAATTTTGTATTGCTGGATAAATATGGAGCAGAGTATAGTGCGAAGACACTGAGTTATCTTCAAAAAAGGAAAACAGTCATTCTGGATGAATATTTCTCTGCAAAGAAGACTGAAACTACTGATGTTTTAAGGGTATTTTTTGCACATCCCGAATTGAAGTGGGCTTATTACCTGACCATCTTCAGCCTGATTATTTTTGTACTTTTTGAAATCAAACGCAAACAACGCATTATTCCGGTTGTAGATCCGATGACAAATACATCAGTTGAATTTGTAAACGTAGTAGGCAGTGTTTACTACCATGAAAGAAACAATCAGGATATTGCCATGAAGAAAATGAATTACTTTCTGGAATATTTACGATCCAGGTATTATATCAAAACGAATGAAATTGATGCGAATTTCGCTAAGCTGATGATGGAGAAAACAGGCATCAATGAACCATTGGCTAAAACCCTAACCAGGTATATGATGAATATGCCTGCCATGGCGAATTTAAGCGACCATGAACTTATTAATTTAAACCAAAGTATAGAACAGTTTTATCAAAATACGCAACGCAATGGAGCAGGAACAATTTAACCCACGCACGGATTTAAGCGTACTAAACGCAGCAGTAGATCAAATCAGAAATGTGTTGGGCAATATCATCGTCGGACAGAAGCAAGTAATCGACTTTCTGATTGTTGGCCTACTGGCTGATGGACATATCCTGATTGAAGGCGTGCCGGGAGTGGCCAAAACATTGAGCGCAAAGCTACTGGCCAAATCCATTGATGCACAATTTTCGCGGGTGCAGTTTACACCGGATTTAATGCCTTCAGATGTATTGGGAACACCTATATTTAATACCAAAACCGGTGACTTCGAATTTAGAAAAGGTCCGATTTTCGGAAATATCATTCTGGTAGATGAAATTAACCGTGCCCCGGCAAAAACACAATCGGCTTTGTTTGAGGTAATGGAAGAGCGGCAGGTTACCATTGATGGCGAAACTTACCTGATGGATGAACCCTTTATGGTGCTGGCTACCCAAAACCCTATCGAACAGGAAGGAACTTACCGTTTACCTGAAGCGCAGCTGGATCGGTTTTTATTTAAAATTGAAGTTAAATATCCTTCTCTGGAAGAAGAAACCGCTATTTTAATGGCGCAACACACGTTGGTAAATAAAAGCCTGGCGGCAGATGTTAAAGCGGTTTTATCAGTCCAACAAATTCAGGACGCCAGATCCATCATCCGGAGTCTGTTTGTAGAACCGAAATTACTGGAGTTCATTGCTAAAATTGTAAATGAAACCCGGAACAATCCATCGCTATATTTGGGTGCATCGCCAAGGGCATCTTTAGCGATTGTGCATAGTGCTAAAGCACTGGCAGCCATTCAAAACCGCGATTTTGTAACACCTGACGATATTATAGCAGTAGCTGTACCTGTGCTGGCACACCGGATTTTGCTCTCACCTGAAAAAGAAATGGAAGGTTTAACCACCAGCGACATCGTTCACCAGATTATTAAAAAGATAGAGGTACCCAGGTAGTTCAATAAAAAATGTTAACCGATTAAACCGTCAATCCTGTTTTGAAAAAATTCTTTCAGCAATATTATACAAACCTTTATCTGACAGACCGCCTGTTTGCGGCACTGGGATTTTGCATTATACTTTTCCTGCTGAGGTTCTTTTTCTCCTGGCTGGGCGAAATTCCAGAGATAGCATTAGGTGTGCTATTGGTATTATGGTTTATCGATATATTGATTCAGTACAGAAATTCGGAAGGGATTGAAGCGAAAAGAATCACCTCAAAACGTTTAAGCAATGGCGATGAAAATCCCGTTCAGATTGAGGTTAAAAATAAGTATGGCTTTAAAATAAAGCTTCGTGTAATAGACGAAATTCCATTTCAGTTTCAGCTGCGGAATAAAGATTTCAGACTAAGTTTGCAGCCTGGAGCCATTAAATCCATTCATTATAACCTTCGGCCTACCAAACGCGGGGAATATGATTTTGGCTTTATCAGGATTTTCACATCATCACCCATTGGTTTAATCAATCGACGGTATAACTTTGATGGTGCTAAAGTATTACCCGTTTATCCTTCCTTTATCCATCTGGGTAAATATGAATTGATGGCTGTTTCGCGCTACCTCACAGAATTTGGCATTAAAAAAATAAGAAAAGTTGGCCAAAGCAGTGAGTTTGATCAAATCAAAAACTATGTTGGCGGAGATGATATCCGAACCATTAACTGGAAAGCTACTGCGCGAAAAAGCGCATTAATGGTGAATACCTACACCGATGAACGTGCCCAGAATATTTATTGCATGATTGATAAATCAAGGGTGATGCGCATGCCTTTTGAAGGTTTAAGCTTACTGGATTATGCCATTAACGCCAGTGTGGCACTGTCTAAAGTGGCCATGCTGAAAGAAGATAAAGCAGGTTTAATTACCATATCAGAGACGATCGGAGCAATCGTTCCTGCCGACCGTAAATCTTCTCAGTTAGGCACCATCATGAATGTTTTGTATAAAGAGAAAACCCGATACCTGGAAAGCAATCTCGAAATTTTGTACAGTTCGGTAAGGACTGTCGTGAAACAACGTGGACTACTGGTATTTTTCACCAACTTTGAAAGTTTATCGGCATTGCAAAGACAACTTCCCTATTTAAAGAGAATAGCTAAATACCACTTGCTTTTGGTGGTTTTCTTTGAAAACACGGAATTAAAAGCATTGAGTACCGAACCGGCAAAAGATATAGAGGGCATTTACCACCAAACCATTGCTGAAAAATTTATCTATGAGAAAAAGTTAATGGTTAAAGAGCTGAATAAACATGGCATTCTTTCCGTACTTACACCACCGCAAAAGTTGACCGTGAACGTGATTAATCAGTACCTGGCTTTGAAAGCACAACAGCGGATTTAGTCTTTAGTCAGGAGTCCTAAGCCTATTCACTGACCTGAAAGGATTATAAGTATTTTAGATGTTTAGATTGCCGCTCGAAAACTGACGAAGTTTCTAGGCACACAACCCATCAAAACTTCATCAGCCGGAATAAATTACCGACTTTCAATAGTTTAAAGATGAGGTGATGAGGTTAAAGTCAGGTTAATCCTTTGCTTGAATTTATTAGTCTATTTACGCCCAAAACTCCAAACGCTTAACTCCGAACGCCAAACTTATCCCGCCTGGACTCCGGACTAATGACTAAAGACTCCCTATCACTCTTCTTCTCTAAAATACACTTTATAAAAATTCATCGATTTATCATCATCGTAACCTTTTTCAATCATGTCTTTATTGCCGTGGATGTAAATGTGGAAGTTTTTATCCAGCTTAAGCACACTTTTATAGGCCCTGGCTTGCTTCTTCACGGCTGATTCTGCAATCTCGAAATGATCAGCAATGGGTGATTCAAATTCCTCTTCGTAATTCTTTTTATAATTTTTGAAGGATTCAATTCCTTCAGCATTCCCAATTACTTCGTTTCCGAATTCTTCGATATCAAAAGTTTCCTTTTCCTTAAAATATTTCATGGAGCGGTTGAGGAGATCAATTTTATCGGCCTTGCTGATTTCATAATCATCATCCAGCTTCTGCGTGACAAAGTTTTTATAAACCCCCAAAACATTATTGGTTTGGTTATAACTGTCGTTCCTGATTTTTAGCTTTAAAAACTCATCCTTCCAGTATACGGCAGATTCGTTGCTGCTCTTCGATTGATCCAAAACCACTACTTTATAACCTTCTTCTTTTTCAGTATTAAAAATCAGGCAACCTTTATCCAGTTTATTGATGCTGATGGCATCTTGTTCATAGCTCATGTTAAAGCCATCATCTTTTGGAAAAACCTTCAGGTAAGTATCCTTTGTTTCTGATTTAAAAATCCCGAGTACGTCTAACTGTTCACCCTCAATCTGTACTTTTTCAAAGTAGGCCACATACATTTCTCCCGATTTTATTTTCGGGTGGTTAGCCACATCATATAAATATTTGGCCAGCTGCTGAGAATCTTCATGAAAAAGTTCGGTGTTCTCAAAAATTTCGTGTGCAAAATGATAAACCTCATTCAGGTTTAAATTATCATTAGGATGAAAGAAGTGGTAAACCTCATTTACTTTTTCAAAGGGTTTAAGAAAGTATTGCATTAACAAATTGCTCAAAACTTCATCATCTATCCTGAGCGGAGCATCAGATAATTTATAATATTCTTCAACCAGTTTATTACCCGTATGGTGAATGGAGAGTTGTTTCAGCGAAGCTTCGAAAAATGAGATCATAGCGGCAAAAATAGTAAAATCATTGGTTAACCTTCTCCGTCATCCCATCATTATACCATTCGGAATTCTATTATTTTTTAATATAAACTTCCGCCCTTTGTAGAAAAGTCTTTTCCTTTAAGCCTGCTTCAACCTCGTTTATGGCTTTCATTAAATTATTTTGCGTATTGGTAATATCTGCTGTGGCTTTAATAATCACCTCCCAAACGGGCTCCATGGCAGAAAGAAGGGTAGTTCCTTTTTCAGTAAGCTCAATCAGGCGCTTACGCGTATCTACTTTGTCTTTTTTAGACCGGATTAACTTTTCCTTCTCCAATTCTTTTAACAAACTAATGGTTGAAGGGTGCGCATAACCAATTTCATCAGAGAGGGAAACTACGCTCATGGTCGATTTTTTATATAAGGTATATAATACAGGAAACCATTTTGGCTGAAAATCTATTCCGAATGCTTTATAAATCAGCAAACCATCTTTGCGGATCTGATCACTTAGCCTTTGCAAGCGTGTAGATATCGCCAATAAACCAGAAGCATCAATTACATTTTGTTCCATTAAACAGATTTTAAATGAAGGCTGTAAAAAACATTGTCAACGGCCATCCGCGGAAAGTAAACGGGTAAATCTTCCATTGCGATGGGTTTAAACCCATTACGTTCATAGAAACGACAGGCTGCTTGCAGGATATCTCCGGTTCCTAAATAGATTTCATGCAAATTATTATCTTCACAAAAGGTTAAAAGGTTTTGAAGTAAAGTCTGCGCTACTCCTAATTCTTTCCCACGAAATTCTTTTTTAACAAACATCTTCCTGATGGTACCCGAATGATGGTTCGGTGCCGCAATTAAAGCAATGGTACCAATAAGTTCGCCTTTTAATATCGCTCCCCAAAAGGCTCCTCCAGAACCATCGTAATATTCCTCAATATCCAATAAATCAGGTTGGGCAGCTAAATCGATATCGACCTTAAATTCTATTTGCTGAATGGGCAGAATTAACCCTATAATCGCTTCACAGAAATGATTATCTAACCGTTCAATTTTAAAGTTGTTTTGCATTTATCAAAATTATAACACAAATATACGTAGTCAGCTACATATATCACAAATAAATATTATGTAGGTCAAATTTCTTGATAATGCACAGTTCATGGAAAGAAGGCTATTTGGTGTTCTTTAGTTTATTAATGAAGTCTACGAACTTTTGATCGTTGTAATTTGCCATTCCCTCATGCCGGAATGATAATCTGCCTTGCCGGTCAAAGATTACGGTTGTGGGCAAGGCACTTTCGAAAACCTGTTTCGGGATTTCACTGGCGAAGGCATATACGGGTAGTTCATACTGGCGGTCTGCGATGAACTCAGCAGATTTTTTAAGGTCTCCATCCGCATCTACAAAAATGAAAACGACATTTTTATCATTTTTAAATTGGGTAAATAATTTATGCAACGAGGGCATTTCTGCCCGGCACGGCGGACACCAGGTGGCCCAAAAATTCAGGAAAATGACCTTGCCTTTTAAATCTCCCAAGTCAACAAGTTTGCCTTTAATATCTTTAAATTTAATCCCATCCAAATCAGAAGCCGATGAAACCGTTTGTACCGGGTCGGGTGTGTAAAATCCGATAGTCATCAAACCACGCAGGAGAAATGCTTTCGCGTCAGGAACGAAGATAATCGTCAGCAAAAGCATGAAAAACAAAATATTTATACTATTTCTCTTAACTAATTTCATGTTTAAGCCTTTAAGCCAGCGAAAATCTGATCATTATGGACATATAATCAATGTTACTTTTCAAAGATATTGTTTTGATCAATAATTTATTACTTTTGAGCCATTGAAAAAGCATCAGCAAAATATTAGAAAATATTTTTCAGCATTTATGCTGTTTACCTTTGCTATTGCCTTAACGCCATGGAGCGTTTTACACCATCACCAGGAAATTCCTGTTTCTAAGAAGGAAGTCAACTGCCATCACCTGACCCACGTTCAGGCACATAGCGATACCTGCTTAGTTTGTAATGCCAGTTTTGAAAAGGATTATGTGCAAACCCATCAGGTTTACCGCATTTTTCTTTCTGCTACCATTTTTAGCCGGAAAGAGCCCGTACTCAAGAGTTCATATACCCAGTTACTCAGCACCAGCTTACGCGGTCCGCCTTTAGCCTGATTTCCTGAAAGGTACATCCCTTCTATATTATTTAATACCTGAGCAAGGCTTTCTAAGCTTTTAACTCACTATTCCCATTATTACGAATTAAAATCGTTTTGAATCTGCCCTGATGAAATATTTCGGTGGCCATTCATGATATTTATTATAAAAACAAAACAATGAAAAAATTACAGCTTATCGGCTTAGTGATTCTATATACCATATTCAGCAGTACGGTTTTCGCTGCCACTTTAAAAGACATTACCGGAAAAGTAACAGATGCCAGCAACAATCAGGCATTGCCGGGTGCATCTATTTATATCCCCGATTTAAAAGTGACTGCCGTAACCAATACAGCAGGTGAATTTACCATAAATAACCTGCCTGCAAAGGGAAGTTATCTGGTAGAGGTTCATTTTATTGGCTACAAAACAGCTACACAAATCGTAAACTTTGCTGAACCATCCAATTTAACTTTCGCCTTGCAGCCTACAGCAATAGAAACCAGGGAAATTGTTATTACCGGTAGCATCATCAGCAGTACCAGTAAACGAAACAGTGCATCATCGGCTGTATTAGATAAGGAGCAGTTACTGGCACCATCTACTAACCTGATTGATGCGTTGACCAAAATTCCAGGGGTATCACAAATTACCACCGGACCTTCTATATCAAAACCAGTCATCAGAGGGCTGGGCTATAACCGCATTGTTACTTTAGATGACGGGATTAAACAACAGGGCCAGCAATGGGGAGATGAACACGGAATTGAAATTGATCAGTTTAAATCAGACCGTGTGGAGGTTTTACGCGGAGCAGCTTCATTAATGTACGGATCGGATGCATTAGGTGGCGTAATTAATTTACTGGAGCCGAGTACAGCTCCGGATGGACAGGTAAAAGGGGAGTTGATCAGCAACTATTCTACCAATAATGGCCTAACAGCTAACTCTTTAATGTTGACCGGAAATGAGAATGGCTTTGTTTGGAGAGCCCGTGGCACCTACAAAAATGCTTATTCTTTTAAAACACCTACCGGATACTTCCCAAATTCAGGATACAATGAAACGGATTTTAGTGGTATGGTCGGACTGAATAAAAGCTGGGGATATACTCACCTGAACGTTTCCAATTTCCACAATAACATTGGATTTTATGATCCGTTTCTGGATGCCAATGGAAATTTTGTAAAGGAAAACGGAGATCCGTTTTTAAATTCTGAATTCAAAAGCCGTAGCTTAGATTATCCACGTCAGGACATCAGACATTTTAAAATTGCGTTAAATAATAACTTTATTCTGGGCAATGGTAATTTAAAGGCAGATTTTGGTTACCAGCAAAACCAACGTCGTGAACTGGAAGACGGGCCAAGTCCATCTTTATTCTTTGACCTGAAAACATATAATGCTGATTTGAAGTACTACATCCACGAAACCAATGGATGGCAACCTGTTTTTGGTTTAAGTGCAGATGCCGGACACAGCCAGAATAAAGCCAATGATGAATTTCTAATTCCAAATTACGATACTTATGGTTTAGGTGTATTTGCCTATGCCAAAAAGAACTGGGAAGATAATACTTTCAGCATTGGTGCCCGTTATGATTATCGTAAAAACAATGGCAAACAATTGTTTGTAGATAGCGAAGAACGCTTTGCTCCTTTCCAGAATAAGTTTTCCAATGTAAGTGGTGCTTTAGGTTTTACCCACCAATTTAATGATGAATTAAACTTTAAGGCCAATGCAGGTTCAGCTTTCCGTGCACCTAATCCGGCAGAACTGGCTTCTAATGGCGTACATGAAGGAACCTTCCGTTATGAAGTTGGTAATCCGAACCTGAGTCCAGAACGCAGTTATCAGGTAGATGCTGCTTTAGAATATGAAGGTAAAATCATTAGTGCAAGTGCTAGTGTGTACAACAACTATATCCGCAATTTTATTTACGCTTCAACCAATGGCGAAACGACCATTTCAGAAGGCAGCCAATATCCTGTTTACCGTTATGGCCAGGTGAATGCCAACTTATACGGTGCAGAAGCAAGCTTAACCATCCATCCGGTTCCCTTTATTCATTTCGAAAATACTTTTGGCTATGTTCATGCACATAATAGTACCTTAGACAGGCCTTTGGCTTTTATTCCTGCCGGAACATTGAGAAACGAACTTCGTTTTGAGCCTAAGTTTAAAGGGACTAATGATGCTTACTTATCTGTTGGCATTAACTCTGCGTTTAAACAAAATCGCGTGGATGAAACTTTTGAAACGCCAACGAGCGGATATACTCTACTAAATGCAGGCATCGGCGCAACCTTTAAATTAGGCAAACAACCTGTTAAGCTTTCTGTATCAGCAAATAACCTGCTTGATCAGAAATATTATGATGCTTTAAGCAGATATAAGCCAGGACGTTTGAGTTCTGAAAACCCTAATCTGGGCGTTTATAACACAGGCAGAAATATCACCTTTGGCTTGTATGTACCCTTTACGCTAGTGAAATAAATAATTTAACGACTATAAAAGCCGCAGATTCACAGATTAAATTCGGTGAGTTTGCGGCTTTCGTTTTTATGTAATACTTTACACATTGTAATGTACGGTAGGATTTAGTACCGGCGTGAAGCCATCTCCCTATGATAGATTGCTTCGTTGGCTGATAAAGCTGCCTGGCAAAGACGATTAGCTGAATCTCCTCGCTTAGAATATTATTTTAAACTCTTCGCAATGCTGAGTTGATTTTCTTTGATGCCTTTTGCCACCAAAGCGGCAATTTGTTTTGCCCCATCCAGGTTTAAATGGGTATCATCTTTCTTTCCATTAGGGTAATTTACATTTCCAGCATCCACATGCAGAAACAGTTTTACTGATTCTGCATCACCCAGGTTATTCAGTAACTGTTCTGTTTTAGCAAGCATATCAATCAAGGGTACTTTTAGGGAATCTGCTACTTGCCTGGTTATGGCAGGATAAGCACCATGGGTATCCTTCAAAATGCCGTTTTTAAAACTTCTCCTGGAGATTGGTGTAAGCAAAACGGGAATGCCCTTTTTACTTCTGGTTTCATTCACATAATTCACCAGGTTCATTTTAAAATCAGTTAAAGAAACGCCCACAGTGGGCTTGTCAATCTTTTCATCATTATGCCCGAACTCAATTAAAACGTAATCACCTGCTTTTAAATTTTCAAGGATGGGCTGCCAGTGGTTTTCTGCCCGGAAAGATTTTGTACTCCGTCCGTTCAGGGCCCTGTTCTCCACTTTAACATCACCATTAAAAAACGATTGTAGTTCCATACCCCAACCTGTTTCGGGATAAGCTTCCGGCTGCTTGTTCGCAGCTGTAGAATCACCAATAATGTAAAGTGTTGTTTGTTTTTGAATGAAGGAAAATCCACTCAGGATGATCAGGCTAGTTGCAGCAAAAAGGGCAAAAAATTTTGTTTTCATGTGCTAGTTTTTTATGGTGGGGTTCCAATGATCAGTGCTACTACTGAATATGTTTTTAACCGTATAATCTTTAGCTTCCTGATTCGTTAACTGCCTGCTCCAGTTTAATCTTGTATCCGGAGATGCGCCCGCACCAACGCTTTTGTATTCTGCATAAAAAGTAGTTTTCTCTTTATCGGGAAACATTTTATCGCCATTCCAGGCATTCCATCCTTCCGAAAGGATATGTTTGCCTAAATCACATTGGATGAAGACCGTTTTGGCAAAGGGCCTCCAGGGTCTGCCGAGATAAACCTTATTGACAGTTTGATCAGCGATCAGTTTACAATTAAGAAAGACTAAGCCAAATTTTTGATTTTTAGAAGTGGCGGCAGCTGTAACGTATGAATCACTTAAACTTTTTATTTCACAATGCTGAAATACGGCTGTAGCCTCCCCGAAAATAAAATCTGTAGTCCCTTCAATGATACAGTTTACATAATACTGCCTGCTTTTTTCTGTGGCGGCATACAGGGTATCCTGATGGCCTAAAAATTTACAGTTTCGCGCAACAAAGCGATCACCTTCTACATGAAGCGCAACGGCTTGTCCTACCCGGCCGGAAGAATTGATGATGGTCAGGTTTTCCAGCCTGCAATTATTGCCCTGAACCAGAACAGTATAAGAGGTATACGTGCTCATTTTTTCATTCCCAAAAGCATCTTTGTTCAAATTTATCTTTCCTGAATAATCATTGAAAGTAATAATGGTTTTTTCCCTGTTTTCTCCTACAATGCTGATATGGCTTTTCCAGGATGGGATAACCAGTTTTTCCTGATAGACTCCGTTCTTCACTAAAATTTTGACTTCCTTTTCACCCAAATCTCGAGTGGAATTTACAGCTTCCTGAATGGTTTTGTAGTTACCACTTCCATCTTGTGAAACAATTATTTCGGCCGGATACCTGGGATCCTGCGCATTGGCCTGCATAAAAAGCAAAGCCGGTATAAACAGGGCTATATATCTGAATAAAAGGATTCGATGCATATGCAGAAGGTTAAATCTAAGATTTAAAGATCAATAAAAAAGGGCAGAATAAATCCTGCCCTTTACTAAAATTGAGAGGCTTTAATATGTCCATCTTGGATCGCCAATCGCACCACCTGAATTACCTGCAGTTCTGAGTGTAGAAGTTGCCGGAAGAGAAAAATCAGTTGTTGTGGCAGACCACCCTAGGTTTTGTGTCTGGTTACTGGTTAATGTTGCCGTGCCAAAGGTTAAAGCTGTACCTCCGGTTAAAGCACTTGACAGGTTAAAGTAGTTACTGTTTGTAATACTCAATGTGCTTCCTGCGCCGGTTGACCTGATGGCAGCGGCATTCACGGTACCTGATTTTGGCGTATTTGCCAAAATGCTGTTTTGTATGGTAAATTTAATGGGGTTTGCAGCGGCATCCAGCAAGGCATATTTCGCATTCCCTCCAAAGCCATTAAAGGTTGAATTACTGATGGCTACAGATGGCACTACATCACCGGCATAAGTGGTACTCGCTGTAACCAAACCCGGACCGGCATTGTAAAATGTAGATTTAGATACACTGATGGTATTAAACTGCATTTTATTCACGTGGAAAGTGTAGTATGCTGAAGAACCATTCAGTCCCATTTCATAAACGATGGTATTATTTACTGAGATATTAGTTATTTTAAAATCCCTGGCGGCAGCTCCTCGGTCTCCACGGAGAAATGCTGTTGTAGCACCATGTACAATACAGTTTTCTACCACTACATTGGTGAAGGTTGCTGCTGAGCCATTTGCTGCCTGAGAACCAATGAAGTTGATAAAATAAAGTGCAGCTCCGGCCGTACCATCAAATTCGATTCCTGAAAGCGTAACACCTGCACCTGTACCCTCAAGATCTATTTCCTTATAATTGACTTTTGTATCGGATGGATTACCGGAAGTCGATTTTAGGGTAATGGTTTTCTGCGTAATAAATGAAGCAGTAGCCAGCGTGTAAGTGCCGGGATTTAATCCGATGATGGCACCATTAGCAGCATTGGTAATAGCTGTGGCCAGGTCATCACCAGGATTCAGTTTTACCGTGTAATTAGTCGGCAAAAGCGTGGTAAACGTTACAAGTCCTTTACTTTTGGTGCCGTCAAAAAGTTCTGCACTGTATAAAACCCCTGCTGTTATTCCACTAATGGTTTTAATACCGGCAGCTGCATCGGTAGTGCTAAGCGATGTTGTTATGGCAGCACCTGTAGCAGGAGTAAGTACAATTGAACTCAAACCTGCCGTTGGCTTAAAGCGAAGCATAATATTATTTTCTTTAATGTCGTTATCTCTTACGGCCAGAAACAATTGTGTGCCGCTCAACTGAAACACACTGCTTCTTACATATTTAGATTCAGGTTGATCAGCAGTGGCATTGGCCTTAATTCTGGCGTAATATTTTGTACGAACCGGAATATTGTCTTCAGTAACCGTTACCCCCGCTGTATCTGATGTTGCAGAGTATTTAATGGTTGCAAAGGTAGAATCGGTAGAGAAATCAATGCTGTATTTTAAAGTTTTACTTGTGGCCATTAATGGAATTGTCCAGGTTAATTTGGCTTGAGTTTCTCCGGCAGTAATTTTAACTTCACTAGGTTTAAATAGTCTGGCAGGTTCATCCGGCTGATCTTTCGATTTTTTACAGGCATTCAGTGCCATAGCCATTAAAATAAGTATGGCCAATCTGCTGCTGATCTGAGCTATTATTTTTTTCATTATTGATGTTTCTAAGCGTTAATAACCAAAGTTTTGTACCATGCTGGTATTTTCGATCAAAGCAGTTTTCGGATAAGGGAAAAGCTCTTTTTTATTGGCTTCGAAATAAAAGGCTATACCTGTTGAAGTGCTGGTAATTGAATTGTCTTCTGTTACTGATTTTCTCCAATTTTTGGTGGTGTATCCTGTTGGTGCCGAAGCAATACCCAATCCAGGCGAGGCAAAAACATTGTTGGGTGTACCGCCGTACAAATCTAAAGTGGCTACTTCATTTACACTGGTACCTAAAAGATAATTTCCTTCCTTCGCATAAATATAATCCGGAACTCCGGCATATGCGCCTGTTCCGGCAATTAGTGCCCTTATTTTGGCCCGCGTTTCTTCAAATTTACTTCCAAGCAAGTTCCACCTGATCAGGTCGTATTTCCTAATCGCTTCGCCTCCGAATTCCAATAACCGTTCTTTAACCAATGCATTAAAAAATTCGGTTTTAGAAGTTGGCGCAACAGGGATTTGTGTTTCAAAACCCAGGTAAGCCCGTTTTTGCACTTCCTGCAGGGCGCTTATTGCTGCAGCAGATGGCGCACCATTAATTTCATTATCGGCCTCTGCATACATTAACAATACATCCGCAAAACGGATCAAAGGCCAGTTAACACTGAAATTTTGTGCTGCGGAAGAACCATTATAGGCTGTCCACGACTTGCGGAATTTTCCATCCGTCATGGTAAAAAGCGTGTTGATGATCTTTTTTGAGGTAGCTGTAATTTCGAAGACGCCGATGGTTACGTCTCTGCGGCAATCTTTAGTGACATCGAAATCATAAAAATAAGTTGGAATGGCATTCATCCCGCCACCGCCCGTACCATAAGTAGAAGCGGCATTGAAACGGACTCCATTATAATAACCCAATTTACTATCGGTTGAAGCATTACTTCCAAAAGCGGCCACCTCAAACATCAGTTCATGTGCATCATCCAGTCGGGTTCCGTGCAGGGTTTTAAACACGTTTTCATAACTTGGATTTAAGCTGTGTTCCGACCTGTTATTCATGATATCCAGACACTCGTCAAATGCGATTTTATAATAAGTTAAGTAATCGCTGCTGCGCGTCATCTGATTCCGTTTCAGGGAGTAACCGCCACGCGCCAATGCTAAACGGGCCCGCAATGCTTTGATGGCACCTTTTGTAAAGCGAAAACTTCCATATTCAGTAATGCCACTTCTCCATGGCACCAGGTCTTCTGCCGTTTTTAAATCGGCAATAATTTTATCGTAGGTTTGATTACGGTCTACATTGGGACCATAAAGTGATTCCGCATCTGCTGATGGCACGAAAGATACCGGCACATCTCCCCAGTTGCGGATCAGTTCATGTAAAAATTGTGCCCTTAATGCCAAAGCTTCGCCCAGATAGCGTTTCATAATGGTTTTATCCGCCTCTGATCCATTGTTATAAAGTTTGGAAGCCGGAATGTATTTAATACAGATATTGGCACGCTCTACCCCCTGATAGAGTTGCAGAAATGGATTGGTAAGATCTGTATTATCAGCACTTGCTCCATACATACTTATTCCACGGCGATCAGAAGAACTGTAGCTCCCTGAGGTTCTGAAATCATCAGCACTGACGCCAAATAAGGTAGAGATCCGGTTGCCATATCCGTTATCACCACAAAGCCTGTTGTACACACCAATAATAGCTGCATTGGTGTTGGCAGTGCTTTCAAAAACCACATCCGGTGAGGAGGTAGATGGAGATTGCACATCCAAATATTTTTTACAGGCGGTATTGAAGCAAACTGCTGCAATTATGAAGACCATTAAAGCAGATTTTATAAATTTATTGTTCATTTTTCTTTAATGTTAGGATTAAAATACCATGTTAATACCGGCAAGAATATACCTGCTACGCGGATATGCGGCGTAATCTATCCCGGGTGTGAGCGGGTTTGACCGACGGGTATTGGCTTCCGGATCGTAACCGGTATAACCCGTAATGGTATATAAATTGTTAACTGTTCCGTAAACCCTGAGTTTAGAAATGAAACCCGTTCTTTTCATTAATTTCTGCGATAAGGTGTAGCCTAAAGTAACGTTGCTGATTCTCAGAAACGAACCATTTTCTATGGCATAGGAGGTAAGTGCATAATTACCGGTTGTTGGCGTCCACATGGTGGTATTGGCATTCATGGCCGTTAATAGATTTGGATCGGTAACTTTCACTCCATTTGCATCAAAGTTCTGCCAGCGATCATTCATCACAGAAAGTAAATTATTGTCTTTTACATTGTATTGTGAAGTAAACTCAATTTTATTGGCATTATAAACCTTGCTTCCATAACTGAAGTTGACAAAAACCGTCATATCGAAGTTTTTATAGGCAAACTGGTTATTAAAACCTCCTGTAAATTTCGGCTGTGAGGTTCCTAAAACCATCCTGTCATCATCACCAATCATCATGCTGGTTGATGAGGAAAGCTTTTTAACCTTCATGTCACCTGGCTGCGGATCACGACTTCCTAACAGCACCCTGCTATTGGCAACCGTTGGCTTTAAAGTATATGTATAGGCACCCGTTGTTGCATTTTGTACGGACGTAAAATCATCTATGGTATAACGGCCGTCAGAAACAAAACCATAAAACTGCCCCACAGGCTGACCAACTTCTACTTTAAAATCGCCAAGGCTATTTACCCAGCCAGATTGGGTGATGTAGGAGTTTACACCATTTTGAAGTTCAATAATTTTATTGCTGTTGAAGGAAATGTTAAAACTGGTAGTGTAATTAAAATTCTGCGTTTTTACCGCCTGATAATTTAATTGTACCTCAAAACCTTTATTTTGCGTTTTACCTACATTTTGTTGTTGGGTAGCATAACCCGTAGTTTGCGGAACATTGGCGTTTAAGAGCAGGTTTTTAGTCCTGTTGTCGTAATAATCCAGGTTAAGGGAGAGCCTGTTTTTGAACAGGTCGATATCAATCCCTAAGTTTTTAGAAAGATTGGTCTCCCAGGTAATATTCGGATTGGACAAAATATTACCCGTGGCCGTACCGGAAATCAAACCCGGAGTAACGACATTATCTCTGTCGGCATAACCACCAGTAGTAGAACTGATGTAAAACAAGGTTCTGAATAAATCCTGCCCAATACGGTTGTTTCCGGCAGCACCATAACTCATCCTTACTTTAAAGTTTTCCAGCCAGTCAAGATCCAGGTCTTTCACAAATTTTTCTTCGGTTACCCTCCAGGCCAATTGGGCCGATGGGAAATAGCCCCATTGCTTGCCTTCCGCAAATAAGGAAGAAGCATCCGTTCTGAAGTTTACAGTAGCTAAATATTTGTTTTTGAAGGCATAAGAAAGCCTGCTGAATAAAGAGAACTGCCTTGTTCCGGTAATTAAAGATATTGGCCTTTCTTGTACCGTATTTGGCGGAGCCGCACTTTTAAAGGCATCTTCGGCAGAAATATTTATAGGAAAAAATTTAGTGGTGGTAGACCTGGAATCGATGTCGATCATGTTAATTTCCTGTCCAACCAGAATATCTAAACTGTGGTTTTTACCCAAATCTGGTTTATAAGAAAGGGTATTGGTATTGATGAAAGACTTTTGTGATACGGTATCCAGTTGAATGGCTGGTAAGCCTGCGCTGTTTCTGGCCACGTTACTTACGGGACCGTTAAAGGTATTAATGTGCCTGCTCACCCTGTTGTAACCTACAGTACTTTTAAAAGTCAGGTTTTTTAAAATGGAATATTGTGCATAAGCACTGCTGATCAGGTCATTTCTGTAATCGTATCTCAATTCCTGATTGGCCAGCGTAATGGGATTGGATAAACCTGTAGTGAGGTAATCTGCATCAAATAAATCGCCACTGTCGCTCCCGCCCGAATATGGCTGATAACGCACCGAGTTTCTTAAGCGATTGGTGCCTTGTGATCCTGTTGATGTTGTACCTACACCATCCACACGCTGATGGCTATAACGTGCATTCACGCCAGCCCTTAACTTATCCGTAAATTTGTGATCCAGCCGAACGGAGGCAAAAGTTCTTTTAAAGCCTGAATTCAGCATGATGCCGTCTTCATCCGTATTATTCACGGAAACATTATAGGTTGTTTTTGCTGAACCTCCGGAAAGATTTAACACTTCGGTATGGCTGAAAGCTTGTCTGCCAAAAACTTTGTCCTGCCAGTCAATGTTCGGAATATTTCGATAGATATCTAAATCCTCAAAAGTACCGTAGCGCTTGGAGAAGCTGTCCTTAACATCCTGTGTAGTGTTGTTATTGTAAAGTTCGTATTGGTATTTAACAAATTCATAAGGGTTCATGACATCCAGCTTATTTACAATCTGCCTGGCACCGGCATAGGCATCAAATGAGATGATTGGTTTACCCGGTTTACCGCTTTTAGTAGTGATGATCACGACACCGTTTGCTCCCCTGCTACCATAGATGGAAGTGGATGCCACATCTTTCAATACATCAATGGATTGAATCTCATTTGGAGATAAAATGGATAAGGCATTTTCAACCTGAATCCCATCAACAATATAAAGTGGTGAATTATCGCCTGTGAGTGAACTTCCGCCACGAACTTTAATCACTACTTCTGCCCCCGGACTTCCTTCTGTTGTGGTTACTGAAACCCCGGCCAGCTTTCCGGCCAATGCCTGTGCTGCAGTACTTACCGGAAATTGTTCAATATCTTTTCCTGAAACAGAAGAAACAGCACCAGTTAATGCTTCTTTTCTTACTGAACCATAGCCAATATTTACCGTCACTTCCTGTAAATTATTGGCATCTTCTTCTAAGGTAATGTCTAATTTACTCTGATCGCCAAGCATAACCACGCGGGTTTTATAACCCACATAGGCAAAAGTAATAACCGCTCCTTTACCTGGAACAGCGATTTTATATCCTCCATTGGCATCCGTACTGACGCCAGATTTGGAATCCTTTACGGTTACACTTACCCCAACTAAAGCCTGCCCGTCAGCTTTATCTTTTACGGTTCCGGTGAGCTGTTTATTTTGTGCATAAACTGCCGTAAACCCGAAAAAAGTGAGAAATAATAGAAAGCGAAAAACTCTGCTCATAATGCTAATTAAATAAATACTTGGTTTTAAGTTTAAATGGACATATGCCTGTAGAAGAAAATTCTAAGTCGGGATGATTGGGTTTGTTAATATTTGGTTACGTTGACTGAAACAATTTTACAAACTTAAAATGGATTGAAATCAGATTTAACTAAAAAAGTGTGCAATCGTTCCCAAAAACGTCCATATAACGTTTATTAAATTCGGTTTCAAAATCATGAAAAGAGATATTTTTTGTAACTTGTACGCATCACGAAAAATGAGATTTGAAACTTCTACCATAAAAGATATTGCCAAGGCCTTAGGATTATCCACTTCTACCGTATCCAGGGCCTTGAGAGACCGTTACGAGATTAGCGAAGAAACAAAAAAGCTGGTTTTAGCTTATGCAGAAAAGGTTAACTACCGGGCTAATCCCATTGCCCGTAGTTTAAAAGAACGCAGAAGTTATTCCATCGGAATTATTGTGAGTGAAATTGCCAATAATTTCTTCTCACAGGTGATTAATGGAATTGAGTCCATCGCATATGATAAGGATTATCATGTCATTATTTCGCAAAGCCATGAGTCCTGTAAACAGGAAAAACTCAACGTAGAGCATCTGGCATCGCGTTCTATTGATGGCCTGCTGATTGCCCTTTCTTCTGAAACCCAGGATATTGAGTATTTACGGAGTTTATATGCAAAAGGTTTACCTATCGTATTTTTCGACAGGGTACCTGAAAACTTTGAAACACATAAAGTTATTGCCAATAATTTTAAGGGGGCATTTGATGCTACTGAACACCTGATTCTGTCAGGGAAGAGAACGATAGCACATTTAACCAATTCCGAAAATCTTTCCATCACCAGAGAAAGGTTAAAAGGTTACCAGGCGGCCCTGGCCAAATATAATATCGAATTTAAAGCAGAACTGGTAAAATATTGCCAGCACGGCGGCATGCATAGCATTGAACTGGAAGAGGCGGTAAAAGAACTTTTACCGTTTAATCCGGATGGTATTTTTATTTCCAGCGACAGGTTAACAACTGGTTGTATCATGGCGTTGAAAAAAACCAATCCGGGCGTGGCACATAAAATCGCCATTGCCGGATTTACCAACTCCAATCTGGTTGAACTCTTCTCCCCTTCCCTTACTTCGGTAAAACAACCTGCTTTTGAAATGGGACAAGTGGCAACAGAATTGCTGATCTCCATGATTGAGGCCAAGCGACCGGTGACTGAATTTGAAGTGAGGGTTTTAGATACTGAACTGGTTAAAATGCAAAAGACTTTAGGAAACAGATTTTTGTAAATAGCTGTGCTTACATGAGCACCGCATTTACTTTTTTAAAATACTTTGCTTACTGGCTATCGGCTCTTTGTTTTACGCTCCCCGCCTGTCGCCCAACGCCATCCGCCTGTCGCCAATTTCCAAACTAATACTTACCTTTGCCGAATGGTAGAAATCGTATTAAAAAAGGGAAAAGAGAAAGCGGCATTGCAAAGACATCCATGGGTATTTTCCGGAGCTTTAGAAAAAGTTAAGGGTAAACCAGAAGATGGTGATGTGGTTAAAGTTTTCGCTTTTGATCACGAATTTCTCGCCTATGGTTATTACAACAGCAACTCACGCGTGGCTGTTCGTTTACTGGAATGGGATGAAACCCAAACCATCGATCAAAACTGGTATCAGAACAGATTAACCCAGGCCATTGCCTCCCGTCAGTTTATCCTGAATGAAGAAACCAATACCTGCCGCCTGGTGTTCAGCGAGGCCGATTTTCTACCCGGCTTAATTGTGGATCAATATGCAAACTTCCTGACTCTGCAAATTTTAAGTTCTGGCATCGAAAAGGTAAAAACAATTATTGTCGACATCTTAAGATCTGTTCTACAGCCGAAAGGAATCTTCGATAAAAGTGATGCGACCGCCCGAACACATGAAGGTTTACCGATTGAAAATGGATTGCTTTGGGGCGAAAATCCACCAGAATTACTGGAAGTAAAAGAAAACGGAATTACCTATAACATCAACATTGCCGAAGGGCAGAAATCTGGCTTTTATTGCGATCAACGTGATAACCGGAATATTTTAGCCAGTTATACCAAAGGTAAAAAGGTGTTAGATTGTTTCAGCTATAGCGGAGGCTTTAGTTTAAATAGCCTGGCCCGTGGTGCCGCAAGCATTACCAGTGTAGATAGTTCTGGCTTGGCAGTAGAAACATTGAAACAGAATGTAGCCTTGAATCAGTTTGATCCGGCAAAAGTGAATGCAATTCAGTCGGATGTAAATAAACAGTTGCGTGCATTTAAGGATGCTGGAGAAACATTTGACGTCATTGTACTTGACCCGCCAAAATATGCACCATCCCGCTCTGCTTTAGATCGTGCGGCAAGGGCCTATAAAGATTTAAATCGTTTAGGCATGTTGCTTTTGGAAAAGGGCGGTTTACTCGCTACTTTCTCTTGCTCGGGAGCTGTTGACATTGAAACCTTTAAACAAATTATTGCCTGGGCTGCCCTGGATGCGGGTAAAGAGGTGCAAATCATTAAACAATTCTGCCAACCTGAAGATCATCCGGTACGGATTTCTTTCCCGGAGGGAGAATATTTAAAGGGATTGTTATTGAGGGTACTTTAATAAAATAATCTGTTAAGTCAGCCTGCAAAATTCTTCAACACTTACTTAGGCTATGGAAACTTCGTATTCAATTTTCCATCCAGATCCTCGGAATCTCCGTAATTTGCCGGAAACAATTACTGGCAATAATCTAAATTTCATGAAAGAAGATGAATTGATATTTCCTCAAACTTGTGAGGTTCTTCAGCGGTAAGGCCTTTGAACTTGTGATACTTGATTTCTCCACCATCCAGATCCGCGGAATCTCAGTAATCTGCGGGAAATAAATACCGGCAACGATCTAGATTTCATGAAAGAAGATGAATTGATATTTCGTCAAACTTGTGAAGTTCTTCAGCGGTAAGACCTTTGAACTTTCGACACTTGATTTCTCCACCATACAGATCCGCGGAATCTCTGTCTGTTGGAAACAATTCTTAAGAATAAATATCTTCAAAATAACTCACCACCAAAGATTTCATCAGCATTTCCTGTTCAAGCATGGTATAGGGCGGTATGGCCTTGATTAATTTCCAGTGTGGCCAGCCATCCTGATCTAAACCTTCCAGCTCATAAAATCCCATTTCGCTGAGTAGACGGCAGGTGGCAATATGCATGAGTTCTTCTTTTTGCCTTTTGCTATATTTTTTTGGCCCTTTGCCTAACTCCTGCACGCCAATCAGAAAAAGCATCACCTTCAGGTCCGGGAAATCAGAATCAAACTCCTTCGCAATTTTCTCCTGCAATATTTTCCATTTGGCATTAATCTCCGACGGTTTCATATTTGCAAAGATAGTGTAAAAAGGTTCATCCGAAGGTTGAAAAGCTTGTCAGTTTAGCGCAAAACTTTAAACTAGAATCGTACTTTTACGTACAATCACAATTTATGAGTGCAAATTTGAATAAAATAATAACAGCTGGTTTAATGGCCTATGGCATGTCAGGAAAGGTTTTTCATGCGCCATTCTTAAATGCACACCATGGTTTTAAATTGAAAGCCGTAGTGGAGAGAAGCAAGAAAAATGCGGTGAAAGATTATCCCAATATCTTAAGTTACAGCAGTATCGATGAACTTTTGAATGACGAAGAAATAGAACTGGCTGTTATTAATACGCCAAATAATCTTCATTACGAACACTCGAAAGCAGCCCTTCAAAAAGGGAAGCATATTTTAGTTGAAAAACCGTTTACAGCCACTTCTGCTCAGGCAAGAGAACTATTCAAACTGGCAGATGAAGTAGGAAAGCAGATCTTTTTTTACCAGAACCGCCGTTGGGACAGTGATTTTACATCCGTTAAAAAAGTGCTGGCCAGTGGTAAACTAGGTAAACTGAATGAAATGCATTTGCGTTATGACCGTTATAGAAATGTAATCGGACCAAAAGCCTTTAAAGAACAAGCGATTGAGGCCAGTGGATTGCTTTATGATTTAGGTCCACACCTGCTTGATCAGGTCATCAGCATTTTTGGTAAACCAGAAAGCTTTCACAAAACGCTGGGTAAAAACAGAAAAGATACTGTGGTTGATGATTTTTTTACCATACAGCTTAATTATAATGATAGCGTTAATGTATTTGTTACTTCAAGTATGTTGGTGGTGAATCCACAGGCTGCATTCGTGCTACATGGGGTAAATGGCAGTTTCATCAAGGAGAGAGCCGATGTACAGGAAGAACAATTGCTATCCGGACAAAAACTAACCGATGCCGGTTATGGAATTGAACCTGAGGGAAAGCAAGGTTTACTCACTACTATTGATGAAAATGGTGATAAAACCGAAGAAATTATTCCATCTGAAATTGGAAGTTATCTACCCTTATTTGATGCCGTTTATCAGTCAATAGTAGCTGGCAAAACTTATCCAGTTAGCCGGGAGCAGGTACTGATCCAACTGGAAATATTGGAAAGCTGAACAGGAACAGGCAAAATTATTTAAAAATCTAACCAATGGCTGAATAGCCAAAAAATACCCGCATGAATTCATTACCTTTTGCCTATTTAATTCCCATATTTTTAATCGCACTTTATTTTATTTTGCGTAAAAAGAAGCCTGCTATTGAGCCTTTAACTGATACAGACCGAAAGATTCTGGATGATTATGTGGGGTATTACCATAACCTTGACTCCACTGATAAACTTAAGTTTGAGCAAAAGGTGGCAGAATTTTTCAGCACGGTTAGAATAGAAGGCATTGGGTTAGACATGACTACATTAGATGAATTGCTGATTGCTTCCAGCGCCGTAATTCCCATCTTCGGTTTTACCGACTGGCAGTATAAAAACTTAAGCAGCGTGTTGTTATATCCGGATACCTTTAACAAAGATTTTCAGTTTGAAGGTGGCGAACGGAATATTGCCGGGATGGTAGGAACAGGCTACATGAACGGACAAATGATTTTATCGCGTTCTGCGCTTCGGCATGGTTTTTCAAAAAGTGCCGGAAAAGAAAATACAGCCATTCATGAGTTTGTGCATCTTTTGGATAAATCTGATGGTGCTACCGATGGTGTTCCGGAAAATCTGATGGCACATGAATATACTTTGCCCTGGATCAAAATGATGCACGAAGAAATGGAAAGAATTGAAGATAATCAATCAGATATCAACCCATATGCCATCACCAACGAAGCAGAATTTTTTGCAGTAGTTTCAGAATATTTTTTCGAAAAACCAGAGCTGTTGAAAGAGAAACACCCTGATCTATACCATGCACTGAGCAGAATTTTTGCGCAGCAACCTGTTTAACTTATAAAATGAATGTATTCAAAATATTCCCGGTTCTAGGACTTATTCTTATAAGTATAACTGCAGGTGCCCAGAAAAAATATGTGCTCAGGCAAAACTTTCCCATCGGAAAAAAATATGATTTCACCTTGATTTCCGATCAGGTGATTAACCAGAAAATGGCCGGACACAGCATCAGCCTGAGCCAGAATATCGGCACAGATTACCTGTTCGATATCCGAAATGGTGAAGGGCAGGAGAAAAATATTGAGGTGACTTATAAGCGTATTTTCATGAAATCTAAAGGAATGGGCAACCAGATGGAAATGGATTCTGAAGATGCTGACACGACTAAAGAAAATTCATTTCGTGGCTTAAAGGATGCAACATTCCAGATGGTGATGTTGCCGAACGGCACCCTTAAATCGGTAACCGGAACAGAACAAATGGTGAATACTATGGTCGAAAAGATGAAGGCAGATACGCTGATGAAGACCAAAATAAAAGCCAGTTTAAGTCAGCAGTTCAATGCAGAGGGAATGAAGCAAACGCTGGAATCTTCTCTTAAAATCTATCCGGATCAGCCGGTTAAAATTGGCGACAGCTGGACGGTTGACACCAGGATGCAGCTGAACATGCCGGTAGAAACCATTACACGGTATACCCTTAAGGACGTAAAGGATAATATTGCTTTCCTGAATATTAACGGCACTTTAGTTTCAAAGGGTAGTTTTAAAAGCATGGGTAACACAATCGATACGGATTTAACCGGAACCAACGTTGGTGATGCCGAGCTTGATATTAAAACCGGCCTGATCCTTAAAAGTCATTTGCGGATGGAATTAACGGGTAAGATGCAAACAGGTGGTCAGAATATTGATTTTGAATTGCAGGGAATTAATAAAATTATGGGTAGGGAACAAGTAAACCCCACAGGTTTTTAAAACCTATGGGGTCTGGTGCAAAAGCCTTATCGAAAAATCGTCATTGCAAGGCGACCCTTCCAGTCCACAAAGCAATCTATTTTGTAAGAAAGATTGCTACACTCAAGCTTTAAATCCTGCCCTTCTGTTCGCAAGAACGAATTTATCCTTAAGTATTGCCAGCTGTTTTTATTTTGACGATTGCTTCCCGTAAAATTGCTTCATGTATCTTGCCGGGGTATTGATTTTCGTAGCATCTGAAAAATTTCCCATTGCCTCAATAACCTTAATTTTATCCAATGAAATGGTTGAACTGCCCTTATCCGTAATCAATAAACGATCAATTTGGTACTTATTTCCATCAATGTCATCTCCTGAAATGGTAATATCAGATTTCCCGGATAATGTAAGCGCTAATGATTTGTAGGAAGATGAAGTGCTTCTGAACTCAACATCCATCAGGTTTAGCTTCAGTTCATTTACTTCATTATGGCTTAAGGAGAAGTCATTTACCTGATCACCATTTACATTTAATTGCGAAATCTTCGTTTTCTGATCAAATGAAACACTGTTTATATTCTTTAGATCAAGGTTAAGCTGCTTGAGTTTTGTATTCAGCTCCAGCTGCAAAACATCTGCAACGGCAAGCTGATTAAATTTCGGTGCAAAAATCACCAGGTTTAAAACATACTTATCGTCGTCCTGATTTGCCTTTCTGGAAATATTCAACCTTCCATTGGCATCAACAATGGCTTGATAATGTTGATCGTTATCCTCAGAAATTTTATACCCATATGCGGGGTTTTCTACTAAGGTCAGATTTAATATCGCCTTTTCTGAACCATTGATGTTTATCAGGTTAAATGCCTGATCGATTTTATGCGATACGAATGCAGGTGTTTTAGTGTTAAAATGTGTTAAGCCTTCATTATTTTTAACGGCTTCATTTATTGTGATATAATTTACTTTGACGTAGGTGGCAATCACCAAAATGGGAACAATAATCAGCAATGCTGCAAGCGCGATTAATAATTTATTACTTGTTTTCATAATTCTAAGCGTTAAAATTTTCATTAACAAAAGTCTCATATTTACGTTGCAGTTCATCAAAGCTGATATTTAACAAGTAAATATTTCGGAATAAAACGGGTAGCTCATCATCTATAAAATGTGCTTTTCTAAAATCTTTTACCTGATTTATGGCCTTTTCCGATACAAAAAAGCCTATTCCCCTTTTATTACTGATGATATTTTTAGTTTGTAATAATTCATATGTGCGCATAATGGTATTCGGGTTCACTTCCAGTTCAACCGCCATTTCCCTCACCGATGGTATTTTTTCTTCAGCCTTCCATTTTTCCAGCAAAATATGCTCGCAGACGTAATCTGCTATTTGCAGGTATATTGCCTTATTATCTCTAAATTCCATATGTATACCTTTTAATGTTAAACTTCTTTCTCTTTCAGACGGATATAAGTGATGAACCATAAAACCAGGGTAATAATGGCACTCACCAGAAATATCCAGGTCAGCACATCAATCTCTTTAATATGAAGATTAATCCTTGTCATATTCCTGGTAAGTAAGTCACCGGTTTTATAAATCAGGTAACCACCTGCATAGGTAAAAACCACAACTGAAACAGCTGTTTTAATATAATGGAAGCGGTTAAAGTAAATGGAACCTAAAAGAAAAAGACTTATAACCAAAAATGGAAACGCAAAGAAAGCACTGCAATATTTAAGGTATTTTTGATCACTCATCACCTGATCAAAAAGGCCATCTGTCATTTTCAATGGTGTTTTTATGTCTGCAGCAGATTTAAAGGCCGACAGGTTGGCGTTCAGGTATTTCACAAAACCCAGATCAATCAGATAAAAAACCAGTAAATACCCAAACAAGGTTACCCCTACGGTATAAAAAATGCCGACCATGAACTTTTCAAAGATTGAAGCCGGGATCATCAGTTCATGTATGGCTCTTGATTTCTGACCAAAATTATTAAAGTAAGTACTGGAAGTGATGCTGATGAACAGAAAGCCCAGCATCAGAAAAAGGCCGTATCTGAAACGCATATCTAGATTGCCATCATGATCAAGAATATTATGATCTCCAGTAGATGGGATAAAATAAGAATAAAAGGCAAATATGATTCCGGCCAGCACAATCAGCGTTCCCAAATAAATTTTCCCAAAATCCATCCATTGTCTTTTTACCAGTAATCCGAACCGGTTAAAGTTGAAGGTATTGCTCATAGGTGCTTAATTAAAATAAGGTTTAAATTTTGTTTTCTCGGTCAGTATAGCATTAAACAGCAGTTCAAGGTCGAGCTTGCTCTCTTCCTGGTGATAATTTGGCATTACGGCATTATATCCTGATAATGAGGGCTCAGCATAAATAATGCTGTCATCAACCGATTTGATTTTCTTGAAAGTCAGTTTTTCCGTAATTTCTTCTACTGAAGCATGTAAAGCGATGTTGTTTTCATCCAGCATCATCACCGTATCAATTAAATTATCCAGATCCCTCACCTGATGCGTGGAAATAATGATGCAGCAATCGTCCGTTAAGGCTGAAGCCATTATTTTTCTGAACTGTGCCTTCGAAGGAATGTCCAGTCCATTTGTAGGCTCATCCATGATAATCAGTTTGGCTTGTGTAGCCAATGCAAATGCAATAATGACCTTTTTCTTTTGTCCGTAACTCATGTGAATGAGTTTCTGATTTACGGGGATATCAAATTCTTTAATCAACTCAGTAAAATAATCATGATTAAATTTTTTATAAAATGGAGCATTGGCGTTGACATAAGCATCAATTTTAACGGCAGGCAGATAAAACTCCTCCGGAATGAAGCAAATTTGTTCAAGCATAGCCGGTGTTCTTTTAGCCGGATTAAATCCAAAAACATCCAGCGTACCACTTTGCGCATAAACCAGGCCTGCCAGATTTTTCAATAAACTCGATTTGCCAGCGCCATTTTTGCCAAGCAAACCATAAATATGACCAGCATGCAACTGGAAACTGATGTTTTTGAATAACGGACCATTTTTGCCATATCCAAAATGAAGATTGTTAACCTTTATCATACCTACTGTATTAGTTAAATAATACACTAATATAAAGTTGATTTCTGATATCTCCAAATTTTTTATTTTTTTCATTTACAGAGATCGTTTATAACTTGTTTGTAAAATGCACGAAAAGCTCTTTTATATTAAAACATGATCCATATAGAGATTGTATCTTTAACAGTAACGCAATAATCATGGATACAAAACAGGCTTATTTATTAAGCAGAATGGCAATCGGATTAAGCTTTTTCGGACACGGGCTGGTTCGTTTACCAAAACTTGATGGTTTCAGCCACTGGATGATGGAACAATTTTCTAAATCATGGCTGCCTGAAGCTTTGGTATTGCCTTTTAGCTACGCCCTACCCTTACTGGAATTTGCATCAGGACTAATGATTTTAACCGGATTGTTCACCAGGCAGGGATTACTGTTAGCCGGAGCCGTTTCGCTGGCCCTTATTTTTGGCACCACCATGATCGAAAATTGGGAAGCCTTGCCTTCACAGCTCATGCACATCGCCTTCTTATCTGTGTTACTGGCTTACTTACCACACAACAGTTATGCAATTGATCAAATGATAAAAAAAAGATAATGGAATATAGAAAAATAGGAAAATCAGATTTAGAACTTTCAGTAATTACTTTTGGCGCATGGGCCGCAGGTGGGTGGATGTGGGGCAGCACAGACCGAAACGATGCCATTAATGCCATTAAGGCTTCTTACGATTTAGGTGTAACTTCTATTGATACCGCTCCGATTTACGGTCAGGGTGATAGTGAACAAATTGTTGGCGATGCCATTAAAGGAATTTCCAGAGATAAACTACAGATTGTAACCAAATTTGGTATGCGCTGGGATTTAGCCAAAGGCGATTTTGGTTTCAAAAGTAAAAACAATGAGGGCAAAGACATTGATATTTATAAATATGCAGGTAAGGAAAGTGTAATTTATGAATGTGAGCAATCTTTAAAACGGTTGGGAACAGATTATATTGATTTGTACCAGATTCACTGGCCGGATGTAACCACGCCCATCAGCGAAACTTTTGAGGCCGTGAGCAGGTTAATGGAACAGGGAAAAGTGCGTTATGCAGGGGTTTGCAATTATAATGCAGCACAGCTGAAGGAGGCTGACCAGACTTTAGAGATTATTTCCAACCAGATTCCGTTTAGTATGGTCAACCGCGGCGTTGAAGATGAAACAGTTCCCTACTGCATTGAAAATAATAAATCTGTTTTGGCTTATAGCCCGATGGAACGTGGTTTGCTGACCGGAAAAATTACACCGGGTTATCAGTTTGAAGAAGGCGATCACCGGAAGGACGTTAAATTTTTTACGGCTGAAAACATTGAAAAAACAAATGCTTTTTTAAATAAGATTAAGCCGCTGGCCGATGAAAAAAATGCGTCGCTTTCTCAGTTGGTTTTAAAGTGGACAGTGGAGCGTCCAGGGATAACCATTGCTTTGGTTGGGGCCAGAAATGCCAAACAATCCGTTCAGAATGCTGAAGCTATCAATGTGAAGTTATCAGCAGATGAAATTCAGCTGATCAACACAGAACTGAAAAACGCAGGTTTTTAATTTCATCAACGCAACGCATGTAAAGGGAAAGCAAAATAGGCAGATAAATCTAAATTTTTATGTCTCCCTTTTTAATTTACGTTATAATATCATATTAATATGTCAAAATTATTTTCTCCTTTCACCATAAAGGATGTTACGTTTAAAAATAGAATTGTGATCTCGCCCATGTGTCAGTATTCGGCAGTGGATGGTTTTGCCAACGACTGGCATTTGGTGCATTTGGGCAGTCGCGCGGTAGGTGGTGCAGGCCTGATTATTCAGGAAGCGTCAGCAGTAACTCCAGAGGGCAGAATTACACATGCAGATTTAGGCATCTGGAAGGATGAGCATGTGGAAAAACTAAAACAGATTGTTTCGTTCATTCACGAAAATGGGGCCCTTGCAGGTATTCAACTGGCACATGCCGGCCGGAAAGCAAGTTGTGATTTACCCTGGAACGGTGGTGAACAACTAGCGGCAGGCGAAAACAGCTGGAAAACAGTTGGGCCTTCACCCATTCCTTTTAAACCGGGGCAGGTTGCGCCACATGAGCTGAGTATTCCTGAGATCCAGGAAATTGTTTTTGCTTTCCGTGCTGCGGCAAAACGGGCACTTGATGCGGGCTATAAGGTGGTGGAAATCCATGCGGCACATGGTTATTTATTGCATGAGTTTTTTAGCCCGATCAGCAATAAACGTACAGATGTATATGGTGGAAGTTTCGAAAACCGCATTCGTTTGGTTATTGATGTGGTAGAAGCCGTACAATCTGTCTGGCCGGAAACTTTGCCATTATTCGTACGCATTTCTGCCACCGACTGGACAGAAAACGGATGGAATGAAAATGATTCTTTACAGTTATCAGCCGTATTAAAAGATCGGGGTGTAGATTTAATCGATACCTCGTCGGGAGGAAATGTACCAGATGCAGTTATCCCTGCCGGGCCAAACTATCAGGTGCCTTTTGCAGATCAGATCAGGAATAAAATCGGTATTTATACCGGTGCTGTAGGTGTAATTGTGGATGCCCATCAGGCTGAAGAAATTTTACAGGAAGGCAAAGCCGATTTGATTTTCATCGCCAGGGAATCTTTACGTGATGCTTATTTTCCTACACATGCCGCTCAGATTCTCGGTGATGATGTGGAATGGCCGAATCAGTATGTACGGGCCAAAAGAGAAACCTTTAAAAAGTAAGTACCATATGAATAGCTTTGACAGCCTTTATTAGCAGATGCTTATAAAAGTTGTCAAAACTAAGATCTTTAAAACTGACGAAGTCTTGCTGAGCACTTGCTTTTGAGACTTCGCCAGTTGGCTATTTAGCTTAAAAAATATATTTCGTACTTAAGAAATTGGAATCATTTCCATTTACAATCTCATTCAGTAATTTCTTGTTGTCATCCGTAAATTTGGTAGCCACCAATGAACGAATAGAAAAAGAACGCAAAGCATCAACTACAGAAAGCGTTCCTTCGGCACTGTCTTTTCTTCCTGTAAAAGGAAATGCATCCGGCCCACGCTGGCACTGGCAGTTAATGTTTACTCTACTCACCTGGTTTACCAAAGGATCAATCAGTGAAGAAATCACCGCAGCATTATTACTGAAAATACTCACTTGCTGTCCGTGTGGCGATCCAATTAAGTATTCAATAGGCTCTTCCAGATCATCAAATGGAACCACCGGCACAATCGGACCAAACTGTTCTTCACGATATAATTTCATATTGCTGTTTACCGGATAAACAATTGCCGGATAAACGAACGTTTCGAAGGTTTGTCCGCCATTTTTGTTTACCACTTTCGCTCCGTGTACAATGGCATCATCAATACATTCTTTCAGGTATTCAGGTTTATTTAACTCCGGAAGCGGGGTAAGATTTACACCTTTCTCCCAGGGCATTCCGAATTTCAGTTTCTCCACTTCTGCAGATAAACGTTTTAAAAATTCCTGTGCCAGGCTCCGGTGCACATATATAATTTTAAGTGCGGTACAACGCTGTCCGTTGAATGACAATGCGCCAAGAACCGTTTCAGAAACGGCTAAATCCAGATCAGCATCTTTTGTGATAATGGCTGCATTTTTTGCATCTAAACCTAAAATTGCACGCAAACGATTCACTTTGGGATGCAATTTCTTCAGTTCATTAGCCACCTTACTTGAGCCGATCAAGGTTAATACATTAATTTTTCCTGACTTCATTAAACCCGGAACAATTGTATTTCCACGGCCATAAATGGTGTTTACCACCCCCTTTGGGAAACTAGACCGGAAAGCCTCCAATAAAGGATAATGCAATAGGGTACCATGTTTAGGTGGTTTGAATAAAAGCGTATTGCCCATGATCAAAGCAGGAATCAGGGTAGTGAACGTTTCATTTAAGGGATAATTAAACGGGCCCATACAAAGCACCACGCCTAGTGGTGAACGACGAACCTGTGCCACAATGCCTTGCTCAATCTCAAAACGGGAAGATTGACGGTCGATATCTTTCAGCGCATCAATCGTGGCATAGATATATTCCACTGTACGGTCAAATTCTTTAACCGAATCGGCATAAGATTTACCGATTTCCCACATGATGAGTTTGGCAACAATTTCTTTTTGCTCGATCATTTTGTGGGTAAAATTTTCTACGCAGGTGATGCGGTCGGCCACACTCATGGTTGGCCATTGCCCGCGGCCATTGTCGTAAGCCGCAACCGCAGCATCCAAGGCTTCGGTAGATTCTTTTTCCGTACAAACCGGAAAACTACCAATCCGCTTCCGCTGGTAACCTTCAGGGGTTTTTACGCAAACCGGAGAGAAAACCTCGTTGAAAGGTCCGTTCCAGGTTTTCATTTCACCGTTCGACAGAAACGCTCTCTGATTAATTTCTTCTTTCAGCCTGAATTCATCCGGAATCTGGCTTTCTTCAACGAAAATACTTTCAAGATCTAGCATGATGTTCAATTGGTCATTTATTAAGATTTATAATTTAGTTTAATCCAGTTCTATCACTTTGTATTTTGGAACGAGAAATTTCATCACTGTCCAGGCGATTACATAGGCAATGGCACAAAATGCAAACATAATGGTATAGCCGGTTTGAATATGGCCCAAGGCTTTATAATGATCGAATAAAGCGCCACCTACTTTTGAAACAATAACACCACCTAAACCACCCGCCATTCCGCCGATTCCGATAATGGAACCTACCGCTTTTTTAGGAAACATGTCAGAAACAGTTGTAAAAATATTTGCAGACCAGGCCTGATGTGCCGATGCGCCAATACCGATAAGGATAACGGGAATCCAGAAAGTATAATGACCTAAAGGTTGCGCCAGGAGCACGACCAAAGGAAATAATGCAATCACAAACATGGCTTTCATTCTGCCTTCATATACATTATATCCCTTTTTCAGAAAATAGGCCGGGAACCATCCACCACCAACACTTCCAATCATGGTCATGCTGTAGAGGATAAATAAAGGAAAAGAGATGGATGTACCTTCCATGCCATACTGTGCTTTAAGATAGGACGGTAGCCAGAACAGGAAAAACCACCAAACACCATCGGTCATAAACTTACCGAAAGTAAAAGCCCAGGTTTGTTTGTAACCCAGCAGTTTAAACCACGACACTTTTTTGGCTTCGGTTTCAGATTCTGTAGGCACAATTACCTGCTCATCTGTGTCACACAGGATGTATTCAAGTTCAGGTTTCTTCAATCGTTTTTGCTCTTCCGGTTTATCATAAAATATAAACCAGAAAATCAGCCATAAAAAACCCACCCCGCCAATAATCAGGAAAGCAGTTTCCCAGCCCCAGGCTTCGGCAATATAGGGTACGGTTGCCGGCGCAAGGATAGCACCAACATTGGCTCCGGAATTGAAAATCCCGGTGGCCAGAGAACGTTCTTTTTTAGGGAAATATTCTGCCGTAGCTTTGATGGCTGCCGGAAAGTTTCCCGATTCACCAAAACCCAGCACTGCCCGTGATACAATAAACCCCAACACCGAAACTGATATGCTGGTAATGCCAATCAAGGCCAGTAAGGAGGAAACAGCCTCGCCAACCGGAATGGCTTTTGCATGCAGGATTGCCCCTAAAGACCACACAATGATTGCGATGGCATAACCCCATTTGGTACCCAGCTTATCGATAATTCTTCCGGCGAAAAGCATGGAAATGGCATAAACAAACTGAAAGGCTGCCGTGATGTTAGCATAATCGGAGTTTGTCCAGCCAAATTCAGTTTCAAGCTTGCCCGAAAGCAAACTTAATACCTGGCGATCTAAATAATTTACGGTAGTAGCAAAAAACAGCAGGGCACATATTGTCCACCTGTATTTGCCAATCTTGGTACGGTTCATTTGGTTAGTTGTTAAGTTATTTGCTCTGCTTGATCAGATCGAGCGCTAGTTTTGTGTTTTCAGAAAGCTCCTCATAAAGCCCTTTATTCATGACCTCTTTACTGATCAATTTGCTGCCCATCCCCACGGCGCAAACCCCTGCTTTAAACCAGGTTTTCAGGTTATCGGCATTAATTTCCACACCACCTGTTGGCATAAAAAGCTGACCAGCGAAAAGATCTTTAATGGAAGAAATAAATTCAGGCCCTAAGATATTGGCCGGGAAGATTTTAATCAGCATGGCCTTATGTTCCTGTGCGATGCTGATTTCGGTAGGTGTCATACAACCCGGAATCCAGAGCATCCCTATTTTATTCGCAATTTCTGCTACTGCAGGATTAACAATTGGCGCTACAATAAAATCTGTTCCTGCCTCAATAAAAGCATTTGCATCAGCTGGTGTTTTTATGGTTCCAATGCCCAGATAAAGATCGGGCATTTCTGCATCTCTGATTTCTTTAAGCTTTTTAAAATTTGGCAAAGCTGATTTTCCACGATTGGTATATTCAAACACGCGAACACCGGCTTTATATAACGTACGTAATATTTCTACACTCCCTGTTTCACTATCCTGGTAAAAAAGTGGCAGCATGCCTTGTTCTAAAATGGCATCTAAAATCTTGTGTTTGTTACTAATCATGGTGTATTATTCTTTTTTCAATATCCGCCACGGTACTGGTGGTGGCATCGCTTGGGATGTATAATTTATCGTAAGCCGCTGCGGTGGCAAAATTCAGGGTTTCAGCCACCGGAAGATGGTTGTAAAAACCATAAATCAATCCGGCCATAAAACAATCGCCACTGCCTACCTTATCTAGAATCTCATCAGAAACATATTCTGGCGAAACGGTTAATTCATCATTACTGTAAATGGCTGTATAATACCTGATGCCCTTCCCATGATCAAAACGAAAGGTATTGGCAACAACCTTACATGCCGGAAACAAACTTAATATTTCTTTGGAGGTATCAGTCGCTTGTTGCAGTAACGTTTCCTTTGCATAGCCTTCTGTTGGTAACAAATCTTCGTGAAGTGCCGTGCCCAGCATTTTATTTGCTGCCCATACGTTGCCCATAATCAGGGTGCAGTATTTAGCCAGTTCCGGAAGGATATCGATTGGCTCTTTCCCATATTTCCAGAGTTTGGCCCTGTAATTTAAATCCAGAGAAATGGTGATGTTCTTTTCGCTGGCTACCTTTAAAGCTTCCAGACAAACATCTGCTATAGATTGATTAACCGCCGGACAAATCGCGCTAAAATGAAACCAGGTTACCCCCTCAAAAACATCATCCCAATTGATCTGACCTACTTTTAAATTGGCATAAGCAGAATTAGCCCGATCATAGATTACGCCGGCATTTTTTAAATCTTTTCCTTTCGTAAGATAATATAAACCCAAACGGTCGCCATGAAAAACCATAGACCCGGTATTAACATTTCTTTCATTAAGATAGCCAACAATATCCTGCGTAACTGAATTTTCAGGCATGGCAGACAGATAAGCAGAGGGCACTTGCCAAAGTGCCAGTGCAGTAGCCACATTGAGTTCTGCTCCACCAATGTAAAAGGGCAGTTTATTCTCATTCAGCCACTGTCCATCACTATCAGGGCAGATACGTAGAAGGATTTCTCCAAAACTTAAAACTTGTTCTCCTTTTTTTATAAAGGATGCGAATTGATTACTCATGTTTTTTTCGGCTTGTTTATTCACTTTAGTTCGTATGCTAAGAACCGTTAATTATTTAGGTTTGTGCTGACAGAAAGCGAGGTGCTGAATTAAAAAGTAAAGTAATTTTTTGCGTTAAAGTACGAAATATCCTGCACTATTTTACCCACCCAATCCAAATCGTCAGGCAATTCGCCATTCTCTATATCTTCGGCAAAGAGGTTACAGATTATCCTGCGGAAGTATTCATGTCGTGGAAAAGACAGAAAACTTCTGGAATCAGTTAACATCCCAACAAGGCGGCTCAGAAGCCCCATATTTGATAAGGCATTTAGCTGTTTAATCATGCCGTCTTTCTGATCCAGAAACCACCATGCCGATCCAAACTGCACTTTACCAGCGATTGATCCATCGTTAAAATTGCCAATCATGGTGGCAATTAATTCATTGTCTGCCGGATTTAAATTGTAAATAATGGTTTTTGCCAGTTGATCCTGATTATCTAAACGGTTTAAAAACTTAGACAGCATTCTGGCCTGAGAAAAATCGCCGATAGAATCCCATCCTGTATCCGGACCAAGCTGGCGCAGCATCCGGGCGTTGTTGTTGCGCAAAGCCCCCAAATGATATTGTTGCACCCAGCCTTTTTCATGGTCCCACTCGGCAAAACAGATCAGCATGGCTGATTTAAATTTCAGGTTTTCCTCGTAAGAAATTTCTTGTTTACTTCTGATTTTTTCAAAAATGGAAGTGATTTCCTGATCGGTATAATCCTCGGCATAAATCTGCTCCAAACCGTGATCTGAAACGGAACAGCCGTTCGCAGCGAAGTAATCATGACGGCTTTTTAAGGCATTGAGATAATCCTGAAAACTGCTGATCGATGACCCAACCACACTTTCTAACTTATCAATGTATTCATTTAAACCCGTCACATCGTCACTGTTCATGGCCTTATCCGGACGGAAAGCAGGCAACATCTTTAAAGCCACCCCTTCTTGAGCCAGCTGCTGATGAAAATTCAAACTATCTAATGGATCGTCAGTAGTGCAAACGGCTTCGACATTCATCTTCGCCAGCAAACCACGAACTGAATAGGCTGGTGTTTGCAGTTTGGCCGAACATTCATCGTAAATTTTACGGGCTGTTTTGCCTGATAAAATATCGGTGATCCCGAAATAACGTTGCAATTCCAGGTGTGTCCAGTGGTATAAAGGATTACGTAAGGTATAAGGAACAGTTTCTGCCCATTTTTCGAATTTTTCAAAATCTGATGCATCGCCAGTGATGTATTTTTCATCTACACCGTTGGCACGCATCGCCCTCCATTTGTAATGATCACCAGCCAGCCAGACCTGTGTAATATTCTCGAACTGTTTATCGTTCGCAATCTGATCAGGAATAAGGTGATTGTGGTAATCAATAATGGGTAACGATTTTGCAAAATCATGGTAAAGCTTTTCAGCTGTTTTGCTTTGCAAAAGAAAATTTTCGTCTAAAAATGGTTTCATTCTATTTGATTTGAGACATTAGATTTGAGATGATCAAAACGCCTGTCTATTCATTTCATTTATTAATAATCTTTGTATGATGTTTTGTGAAGACACAGAACACTAACTTCTTATGGTATTTATCCTCATTGAGCAGTACGACATTTAATTCCGAAAGAAATGACTTCGTATCTCGCAATGACGGTTTTTACGCCAGAGACTTAGGACTAAAGACTTCTGACTCTAGACTCCCGACTAATGACTCTTTACTACAAACTCACTCCCCGTTTCCATGGAATAAAATCATCCTGGTTTAAGAGGACTGCTTTCGGAATTACCTCACCACTGGCTGCTTTAATACAATATTCTAAAATATCTTCGCCCATTTGTTCGATGGTTTTTTCCCCTTCAATTACCGGCCCGCAGTTGATATCGATGATATCGCCCATGCGTTTGGTTAAAGCGTTATTGGTAGACACTTTTATAGTAGGACAAACCGGGTTTCCTGTCGGCGTTCCCAATCCGGTTGTAAACAAAATAAGCGTTGCACCTGAAGCAGCTTTTCCCGTTGTGGCTTCCACATCATTACCGGGCGTACAAACCAGGTTTAAGCCGGGCTTGGTGGCAGGTTCGGTGTAATCAAGCACATCTTCTACAGGCGATGTTCCGCCTTTCTTCGCCGCACCTGTACTTTTAATGGCATCCGTAATTAAGCCATCTTTAATGTTTCCAGGTGATGGATTCATGAAAAAGCCCGAGCCCACGTTTTCTGCAGCCTGGTTATAAGCTGTCATCAGCTGGATAAATTTACGGGCCGCAGTTTCATCTTTTGTGCGATCAATTAACTGTTGCTCGGCACCACAAAGCTCCGGGAATTCAGCTAAAAGTATGGTTCCGCCCAGGGCCACCAATAAATCTGAAGTATAACCCACTGCCGGGTTGGCGCTGATGCCGCTAAAGCCATCGCTTCCGCCACATTTCACGCCCAATACCAGTTTGCTTAAAGGTGCTGGCTGACGTTCAATTTTATTGATCTCCGTTAAACCGATAAAGGTTTTCCTGATCGCTTCTTTTACCAATTGTTCTTCACTTTGCGATTGCTGCTGCTCGAAAATAAACATTGGTTTATCGAAATTCGGCGAACGTTGTTTTAAGTCATCCACAAAATCCTGCACCTGTAAATTCTGGCAGCCCAAGCTTAAAACAGTAACTCCAGCCACATTCGGATGATCTGCATAAGCAGCTAAAAGCTTGCTTAATGTCGCTGCATCCTGACGGGTACCGCCACATCCGCCCTGGTGGTTTAAAAACTTAATGCCATCTACATTTTTGAAAATACGATTGGCTACATGATTGGCCTGTCCGATAGTGGTGGTATCAGCCTCGCTTAAATCTTCACCATTTTTATAAGCCTCTACCAGATGATGAGCGTATGATTTGTATTTATCAGTAACGGCATAACCCAACTCATTGTGCAGTGCTTCACGGATCACATCCAGGTTACGGTTTTCGCAGAATACCGTTGGAATAAATAACCAGTAATTTGCTGTACCCACGCGACCGTCATTACGGATGTACCCGTTAAAGGTCCTAGCTGCAAATTTAGAAACATCAGGTGCACGCCACTCATAATGGTAGGGTTTAAATTCATATGGATCTGAAGCATGTTTGGTATTTTCAGTATCCATTAACCCACCTTTAAGGATAAAATGTTGCGCTTTACCTACCAAAACGCCATACATGATGATGTGATCACCTGCATTCATATCCTGCATGAAAAACTTATGCTTCGCCTGAATATCATCCTGTAAAACATATTCATCTCCATCGTAAATAATGGTTTCGCCCTTTGTTAAATTTTGTAAGGCTACCAGCACATTATCATTGGGATGGATTTTTAAAATTCTAGTCACCATTTTTAATTTGTTCTTTCTTGATGCAAGTTACTTAAAGTTTCCTTTGCACCTTTATTTTGTAATTGTTCTACGTAAGATTTTACAGCTGCATTAAAACCAGGATAATTGTTCAGGTTTTTATCCCATAAACGCCGATCGCCCAATGTATTTTCTACCACTGTTTCAGGGTTTTTCCAGTAACCGTGAAGCACTTCAGCAAATTCATCCTGCGTAGTGTACCTTTTTCCATTAACGGTGGATACATATTGGCCGCCATCCTGAGTAACATTCATGAAAACGATGTAGGCAGCAACACCGAGCGCAGTGCGCTGAGGCACCTGGTTATGAAGTGCATAATATTTTCTAATCAAAGGCATATTACGCATCTGCAATTTCTGGGTATAGTTTAGCGTAATGGCATGCCATTGATGGTCTAAAAACGGATTACTGAAACGATCGACCACACTTTTAGCGAAAGCGAGGGCTTCATCTTTGGTAATATCTTCATTTTCTACTGCCGGTACAATTTCTTCCTGCATTAGTTTCAACACATGGTTAGCAAATTCTCCATCAGCCATGGCTTCTTTTACAGTATGGAAACCTGCTAAAATGGCTAACCCACAGCTAATGGTGTGCGTTCCGTTTAACAAACGGAGTTTCAGCTCTTTAAATTTATCAATGGAGGGTACAATAAAAACGCCTTTATCTGCTGAAGCAAACGATAAAATTTCTTTCACTTTCTCATTTGATGATTCAATTGCCCAAAGCCTGAACGGCTCAGCCATGATCATCAATCCATCAGTATACCCGAGTGCATCTTCCATGCTTTGCTGTGCTTCTGCCGGCAGCTTTCCGGGCACAATCCGGTCTACCAGTGTTTTGCAGAAATGATTAGCTGTTCTCAACCAGTTTTCGAAATCCCAACCCAGTTTATTCTGAATAGCCAGATCGAGTACAATTTCTTTTAATTTATCTGCATTATCACTAATAAGTTCTGTTGGCACAATTACCATCCCGCTTTCCTCCGATCCGTTGAAGGCTCTATATCTTTCATGTAAGAAAGCCAACAGTTTACCTGGAAAGGATTGCGGTGGCGCATCCGTAATTTTATCTTCACTTTTTACAATTCCAACTTCAGTTGTATTTGAAATCACAACCTTCATCTCGGGCTGATGTGCCGTTTTTAAAACTTCTGCCCATTCGGATGTTGCTGATAATACACGGCTTATGGCCGCATTGATCATGTTTTCTTCCACTTCGTCACCATTTTCAATCCCTTTAACACAAAGTGTATACAAGTTATCCTGATTAGCAAATTCATCTGCGCCGGCTTTAGCTGTTGTTTTAACCACCACTACTCTTCCGTTAAAAATGCCCTGATGATTGGCCTGATCAATAAAATAATCCGGCAAGCCACGTAACAGAACGCCGGTTCCGAATTGGATTACCCGCTCTGGCAACTCCAACATTTCAGCGGTTGGCTTTTTCACCTTTTCTTCGCTAATGTTCTTTAAATTTTCTTTGTTTAGAATCATGTTCACATCATTTCGTCATCTCAGGAACCGAGCCATCTTAAACGGTAAAATCCCTACCTGTAGTTTAAGATTGCTTCCTTCCGCGCAATGACAAGTCTTATTTTTATTTAATTCCCGTTAGCAGCCAACCACTTCGGGTATTCTTTTTCTATCAATTTTTGTCCCCAGTTACCATACCAGGCATAACCATTCCTTCTTTCCGGACTTAATTCTTCCAGCTTTGATTTTATGGAATTATCGCGGTCGCCAAAAAGGGGCACGTTCTTATCTAAATCATAAAAGCGTGCCCAAACCATTCCTGATGGATCGGCGATTAGCGCGGCTGTTTTTCCTTTTTCCCTGTCGAAACGATAACCTGTTATTTTATAAGTATCGAACCATTTTATTGCAGAGGCTATTGCTGCTTTTATTTCATTAGATGGGTTTTGAATACGCATGAGAAAACGAACAATACCAACTGATTCACTTGTACTTAAAGAAGCTGGCTCAAAATTCCGGGCTTTTGCCGGTAACATCGAGTCTTTATCATATTGTGCTGCCCAAATGGTGCGCACACCTTGTTGTTTTACCTGAGTTTCCAACATGCATTGAGTTCCTTTTACAATGGCCTTTTTAACTTTCGGAAGATACTTTGGGTTAACGACTTCGAAATCATTTTTCCCACTGGCAATGTCTTGTAAAATATTCAGCACATTGACCATTGCATCATCATTGTATGTAATTTCCGAACGGTAGGAAGATTGATCGGGATAATACTGAGGCCAGCCACCATTATCATATTGAGCCGCCAGCATATAATCCAGCCCTTTTTCTGCAGCTTTCAGGTAAGTTTTGTTCTGCGTTTTTTTATAGGCTTTTACCAGGTAAACGACTTCCCGGCTGGTCGCCTTATTATCAAATGTAGCATGCTTATCTTCAGTGGCTTTTATTCTGGCAAGCAATGCAGGTGTTAAGTCTGCACCATAATTGACAACACTCTTATCTTCCAGTTGCTTTGGCCAGCCGCCGTTTCCTAACTGATAAACCAACATTTTTTCTGCGGTTGAATCGGTTCGCATTTGCGCATAGCAAGATGCCAGCAGGAAACAACAGATAACGGTTAATAATAATTTTATGCTCATTTTGTTGTTCGTTTCATTAACCAAAATCATGAACTGAATTAAACTGTTTTCTCCTTAAGTTAAGGCCATTAAATTCTTATTTCTTAACCGGCACCTGCTTGATTAACCAGTTTACCAAATCGTTGGTTGCCTTAAAATTTTCAAATTCTGCGGGCAATTTTCTTCCATCGATATATTCATTGTAGAACCATGGATCGCCAACGGCGAATACCGTTCCTTTTCCATATTTTGCTGTCGCGATAATTACATCACCTTTATCGGTTAGCGCAGCAACTGCAGGCATTTTGGCAACGATGGTTGAAATTTCTTTGATGTACACTTTTTTCGCTGTTTTGAAAATCGAATTTCCTGCCGGGATTTTGATTGCACCCTGTTCAAAATTTGAGCCTTGTACTTTGTTCCGGCTATCCTCATTAAATTTAATTCCGAAGGATTCTGGCAATACATTAAATTTAGTGATCTCGCAATTGCCCACATCATTAAGCAATAACACTAAAACGCCGCCAGCTTTCACCCATTCGCTCACTTGTTTGGCGTGTTCGGCATTCATGAAATTTGGATTTGCTGTTTCCTTTTCGGTATCCGGATCAACAATAATATAAATATTACTGCCTTTTAAATTCGCTGTGGTTGGCGCAACTTTTAAGGTTGAGGTTTTTACACCTGCATCGTTAAAAACCTTTTCAAGCAAAGAAAATCCATTGTTATCATCTTCGTTCCAAAGGTAATGGAAGGGGATTTTATCACCGGCTGGGCCGGTCATGTACTCGTTGTTAAAGAAATTGTCGACCGTAACGGTAAGGCCTTTTCCAGTTTTAGGCAATGCGGCTATTTCCATTTCGGCGGCTGCACAAATAAAAGCCCCAACACCTTTCGGATCATTGGTAATCACTTTCTCACTGATGTAATATTCGAAGCTGCCATCACGGTATTTTGGCTTTCCGCCTAAACCAGAAACAGAAACGGTTTTAGTCAGGTTTACCCTTTCATCACCAGCCTTTTCAATAAATTCTTTCTTTAAACCGGCATAACCTTTACTTGCTGCAGCCATAAAATTTTGTGGTAACCAGCCTTTGCGAACACCTTTAGCTAAACCATACACAAACATACTCGATGCGGAACTTTCCAGGTAATTGCCTTTTTTAGCGGGCAGGTTGAGGATATCAAACCAAACCCCTGATTTAGCATCCTGAACTTTTACTGCAGCAGTGGCTGTACGGTTTAAAATGGCCAATAATTCTTTTCGTTTCGGATGATTTTCAGGAAAATTATCCAATACATCAACCAAAGCCATCATGTACCAACCCATCGCCCGCCCCCAGAAGTGCGGCGATAAGCCTGTTTTCTGATCTGCCCATCTTTCGGTCCTGCTTTCATCATAACCATGGTATAAGAGACCTGTTTTCAGATCGCGAGCATTTTTTTCCATCCAGATAAACTGATTGGCAATATCATCATAAGCAGCATCTTTTTTCATCAGACGAGCATATTCCGCGTAAAAAGGCTCGCCCATATACAGGCCATCAAGCCACATCTGGTTGGGATAAATTTTCTTATGCCAGAAGCCCCCCTCTTTCGTTCGCGGCTGTTGCTGCAACTGATCATAAAGTTTATTTGCTGCCAGAAGGTATTTTTGCTGCCCGGTAACTTTATACAACAGCAGAAGCGAACGCCCGTTTTTAATATTGTCGATGTTAAAATCTTCCGCCTTGTAAGTAGCAATATTTCCTTCCTTATCTAAATAAGCGTCCATAGATGACTGGATGTATTTAAAATAGTCACCGTTTCCGGTATTGCGCCAAACGGCAGCGGCACCTTCAAGCACTACACCCATATCGTATGTCCACTTCGGACCTTTCGCACCTTTTAGTACAGCAGTATCCTGAAACAATTTCTCCATTGCAGTCCTGGTTAACTGTTCAGAAAGTTTCTTTTGTGCAAAACCTGTCAGCGATAATACTGAACATCCCAGAAATGCGATTGCGGTATATAAAACTGATTTCTTCTTCATTATTTTGAAATCTCTAATGCATTTTTATTGACTTCAGCAGCACTGCTGGATACCTTTTTTGCTTTTGAAGCATCTGTGCCGCTTACTTTAATTCCTTTTGATTTATCGCCGGCTACATTAAATAATAATTCGGCACCGTTTTTATACTGGAGTTTATCGATATTGATATTGGAGCTGTTCTGAATATTCACAACCGGGTTAGAGTTATCGGTAATCACCTTTACATTCTTTAAAAAGATGCCTGTTGCTTCAATGATTTCAATGCCTTCTTTAGCCTTAATGGTTACATTTTCCAGGTGAATGTCTTTGATATTCATTTCTGGCAAACCCCTGAAAAAGATGGCTTTTTCAGCACCATTCGCCACCACATCTTTGATATAAAAATTTCTGAACTGTGGTGTAGCTTCTGTAACCGGAATCATGACACTTTTTATGGCCTCACGTTTTTCACCCGCCAGCACAATGGGATCAACGGCGGCATAATACATATCAAACAGGATGGCCTCACCCGGAATATCAATCATGTTGATGTTGTTTACATAAATATTTTCTACAATTCCACCACGCCCGCGTGTTGTTTTAAAGCGTAAGCCAATATCGGTACCAATAAAAGAACAATCATATACCCAGATATTTTTAGCACCACCGCTCATTTCACTTCCTATAACGAAACCGCCATGCGCATGGTATACTACATTATTTCTTACAATTACATTTTCTGTTGGTACACCACGCTGGCGTCCGGCTTCATCTCTGCCAGATTTAATGCAGATTCCATCATCACCAACATCAAAAGTGCTGCCTTCAATTAATACATTTTTACAGGATTCTACATCTACCCCATCACCATTTTGTGCATACCAGGGGTTTTTCACCTGAAGATTTCTCAAGGTTAAATCTTCACAAAGCAGGGGATGCAGGTTCCAGGCGGGTGAGTTTTGAAAAGTAACCCCTTCTAAAAGGATGGTTTTACAATTGGTGAGCACGAGCAGATTCGGACGGAGAAAATCTTTGATATCTTCATAATCCTTTGCTGTTTTACCTGATTCAATGACACCTGCATTTTTGGTATTTGAGCCCCTAACGGTTTTAGCCGACGGGTACCACATTTTGCCATCTTCGCGAACAATTCCACCGGAAGCAACCAGGTTTTTCCATTGGGATTCTGTTAACTTATCTTTTTTTACCATGCGCCAAGCGCCACCGTTCCCATCAATAATGCCGGTTCCGGTAATGGCAATGTTTTCCAGGTTTGTTCCTGAAATCGGACTTTGGTTGCGCCAAGCCGGCCTGCCTTCCCAATTTCCTTCCACCAGTTTATATTGATTGAAATCAGCTGTAAACTGAAGAATAGCATCTCTTTTTAAATGAAGATTCACGTTACTTTTCAGTTCTATAGGCCCGGTAAGCCATAAACCTGAAGGGATTACCACCACTCCGCCACCTTTCTGGCTGACACTGCTTATGGTTTTATTGATGCTTTCTGTATTTAAAGCTATGCCATCACCTTTAGCGCCAAAAGCAACAATACTGGTGGTATCATTTTTAATTTTAACCTGCCGGATAACTGGTAAACTCGTTTTTTGCTGGGCTTTTGTTATACCAGCACTACAAATAAGGATAAAGGCGAGGGCTATTTTAGAATGGCATAAACTTCCAGAAATATATTTCATTATTTGCGCGGTTAAATTATACTTGGTTATTGTAATAACAAGTGTACGTTGTTTGCCTTTAAAAGCGAAGAGAAATCTATGCAAACGTTGCCGGAAAAAAGCATCAGATACCTGCCATACAAATAATTAAAAAACTGAAATACAAAGCCTTACATACATTATTTTTGTTCAGGATTCCATCCGCGGAAAACGTTTTCCATAATGTAACTTTTATACGCCTCATTGCTGAGCTGATGAGACCATTTCACCCGCTTTTCAGGCCGGGCACCTTTGCCGCTGTTTTGATATTCAGCATAATAAGCGGTTTGTTCATTGCTTTCTTTCCCCCAGTTATCCCAGCCTTCAGGTCGAATCAGTGCCGGAAGCTCACAGTTTAAAAATACCACCTTTGCATAAGGCCGCCACGGACGCCCCAGATAAAAGCTGTTTTCAGGCGCATCGCCTTTGATTGTACATTGGTTAAAAACATAGCCAAATTTAGTCGTATCAGCAGTTGATGCGGCGGTAATGTAACCTTGCTTTTTGCAAAAAAGCGTACATTTTTCAAACCAGGCAGTAGCAGAACCAAAGATAAAATCTACCGTTCCTTCAATGTAGCAGTTTTTATAAAATTGCCGGTTATTCCCGCCATAAGTATAAAGCGTATCCTGAAACCCCAGAAACCGGCAGTTTATGAAAGCAGATTTATCGCCACCTACCCAAACGGCAACAGCCTGCCCCACCGGACCAGAAGAATTTTCGAAGGTGATATTTTCAGCTGAAAATCCTTCTCCATAAATATAAAAACTGGAAGATCCTGAAGTACCTTTATCTTCTCCGAAAATGTTTTTCTTCTGTGCAAAATCATCATAGGTTAAAATGGTTTCATTTAAACTTTCACCAATCAACCTGACATTTTTTTTTGAAGCGGCCAGCACTAATTTTTCTTTGTATATCCCCTTTTTAATAAGAATAATTGTGACCTTATTTCTAAAATCAGGTACCGCATGGATGGCTTCCTGCACCGTTTTAAAATCGCCACTCCCTTTGGCATCTACCACAAAATCAGGCTTAATGTCGATGGCATTTCCCCTTATGGCACAGGTAACAAGCAAAATCAGGACTATCAATTTCATATCGGCTTTGGCTAGGTACAAATAAAACCGGCTACGCAAGGTTTAAACTTATTACGCAGCCGGGCTTTAACAAATATATGATGAGCAATTTTAAACATTAATATCTACCGGAAAGAAAAATCTGGGATAATAAATGCTGCAAACGATATCGGGAACGATTGCACAGTATCGTCTTGATCAAAAATAAAAAAAGGCTTAATCTTGTTAGTTGGCTAATCTGCAGGCTTGATTATATAAATAGCCAAAGATTTAATCCGATAATACTAACCATATATCAATCATCATGATGAAATATTTCCTGAAATTCATACTTGTAACGGGCCTTTGCTTCCATGCATTGGCACAGTCTCAGAATAATAGTGATATCTCAAAAGTTTGGGTAGCTGATCAGGGCAATGGTACTTATCAAAACCCGGTTATTTATGCCGATTATTCTGATCCGGATGCCATCCGTGTGGGCAATGATTTCTATCTGATTGCTTCAAGCTTTGATGCCGTTCCGGGCTTGCCCATTCTTCATTCAAAAGACCTCGTTAATTGGAAAATTATTGGTCATGCTTTAAAGAGGCAACCTCCGTTTGATCATTTTGAAAAAACACAGCATGGTAATGGTGTTTGGGCACCCTCTATCAGGTACCGAAATGGTGAATTCTATATTTATTATCCCGATCCGGATTTTGGCATTTATTTAACTAAAGCAAAAAACATTACAGGAGAGTGGTCTGCCCCGAAATTAGTGGCTGCCGGGAAAGGTTTGATCGATCCTTGTCCGTTTTGGGATGAAGATGGAAAAGCCTACCTCGCCTATGCTTATGCCGGAAGCCGTGCCGGAATTAAAAGTGTTTTAGCCGTAATGCCGCTTACTGCTGATGGAACCAAAGCTACCGGGACGGGTAGAATTGTTTATGACGGACATGAATCAGACCCGACCATTGAAGGACCTAAATTTTATAAACGTAATGGCTTTTATTACTTATTTGCTCCTGCTGGCGGGGTCTCTACTGGCTGGCAATTGGTATTAAGAAGTAAAAATATTTACGGTCCTTATGAAAGAAGGGTGGTGATGGATCAGGGAAAATCAACAGTTAACGGGCCACATCAGGGTGCCTGGGTTAACACACCAACCGGCGAAGACTGGTTCCTCCATTTTCAGGATCAAGATGCTTATGGAAGAGTGGTTCATTTACAGCCCATGAAATGGACAAATAACTGGCCGATAATTGGTACTGACCAGGATAATGATGGCATTGGAGAACCGGTCATGATTTATAAAAAACCAAATGTTGGCCAAACTTATCCGATGAGTACGCCAGTAGAAAGTGATGAATTCAATGCAACAGATTTAAGCTTGCAATGGCAGTGGCAGGCCAACCCGCAGCCTACATGGATGTTTACCGATGCAGGTAAAGGTGTTCTGAAATTGTATACTGCAAAAATTCCGGAAGAAGCGAAGAACTTGTGGGATGTGCCCAATTTACTGATGCAGAAATTTCCTGCAGAAGAATTTACGGTCACGACTAAAGTAAATTTTAAACCCAATCCAAAACTCGAAAATGAACAAACCGGATTAGTGATAATGGGCAGAAGCTATGCTAAGATCAGTGTTAAAAGTAAAAATGACGGACTTTATCTGATGTTTGGCATTTGCCAGAGTGCAGATAAGGGAAAAGCCGAAAGCGAAAAAGAAATTGCCAAACTTAAATCAGGTCAGGTTTATATGAAGGTAACGGTTGCTAAAAGTGCTAAATGTCAGTTTAGTTTTAGTGAAGATGGCATCAAGTTTAAACATGTTGGTGATGAATTTCAGGCTACAGCCGGACAATGGATTGGTGCAAAAGTAGGCTTGTACGCCATAAGGGATACACAAACCAATGATGCCGGAATAGCAGAGTATGATTGGTTCAGAATTGATAAATTAAAATAACTGCGGTATATGAAAAAATATGTTCAAATCTGTCTCTTCATGGGATTAACAGTTTTGCTGATGTCGTTCATGATAAAACGCGAACCCGTAAAAGTTTACCTGATTGGTGATTCTACTGTTGCTGATTACAGCCTGGAAACCGGTTACATGCAGAAACGTTATCCTCTAACAGGCTGGGGACAGGTTTTTCAACAATTCCTGATAAAAGATAGTCTGAAAAATTTAAATCATCTGATCAAAAATGATAGTGCCCTGGTAATCGACCAAGCAAAAGGCGGCAGAAGCACCCGGTCATTTTTTGAAGAAGGCAGATGGAAAGCGGTTTTATCTACATTGAAGAAAAATGATTTAGTCCTCATTCAATTCGGACATAATGATGCAGCGAAAGATAAACCTGAGCGTTATGTTGATATCCCTGGCTATAAAAATTTTTTAAGAATGTATGTAAATGAAACCAGGGCGAAAGGTGCCAAACCTATCCTGATTACTCCCGTAACCCGAAATTATCCCTGGAAGAATGGAGTACTTGGCAGTGCTCATGGTGAATATCCTCAGGCCGTCATGGATGTAGCGAAGGAATTAAGTGTTCCGGTAATTGATTTAACAACACTTTCCGCAGATTTATTTACTTCAAAAGGCATTGATTTCGTTACCAAAAATTATTTCATGAATTTAGATTCCGGGAAATATGTTGCTTATCCTAAAGGACAAAAAGACAATACCCATTTTCAGCCGGATGGCGCAAAAGAGATTGCCAGGTTAGTATATGAAGGCTTAAAAAAAATCAATACATCTTCAATATAATCACTAATATGAGCGGGATTTAACCGATCACATTAGTGATCCCAGATTATTTATCCAACCATTAATTTCGTGGCAATGGCAATTCTATTCCAGGCATTGATGGTAATAATCGCCATTATAACCTGAGCTAAATGCTGCTCATTAAAAAAACGAGAAGCGTTACGGTATGTCTCATCAGAAACATGCTTTGAAATTAAAGTTACCTCTTCCGTTAAAGCCAAAACAGCTTTTTCTTTTTCAGTAAACAAAGTGGTTTCTCTCCAGGCATTCAGCAAGTATAAACGCTGTTCAGTTTCGCCAATTTTACGTGCATCTGTACTGTGCATATTCAGGCAAAAAGCACAACCATTAATTTGCGATGCCCTCATTTTAATCAGCTCCAATAATATGGGGTCAATTTTAGTGGTTGATAAATATTTTTCCAAACCATACATGGCTTCATAAGCTGCTGGCTCTGCTTTTTTAATGTTAATTCTAGTTTCCATTGTTATATTTTAATTACGCTATAAAGGTCCGGAATCAATAGATCAAAAAACTTAATCTAGTTTAAGAAAAGAGGCTACTTAACCGCAAAGGACACCAAGCTATTTGCAATGAATTCAAAATTGGAAAGGTTTAATAATCATATTACCTGAACATAGTTCAGTGCCTTCCTTGGTTGAAACAACTGAGATTGTTGCTTATTTGCATTAAATGATAAGAATAAACATTTATTTTAAATTTGCCTATAATAAGAACATATATAAGCTCACTATTATGGATACCCATTATATACTTAGCACGTACTATTTCCGTATATGCCTTAAATGGTAAAACATTATCGCTTCGCCCTTATTTTACTTAAAAACTCAGGTGTAAAACCTAAATATGAAGCCAGCATATATTGTGGAATGCGCTGTACAAATTCGGGAAATGATCTGTTAAAATGATGATACCTTTCTTCTGCCGTCATGCTGTACAGATACCTGATCCGCAATTGGCTGGCCTGATGGCTTTTCTGCAATACTTGCCTGAAATACCTCTCCAGCTTTGGTAATTGAGTAAACATTTCTTCATAATGGCGGTGCTCAATGGCAATAACTTCAGTCGTTTCAGCAGCCTGGATAAAAAACTCAGAAGGTTGTTGAAAAAGAAAGCTGGTCAGGTCAGAAAGCCACCAGTTTTCAATGGCAAACTGCGTGGTTTGTTCTGCACCTTTGATATCAATAAAATATAACCTTAAACATCCTTTTACCACAAAATAATTGGCCCTGCAAACCTGCCCCTGTTCCAGTAAATAAGATTTCTTTTGAACTGTCAATGATTTGAGCAAAGCCGACAGTATTTCTTCTTCCTCCCTACTTAAATTTATAAACCTGTTGATATGACTAAATAAAGATTGATACATTATAGCGAATATACAGATGAATTACATATCTGCAGATTTTAAGATATCACTGGCATAATTGCCCCAGTCCTTTAACGCACGCTTTAAAATATCACTCAACTGTTTTTTATTTACAAGCTTCCCTTTTGAAGGTACTTTAAGCTGTGCATCCGTAACCTCTATATCTTTTACTTTCGTTGCAAACCAGGTAATATGTTCACGCGGCAAGGCTACGCCTAATATCATACCTGGTAATCCATTAAAGGTTTCCGGACCGCCAGATACCGGAATGGCATCGGCATAAAAGGCAACAACGTAAATAGAATCCATCATTAAAGCATTTGCCCGCCTGCAATCATAGCCTGCAATATTTCTGAATTCATCTGTTATTTTCCAGTTTATTTTGCGGATGGAATCTTTAACCAGGTAAGTTTCTTCATAAACCGATTTTTGAATAATACTGGTTTCTGATTTAAGATTACTTAAAATAATGTTATTCTGCTTTGCCGTCGCGAAATTACCTAACCAATTGTTAGATACACTTTCATCTGCCAGCGGATTAAAAAATGTTTGGTTGTTCTTAAAAGTAAGCTCACTTTTCAAAGTTTTAAATTGCGGGTTATTTTTTTGATACTGCTCCAGCGCCTGTGCACTCCAAAAGTTATCAGGATATTTTTTTGCCTGATCTTGAATCAATGCGTAAACATTGATCTTTTTCTCAAATTCTATAATGCCCTGGTTCACAAACCTCGCATTTTGCGCCATTGCATTATTCATTGTGCAAACCAGCATCAGTAAAGTATATTTTAATTTCATTTATAATATTTTAAAAGGATTTTGAATCATTACCATTCAAATTTTATTTTTGAGGCGCACCACCGCCCATTTTATTAAAATCCCAAATCAGGGAGAACATAAAATAACGGCTGATATTATTATAGCTTGTTTGCGTGATCATATTGGAATAGGAAGACCGCCTGAAACCCCGGTTCTGATTAAATAAATCATTACCGCGAATGGTAAGTTTCAGATCTTCATTTTTAAAGAAACATTTGGTTACAGCTGCATTGATAATGATCTGTTCGAAACTGGTATCAAAAGCTGGCGATTTAGGTGTGTAAGTATATTCACCATCCGCACGAAGTTTGATTTTTTTCGGCAAGGTTAAGCTGAAGCCTCCCCAACCTTGCATCCCCCATCCTTTATTTGCCCGATCTTTTTGAAGCGAGGCTACCTGTGCATGATAACTCGGACCAAAGTTTAAATAGATTTCACTCTTATCCTTATACCTGTTAATCTGTAATGAAGGAGAAAAGCTGGTACTCACAATTTGATTTAATTCGACCACATCACTTAACTGACTTTTTACGTAGCTATAATTTGTATTGCCATTTGCATTTAAATTTAGCCCGATATTGGCATCAAACAGAAATTTAACTTTTCTATTGAACCCGCTATATACACTATAATTAACCGGCGTTCTATCTGTTAAATTAACAGATTTCGCTATTGTCTTTCCAGAAGCATCTGTTTCTGTGCTACTGACTATTGCTTTGTTAACAAAGCCGAAACTACCGTTAATGTATATTGATTGCTGACTCAAAACTTTATAAGCGTTATAACTTACAATAAATCGACTATTGAAGGATGGTGCCAGATCTGGATTACCAAGAGGTTGATATAATGGATTATCATTTACCCTTACCGGCTGCAACTGGTTAACGGTAGGTTGGTTTGTACTTCCGTTATAACTGAACCTAAAAGCCCTTTGAGCGGAGAATTTATACATGTAACTGGCTTGAGGTAACCAATTTACGAAACTTCTGCTATAACTTTGATTAGAGAGTTGCTCAAATTGATCAAACTTTGCGGCACTCACCTTACTACCAAAACTAATAGTTGTTTTAGGCTTTTTATAGTTAAAAACAGCTCCACCCTGATTAAGGTATTGACTTGCTTTAAAATCATTGCTGAATTCTTTATCCAGAATATCATAATTTCCAGGTGATGATTGATTGAAAGATTTACGATCAGAACGACTTTCATTAATACCAAAACCATAATTTAACACTAAAGAGATTGATTTTGTTAGTGGCTCATTGTAAGTTAAATTGCTACTAAAAATAGAACTCTGGGTATTGTTTTTCTTTAACTGATCTGTAACTTCCTTTCTTAAAGGTAAACCAGCTTCATCATAATATTCTACAACTGAATTTAAAAAACCATCTGAATTGAGATCATTGAGATTCTGACTAAGACTTACTGAATAATTACGCCCTGCTTTTTTTAGCTTTTTGGTATAAAAGGCAGAGATATTAAATGTTTGTTCTTTACCATTGTTACTATTCGACTGCCTATTTTCGTTGAGTTTGGAATTGTTGCCCCTTAATCCAATACTATTTAAGCTGGAGATATTATCACTGTTTTTAAGCAGGCCATCTACTGATACTTTGAGGTTACTGGTGGTATCCGGTTTGATGGTATATACTGCATCAATTTTCTGCCTAAACACATTTCGATCAGAATTTTCATCGGTATTTGTATTGATAATACCATCAGGTAAATTATTCTGACTAAGGGTATTTTTAGTCGTTTTGATGCCTAAGGTACCCAACTTATAATTGGTGTTAATACTCTCCTTATCGCTATTCCATTTATTATCATAATGTGCACCGCCGGTTAAGGCCCGGGGTATCCCTTCACCATAATAATTTCCGTTTTCTAATTCATCTCCATCCCCATAGCTAAACCACATATTTCCATCATCACTCATTTGCATATTACTATTACCCGCACCTAATTTATTGCCATCTTCCCAACTCAAACCCGTAGTACCGTTATTTGCGGCCGTACCATAAACAGAGAACTTTTGTTTGGCTTTGAAGCGGTTAAACAATGCCTGGCCCTGATAAAAATCTTTAGTACCATAACCCGCATCAATCTTTCCGAAGTAACCACTTTTCTTATCTTCTTTAAGTTTTATATTGATGGTTTGTGTTTTTTGCCCATCATCAACACCTGTGAAGGCTGCCTGATCGCTGGATTTTTCATAAAGTTGAACTTTATCCACCATATCCGCCCTTAGGTTTTTAGTTACCAAGGTTGGATCATCACCAAAAAACTCCTCTCCATCTACCAATACTTTAGGTACGGTTTTCCCCTGGGCCGTAATTTTCCCATCCTTATCTACCTGTATTCCCGGCAGTTTTTTCAACAAATCTTCCACTTTATCATTTGGTTGTATACTATAACTTGATGCGTTAAACTCTGTAGTATCGCCCTTAATTTTAATAGCGGCCTTTTCGCCTTTAATAATTACATCTGCCAAAAGTTTCGCTATTCCGGTTAAATTAATCGTACCAAGATCTATGTCTTTTTTAGTAGAATCTAAGGTAAAGTGATCAACAAAATCAGCATATTTAGGATAAGAAACCAATAGCATAAACTTGCCATTTTTAATACCGTTGATTTCAAAGGAGCCGTTTTCAGCAGACCTGGTAAATTTCACCAGCGTAGAATCTTTAGCATTTAATATGGCAATGGTAGATCCGGAAAGTAAAGTAGTTGAAGCAGTGTCTATGGTGCGGCCTTTAATCTGGTGAACAATTTGCGCCTTCAGGTAGGAAGTAACAAAAACCAGAAAACACAGGCAGAGGAGCGTTCGTTTCATAAGATAATTGATTAGCTTGGTGCTCTAATATAAAACTAATTAATTAGTTAAAATAGGCTTTAACTTTTTTTAACAATATGATCACACCATATTTAAATCATTAAAAAAATTATATTTAATCAAATTTTAAAATGATGAAACTCCCATCTATACAACACCTTTATAAGGACTTATTAACTGTTGTTAAACGCTTCCCGCTACAGTTCGTATTTATTATTGTGGCAACAGTATGCTGGACATATTATATTCATCTTGACCGTTATGGTGCAGATTCATTGCTTAACGCCGCTCTTCAAAAGATTCTGATAAAAGCTATATTAATCAGTAACCTCGGCCTTACCCTTACACTCGCTTTAGATTTACTAGCAGAAAGAAAGGCATATAAGCCTGGAAAAAAGTGGCTGATCAGGATCTTTACGGTTTTGAGTTGCCTGTCGCTCTTTTTCTTATTAAATCCTGCAGATAACTTTGCTGATCAGTTAAGAATTGCATTGATGGCATTTGCCTTTCATTTGTTTGTTGCTTTCTCTCCATTTATGGATAAAGGCCAGATTAATGGCTTCTGGCAATTTAATAAAGTGTTGTTCCTCCGCTTTCTAACAGCAGCGCTTTATTCTATTGTGCTGTATGGTGGTTTAGCGATAGCCCTGGTAGCCATAGATGGCTTATTCAATGTCGCTATTTATTGGAAAACATACATGATTGTTTTTGCAATCATAGTCGCTGGTTTTAGTCCGGTATTCTTTTTAGCAGGTATACCCACCAATTTCGAACAACTGGAAAAAGAAGCTGCTTACCCTAAAGGACTGAAGATATTTACACAATTTGTACTTATTCCACTAATGACCATTTACCTGGCGATTTTATTATTTTATGAAATCAAAATCATGGTAAGTTGGTCATTACCTAAAGGTTTGGTTTCCAGCCTGATTATTGGTTACGCCGTTTTTGGAATCCTATCATTGCTCCTTATTTATCCGATGAAAGAGCAGGAAGGAAACAGCTGGATAAAACTTTTCTCGCGTTTCTTTTATAGCATGCTGATTCCGCTCATCATACTCCTTTTATTGGCAGTTTGGAAGCGGGTTGAACCTTATGGAATAACAGAAAGCAGGTACATACTGATACTGATTGCCTTATGGCTAACTTGCATAACGGTTTACTTTCTCTTTAGTAAAAGGCAAAACATTAAACTCATTCCCATTAGCCTGGCTATTTTAACGATGCTTGCAGTTTACGGACCTCAAAGTGCATCTGCTGTTTCTAAATACGCACAAATTACAAGGCTCAAGAAGATATTATACTCTCAAAAGGCCGAGGATCTAAAGGAAAAGCCATCTGTGGTGAAATATCTCGTATCTAAACATGGCTTAAGCGCTTTGCAGCCTTTTACTTCAAAAAACCTGACTCATATTGAAAATGTAATTGACAGTCGAGATGATTATCAATATGTCAAAGATAAGATAAAAGTGGATACTGCCTTTTCCACTTTAAAGATCAACGACAAGGATATTTATCCCGCCGATACCCAATATACTTTTTTAAGTACCGATCATGATTTCCCTGCGATTAGCGGATTTGATTACCTGCTGGATATAAATAGCTATGAAAATACGGAAAAGGTTTTCAATGGCATCCAAATAAAAATAGATCGTACTAATGATAAAAACTTAATCATTAACCTAGGTGATACAGCCAAATTAGCAATTAACCTGACTAAAATTTTTGAGGAATCAGTAGAACTGGTGAAAGCTAAAAAATTAAAATCAACTAAAAATTATAATGAATTTCTCCTGCCTGCCAATAAGCTAACTTTTTCTAAAATAGTGAAGAATTATCAGTTTACTTATACAATTGGTCAAATCAGAGGTTACAAAACTGGAAGTAGTTTACAGAAAAACTGGTTTGATATTGAAGCGCATTTATTGATTAAAAAATTATAGTATAAAACTATTTTGGAAAGGGGCTGTATCAGGAAAAAATGAACAGCCCCTTTTCTTTTTTTACGGATTGGTAGACCAAACGGCTGCATCTTTTACAAACACCCTTCTGTTAAGCTTCAATTGAGCAATAATCAGTTCTGCTATATCTTCTGGTTGCATCACCTTATCAGGATTACCATCGGTCAGTTTTAAATCAATAGCCATATCCGTTGCCGTAGTACTCGGCGATAATGCCGTTACCCTGATGTTATGTTTTCTCATTTCCTGCATTAATGAAACAGAAAAAGCATTAACTGCCGCCTTAGATGCCGAATATGCACTGGTTACTGCCGCAGGACTAAATGCTGATGAACTTGAAATGCTAATAATCTCACCAGTTTGCCTTTCTATCATTTCTGGCACAACTGCACGGGTTACATAATAAGTACCCATTAAGTTAGTTTGAATAATCCGCTCCCAGTCTGCTATTTCCATTTCTAAGAATTTACCAAACTTTCCAACACCAGCATTATTGATCAAAATTTCAATAAAACCCAACGCTCCTTTAACTGTTTCTATGGCATGGTTTACAGAATCGATATCACTAACATCCATAGTTGCAACAGCTATTTTTACGTGATATTGCTTTAACTCTTCTGCCAGTTCATCTAAATGACTTTTCGTTCTGCCAACTAAGGCTACGTTTACACCTTCTTTTGCTAAAGCCGTGGCAATAGCCTTTCCTATGCCTTTACCCGCACCGGTAACGATTGCATTTTTTCCTGATATATTTTCCATTGTTACATTATTAATATGGCGTTAAACTTTTTAAAAGTTAGTAACGCTAACCTAAATCATTTCATTACAAATCAAACTTAATCCCTTGTGCCAAGGGCAAGGTATCCGAATAATTGATTGTGTTCGTTTGTCTGCGCATATAAGCCCTCCAGGCATCAGATCCGCTTTCTCTTCCACCGCCGGTTTCCTTTTCACCTCCAAAAGCACCACCAATCTCAGCACCTGATGTACCTATATTTACATTCGCAATCCCGCAATCTGATCCTTTTGAAGATAGAAAAAGTTCAGCTTCTCTCAAATTCAAGGTCATAATTGCTGAAGATAAACCCTGTGGAACACCATTTTGTAAAGCAATGGCTTCTGCTAAGGTTTTATATTTAATCAGGTATAAAATCGGCGCAAAAGTTTCATGCTGAACAATTTTGAAGTCATTTTTAACTTCGGCAATACAGGGTTTTACATAACAACCGCTGCTGTAATGATCGCCGGTTAACACACCACCTTCCACGATAAATTGACCACCTTCGGCTTTACATTTCTGAATCGAATCCAGATATGAAGCCACAGCATCCTGATCAATCAACGGACCAACATGATTACTTTGATCCAGCGGGTCGCCGATCCGTAACTGATCATAAGCCTTCACTAATTTTTCTTTAAAGGTATCATAAACACTTTCCTGAATAATCAATCTTCTGGTAGAGGTACAACGCTGACCAGCTGTACCAACGGCACCAAAAACAGCACCGATTAAACTCATATCCAAATCAGCATGTTCTGAAATGATAATCGCATTATTACCTCCCAATTCCAGCAAGGTTTTACCCAGGCGGGCGCCCACGGCTGCAGCAACTTCTTTTCCCATCCGGGTAGAACCTGTTGCAGAAATTAAGGCCACACGGCCATCATGGGTCATCGCTTCTCCCACTACCTTGTCCCCTAAAACCAGGTTACAAACGCCTTCTTCTATATCATTGGCCTTAAAAACTTTAGCAATAATATGCTGACACGCAATTGCCGTTAAAGGTGTTTTTTCAGAGGGTTTCCAGATGCAAACATTGCCACAAACCAGCGCCAAAGCTGCATTCCAACTCCAAACGGCCACCGGAAAATTAAATGCTGAAATAATGCCAACAATCCCCAGTGGATGCCATTGCTCATACATGCGGTGGTTCGGGCGTTCACTATGCATGGTTAAGCCATATAACTGGCGCGATAAGCCTACTGCAAAATCACAGATGTCAATCATTTCCTGCACCTCACCTAAACCTTCCTGCAAACTTTTTCCCATTTCGTATGAAACCAGTGCGCCCAGAGCTTCCTTATTCACCCTCAAAGCATCACCAAACTGCCGGATTAAATCTCCACGCTTTGGAGCTGGCACGGTTCTCCATTCAGAAAATGCCAGCTGAGCCTTTTCCACCACCTGGTTATAGTCTTCAGCAGTGGCAACCTTGGCAGAAGCAATTAATTTTCCATCTACAGGAGAAAAACTTTCCAACAATTCAATGTTGGAAAGGCCACCCCAATTACTTCCTGTACTAAAAGCAGCATTATTGGCTTTTACACCTAACTGATCCAAAATGGATTGAATATCTGTCTTCATATAACTAAACGATTTACACAAAAAAACAAAAAATTAAGAGAAAGCAGGTACATTTGAGTCTTTACTTTATCACAATAATTTAGATGTTGTTTTAAAGATAACAGACCCATAAAATCATAAAAAATGAATAATAAGTTTCTCACCTGCAGTGCGCTGTTGCTGACTTTTTTTGTGGCAGGTAATCTTTCAGCTCAGGAAAAACCTACAGAAAAGCCCGAAAATTTATCTGTCTACCGTGTTACCCCCACTAAAATTAATGATTTGGTGCATACCAAACTGGATGTTTCCTTTGATTATGCCAAACGTTATCTGTACGGAAAAGAATGGGTAACCTTAAAACCTCATTTTTACCCGACAGACTCCCTTACCCTTGATGCCCAGGGAATGGATATTAAAACCGTTGCATTAGTAGGTATCAAAGGAAATACACCGTTGAAATATGTATATAACAACAATAAGTTATACATTAACCTTAATAAAAAATACACTAAACAAGAAAAATATACCATCTACATCGCATATACGGCGAAGCCGGATGAATTAAAAGTAAAAGGTAGTGCAGCCATAACGGATGCGAAAGGATTATACTTCATCAACCCGGACGGTACGGATAAAGATAAACCCACCCAAATCTGGACACAAGGTGAAACTGAATCTTCGTCAGCCTGGTTTCCGACGATAGATAAGCCAGACCAAAAAACTACCCAGGAAATTTCGATGACAGTTAAATCGAAATACACCACCTTATCCAACGGAAAACTGGTCAGCCAGAAACCCAATACAGATGGTACCAGAACCGATACCTGGAAGATGGACTTGCCGCATTCTCCTTACCTCTTTATGATGGCCATTGGCGATTTCAAAATCACTAAAGATACTTATAAAGGCAAAGAGGTTAACTATTATCTGGAACCAAAATACGCACCTTATGCCAAACAGATTTTTGGGAAAACCCCTGAGATGATGAAGTTTTACAGCGAAACTTTAGGGCTGGATTATCCCTGGAATAAATATGCACAGGTGGTGGCCAGAGATTATGTTTCGGGTGCTATGGAAAATACCACGGCAACTTTACACGGTGAGCAGATTCAGAAAACAGATCGCGAATTGTTAGATGGAAACGAAGAAGGCATCATTGCACACGAACTCTTCCACCAGTGGTTTGGCGATTATGTAACGGCAGAATCATGGTCAAACTTAACCATGAACGAATCTTTTGCCACTTTTGGTGAGATTATCTGGCAAGGACACGATGCGGGTAAAGATGCCGAAGATAAATTACGCTATGAAAAACTTCAATCTTATATCAGTTCCACCAAAAATGGAGAAAGTCCTGTTTTAGCACGTTTTCACTATGCAGATAAAGAAGACATGTTTGATAATGTGAGCTACGCAAAAGGATCTGTTATTTTATATGCACTGAAAAATCAAATGGGCGATGCGGCTTTTTATCAATCGCTCAATAAATACCTAACCACCAACGCATTTAAAAATGGGGAAACGCACCAATTGAGATTAGCCATGGAAGACGTGACCGGCAAAGACTGGAGTCCTTATTTTAACCAGTGGTATTACAATGGCGGCCACCCCATTTTAGCTATAGATTATGGCTATCAAAATGGAAAGGCCACTATTAAAGTGAAGCAAACACAAGATTCAAGTGTACAAACTTTTACCTTACCAGTTAAAGTAGATATCTATGCAGCCGGGAAAAAGATCAGAAAAGAAATTATTATCGACAAGCGTGAAGAGACTTTTTCTTTTGACGTAAGCAGCAAGCCAGATTTAATTGATTTTGATGCCGATAAAATTATCGTTGGCGAAATGAACGACAATAAAGTGGCTGAAGATTATTACTTTCAATATAAAAATGCACCAAGTTATGCCAACAGACTTGAAGCACTGCAATTCATTATGCAAAGCAAAGCCAAAAGTGGTCAGCAGGTTTTATTGGCAGCCCTAAAAGATTCGTCAGGAGATTTACGTGCCTTAAGCATCGCCGGTTTAAATCTTGAAGATGCCCAAATTAAAGCTGCGGCACTTCCGGTTTTATTACAGCTGGCAAAAACAGACCGGGATACTGAAGTGAGGGCTGCAGCAATTTCCAAATTGGGAGAAACCGGCGATCAGACTTATAAAAGTTTAATGTCCGAAAGCCTAAAGGACAGATCTTATCGCGTGATTGCTGCAGGAATAAGCGGTCTGGCAAAACTTGCCCCTAAGGAAAGTATAAGCACGCTATCAGCATTGGATCAGGATACAAAAGATCATATTGCGCCTTCGATTGCCGAACTTTACATTGGCGATCCGAAAGATGAACACCAGGAATTTTATACAAACATTATGGATAAGGGAGACCGGAATAAAGTTTTTGCGGTGATTGGTCAATATTTTCAATACCTGAGGGCCAATACCAATCCGGCTGTAACAGAAAAAGGCATTAAAAATATTAAAGATGCCATTGAAAGACTAAAATTACAGCCCTACCTGAATAAACAACTTTCATCAGCATATGAAGCTACGGCCCAGGGTAAATCCAAGCAAGCCGGCGCAGCAAGCGGAGAAGATAAAAAGAACCTGATGAAACAGGCTGAGATATTCAAAAAAGCAGCTGTTGATTTAGGAAAAGAATCATAAAAAATTAAGGTTGATGAGTCAGATCATCAACCTTTTTTCTTTGCTTAATGCCGGCCTTTGAAAGCAGTGGTTTTGTAGGGTGTAGTACCCACAACCAAAGATATTACCGCTTAATTTTCATGACTTCATCATTACCTTAGTCAGGCAAATTAGTGCTATTTTTGTACGAGAAGGGAAAAGGAGCCGCGATGTTGAAAAAATATTTTGATTATCCACACCTTATAATTGGAACAATAAGCTTTATTTTCAGTTGCTTACATCTTTTTCAACAACTGATGTTAATAATTATTTCTTAACCGAATAATTTAAATTGGTAAACTTATATTGTATCTTTCTGCCAATTGGCACGGTTCTTTAATTTAATTATATATGGAAGAAGAATTCTTTTTTGAATCCAATGAAGACGCACAACGTTCGGTAGAGCGCTATGAAGAGATGATCCGCAATCAGGATCAGTACTTTTTTGATGCAGGCGCCTTTGAGTATATTGTAGATTTTTACATCGAAAAAAATGATCCGGTTAAGGCTTTACAAGTGGTAGATTATGCCATCAATCAACATCCTTATGCCACCGTATTTTTAATTAAACAGGCACATCTTTATATTTTAACCAATAATAATGATCAGGCTTTTTTAGCCTTGCAAAAAGCCGAATTACTGGAACCATCAGAGCCTGATATTTATCTGCTCCGTGGTAATATCTTTCAGAATACCGAGCGTTTTAGTGAGGCTCTGGAAAATTACGAAAAGGCATTGGGCTTAGCCGAAAGTACGGATGAAATTTTATTGCAGATGGCTTATGTATACCAGAGCATGAGCGATTATGAAAGTGCCATCACCTACATTAAGCTGAGCCTGGAACAAAATATGGAAAACCAGGATGGCTTATATGAGCTGGCTTTCTGTTATGATGTTTTAGACAAACAGGAAGAAAGTATTAAATTCTATCAGCAGTACATTGATACCGATCCTTATTCATATGCAGCATGGTACAATCTGGGCAACAGTTTTCATAAATTAAATCTTTTTGAAAAAGCCATAGATGCTTATGATTATGCAATTTTAATCAAAGAAGATTTCAGCTCGGCCTATTTTAATAAGGGAAATGCCCTGGTACAGCTTGACAAGTACGATGAGGCCATAGATGTTTATAAGCAAACTTTCGAATATGAACAGCCCAATGCCGATACCTACTGCGCCATCGGGGAATGTTATGAAAAGTTGGAAAAGATGGACGAAGCCCGCTCCTATTACAAAAAGTCGGTGAAAATGGATCCGAAAATGGCTGATGCCTGGTTCGGAATTGGCGTAACCCTTAACCATGAAGAGCGCTATTTTGAATCATTGCATTTTTATAAAAAAGCAATCGACCTGGAAGCGGAAAATGCTGATTTCTGGTTTGCTATGGCTGATGCCTACTATAAATTAGGGCAGATTGAAGAATCTATTACGGCTTACGAAAAGGTTTTGGAATACAATCCGCTTGATATTGAAGCCTGGCTGGATTTCAGCACAGTATTGTATGAACAAGGGAAATTGCTTGATGCATCAGAAACAATGGCTGAAGCCATTAAGAATAATCCGGAAGCAGCAGAATTATACTACCGCATGGTGGCATACCTGTTTGCAATGGGAAATTATGCAGATGCGCTGGGTTATCTCGAAACCGCTTTAACCACTGATCCCGATAAGCATTACATCTTATTTGAATATTTACCGCAGCTGCAGGATAACAGTGCCATTATTAATGTTATTAACAGATATATCAGGTAAAAGCCTTTTGAGAAAAATTTAACAAATAAATCTCAAAATTTTTTTCACTTTTGTACGCATATGAATTACCCATTATTAAACGTTCCTGAACGTCCTGCTAAACCACGCCAGAAAGGCCTCACCATGGTTATGGATAAAGGATTAAGCCTTCGCCAGGTGGAAGATTTTATCGAAGTTGCCGGCGTACATACAGATATCGTAAAATTAGGTTGGGCTACATCTCACGTTACACCAAACCTTAAAGAAAAATTAGCTTTATATAAAAGTGCCGGCATTCCTACTTATTTTGGAGGAACATTGTTTGAGGCCTTTATCATCCGGAATCAGTTCACTGATTATCAACGCATTCTCGATCAATACGGAATGGAATACGCCGAAGTATCTGATGGTTCCATTGAAATTGAGCATGACCTGAAATGTGGCTACATTTCCGAACTGGCTAAACAGGTAACTGTAATTTCTGAGGTAGGCAGTAAGGATGCAGCTAAAATATTTGCGCCATACAAATGGATCAAATTAATGCAGGCAGAACTTGAAGCAGGCTCCTGGAAGGTAATTGCAGAAGCACGCGAAGGTGGAAATGTAGGAATTTACCGTGGCAGTGGCGAAGTACGTGAAGGCTTGGTAGATGAAATTCTGACACAGATTCCGGAAGAAACCATCATCTGGGAAGCACCGCAAAAAGAACAACAGGTTTGGTTTATCAAACTGATCGGCTCAAATGTTAACCTGGGCAATATTGCACCGGCAGAAGTGATCCCTTTAGAAACCATACGTTTAGGACTTAGAGGTGATACTTTTGATTACTTCCTGAACCAAACTAAATAACCTACAGTCCTGATAAGGATGCATAGTTAAATAAGCCTTGCAGGTTTCAAAACCTGTAAGGTTTGCTGTTTATATATCAATATGAAAACTTACGGCTTAATCGGATTTCCGCTATCTCATTCCTTCTCTAAAAAGTATTTCACAGAGAAATTTTTAAATGAAGGCATTGTTAATCATCGCTATGAGCTTTATCCTATTGAACAGATTCAATCACTGCCCGAATTATTAAGTGCAGATGCGACATTAGCCGGCTTAAATGTTACCATTCCACACAAGGTAAGCATTTTACCATTCCTGAATGAGATAGAAGAGGCCGCAGAAAAAATCGGGGCAGTAAACTGCATATCCATCAAACGGCTTGAAGGTGAAGTTTATTTAAAAGGCTTCAATACGGATGCCTTTGGCTTCGAAAAGTCTTTAGTTCCCTTACTTAAATCACACCATAAAAAAGCATTGGTGTTTGGTGATGGCGGAGCAGCTAAAGCGGTTAAATATGTATTGGAGAAACTGGGTATTGCCTATCTTACCGTGGTGCGTAAACCCATTGAAAATGGAATTTTATATGCTGAAGTTACACCGGAAATTTTCTCCAGCCATACTTTGCTGATTAATACCACCCCGCTGGGAATGTTGCCTCATGTGGATACCTATCCGGAAATAGATTATTCGCAGATCGGGCCGCAGCACCTGGCCTACGATTTAGTGTATAACCCTTTAGAAACTGCTTTTCTGGCAAAAGCAGCCGCCCGGGGCGCTGTAATTAAAAATGGGCTGGAAATGTTGCATCAACAGGCTGAGCAAGCCTGGGACATCTGGAATAAATAATTTTAATGGCTGTTAAGGCTTTATTAATGATTAGGAACAATGAAATTAAAATACCTTATCTTTTTTCAGTTTGTTCTGCTGTTGAGTTTTTCGGCTTGCCAAAACAATGATTACAGTCCGAAACCTAAAGCATATTACCGCATTTTATATCCAAAAAAAACTTACCAGCCACTATTAGCACCGGTTCCTTTCCGTTTTGATTATCCGGAATATGCTACGCTGGAAAAAGATGTTAGCCGTGATGCGCAAAAGTATTGGTACAATTTACATTTTAAGCAGTTTAACGGTTTTCTGCATTTAACATATTATGATATTTCAGGCAAAAAGGAATATGACAATATGGTTGAAGATGCCAGGAAATTAGCTTTCAAACATACCATAAAAGCCAGCGCCATCGATCAAAACCTTATTCACTACCCAGATAGAAAGGTTTATGGAATTTATTATGCCATTGAAGGAAATACGGCTTCTTCGGTACAGTTTTTTCTAACAGACAGCACAAAACATTATTTTAGGGGTGCCTTATATTTCAATGAGCGCCCGCAATATGATTCCATAGCACCAGTAATTAATTTTATTAAAAAAGATATCGACACCCTGATCTCTACCTTCAGGTGGAAAAACCAATAATATATGATTACAGTAAAAACCCTGACCTTTAACGCCTACAGTGAAAATACATATGTTTTATTTGATGAAACGAAGGAATGTATAATTATAGACCCGGGCATGTATGAAGGCCATGAGCAAAATGAACTGACTATTTTCATTAAAGAAAATAACCTTAAGCCCGTTTTGTTGCTGAATACGCATTGTCATCTTGATCATGTTTTTGGCAATAAGTTTATCTTCGATACTTATGGGTTAAAACCACAGTTTCATAAGGGCGAACTGGAAGTATTAAATGCTGTTCCGGGTTATGCACCAGCAATGGGTTTTACTAAATACCAGATTTCTCCACTTCCAGATAAGTTTTTAACAGAAACAGATACCATCACTTTTGGAAACAGTTCGCTTACCATCATTTTTGCTCCGGGTCACTCTCCGGCTCATTTATGTTTCTACAGCGCGGCAGATCATACCTTAATGGGTGGTGATGTATTATTTCAGGGGAGTATTGGCCGTACTGATCTTCCGGGCGGAAATCATCAGCAATTAATTCAAAACATTTCACAGAAACTTTTCGTTTTACCTGATGAAACAATGGTATATCCAGGCCATGGTCCGGCAACAACTATTGGTTATGAAAAACAAAACAATCCTTTTTTTTAAAATAATACAGGATGATTAACGAGCCATACATTGTGCGGGGTTCACAAGCCTGGCCTTTTATCTTTAAACCCTCAACCTTTTAATTATCTTTACTGCTGTGAATACGCCACTATATATTGCAAAACGTTATTTGTTTGCAAAAAAGTCTACCAATGCCATTAACCTGATATCCGGCATATCAATGGTTGGGGTAATGGTTGGAAGCGCGGCACTCATTATTATCCTTTCCGTATTCAATGGACTGGAAACAGTGGTTCTTGGTTTATTTGATACCATGACACCAGAGCTCGTCATTGTACCGGCAAAGGGTAAAACATTTGACCCAAATACACCATACTTTTCATCACTCAGAAAAAATGCTTCGGTATTTTCTTATACAGAAGTACTGCAGGAAAACGCCTTGTTAAAATACAATCAAAAACAAGCCGTAGGCATGGTTAAGGGGGTAAGCCTGGCCTATTTAAAAAACAGTAAGCTGGATAGTTCTATTAAAGAAGGCCATTTCATCTTACAGAACAAAAATGGTTATAGTGCTGTAATAGGTTCTACATTACAAAGCCAGCTCGCCGTGAATACCCTTGATCCATTTACAGAAATGGAACTTTTCTCACCTAAGAAAACCATTGCAGTGAACTCATTAAACCCGACAGATGATTTTGTCAATAAGCGCATCAGGGTAAGTGGTGTTTTTGAGGTACAACAGGAATTCGATAATGGCATTATTGTACCGTTGGCCTTTGCCAGAGAATTGCTGGGGGAAGAAAAAAATGTATCCACTATAGAAATAAACCTGCAGGCCGGAACTGATGTGGACCATTTTCAGGAAGAAGTGGCTTCCAGGCTTGGAGAGGCTTTTGAGGTGCGTAACCGGGCAGAACAAAACCGGTCGCTCTACCACATCTTAAACACTGAAAAATGGGCGGTTTATATTATCCTGACATTTATTCTGATTATTGCTATTTTCAATATCATTGGTTCATTAACGATGCTGGTGATCGATAAAGTAAAAGACATTGCCATTTTAAGCAGCCTTGGAGCGAGTAAAAAGCTCATTAAAAGGATTTTCTTATTTGAAGGCATGATGATTACCATGTCTGGCTGTATATTAGGATTGATTATCGGGCTGATTTTCTACTTTATTCAGCATAAATATGGCATTATCAAAATGGGAGAAGCAAATTTGCTAATGGAATCTTATCCAATCGGACTTAAGTGGAAAGACTATGTCTTAGTATTCGTTACGGTTGGATTTTTTTCATTTTTGGCATCAGCTTTGTCATCAAATTTAAGTGTCAAAAAGATAGACCAAATTAATCAAACGATATAAGGATGAAGTTATTTAAACAAGCATTTGTAGGTGTTATGCTCCTTGGAGTAGCTGTTACAGCTTGTAATAGAAAGGATAAAGCCGAGCGGGAAGAAAGTAACGTTAAGGTGGTAAAAGGATTATATAGCTTTGGTCCGGAGATGAAATCATTCACCATGTGTGACGATGGCCGGGAATATTGGGTGGCAGATAGTGTTAAAAATCTGGAGCTTTCCTACAGCAATCTGAATTTCGAAAAGCCCTATGAACCCGTTTATGTTGAACTGGAAGGTTATTTTTCCAAATCAGATACAACAGCCGTTTCGGCAGATTTTGATTCCACTTTGGTGGTTACAAAAGTTCTGAAAATCAGCAAGGAAATTCCTGATGGACCTTGTGCACAATAACCATTCACGTATCTGAATAATAATATATTGGCATTAATTATGCCGCAAAACAAGTTAACCGCAATATAATTAAACAGAAAGAGCTCCTAAATGGAGCTCTTTCTGTTTAATAGCATTTAGTCTGCACTACCAGTAAATTCCGTAAAGCGCAACCAACAAACCAACAATGATTAAAGCACCAACCGCAAAGCTTGTTGTTGTTTTAAACATGTTCGAATCAATTTCAAGTCCTTTTGGATTGGCGATACCTTTTCTGTTTTCAGTTAAGCTGATTAATACCATTCCGAGAATACAGAATACAAATACGATGCCCATTCTATCAAGGAAGGGAATTTCATAGATTCCGGCGGCCGTTTTAACAGAAAAACCTATTCCTGATAAGAAAGAAAGATCCATCATTCCAGGTAAGAATTTCAATAGTAAGGATAAGCCGAAACCACCAATTGTTGCAAATAGCGCCGCATTTGAAGTAGATCTTTTCCAGAAGAAACCCAAAATAAACATGGCAAAGATACCCGGAGATACAAAACCTGTATATTCCTGAATGTATTGGAAACCACCTTTTTTGTCAATCCCTAAGTGAGGTGCAATTAAAACACCCAGTACCATAGCAACTACAACAGCAATTTTACCCGTAAACACGAGATCTTTCTCTGAAGCATTGGTTTTCAAAACCTTTTTATAAATATCAAGTGTAAAGATGGTTGCAATACTGTTGGCCTTACCCGCTAAAGAAGCCACTACTGCCGCAGTTAAAGCTGCAAATGATAAGCCTTTTAATCCGGCAGGTAATAAGTTTAACAATACCGGATAAGCACGGTCAGGGTTTACAGAACCATCCTGCAACATTTCTGCCTGGAAAACACCGTCCTTGTACAGCACGTAGGCTGCGATACCCGGAAGCACAACAATGATAGGCATTAATAATTTTAAGAAAGCGGCAAATAATAAACCGCCACGGGCCGTTTTTAGATCGGCGCCCAACGCACGTTGTGTGATGTATTGATTACAACCCCAATAATTTAAATTCACAATCCACATCCCGCCGATTAAAACGCTTAAACCTGGCAAATCGATATAGTTTTCATTATCCGGTTTTAAAATCATGTGAAAATGCTCTGATGCTTTTGAAGTCATCAGGCTGTAGCCTTCTAAAACACCTGATGTACCATAATGGGTAGACACTAAATTCAGTGCCAGGTAAGTTGTTGCCAACCCTCCAAGAATTAAGAAAAACACCTGGATTACATCGGTATAGCCAATTACTTTCATACCACCAAGGGTAATCAAAATGGCAAATGCAGCAATGGCATACATACAGAAAGTTAAATCAAAGCCTGATATACTGCTTACTGCCAGTGCACCTAAATATAAGATGGAAGTTAAATTAACTACTACATATAAAAGTAACCAAAACACGGCCATAATCATAGCAACAGTACCATTATAGCGCTGATGCAGGAATTGAGGCATCGTTGCAATTTTATTCTTGAGGTAAACAGGAATAAAGAAAACAGCAACAATAACCAATGTTAAAGCACCCATCCATTCGTATGTAGCAATGGCCAATCCCATCTTAAAGCCGGAACCACTCATTCCTATAAACTGCTCAGCAGAGATATTGGAGGCAATGAGTGATGCACCGATTGCCCACCAGGTAAGCGAACCTTCTGCTAAAAAGTAATCTTTGGAACCTGTGGATGCAGATTTTTTCTTATTGTAGATGTAGAGGCCATAGGCAGCTACAATAACGAAGTATACTGCAAATACAATGTAATCCTTCGTGTCCAGTAAGTTTTGTTTCATTGAATGATATAAAGGTTATTTGGTTTAGAAATCTAAATGTAGTAAAATCATAAATTAATATTCACATTTTTTTAAATAAAAACGTTAAAAAGACGCTTATTAATTTATGATCTTACTGAAACATTAAATTTTAGATGTATCTGTTAATTAAATTTTCCAGATATTCTTGTCTGCCACTTCTCACTTCGGGCTCTCCGTTTTCGGCAGCATAGTTTCTTAAATCTTCTAAAGTTAGTTTTCCCTGTTCAAATTCGGCTCCCTTTCCGCTATCAAAAGAGGCATAACGATCAGTTCTTATTTTTTTGTAATCAGATTTTTGCAGAATGGCGTCAGCAGTAACCAAAGCACGTGCAAAAATGTCCATACCGCCTACATGGGCATAAAATAAATCTTTGGGATCTGTAGAGTTACGGCGAATTTTAGCATCAAAATTCACACCACCACCCTGCAGGCCACCGCCTTCCAGGATAATCAGCATGGCTTCTGTTAACTCGTTAATATCATTTGGAAATTGATCCGTATCCCAGCCATTCTGGTAATCGCCGCGGTTTGCATCAATTGAACCCAATAAACCACTATCAACCGCAACCTGTAATTCATGCTGAAAAGTATGGCCGGCCAGGGTAGCGTGGTTAACCTCTAGATTTAATTTAAAATCATTTAATAAATCATACTGCTGTAAAAATCCTTTAACCGTAGCAGCATCATAATCGTATTGGTGCTTTGAAGGTTCACAAGGCTTAGGCTCAATAAAGAAGGTACCTTTGAATCCTTGTTTACGGGCATAATCTTTGGCTGTATGTAAAAATTTGGCCAAATGCTCTTGCTCACGTTTCATATTCGTGTTCAGCAAACTCATGTAGCCCTCTCTACCACCCCAGAACACATAATTTTCACCACCTAAAGCAATTGTAGCATCTAATGCGGCCTTCACCTGTGCAGCACCATGTGCCAAAACCTTGAAATCGGGGTTAGTAGAAGCGCCATTCATATAACGTTCATGGCTGAATAAATTTGCCGTTCCCCAAAGTAATTTCACACCACTCTCGGCCTGCTTTTGTTTAGCATATTCAACCAGCGTTTGTAACCTGTTTTCGTTTTCAGCAACATTATTACCATAATCAACCACATCCACATCATGGAAACAATAGTAAGGCAACTGCATTTTAGTAATAAATTCAAATGCAGCATCCATTTTGTCTTTAGCCCTTTCAACAGCATCTTTCTTTTCATCCCAAGGGAAAACATGGGTGGCACCACCAAAAGGATCTGCCCCATTTCCGTTAAATGAATGCCAATAGGCACAAGCAAATTTAAAATGCTCATTCATGGTTTTTCCGGCCACTACTTTATCAGCATCATACCACCTGAAGGCAAGCGGATTATCACTTTCCAGACCTTCGAATTTAACCTGATCTATACCTTTAAAAAATTCTTTTTCTCCTGTTACTACGTTTTTCATTGTACTCTTAATTTGCGGTTCTATTTATAATAATTTGATTAAAATTTCTTTCCATTCCTGATATACCGTTTCGTATTGTTCCGTATTTTTGGGGGTTAGGGTTTTAATGACCTGGTGTTGCGTAAAAGCATCTTCAGCACTATTAAAAATTCCGGCACCTATTCCTGCGCCTAATGCCGCACCAACACTTCCGTCATTTTCATATAATTCAACCGGGATACCGGTCACATCAACAAATGTCTGGGCAAATACCTCACTTAAAAATAAGTTGGCCCGGCCTGCCCGAATTACTTTTGGTTGCATCCCGTTTTCACGCAGGATATCTAAACCGTACCTGAAAGAAAAGGCAATGCCTTCCTGCACCGCGCGGAATATATCGGCCTGCTGATGAATGTTAAGATCAATACCCAACAATTGTCCGCCTGTATATTTATTGTTCAGCATGCGTTCTGCCCCGTTTCCAAAAGGAATCACTTTTAAACCCTTACTGCCAATAGGCGAAGTTGCGGCCAGTGCATTCAATTCCGGATAGCTGGCATTTGGCGCAAAATTGTGTTTTGCCCACCGGTACATGCTGCCGGTTCCATTGATGCACAGCAACACGCCTGTATGTTTCTTTTCTTTGGTATAGGTGACATGGGCGAAGGTATTTACCCTTGATTCCTGATCGTAAGTTAACTGATCACTTACCCCATAAATAACGCCTGAGGTGCCTGCCGTTGCAGCAACTTCACCTGGCTTAAAAACATTCAGTGATAAGGCATTATTAGGCTGATCACCTGATTTATATGATACCGGAATGCCGGCTGTAAGCCCAAGCAAAGCCGCGGTTTCATCAAGTAGTCTTCCGTGAGATGAAAATAATGGCTTCACTTCCGGAATAAGACTTTCTTCAAATCCGTAATATTTCATTAAATCGCTGGAAATCTTATCGTTCTGAAAATCCCAGAAAATCCCTTCTGATAAAGCCGGAATACTGGTAGTGATGCTTCCTGTTAATTTCATGGCAATAAAGTCGCCCGGCAACATGATCTTATCAATCTGCCCGAAAACCTCAGGCTCGTTTTCTTTCACCCAAGCCAGTTTAGAGGCCGTGAAATTGCCCGGAGAATTTAATAAATGTGATAAAGATTTTTCCCGACCAATGGCCTCGAAAGCACCGGCACCGATTTCAACAGCCCTGCTATCGCACCAGATAATACTGTCACGCAATACCTGTTGGGCTTTGTCTACCACGACTAAACCATGCATCTGGTACGCAATGCCGATCGCCCTAATTTCTTTAGGATCAAAATCAGCTTTAGCATTCACTTTTAATATGGCTTGTTGTACATTTTCCCACCATTCTGCCGGCGATTGTTCTGCCCAACCGTTTCTAACAGATTTTATCGCTGTTTCCTCGTCAGGATATTGAGCTGTTGCCATACATTTTTGTGTGGCTGTCTCTACAACTGCAACTTTTATAGATGATGTACCAACATCAATACCTAATAAATACATTCGTTTATAATTGGATTTTTTTAATATTTGGTTATGCAAACGGTTGCATAAAGTTAATTGTAAAATTCTGAATCGCAAATTTTTTATCTTTTATAATGCTTTTTTTACCTGAAGCGACTGTTAGAGTTCACCTATTAAACCTTGATTTTAAATTTAAAAGATGAATAACACACCAAAGAAGCCAGTATTGCTGATAATTTATTACTTTAGTTACCATAAAATAAAAATGATGCAACAAATATCCTGGGATGATTTTGAAAAGGTAGAACTCAGAGTCGGAACGATTATAGAAGCTTTAGAATTTCCGGAAGCCAGACGTCCCGCATATAAATTACGTGTAGACTTTGGCGAGTTTGGTATAAAAACCAGTAGCGCCCAAATTACCAAACACTATACCTTAACAGAATTAATGGGCAGGCAAATTATAGGTGTGGTTAATTTCCCAAAGAAACAAATCGGAAAATTTATGTCTGAATTCCTGGTTACAGGATTTGCAGATGAAAATGGCGATATTGTATTATCGGCTGTGGAACGTAAAGTTCCCAATGGAAGCAAATTGGTATAAGTTGGCAAGGCAGATTTTATACTTTTCTTAAGCGGGAACCATTTTACAATTTATATTTCCCGCAGATCAAAGTGATGCATGCAGATTGCTAATGCCTTGAAACAAAATCCTACTTTTATCCGCGAGATCACCGCTAATCAGCGGGAACCTTTTACAATTTATATTTCCCGCAGATCAAAGTGATGCACGCAGATTGCTAATGGCCTGAAACAAAACCCTACTTTAATCCGCGAGATCACCGCAAATCAGCCGGAACCTTTTTACAATTTATATTTCCCGCAGATCAAAGTGATGCACGCAGATTCTTAATTACCTGAAACAAAACCCTACTTTAATCCGCGAGATCTCCGCTAATCAGCGGGAACCATTTTACAATCTATATTTCCCGCAGATCAATGAGATGCACGCAGATTCTTAATTACCTGAAACAAAACCCTACTTTTATCCACGAGATCTCCGCTAATCAGCGGGAACCTTTTTACAATCTATATTTCCCGCAGATCAAAGTGATGCACGCAGATTGCTAATGGCCTGAAACAAAACCCTACCTTAATCCGCGAGAGCACCACAAATCAGCTGGAACCTTTTTACAATTTATATTTCCCGCAGATCAAAGTGATGCACGCAGATTGCTAATGGACTGAAACAAAACCTTACTTTTATCCGCGAGATCTCCGCTAATCAGCCGGAACCTTTTTACAATTTATATTTCCCGCAGATCAAAGCGATGTACGCAGATTGCTAATGGCCTGAAACAAAACCCTACTTTAATCCGCGAGATCACCGCTAATCAGTGGGAACCTTTTTACATATTAAATCAGCCTTAAAGATTCTCTATATTTGTTTCATGAGTTTTTACAATTTTGATGACACTGATTCAGGTGAAGAAGATATCCATTACATGAAGCTGGCTTTAGAAGAGGCTAAAAAGGCATTGGCCGAAGAGGAAATTCCCATTGGTGCTATTGTGGTGAGTAAAAACCGGATTATTGGACGGGGTTATAATTTAACAGAACGCTTTAACGATGTAACTGCACATGCCGAAATGCAGGCTTTCACTTCTGCAGCGCAAACCATTGGCGGTAAATATCTAAAAGATTGCACGTTATATGTAACGATTGAACCCTGTGTGATGTGTGCCGGGGCCAGTTACTGGACACAAATCAGCAGGATTGTGTATGGTGCACGGGAAGAAAAACGAGGTTTTATTTCTAAGGGGTCAAACCTCCTTCATCCAAAAACAATTTTGAAAGGAGGCGTATTGGCAGATGAATGTTCCTTATTAATGAAAAATTTCTTTGCCAGAAAACGTTAATTTTCAAATCTATTTTACGCATATTTTATTCTGATCAGGCTTTTACGAAAGTGAATACCATTTGATGATAATAACATGAACAAATCTTAACCTACGAATGTTATATTTGCTCAACAAACATTTTTAAATTTAAAACATAAAACTATGGCTTTTGAATTACCAGCGTTACATTACGCTACAGACGCATTAGAACCGCATATTGATAAAACTACCATGGAAATCCACCATGATAAACATCATCAGGCTTACGTAACGAACTTAAACAAAGCTGTTGAAGGCAAACCTGAAGCAAATTTAAGTATCGAAGAAATTGTTAAAAACATTTCAAAATATCCTGCTGCTGTTAGAAACAATGGCGGTGGTCATTATAATCACTCTTTGTTCTGGAACGTTTTAGGTCCGAACAAAGGTGGCGAGCCCACTGGCGATTTAGCTAAAGCGATTAATGAAACTTTTGGTTCATTTGCTGAATTAAAAACTAAATTACAGGAAGCTGGTGCAACCCGTTTTGGATCAGGCTGGGCCTGGTTATCTGTTGGTGCGGATAAAAAACTTCAGGTTTCATCTACACCAAACCAGGATAATCCTTTAATGGATGTTGCTGAAGTAAAAGGCACACCTATTTTCGGTATCGATGTTTGGGAACATGCCTACTACTTAAAATATCAGAATAAACGCCCGGATTACTTAGCTGCCATCTGGAACGTAGTAAACTGGGATGCTGTTGCAGAACTTTACAAAAAAGCATTGTAAGAAAATCCATTTAAATCAGTGAGAAAGTCCCGGCATTAAAAATCGGGACTTTCTTGTTTTAAGATAATTACCTAACTTTACAGCTATTAAAACATTCAAAATGAAGCGGGTTATATTTTTACTCTTTATATTAGTTGGGATCAGTGGCTTGGTAAATGCACAACAAAATAAGGTTCCTACACCAGACGAGATTGCTAAAAAAAATGTAGATGATTTAGATAAAAGATTAAAACTAAACGATACGCAAAAAAGCGTTATTTATCGTTTTACCTTTAATCAGGCCAAGGAACAGGCAGATCTTATTAAAAGACAACAAGCTGGTAACTCACGTGAAGATGATGTAGACAAATTTTATAAACTGCAAAACGAAACCTCCAAAAATATCCGTAACGTATTAAAAGGTGAGCAACAAGCCGAATATGATAAGGTAATTGAAGAACGTTTGAGCGGTAAATCAGCTAAAGGAAAAAATAAGAAAAAGAAAAAAAGCGATGAAGAAGAAGTTCAGGGTGATATCAAAGGTCTTCTTTCTGCACCTCCATTAGAACAACAAAAGCAATAATCGTAATCAGAAGGTTCCTCAAGAAATAATACTTTTATTCGTCATTGCGAGATGGCTTTTTCAGCAACGAAGTAATCTTTCCTATCAGGGAATCCTGCAAAATAGATTCTTAATCAAAGCGTTGACTGCGATAAAGAATCTTCCTATATGATCAATACCATTCCAAAGTTTTTAACAGTGCTGGATATTAAATCCCAACAATATCCTTTTTTTTCTTTTGCTTCATGGTTTTAGGAATGATGGCTAAAATTTCCTCTTTTAAAGCATTCAGCATCCGCTTTTTGATAAAGTTTTTATGTGTAACCAAGCTGATCTCTCTCACTGGTTCAGGCGATTTGAAATGACGTATTTTTGCGGTTTGTTTCACACTTAACTCGGCAATAGCCAACTCAGGCAGCAAGGTTGCACCACCGTTTAAATCAACCATTCTGATTAATGTTTCTACGCTTCCTGTATTGTATTCCAAGCCCTGCATCCTGTTGTTTTTGGTAGACCGGCAAATATTTAAAACCTGGTTGCGCATACAATGGCCTTCGTTCAACAGCCAGATGTTTTCCTCGTTCAGGTCATCGGCATCAACTGCTTTCTTTCTAAACAGCTTGCTATTTTTGCTGATATAACTTACAAAATTCTCATAGTACATTGGTGTTTCAGAAATATGAGGATCTGTTAATGGCGTAGCCAAAATGCCGCAATCCAAAACACCTGTTTTAAGGTGGTGAACAATATCTTCGGTGGTATATTCCCAAATCAATAATTTAAGATCAGGATATTTTTCCAGCATGGCTGAAATCACCTCAGGTAATAGATAAGGAGCAATAGTAGGGATTACACCTATTTTAAGTTCTCCTAAAACATCTTGCTGCTGACTGCTGATCAGTTCTTTCACCTTTCCGCTTTCCTGTAGAATTATCCTGGCTTGCGCGATTATCTGCGCACCAATTTCTGTTGGGAAAACGGGTTGTTTACTGCGGTCAAATATTTTAACACTTAACATTTCTTCCAGCTTTTGAACTTGCATACTTAGCGTGGGCTGCGTCACAAAACACTTTTCGGCAGCAGTTACAAAACTTCTGTAAGTATCAACAGCAACTATATATTCAAGCTGAACTAATGTCATATCATAGAAATTGATTTATTTGTTCAAAGATATAAATTTTAACTATAGCGGGAAATGATTGATGGAATGAGTAAATGATAGCATGAAGAAATATTTAACTGATTGGTTTATGACAAATAGCTATACTCCATACCTTAACATGCTCTCATTCAAAATTCTTCATTTCAATTATTTTCTAATTTTTTAATCCCGGCTTTTAAAATCTTCGTATGCCAATGCAATTCCTTCCCTCAATTCAACCTGATGTTTCCAGCCTAAATCATGCAGTTTGGTCACATCCATCAGCTTTCTGGGTGTTCCATCAGGCTTGGTTGTATCAAAAACCAGTTCGCCTTCATAGTCTAAAACATCTTTGATCAGCAACGCCAAATCTTTGATCGTTAAATCATGACCTGTACCAATATTGATTAGATGAGGTTCATTGTATGTTTGCATCAGAAAGTAACAGGCATCAGCCAGGTCATCAGCAAACAAAAACTCCCGCATTGGCGACCCTGATCCCCAAACCACTACTTCTTTTGCATCATTTACTTTCGCTTCATGAATTTTCCGGATCAGCGCAGGTAAAACGTGTGAATTTTGCGGATGATAATTATCATGATAACCGTATAAATTAGTTGGCATAACGGAGATAAAATTAGCGCCATACTGATCACGGTATGCATCGCACATTTTGATACCGGCAATTTTTGCAATGGCATAAGGCTCGTTGGTTTCCTCTAAAGTTCCGGTGAGCAGATAATCTTCTTTTAAAGGCTGTGGTGCCAATTTGGGATAAATACAACTCGAGCCTAAAAACATTAGCTTTTTAACCTGATTAAGGTAAGCATGGTGGATAACATTATTTTGGATAGCTAAATTGTCATAAAGAAAATCTGCCCTGTAAGTATTATTCGCTACAATACCACCAACTTTCGCAGCAGCCAGAAAAACGTAATCAGGTTTTTCAACAGCAAAAAAATCAGCCACCGCCTGTTGGTTCCGAAGATCCAGCTCAGCAGACGTTCTGATAATGATGTTGCTATATCCCTCTTTAACCAGTTTCCGGTAAATGGCAGATCCCACCATTCCACGATGCCCGGCTACATATATTTTTGCGTTCTTTTCCACAGTTATTTTTATAGGCCACAAAAATACAATTCCTTGATAAGAATGGCATTAATCTTTCTGTCAAAAGAACTTCGATATTGATTTAATTGTATTTTTGCAGAAAAATTAAACTTTTGGGTAAAGATAAACTTAGGCGTTTTGCGGAGATCGAAACCTTTGCAAACGTATATCAATTAGAAGAAGGCAAAGTATTAAAGGGAAATTGGGCAGCTCATCATTTCAAAAATACCAATCCGGTGGTGCTCGAACTTGCTTGTGGTAAAGGCGAATATTCCGTAAACCTGGCCAGGTTATTCCCGGATAAAAATTTCATCGGTATCGATTATAAAGGTAACCGCATCTGGCGTGGTGCCAAAACCGCTATTGAAGAAAGCATTGATAACGTTGCATTTCTGAGAATACAGATCGAAAATATCCTCGAGTATTTTGCAGAAGGTGAAATTGATGAAATCTGGATTACTTTTCCTGATCCTCAGCCACAGGATAGCCGGGAAAAAAAACGACTCACCTTTCCCGCATTTTTGAACCGATATAAACAGGTGTTGAAACCAGGTGGATGTGTAAACCTGAAAACAGATAACGACCAGCTTTATGCCTACACTGTTGAAAAAACAACAGCGTTAGGTTTGATCGTGCACAAAAATACGGATCATCTGTACACTTCGGAGTTTGCTGATGATGTATTATCGATCAAAACTTATTACGAAAAGAAATACTTATTACACGATAAAAACATCAATTACATCCAATTTTCATTTGAGTAATGAACACCAACTTTTACGAGCAGGTATATGAAATTGTGCGACTGATTCCGAAAGGCAGGGTTACCTCTTATGGTGCCATCGCTAAAAGTTTAGGTGCAGCAAAATCATCGAGAATGGTTGGTCATGCGATGCGTTTTGCAGGTACCGCACACCCGAAAGTACCGGCACATCGTGTGGTAAACAGCAGTGGATTACTGACGGGAAAGTTTCATTTCGGAACACCGGAAATGATGGAAGAATTATTGGCCAAAGAGGGTATCCGGGTAAAAGGTGATAAGGTTTTAAATTTCAAACAGGTTTTCTGGAATCCGCTGGAAGAGATTACAGAATAACCGGCAAGCTTCTTTTATAATCTGTGATGGTAAAAATAATTAAAATCAAAAGACCTAAACAGGCATAAAACATTTCATCTACCACATTACCTTTAAACACAGTAAAGGCCAAAATGATTAAAATGATGCTGACCACAAGTTCAAGTAAACCGTGAAGCTTTAGACTGATGATTTTAAAAATACCACCACTAAAATTGGTACAGATGGTTAAAAGAAATTGGACAATTCCGAGGGTATAAGATAATGTTGAACCGGTTTCAGAAAGACCAAAGAGATCTGGCGAAATCAGGAGCAACATCACCAGCATATAATCTAAAACGGCATGAAACTTAGGGGATATAATTTTCATATTCAATCATTTAATAAACAAACAATCGTCTCTTAAAAAAGATTTAAATTTTACAATATGGGAAAGTTAGTAGAAGAATTTAATGGCTATCGTGAAAAAATGAACGATAGAATCATGGAAACTGCAAATACAAACATCAAGCGTTTTTTTGCTTTAGATACCACTTCATATGCCGATGGTGCCTTAGATGTTAAAACAAAAGAAATGCTTGGTTTAGTTGCTTCAATGGTTTTACGTTGCGATGATTGCATTAAATATCATTTAGGAAAATGTCATGATGCTGGTGTAAACAGTGAAGAAATGAATGAAATTTTTATGATCGCCAACCTGGTTGGTGGAAGCATCGTAATCCCGCATTACAGAAGAGCAGTGGAGTATTGGGATGAGTTACAAAGTAGTTTGGAGTCTTAAGTTTGGAGTTTAGGGTGGCCGTTCAAATTCAGATAATGTAATTATATTTATCTATGGGAACGATTAAAGACTTACTTGCCTATCAAAAAGGCTTCATACTGGCTATGGATATTTTTATAATAACTAAGAAGTTTCCGGCAGATGAACGCTACAGTTTGACTGATCAAATTCGGAGATGCTCCAGAAGCGTTTGTGCCAACCTGGCGGAGGCATACCGAAAACGAAGATATCCAAATCACTTTGTAAGCAAATTATCAGATGCTGATACTGAAAATGGCGAAACACAAACATGGTTGGAGTTTGCTTTAGCTTGTGACTATATCAGTAATGTTGAATTTGAGAAACTAAATAGTCAAGCTGAAGAGGTTGCAAAATTATTAGTTTACATGATGAACAATCCTGAGCGTTTCCTAATTAAAAATACACCATAATCACACTTTAAAAAAAAAGTAACCAACTATAGTTTTGTTCTATCCATATGCTTTTATACTCTATTAAGTATTTCTCATTATTCCTAACAAGCTTAACTCTGAACTAGTTATCGCATAGAATCTAAACTCCAAGCTAGCCATCCCGCAAACTCCAAACTCGCCACCATGCATACTCAAAACGCCAAACTCAAAACTCAAAACTCCCTAATACGCTGCACCTGGGCCGGCACTGATCCGCTATACATCAAATATCATGATGAAGAATGGGGTAAGCCTGTTTATGATGATCAAACTTTATTTGAATTTCTGATCCTGGAGGGCGCGCAGGCCGGCTTAAGCTGGATTACCATTCTTCGCAGAAGGGAAAATTACCGCAAAGCCTTTGCCAATTTTGACGTACAAAAAGTGGCAGCATTTAATGAGCAGGATGTTGAACGCCTCCTGAACGATCAGGGGATCATCAGAAACAAACTGAAGGTAAATGCTGCAATTTTAAACGCCAGACTGTTTATCGAAATTCAAAAAGAATTCGGAAGTTTCTACAATTATATCTGGGCTTATATTCCTGGTCATAAAACCATTGAAAACAATATTCAGAAGATGAGCGATGTACCAGCCAGCACAGAAATCTCCGATCGGATGAGCAAGGATATGAAAAAACGTGGCTTTAAGTTTTTCGGTACCACCATTTGTTATGCTTTTATGCAGGCCACTGGTATGGTAAATGATCATTTAATGAATTGCTGTGCGCGATAATTAATGATTTTCAAACCTTAAAACCTGATAAATTTGTTGTATACTAACGTTGAAACCCCTGGTTATTTCAGCTTTCGTGCTACATCTTTAACCAATAGTTAATCTCGATCTTAAAATCATTCAATCCTGTAAGTCCTCGTTATTTCTTCACCTCATTATAGGCTTTCACCAATTCAATTACATCGCGAATATTATACTCAGCGCTATATTCGACTTTCTCTTTAAAACCCGGAGCATCGCCCAGCTTTTGCAGTAAAATGGTTCGCACAGCAGCACGCTTATCATCATCAGTAATGGCCTTAACCGATAGTTCCTGCAGCGGACCTGAACCTGGTTTTTCAATAAAGTATCTTACTGCAGATGCACCGGCAGGCTTTTCTCGCCTGGCATTACCGCCACCACCTATGCTAATTCCTCCGCCCATGCCCATGCCACCAAAACCTCCGGTTCCTGCCCCAATCCCCACAGACGGACGAAACCTAACTTTTCTATCCTTCGCTGCAGGCACCAGATTGCCCCCACCAAAAGAATATAAATTCACTGCCCCCAACTCCATTACTTTTACAAAGCGGTATTCAAAATTTTTACCGTTAGCAAAACCCTTACTTAGGAAAGCATTGCCGTTCCAGAAAAAATTCTTCACGTCCTTAGCCGGCAGAACAACATCACTTTCATCATTGGCACTGATTAAAACAGAGAAATAATCTGTTCCTTTTATGGTACCACGAATCACATCGTCATTATTTTTTACGATGAAATCCTGGGCGAAAAGATGGGTTATTGAAAATAAGAAAAGAGATACAGCAAATAGAAACTTCATCATATGAATAGCCTTTATACAAATAACGTGAACTCAAACCTAAATCTTATTATTTAAACCATAAAGTTGCATTTTTTTTAATCCTTTGCATTCACTGGATTTTGTTGAAAAAGCATTTTAATGATTTGGCTAACTTTGGTTACTTTTACTCGAATAAGTAAACAATAAACCGGAGTAATCCTTTTTATCTGTGTAATCAATATTTTATGAAAAAACTCTTTCTTCTAGATGGAATGGCATTGATGTATCGGGCGCATTTTGCATTAAGTAAAAATCCCCGATTCACTTCTTCCGGAATTAATACATCTGCTGTTATGGGCTTTACCAATACACTGCTTGATGTTTTAAAGAAAGAAAAGCCAAGCCATATGGCGGTGGTTTTTGATACGGATGCACCAACAGAAAGACATACATCCTTTGAAGCCTATAAAGCACAGCGCCAGGCCATGCCGGAAGATTTAGCGGCAGCCATGCCTTATGTAATCAAACTGATCACCGGCTTTAATATTCCGGTCATTACGTCTGATGGCTATGAAGCGGATGATATTATTGGTACCCTGGCAAAAAAAGCCGAGCAAAAAGGCTATCAGGTTTTCTGCATGACCCCAGATAAAGATTTTGCTCAGCTGGTATCTGAAAATATCTTTATTTATAAACCCGCCCGTATGGGTAACGACATGGAAATTCTGGGCGTTAAAGAGGTACTGGCCAAATGGGAAATTGAGAACGTACTCCAGGTGATTGATATTTTAGGATTATGGGGTGATGCTGTGGATAATATCCCTGGGATTCCGGGAATCGGCGAAAAAACCGCCAAGTCTTTAATCAAGACCTATGGATCTATGGAAAATATCATTGCCCACTCGCACGAGCTTAAAGGTAAGCAACGTGAAAATGTAGAAAACTTTGCTGAACAGGGATTAATTTCAAAAAAGCTGGCCACTATTATTTTAGATGTTCCCGTAGAATTAGATGAGGCCAGTTTAGAAATCTGCGATCCTAGTCGTGATTTGCTCGAACCTCTTTTTACTGAACTTGAATTTAGAACTTTAGGTCGCCGTGTTTTTGGTGATGAATTTTCTGTAACCACTGCCAGGTTTGGAGAAGGCACACAGACAGACTTATTTGGCAATCAATCCGGAGAATCCATCCAATATACCAACACTTTAGAAGAGGAACCTGCAGAGAAGCTGCCAGCCAAAACGATAGAAAACACCGAACATGATTATCAGTTGGTGGATACGGCTGAAAAACGTGCTGATTTAATTAAACTTTTATTAGCAGAGCCTAAAATTTCTTTCGATACCGAAACCACCGGAACGGATGCCAACATTGCCGATCTTGTAGGTTTATCATTCTCTATTAAACCCGGAACCGGATATTATATTCCGCTTTCTGCAGTCAGAGACGAAGCACAGGCCATTGTTGATGAGTTTCGGGTAGTTTTAGAAAATCCGGAAATTGAGAAAATCGGACAAAATACTAAATATGACATTCTGGTTCTGAAATGGTATGGTGTAGAAGTTCAGGGGAAAATTTTTGATACCATGCTGGCCCACTACCTGATTGATCCGGATACGCGACATGGGATGGATATTTTAGCTGAAAATTACCTGAGTTATTCACCCATCTCCATTACCAAGCTGATTGGTCCAAAAGGAAAAAACCAAGGCACGATGCGTGATGTTCCGGTGGAAGACGTTGTAGATTATGCTGCTGAAGATGCTGATGTAACCTTGCAACTGGCTCAAATCTTTGAACCGAAATTGGTAGAGCTCAATGCCGCTAAACTTGCAGAAGAAATAGAAAATCCTTTGGTATATGTTCTTGCTGATATCGAAAAAGAAGGTGTTCGCATTGATATGGACACGCTTAAAGCTTATTCTTCCGAATTGGAAATTGAAATCCGCAAAGCAGAGCAAAGCGTTTATGAAAAAGCGGGCTTAACCTTCAATTTAGCCTCTCCAAAACAATTGGGCGAAGTTTTATTTGATAAACTACAGCTTGATCCTAAAGCTAAGAAAACAAAAACAGGACAGTACCAAACCGGCGAAGATGTACTCATGGCCCTGGCAAATAAGAGCGATATTGTAAAAGACATTTTAGATTTCAGGCAGTTACAAAAACTAAAATCTACTTATGTTGATGCACTACCATTAATGGTCAATCCAAAAACGGGCCGGGTGCATACTTCATACAATCAGGCTGTTGCCGCAACAGGCCGGTTAAGTTCTAACAACCCTAACCTTCAGAACATCCCTATCCGTACGGAAAGAGGAAGAGAGGTACGTAAGGCATTTATTGCCCGGGATGAGAACCATATCTTGCTATCTGCGGATTATTCTCAAATTGAATTGAGGATAATTGCCGAAATCAGTAAAGAAGAAAACATGCTGGATGCTTTTAACAACGGCATTGATATTCATACCGCCACAGCAGCAAAAGTATATGGCGTAAGTATTGAAGATGTAGATAGTACGCAGAGAAGAAATGCAAAGGCGGTTAACTTCGGTATTATTTACGGCCAATCTGCTTTTGGTTTATCGCAAAACCTGGGCATACCGCGTAAAGAGGCTGCTGATATCATTGAACAATATTTCACCCAGTATCCGGGTATTAAGCGATATATGAGCGATACCATGAACTTTGCAAGGGAAAATGGTTTTGTAGAGACGATTATGGGTAGAAGACGCTATTTAAGAGACATTAACTCAGCCAATCAAACAGTACGTGGTTTTGCAGAACGAAATGCTATTAACGCACCTATCCAAGGTTCGGCAGCAGATATGATCAAAATTGCGATGATCAACATTCATCGCGAAATGAAAGCACAAAATCTGCAGTCAACCATGACCATGCAGGTACATGATGAGCTTGTGTTTGATGTAGTTAAATCTGAAAAAGAAGTGATGAAATCCATTATCCAGGATAAGATGGCCAATGCCATTAAGTTAACCGTTCCAATTGTAGTAGAAATTGGTGAAGGAGATAACTGGTTGGCCGCTCATTAAATTAAATAGTCATCTTCATTAAAACTTCATTACGATTAATCAATTTTACATCAACAAATAAACGAGTAAAACAAAAAAATAAAGAATTATGAAAAAGTTATTAAGTTTAATCGCAATCGCAGCATTTGGTTTATCTACAGCATTTGCTCAAACACCTGCAACAACTCCGGCTAAAGCTAAAACTGTTGTTAAAAAAGAAGTGAAAACTACAACAGCTCCTGCAAAAGCAGCTGCAAAACAAGAAACTAAAAAAGTAGAGACAAAAACAACTACGGCAACTTCTAAAGTTAAAGCTGATGGTACTCCGGATAAACGTTTTAAAGAAAATAAAACTAAATCAGTAACTAAAGTTGATGTAAAAACTAAAAAAGACGGTACACCAGATATGCGCTATAAAGCAAATAAAACTGCTGCTAAAAAAAATTAGGTTAGTATGATGATTGAAAAAGGGTTCTGACGAAAGTTAGAACCCTTTTTTTATTATCCTCTTTCTGGTATACTTACCCGTCAGAAATCATATAACAAATCAGCTATAAACTGATGGTTTCACCAATCTTTGGAAGCAATAACGTTTTGTCCTCGCGCTTAAATTTGGCTATCGCATCTTCTTCATTGATACTAATCGGAGGAAAAGTATTATAATGTACACCTATTATCTGATCACAATTGATGTATTTAGCTGCGATAACAGCATCGTCTACATCCATCGTATAATGACCACCGATAGGTAAAATGGCATAATCGAGGTGATGCAGTTCAGCCAGTAACTTCATTTCTGAGGTTAAAGCCGTATCGCCGGCAAAATAAATTTGCTTACCCTCTAGTCCTAGCACAAAACCCGCCGGATTTCCGCCATAGCTTCCATCAGGATTTGAACTGCTGTGAACAGCCCATACGGTACGCAATTTACCAAAAGGCATTGTTTGTGTCCCAAAATTAATGTCGGTAACCTTTTCAACACCTTGTTCCTTTATCCATTTGGCTACCTCTACCACTGCAATAACCTGTGCATCGGTTTGCTTAGCCAATTCGACTAAGTCAGCCACATGGTCACCGTGCCCATGACTAACCAAAATATAATCGGCTTCAATTTTAGAGGTATCAACATCCTTTGCCAGTGGGTTTGATTTAATAAACGGATCAAAGAGGAATTTTTTGCCATCTGCTTCGATTAAAAAGCAAGACTGACCATAATATGTATATTTCATATATCGGAGATTTAGTTATTGTATACTTGGTAATGAACTTATAGCTTCACCACCCAGTTGGGACTTTAAAATTAATTACTGTCCAAACATGCCACCTAAACCACCCAGCATGTCTTGTGCCGAGGCCTGCATTTCTGTAGCACTTACTTCTTCAGCATTCGCCAGGGCTTTATTGATGGCAGTTAACAGCAATTCTTCCAACGCCTCCTTATCTGTATTTTTTAAAAATTCATCATCAATAGCAACACCGGTAATGGCTTTATTGGCTGTTGCTGTAATCTTTATGGCGCCATTTTCGACTTCACCAAATACAGAAATGGTATCTAAACGTTTTTTAATTTCCTCAGCTTTTTGTTGCGCTGCAAATAATTTATCGAACATATTTATTGTTTTTATAGTAAACGAAACTCGGCTGGATTGGTTTTCAAATGAAGCTTGTAAAAGCATTAATTTACACGCTAATACTTTTCTGCTATTTTTTAAATTCTTCCCAGAATAGTATTGAGTTCATCAAGAAAGCGATCAATTTTTTTAGTACCCATAAAACTCTTTAAAGACATTACACGCATTTTATCTTTACCAGGCAGGTAAATTTCGGCATTAACCTCTGTGCCCGAATAAATCAGGTTTGTGGTTTTTCTAACAATCTGAAAACGAATAATATCATCAAAAGCATATTCTTTCACCTTACGTCCGCCAAAAGTAGCATGGATTAATTTTCGCTGGTGTTTATCAAATTTTACACTTGAAAATACCATGTAGAATAACACCAGACCAATTATAAGCGGGAAATAAGTCACCAGGATCCTTTTAAAGGCATTTTCTCCAGCCATAAAATCTGGTTGAAGTAAGATGGCAACCGTAATCCCTATCATAATTAAACCAACAATCACTCCTCCAATTTTCTGCTGCTTTAATTGGTAAATGCCGCCTTCTTCTTTAAAGAATTCAAAGTCATAAATCGCCTGTTTCAGAATCACCGGTGCGTTGGCAAAAACAAGTTCATCAATTTTTGGTAAAACCTCATTCTGATACTGAATCAGGTTAGCATCGGTAACCTTACTATACCCGTTAGATACTGGCAGGCCTTTCCCATGCCTGTTACTTTTTTTAAATAAGCGATAACTGTATCCGCCACCATAAACTTCATATGAGTCAACAGCGGCAATATCATCAAAAGAGATAGAGCCTACTGGTAAAAAACCAATCTTCCGATATAATGTTCTGTCCGTTCCATTAAAGATTAATTTTGATTCTGCCATCCAGACTAAGAGTAACGGAACCATTAACAGTACCCCACAATAAATTATGGTAGTGCTTTGAGAATAGCCGCTCATCTGAGTAGAAAGATAGTAAACAAGCCCTAAAAAGAGAATGAAAAAAACCAATCCAACTATCCGTAAATTACGTTTCGGATAAATGGTGAGCGTATTTGGCTCAATAATCCATTTTGTCTTTGCCATAAAAATTAATCTTCATCGGAGCCTGGTAAGCTCCCGTTTCCATGATAAGCACCTTTACGGATAATTGGCATATTCAAGTGTTTGTATAAATCATCCAGATGCATTAAACTTCCGTTAGTTAAATTTCCCAAAAATATAACGATGATGTTTTTATCTAAATCACGCACATAGATGTGCCTGAAACCATGCCACCATCCGGTATGGTATACCACCTTGTCCATCTTTTCACCATCAAACATTCTCCATCCATAGCCATAGTTAAAGTGGCCATTTACAGGCTTATTACGCCCAACGTATGAAGAATCGCTACTTTTTTTGGTAATTAGTCTTCCGTTTTTAAGATACTTATCAAATAAAACCAAATCATGTAACGTACTGTAAATTCCTTTATCTCCAACTGGGCCATCTAAAAAATTCTGTGCAACAGAGTACTTCCAGGTACGATCATGCCCTACCACGTCAACCGGAATTTTTTCATATTCGGTAGTGCTGTATACATGCGTATGTTTCAAGCCTGCAGGTTTAAAAATATGTTCCATCATGTATTGCGAGTAGCGCTGTCCTGTAACCTTTTCAATGATCGCTCCCAAAACCATAAAATTGGAATTGTTGTAATGGAAACGATTATCTGGTTTGGTATAGGGATTTGGTTTGCGCTCGGCAATTACATTCATCACTTCCTGATTGGTCACGCCCTTTTTCATCGGACGCTTTTCCTTCCTCCAGATATCATCAATGAAATAAACATAATTCATCATGCCGCTACGGTGACTCAGAAGCAATTTTACAGTAATGCCATCATATGGAAAGTTTGGAAAAAACTTCTTTACATTATCATTTAACGACAATTTACCGGCCTCAACCAACTGCATAATGGCAGTTCCGGTAAAGGTTTTGGTAATAGAGGCCAGTTCAAACTCTGAATTGATCTTTAAGCTGTCGCGATGCAGATAATCTGCCCAGCCAATGGCTTTTTCATATAGAATTTTGCCATCCTTCGCAACGAGCATATTTCCATTAAACCCATACTTTTTATGCAGGTTCTGTACAAAATCAGCGATCCACTTATCACCTTTCGCCGGATCGTATGCAATTAAAATACTGTCCGCCTTATCATCTTCTTTTACGCGGATTTTGGCGTCAGCAGCCTTTTTCTCTTCTGATTTTTTGCTGTTGCATGCGGTTAATAAAGTGACAGAGAGGGCTAATACTGAACAGATATATCTAAAATTCATTTATGTAAAAAAAGAGGGATTTAAAACCCGAAAATTAAAGAATTTTAGACGTTTAATCAGAAAGAGTTTTAAACATTTGCGCATTTTTGATGATACCAGCATTCGAACAAATGTCCTTTGCTTCCATAAACCGGATCATTATCCGGATTCTTAACTTTTGCAATCTCTTCATCTGCCTCCGGACGTTCTTCAGGCTTACCATATTTAATATTGTACTCTGCTCCATTTGGATAAGCACCTACTACCGTAAAGTCTTCACTGGCACTTAATTTCATGTGTGCAACACCAGCGGGGATTACTACAACATCGCCTTTATCCAATTCAATACAAACGCCGTGTTCACCACCAAACTGTACTTCGGCTTTGCCACAGAATACCCCCATTACCTCATGCGTATTGCTATGATAATGTGGATAATCAAAAATCCCATCCACCCAGGCATTAGAATATCCATTTTGAGCAAACACTTTTTTAATCACTTCTTCAGTTTCATCAGGATGAATCAGGAAAGCACCCTTATAAATCATTAAAGGTAATTTTTGATTATTGGGGAAATTTCCGTTTTCTGCTATTGTATGTGATACAAGATAAGCTTCCTGTATTAATTTTTCTTTATTCATGATTGTGGTATTTCCATAATTAACAAAGTAATGCAGAAAGGGTTTAGGATTTGTTTTCAAAATTGCCTGCAGGTCATGGAGATCTAAGCAGGTTTAGTTGTTGAATATACTGGATGATACGCATGAAGGCTTATTTCATCGGTGAGATCTGCGCAATCAGTAGGAACGATTAAACGCATTTTTTGTATTCCCGCAGATCAAAGATGATTAACACAGATTTTCAATATAACGCTTTACATCCTCAAAGTCTTATATCTGCGAAATCCCCGCAAATCAGCAGGTACCATTTAAACACCTTTTTTATCCCGCAGATCAAAGATGATTAACGCTGATTTTTAATATAGCGCCTAATACATCCTCAAAGTCCTATATCTGCGAAATCCCCGCATATCAGCGGGAACTATTTAAACACATTTTTTATTCCCGCGGATCAAAGATGATTAACGCAGATTTTCAATATAGCACTTAATATATACTCAAAGTCTTATATCTGCGAGATCTGTGCATATCAGCGGGAACCATTTAAACACCTTTTTTACTCCCGCAGATCAAAGATGATTAACGCTGATTTTTAATATAGCGCTTAAAACATCCTCAAAGTCCTATATCTGCGAGATCTGTGCATATCAGCGGGAACCATTTAAACATATCTTTTTATTCCCGCGGATCAAAGATTTACATAGATTTTAATTAAATTCTTATATTAGACTATTCATCCCATTCTTAACATCAAAATAATTTAACAATGGATGAAAATGATATTTCTTATCTGGTACGTGGTGCTATCTTTAAAACATATCATACACTTGGTCCAGGCTTATTGGAATCTGCCTATGAAGCGATATTAATCTATTTGCTAACTGAAGATGGCTTAAGTGTCAGGAGGCAAGTTCCTTTACCAATCATCTTTAATAAAATAAAACTTAAAACAGGATATAGGGTAGATTTACTTGTCAATAACTTAGTAATCATTGAAATAAAATCTATTGAAATGCTTGCTCCTGTTCATCATAAACAAGTATTAACCTATTTAAAATTATCAGGTATTAAGCTTGGCTTGCTGGTCAATTTCAATACGTCGAATATAGCTGCATCAATCCATCGCAAAGTGAATGGGTTGTAAAAAACTTCTGCGCAGTTAAATTATATGTGTAATGAATATCTAAGGGATGTCTGAAATTGCTGGACATATTGCAAAATTCAAAACCCAAAAAAGCCACTCCTATTCAGGAATGGCTTGATGTATATTTCTCAGTCCGAAAACTTAAACTTGTAATTTGTTAACTGATTAAGCTAATAACCTGATTGGTTCTTCAAGTAATCCTTTCAAGGTTTGCAGGAACTGCGCTCCGGTTGCACCATCAACTACACGGTGATCGCAACCTAAAGTCAACTTCATTACGTTACCTGGAACAACAGCACCATTTTTCACTACAGGAACTTGCTGAATTGCACCCACTGATAAAATTGCACCATCAGGAGAGTTGATAATAGAAGTAAATTCATCAATACCAAACATACCTAAGTTAGATACAGTGAAAGTAGAACCTTCCCAATCTGCTGGTTGTAATTTTTTAGCTTTTGCTTTACCACCGAAGTCTTTCACTTCTGCAGAAATATGTGATAATGATTTCCCATCAGCAAAACGTACTACAGGAACCAATAAACCATCTTCAACAGCCATCGCTACACCAATGTTGGTATGTTCATTGAAACGGATTTTATCTCCACCCCATGATGAGTTAACAGCAGGGTGTTTCTTCAATGCAACTGCAACCGCTTTAATTACGATATCATTGAATGAAACTTTAACTGGGGCAACAGCATTAATTGCCGTACGGGCTGCCATTGCATTATCCATATCAATACTTACGGTTAAGTAAAAATGAGGAGCAGTAAATAAACTTTCAGCTAAACGTTTGGCAATTACTTTACGCATTTGCGAAACCGGCTGTTCAGTGTATTTAACTTCGCCAACATAAGTAGGAATTACCGGAGCGGCGGCCGCTGCTTTCGGTTGTTCGCTGCTTTCTGCTTTTGGCTTCCCGCTTTCAGCTGGTGCTGCTGGCTTATAGTTTTCAATATCTTTTTTAATGATTCGACCACCTTCTGCACTACCAGAAACCTGCGATAAATCAATTCCTTTATCTTTGGCAATTTTCTTAGCCAGAGGCGATGCTTTTACACGACTATCAGAAGAACCTTCTACAACAGGAGTTGAAGTGGCGTCAGCGGCTGTTGTTTGCTTCTCTTCTTTAGGTGCTTCGGTTTTTTCTTCGCTTTCTGCTTTAGGCTTTGCGTTTTGATCTCCACCAGCCAAGATACCACTTACATCGGTTCCTTCAGGACCAACAATAGCTATAATTCCATTTACCTTAGCTGCTGAACCTTTCTCCACACCAATGTGCAATAAAGTACCGGTTGCATAACCCATCACTTCCATAGTTGCCTTATCGGTTTCTACATCAGCTAAAACATCATCGTCCTTAACTTTATCACCAACTTTTTTATGCCATTCAGCAATTACGCCTTCAGTCATGGTATCACTTAGCAAAGGCATCCGAATTACGGTAACACCTTTTTCTGCCAGTTCTTCCTCGCTTAAACCACCACCTTGCGCAGGAGCAGTTTCTTCTTTTTTATCATCAGCCTTAGGCACGTCATCTTTACTTTCAGACTTCGGACTTGCCGATTCCTGACTTCCAGACTGTTCTGCTTCTAAAGCTGCTTTGTAATCTTCACCTTCTTTACCAATAACGGCCATAACAGCATCAACAGGCACAGCGGTTCCTTCTTCTACACCGATGTATAAAAGCGTACCATCCCAGTAAGATTCCATATCCATTGTTGCCTTGTCAGTTTCTACTTCTGCCAAAACATCTCCGCTTTTCACTTTATCGCCCACTTTTTTATGCCACTTCGCCAAAACCCCTTCGGTCATGGTGTCGCTCATTTTGGGCATTTTAATTACCTCAGCCATTATATCTAATTAATTGAAATCTTTAAAATATTAGTCCATTACATAAGGATAGTTTTCTGTCATATACACATCTTTGTATAATTCAGAAACTTCCGGCCACGGAGACTCCTCAGCAAATTTAACTGCCTGGTCTACAGTTGCTTTAACTTTAGCTTCTACTTCTTCAATCCAGGCCTCATCGGCATATTTTTCTTTCAGGATTGTTTCTCTCGCCAATTCAACCGGATCTTTAGCTTTATAATCTTCTAATTCTTCTTTAGTACGATATTTAGCCGGATCAGACATGGAGTGTCCACGGTAACGGTAAGTTCTCATTTCCAGGAAAGTTGGTCCTTCACCTTTACGGGCGCGCTGAATAGCTTCATCCATTGCATTATGAACAGCAACAGGGTCCATACCATCAACAGGTGCGCATGGCATATCAAAACCTAAACCAATTTTATAAATATCAGTCATGTTGGTGGTACGCTGTACCGAAGTACCCATGGCATAACCATTGTTTTCACAAACAAAAATTACCGGTAATTTCCACAACATGGCCATGTTAAATGTTTCGTTTAATGCACCCTGACGTACTGCGCCATCGCCCATATAACAAATATTAACATTATCTGTTCCTTTATATTTTTCTGCAAAAGCAACACCAGCGCCTAATGGAATCTGACCTCCAACAATTGCGTGTCCACCATAAAAATTATGTTCTTTGCTAAACATGTGCATTGAACCACCTTTACCTTTAGAGCAACCTGTAGCCTTACCATACATTTCTGCCATGATGCTGTCGGCACTTACACCTAAAGCTAAAGCATGAGCGTGATCGCGATAAGTAGTAATCATCGAATCACCTTTTTGCATTGCAGATATTGCACCTGCTACAACAGCTTCTTGTCCAATGTATAAATGACAAAAGCCACGTATTTTTTGTTGTCCGTATAACTGGCCAGTTTTCTCTTCGAATTTGCGCATCAGCAACATCGACTCAAACCACTTTAACCAGGTATCTTTATTTATTTCTACTGCACTCATTTTAGGGTATTTGTTTTTTTGCGACAGCAAATCTAATTTTTTTATTATAATTTTTGGCACTTTCTAATGTAAAAACATCATAATATCAGCTATGAAATTACATTTAACTTTTGTTACTTAACCATTTGGCGTTCATATCTCCCTATTCTTCAAAAAAGGCAATTTCACGGATGATTAATTTCACGATTTAACAAATTACTTATTCTAATGATTGTGAAATTTTATTCTGCGAAACATTACCACACCACAATTAACCAATTCCCTTTCCATCAGATCGTATAGGAAATACTTATACAAAAAAATCCGGAAATTAATTTCCACTTTTTAAGGAATTAAAGCTCACAATGGTAAATACAGATTGATTTAACGTTTCAATTGCTCACTTATTAATCATCTTAAATAACTTTGAGCCAGAACAATTAAAATCAATTCGAAGTGGTCTAGTTTTCTTCAAAAATTGTTTTCTATCTTGGGATAATTTTAAATATAAAACACCGTTAACTAACATGTCACAACGTGGAGATGTTAATAACTTTTACTTTTTAACACAAACATTTGGATGACATTTGTATAATTGATACCTTTGACAAATCAACAATAAGCCAAAATGGTTTACGTTACTGTGTAAGTGAATACCCAAACATAACTGTATAACATGATTAAAAAATTTTTGTTTTCATCCATAATTGCTATCTGTACGCTCTCAACTGCATTTGCACAAACAAAAACAAAAGAATCTGGTAAAGACTTAAATGATCCTGACAACTTAGCTTCACAATACTTTTCTCAGGTAATGGGTGTAGCGGTGGATGCAACGTCGAACTTAAAATTATATAAGTTTATTTACGAATGGATCGGAACACCTTACAGTTATGGTGGTTCAAGCAAAAAAGGGATTGATTGCTCTGCTTTTACCAAAGCGATATACGACAAAGTTTTCAACACTACAATCAGAAGAAATTCTCGTGATATCTTCAGTATGGTAGACCCATTATCTAAAGAAGATTTAAAAGAGGGTGACCTCGTTTTCTTCAAGATAAGAAGCAGAAGTATTTCTCATGTTGGTATCTATCTTGGTGATAACAGATTTGCACATGCATCGAGTTCACGTGGTGTAGTGATCAGCAATTTAAATGAGCCCTATTACAGTCGTTATTTTTACAAGGGCGGCCGCGTTTTAGAATCATTTAAAAAAGAATTTACAGTAGAATAAATACGATTGTAGATTTACGATCTTAGATTAAACAGATATAGTCCTCCAGAAGTAATTTTGGAGGATTTTTTTTATCCCATCCATAGCCGATGAAATTCATAAAGACATCTTTTTTAACCCTTTCCGCAATCATTACCATCTTCAGTTGCACCAACAATAGTGCACAGGTAGTGGTATCAACAGCTAAAACAGATACTGTAGTTAAAAAAATAAAAGATACCATTTCCATCACCGCCGTTGGCGATATCATGCTGGGCTCAGCCTTTCCATCCACTTCAAACCTTCCCGCTGATGATGCAGTGAATAGTTTTCAGGCGGTTGATAGCCTATTAAAGGGTGATATTGTCTTTGGTAATCTGGAAGGTTGTTTTTTAAACTCAGGTCATTCTACAAAATGTAATGGCATTAATCCCAATAATTGCTATGCATTCAGAATGCCGGAGCGCTATGCCGGTATCTATAAAAAAGCAGGCTTTAATGTATTAAGCATTGCCAATAACCACGTGGGCGATTTTGATTCGAGAGGAAGAAAAAACACTGCCAGAATTTTAGATTCGTTACAAATTCATTATGCTGGTCAGCTGAACAAACCTTTCGAAATTTTTGAAAAGGATAGCGTGAAATATGCTTTCTGTGCATTTGCGCCAAATGAAAATACCGTTTCTATCAATAAAGTAGCTGATGCCAAAGCTTTGGTTACCCGTCTCAAAACCATGGCAGATATTGTAATTGTATCATTTCATGGTGGTGGCGAAGGCGCCAGGTTTGAACATGTGCCACGTAAAAATGAAATATTTTATAAAGAAAACAGGGGCAATGTTTATGCTTTTGCCCATGCTGTAATAGATGCTGGTGCAGATGTGGTTTTAGGTCACGGCCCACACGTTACCCGAGCCGTAGAAGTTTATAAAAACAAGTTCATTGCTTATAGCCTCGGAAACTTCTGCACTTACGGCATGTTCAGTCTGAAAGGCAATAACGGCATTGCACCATTGCTTCAGTTGAAAGTAAATGCCAAAGGTAATTTCCTTTACGCCGATGTGACATCTATACAACAAGATAAAATTAAACGGTTGACACGGGATGAAAGCCACCGTGCTTTTAAACGCATGAAGGAGTTAACAGATATAGATTTTGCAGGCCATCAGCTCAATTTTGAAAACAACAGGATTACTTTAAAAAATTAACTTCCTGTTACACCAATTCTGATTTATTTCCGAATCTTTGTTACTTACTGAAGTTAAACAGCATATGAAAAAAGGACTAGTTCTTCATTACATCATCGGCATCGCTGCAGCAGTTTTAGTATTGGCCGCAGCTTACTACATCAACCAGAATCCTAAAAACCTGCTATCTGCTGGAATTATTATTTTGGCTGGCTGTCTGGTTGCATTTAGCCAGTATCAGATTATAAAGCATAAAAGAAAAAACAAGCACTAATACCTATTAAAGGTTGTTTATCCAGCGATCTTATAGGAAGAGCATTAACTCTCGTCTTTGGTATTTTTAACAAGCCCAATTCCAGATACGAAGAATATCAATCCGATAATACCGTACACAAATAAGCCACGTGTATTCTGACTGTGGTTGACAAAGCCATATCCGGCATAGATGAGTCCGATAATGCCCAGAACAGTTAATATGGTTCCGAAAGTGCGTTTTATATTCATGATTTTAGATTAATAGTGTAAATACAACAAATACCAACTTTTGTTTTAAAGCGCACAAAAAAAGCCACGTCCTTTTTTAAAACGTGGCTTAAATTTATTTATTCAGCATTACCAAACACCTAGCCTGTTTTCTGGAGCCAGATACATTTTAGCTGTAGTGGGTATATTAAATGCCTTATAAAATGCTTCCATGTTATAGACGGTGCCATTTACCCTAAAAATTTCCGGACTATGTGGATCAGTCTTAATACGAACACGCATTGATTCATCTCTGGTTTTCATTCTCCAAACCTGAGCGAAACTTAAAAAGAATCGTTGATCTGGTGTAAATCCATCGATTTTCTTATCGCTTTTAGCTTGTTCGGTTAATTTAAAGGCATCATACGCAATATTCAAACCACCAATATCAGCCAGATTTTCACCTAAAGTTAATGAACCATTCACATGCTGATTATCCAAAAGTGTAAACTTATTATATAGTGCAACTACTTTATCGGCTTTACTTTTAAATTTCGCGGCATCTTCTTTCGTCCACCATTCTTTTAAATTACCAGCTGCATCATATTGTCTGCCCTGATCATCAAATCCATGTGTCATTTCATGGCCGATAACGGCACCGATAGCGCCATAATTAATGGCATCATCAGCATTGAAAGCAAAAAATGGAAATTGCAGAATGCCGGCTGGAAATACAATTTCATTATAGGCAGGGTTATAGTAGGCATTTACTGTAGGCGGTGTCATAAACCATTCCGTTTTATCAACCGTTTTACCCAGTTTAGCCATCATCTCTTTATAACCGTGCTTTCTTGCCGATTGAAGGTTAGCGAAATATGTACTTCTCGAAATTTCCACATCATCATACTTTTTCCATTGATCAGGATAGCCTATTTTTTTGATAAATGCATTTAACTTCTCGAGGGCTTTCTTTTTAGTTTCGGCAGACATCCAATCTACTTTTTTGATTCGTTCTGCATATACTTTCTGCAGGTTATTCACCAATTCCAACATACGTTTTTTAGCTTCAGGCTTAAAATATTGTTCGGCATAAAGCTGTCCCAGTAAGTCGCCCAAATTACTATCCGTATTGTTAACCATTGTTTTCCATCTTTCAGTTTGTGCAAGCTGGCCATACAAGGTTTTACTAAAGAATTCAAATTTTGCCGTTCTAAAGGCTTTAGTAAGTGCATTTGCAGCATTATTCAGTGCATCAAACTTTAGTTTTTCCTTCCAGGTTTCAATGGGCTGGCTTTTTATCAGGGCAGATAATGCCTGGTAATATTTTGGCTGTCTGACAATAATGCTATCCGTTGATGCGCCAAGATTTTTCAGTACCGTATTAAAATTGATATTTGGAATTTGTTTCTGGAAATCTGCAACCGCCAGCTTGTTATAATTTTTCTGAGGATCACGCAATTCAACCGGAGTTGAATGTGATTTTGCCAACATGGTTTCCAGCTTTAAAATATGGTCGGCATAGGAGGAGGCATGAGCAGAATCTCCGGCAAGGTTAAATATTTTGGTGATGTATTTCAAATATTCTGTCCTGATTTTTTTTGCCTTATCATCCTGATCGAGATAATAACTACGTTCTGGTAAATTTATCCCTGTCTGGGTAAAGATAAGCACGTTTTTTGAACTCATTTTATCATCCGGATCAACACCAAAACCGAATAAGTCTCCATTGCCATTTTTAAAACCTTCAGATACAAAATTAATGAGATCCTCATCGTTTTTAATACCGTCTATTTTCTCCAACAGTGGCTTTACGGGCATTACCCCAAGCTTTTCGATGGTTAAAGAATCCATTCCGCTGGCATAAAAATCGCCAACCTTTTGTTCATTACTACCCTTTGCTACTTTGCTTTTAGCCGCGTTTTCCAGAATGACCTTTAAATTTTTAAGGTTATCATTATATAAGGTATAGAAAGAACCCCATCCGGTTTCTGTTTGTGGGATTTGTGCGTTTTTCATCCATTTTCCATTGGCATAAAGGAAAAAGTTATCGCCGGGTTTTACTGTCGAATCCATTCCGGCAGTATCAAAAAAAACAGTCCGCTGATCTGTTTCTGTAGCTTGATGATTTTTATCATTCTGACAGGCTGCGAATAACATTATTACCGCCGCAGAGAGAAATAAATTCTTTTTCATGTAGTATAATCTAGTTAGGAAAAAATAAAGCTACAAAAAGCATTATGTAGTTTGTATGATTTTTTTTTAACTTCAAAAAAAATCTAATTATGCAGTACACTATTTACATTCTCATTTTCCTGGCGATTATTATTTTGCTAAGCTCATTTGTTACTGTTAAACAAGGAACCATAGCAGTAGTAACGGTTTTCGGAAAATACCGTAGACAACTCAGGCCAGGATTAAACTTCAAAATCCCACTAATAGAGCAAATTTATTCCAGAATTTCAATTCAAAATCGCTCTGTTGAGTTGTCATTTCAGGCAGTTACCCAGGATCAGGCCAATGTTTATTTTAAAGCAATGCTTTTATATTCTGTTGTTAACCAGGATGAAGAAACCATCAAAAACGTAGCCTTTAAGTTTGTAGATGCAACCAATTTAATGCAGGCACTGATCAGAACAATAGAAGGTTCCATCCGTGCTTATGTGGCTACCCAGAAACAGGCCAATGTTCTGGCGCAACGTAACGAAATCGTTTTGCATGTTAAAGAGCAGATAGACCAGGTTTTAGATGGATGGGGTTATCATTTACAAGATCTTCAATTAAATGACATTACATTCGATGAAGAAATTATGCGCTCCATGAGCCGTGTAGTTGCTTCCAATAATTTAAAGGCAGCTGCAGAAAATGAAGGTCAGGCCTTATTAATTACCAAAACCAAAGGTGCCGAAGCAGATGGTAACGCCATTAAAATTGCAGCGACTGCCGAGCGGGAAGCTGCACAACTCCGTGGACAAGGTATTGCTTTGTTCAGAGAAGAGGTAGCAAAGGGTATGACTAATGCCGCGCATGAAATGCAACAGGCAAATTTAGATACTTCAGTTATTTTATTTACCATGTGGACGGAAGCGATTAAACAATTTGCCGAATATGGTGAAGGTAATATCATTTTCCTGGATGGCAGTACAGAAGGCATGAATAAAACCATGAAAGAAATGATGGCCATGCAGTTAAGTCAAAATGCTCCAAAGAAAGACTAATATATTCTGCTATATATAGAGAGACTGTTGCTGAAATGCAGCAGTCTTTTTTTTGCCCTGTATAATTTCGTTTTGGCTAAATCAAAAATGGATTAGGCTAAATAGTGTACTCAAAAATAATGGAGTTTTGTACAGTGATTAAAGAGATACGTATGCGGGATCTCAAAACTCATGTAACATTATTTATGAAATTAAAATAAATCGCTATGAAAGTTTTTGTAACAGGAGCAACAGGCTTTGTTGGTTCAGCTGTAGTAAAAGAATTAATTAATGCCGGCCACCAGGTTTTGGGTTTAGCCCGAAATGAAGCTGCAGAAAAAGCACTATTGCTGGCCGGTGCCGAAGTGCATAAGGGTGACCTGGAAGATCTGGAAAGTTTACGCAGAGGAGCAAATGCTGCTGATGGGATTATACATACTGGATTTATTCATGATTTTAGCCGTTTTAAAGCCGTGTGTGAAATTGATCGTGTAGCAATAGCGGCTATTGGAAATGAAATAACGGGAACGGATAAGCCCTTTATTGTTACCTCCGGAACGTTGATCGTGAGCCCTGGTCAACTGGCTACTGAAGATAAAATGCCTGATTATAATGGTCAAAATCCCAGGATTGCTACAGAAAAAGCAGTTGATAATCTTGCTGCGAAGAATGTCCGCATATCAGTTGTCCGTTTATCGCCATCAGTTCATGGCGAAGGCGATGTGCATGGCTTTATACCCATGCTTATTGATATTGCCCGCCAAAAGGGTTCATCAGCCTATGTAGAAGATGGCGCAAACCGATGGACAGCTGTTCATCGTCTTGACGCCGCTGTTCTTTTCAGATTGGCTTTGGAGCAGGCCAGGCCTGGAGCTCGTTTTCATGGTGTGGCAGAAGAATCAATAACCTTTAAATCGATAGCTGAAGCCATTGGTAAGCAGCTGAACTTACCTGTTGTATCAAAATCAAACGATGAAGTTGCTGCCCATTTTGGCTGGTTTGAACATTTTGCAAATATTGACGGGCCTGCTTCAGCAAAATTAACCCGTCAGCGTTTGCATTGGGAGCCCCAATATTCCGGTTTAATTCAGGATTTGGAGCAAGGGATTTATTTTACGTAAATTATAACCATGGAAAACCTGAGCCGCTACCGCTTTAAAACAATATCAGAATATCATAAATTGGCTGGATTGCCCAAGCCTGGGCATCCGTTAATTAGCGTTGTTAACATGGAGGAAGTGCAAATGCAGGTGAATGGACGATCAAAGACGATGATTTTTGATTTTTATTCCATAGCACTAAAGCGTGTTCCGGATGCTAAAATTAAATACGGACAGCAAATGAGCGACTTTGATGATGGTGTGTTATTTTTCATGGCTCCGGGTCAAGTTTTTACCGTTGAAGTTAATCAGGATCAATACCATCGTCCAACTGGCTGGATGATTCTGTTCCATTCAGAATTACTCTGGAATACGCATCTGGCTAAAACCATAAAAGATTATGATTTCTTCGACTATGCTTTATTTGAAGCCCTGCATGTTTCTGAAAATGAAGAAACAATTCTTAATGCCATTGCCCAATTGGTAAAAAATGAAACCAATAGCAATATCGATCACTTTACTCAGGATGTCGTGATCGCGCAAATAGCATTGCTTCTCAATTATGCACAACGTTTCTACGGACGGCAATTTATTACACGTAAAGCCATCAATCATCAGCTACTTGATCAACTGGAAGAGATCGTTAAGGGTTACTTTGCAAATGATAATCTTGGCCTTAGGGGATTGCCTACCGTAGGTTACATCGCTGAAAAACTAAATGTTTCGCCAGGTTATCTTTCCGGACTATTAAAAACACTTATTGGACAGAATACACAGCAATATTTACATCAAAAACTGATTGACCTGGCTAAAGAGAAACTTTCTACCACAAATCTTTCCATTAGTGAAATTGCTTATGCACTTGGTTTTGAACATTTGCAATCTTTTACAAAGCTGTTTAAATCCAAGACAAACCTTACCCCCTCGGCGTTCAGGCAATCTTTTAATTGAAATCTGGTCTTGAGGTTAATTCCAAAAAAAAACGGGCGATCTGAAATAGATCGCCCGTTTTTTTTCACTTTTTATGATTAAAGTTTAGGTGCCGCTGCACCTCCCAAATTCATTACATAATTACCAGATTGCTGCATAAAATCACCCATCACTTTTAAAGATTCATCTTCAATGAAATCAAAAGTATCCTGTTTGGTTATTTTCTCTCCTTTCTTAATTGCAGGCAAGCCTCTCAAAGCCCTTAAATCATTTTGTCTGGCCAAAGATTTGGCTTCCTGGGCTTCTCGTTCAGCTTTAAGCTTGGCCTCATTCAAGGGAACAGAAACTTCCTTATCACGCTTTTTCAATTCAGCAATATCCTCTTTCAGGTATTTAAAATCCAAAGAGTTTGAGATACGTTGTTCACTGTTTTTCATGAGTCCTGCTTTTACAGCTGATAGGTTAGCCACTGCAGTAAAATTAGAACTCGGAATAACATCCCAGGGCAATGCCGATGGTTCAGTATCCTCTCCGATTTTATCCATTGGATAAAGTGAAGGAAAAATAACATCCGGTAAAACACCTTTATGCTGCGTACTGCTTCCGGCCACCCGGTAAAATTTGGCCATGGTAAGGTTAATCTGGCCTAAGTTAATATCTGAAGCATTAGTTGAAGTTGGTGAAGTACCAAGTGTTTTGTCTTTCGTTACCAGGCCGGCAATTTTCTGCAACATGCCCGGGTTAACCAGTTTATTCAAATCAATAGATGATTGAACAGTTCCCTTACCGTAAGTTTGACTACCCATAATAATTCCACGTCCGTAATCCTGTATCGCTCCGGCAAAAATTTCTGAAGCTGAAGCACTTAAACGGTCAACTATAACACCAAATGGTCCATTCCAGGCCACACCTGCATTTTCATCTTCATCCACTTCGATCTTGCCTCGCAGATCTTTTACCTGAACAACTGGTCCGCGGTCAATAAATAAGCCTGTAAGGGAAATCGCTTCTACAAGAGATCCGCCGCCGTTGCCGCGTAAATCCATTACAATAGCATCAACCTTATCAATATTTTTCAAAGAATCCACCAATTTCCGTACATCACGGGTTGTACTTTTATAGTTCTTGTCTCCTGCATTAGCCGCTTTAAAATCAGCATAGAAAGCAGGAAGTGAAATCACGCCAATTTTATAGTTCTTGCCATTGGTTGTTACCGTTTTTACTTTTTTCTTAGCAGACTGATCTTCGAGAATAACCTTCTCGCGCATCATCTCAATAATGACGGGCTTAGAAGACATTTCTTTTCCAACCGGAATAACTTTTAAGCGTACTTTAGTTCCTTTCGGACCTTTAATTTTACTGACAGTGGCATCTAATCTCCACCCTACAATATCCACAAAATCATCATTTCCCTGGGCAACAGCAATAATCCGATCACCCGCAGTTAATTGTTTTCCTTTAAACGCTGGTCCGCCGGGGATAATTTCGGCAATCTTTACTACTTCATTTTCCAGTTGTAAACGTGCACCAATACCCTCAAAAGACCTTGACATTTCTTCATTAAATTCTGTTGCCCTTGCCGGTACGAAATAATTGGTGTGTGGGTCAATTGATTCTGTAAAAGCATCCATCAGAATCTGAAAAACATCCTGATTATTATTTTTAGCGATCTGCGATTTTAAGTTCTGATAACGTTTGGTAAGCGTTGTAACATTTTTATCCTGGGCAGAGCCAGCCAGGTTTAAATTAATCAGTTCATACTTTACCCTTTTTTTCCAGGTATCATTTAATGCTGCTGTTGAAGGTGCCCATGGCAGCTTTTCACGATCGTAAACATAGGTGTCATTCTGATTGAAATCGTATTTATTTTTAATCTGCGCCAGCGAATAGGCAAAATACTCATTCAGCCTTTTTGCGTAAACATTATAGATATAAAACGGACCACTCAGGTCACCATTTTTAAAATCATCATCCAGCGTATACCTGTATTTCTCAAATGCGGCAATATCAGAAGCTAAGAAATAATTTTTCCCCTGGTCTAAAGCCTTAATATATTTATCAAGGATTAAAGAAGAAATGGAATCATTTACCTGAACTTTTTTATAGTTATAGCTTTCAATCAGGTTAACTACTTCTTTGATCACAAGCTGTTGTTGCTGGTCAGGCATAACATTCGCAATGCCATCCACTATTGGCTGGGGCTTTGGAGCAGCATGACATGCAATCACTGCTGCCGTAAAAATTACAAAAAATACTCTCTTCAACATCTCTTTAAATGATTTAAAATCCATTTTCAATTCTATATAGCCAATATGATACCATTTTAACGAAAAAACAAAAAAGAGACAGCATTATTACCGTCTCTTGTTAAAACTGATCAAATCTAACCAAAAGCTTCTTATTTAACAATTCTAAAATGGTAACGTAATTAGATTTATTTTGTTTTAAGATCTTAGATCATCAGGCTTTTATGCCGGATGACCACAAGAATATTGAAATGGATTTTTGTTCACAAAAATCTTTGTCCGATTGATTTTTATAGTGAAAGTAGCGGGGATATTATTTTAAACCCTTTTTAGGATTTGTTTTAGCAGAAATCATTTCCCTTGCATCACGAATCTGGCCTTTATATTGTGTAATTTTTACCGAATTGGCAAACCACTCTGCAGCTTTAAGATCCCTTAAAGCCAAGGTAAAATCCTTCTTTTTTATTTTAACCTGCACAATGCCCAAAACCGATTCGAGGTAGGCATTATTGCTTTTTAACTGTTTGGCCAGCATGCCTTGCTGGGTATAAAACCACATGGATTGTGTAGATTTATTATTGGCCAGATAAACCTTACCAAGTAAGCCATAGGTATTCATCAGGCCATTTCTGCTGCCCATTTTAGAATAGTTTTTAAGCGCAACATTTAATAGAATTTGTTCTGCATCACCAAAACGACCGAGCATATAATGCATATTGCTCATTTTTATAATGGCCTGACCATACCTATTAAAGTTTTTTACTGAATTATATTCAAATGCGGCCTTGCCAAATAAGGTCAATGCTTCATTAAAATCGCCCTTTTTTTCGAAACTCTCCGCTTCTTCATAAAAGGAATTGCCATCTACCAGATCAAATTTTGATACCGATATTGTTATTGCATTGCCAGCAGCGGGTTCCTGGCTATCAAAATTTTGAGCATGTAGTTGAAATGAGGCAAAAAGGCTTATGAGCGCCAATACAATTTTGGACATGCAACAAAAATAATACTTTATATTTAACTTTAGTTAAATACCTGTAAATTAACATCAAAAGATGCCCAAACCATGTAAGGGTGTGAATCGCAATGATAAATTTCACCAGTATTGGAGATGCCAATAACTCCTGCAAAACCATCAAATGATTTAAGTTCCCGGAAAGATTTGTCGCAGGCATCTTTTAAAGAAAACCCGTCGGTAACCCTGGTCACTATTTTTGAGGCCAGTGCACCACTCACAATATCTTCGCCAACTCCGGTACAGGAAACACCGGCAAACTGATTAGCGTAGTTACCTGCTACTGTAGCTGAATCACTTACTCTACAAGGAATTTCAAATCCTTTTCCTCCTGTAGATGTAGCCGCCGCAATATTTCCGTCCGCATCTAAAGCCACACAACCTACAGTTCCCTTATTGTTTTGCTGGTTTATCTTCGCTTCATATTCAGATTGCCGCTGATCAGTAACCGGATTAAAATACCCAAACCCTTTTTCACGTGCAAAGTGTTGCGCACCTTCACCACTCAGTACCCGGTCATCATATGCCAATAAACTTTGCGCAATCTGAATGGGGTTCTTTACCTCTTCTATATTAATCACACCGCTGAATTTTTCCGTCTTCCCATCCATTAAGGAAGCGCTTAAGCGTACTTTCCCGTCACTTTGAATCTGAGAACCAATCCCTGCATTAAACAGTTCATTATCCTCAAGCAAAGCAACCGTATAAACAACTGTTTCAAGTGCAGAATGATTTTCCAGGTAAGCGTAACCAAGCTGAACAATAGCAGACAGTGCATCCTGTTTGGCTTTCTTTGTTTCCTGATTGGTTGATGACTCGCTGAAAAAGCCACCATGTATAATTAATTTCATTTTTAAGAGATTTGAGATGTTAGATATGAGAAGTTAGATTGAAGTGCTAAGCCCTGAACTTTTTATCATTGAGCGATAACATCAGGCCTTCTATCTGGTAAACCTTCAACCTTTCACTATTCTATCGGAACAACTTTTGGATGGTGGATCACCAGGCTATGATCAGTCAGATCGTAAACATCGCCGTCACACATCACATGCACCACCATATTTTTGATAGATACAGGCTGCCCCATTTCTACATCGGTTAAATTGGTATCAGCCATCTGACGGCCATCAACCAGGATTACCATGCCTGAACCAATGGCTTCCATGATGTGTCCATCCGAGATAAATAAGCCCGTGTCTTCACCCAGGCCGATCCCCAGGATCCCGGGATTACTCGCAGCGGCATAAAGTAATCTTCCAATCCGCCCGCGCTGCACGAAGTGTGTATCTACAATTACATCATCAATAAAACCCAGTCCGCCTGTAATTTTCACCTCGCCTTTTAGCAAGGCATCCTTACTACTTCCCTGATAAATCATATTCTTGGAACTTGCCGCCGCACCTGCTGATGTTCCTGCAATAACTACGGGTTCCGTTTTATATTTATCAATCAGAATCTGATGGATTTTGGTTCCACCGAAAATAGATGATAGCCTTAACTGATCTCCTCCGGTAAAAATAATCACTTCAGCGGCCTTAATGCGCTCACAATTTTCTTCGGCATTTGCTTCTTCCCGATTGGTTATGTTCAATACGCCAACATTATGCACATCTAACTGGGCATAAGCCTTAATGTATTCTTCCCCCACTTTTTCGGGCATTAAAGAGGCCGTGGTAATGATTTCGAACCTCGATTCAACATCTCTGACTGATTCTGTCGTAATTCTCTTTAAAATTCCCCGTTCGAAAAAATTCATATTTTCGGGCAATCCGAACTGTGTTTCTGCAAAGCTGCCTGTATTTATTGCACCTCCAATAATGATGAGTTTGCCCTTAGGAACCATTTTATGTGTATTAGTATTCTATCAAAAAACCCAAATATATCAGGTTAAGATAAAAAACACGACTTTTTTTGTCAATAATTCTGCAATTATCAACAATGGTTGAAATAATTATGAATAATTTGAGTTAAAGTTAGGTCTGAAAATAAAACAAATCGCCTATGAAATTGATTTAGCTATTTGAATTGCCAATTTTCAAAATAAATGCATAATTTACAATCATCAATTTTAGTCTCTCCATTTGAAAAAAGGTTCGCCTAAAATCCGTTCTTTTAATCATAACGACAAAACATTACATGAAGATACATAACATACAAGTATTAAGAGGACCAAATATATGGTCGATTAACCGCAAAAAACTCATCCAGATGAGACTGGATTTAGAGGAGCTGGAGCAAAGACCAACCAATCTGATTGAGGGGTTTAGTGAGCGAATAGAAAAATTATTACCCAGTATGTTTATCCACCGCTGCTCTAAAGGTGTGGAAGGTGGTTTCTTTACACGCGTTAAAGAAGGCACCTGGATGGGGCATGTGATTGAACATATTGCCCTTGAAATTCAAACCATTGCCGGAATGGAAACTGGCTTTGGCAGAACCCGCCAAACCAAAACTGAGGGGATCTACAATGTCGTATTCAGCTATCTGGAAGAAAAAGTAGGCGTTTATGCCGCAGAGGCGGCAGTGAAAATCGCTCAGGCACTGATTGATAATGAAGAATATGATTTGGAGCATGATATCAGGAGGATGAAGGAAATCCGTGAACTGGAAGCCCTTGGCCCAAGTACAGGATCAATTGTTCAGGAAGCAGTGAGCAGAAATATTCCATGGATCAGGTTAAATAAAAGTTCGCTGGTGCAGTTGGGTTATGGCAAAAACCAGGTGCGTTTCAGGGCAACCATGACTGAAAAAACCAGCAGCATTGCTGTTGACATTGCCAGTAACAAAGAAGAAACCAAGCGCTTATTAACAGAAGCAGCCATTCCCGTAGCTTCAGGTGTAACCATTTCGAATCCAGATGAACTGGAAGCATCGGTAAGTAAAGTAGGTTTTCCTTTAGTTTTTAAACCACTGGATGGAAATCACGGCAAAGGTGCCACCATTAATGTTAAAACCCTGGAGGCTGCCAAAGAAGCTTTCGAATATGCGAAGACGTATTCGAGAAAAGTCATTATAGAAAAATTCATTACCGGCTTTGACTTCCGGGTGCTGGTGATTGACCATAAGGTAGTGGCAGCTGCGCAGCGTGATCCGGCACATGTACTGGGAAATGGTATTCACACGATCCAGGAGTTAATCGATAAGGAAAATGAAGATCCACGTCGCGGTTACGGGCATGAAAATGTATTAACCGAAATCGCTGTTGACCGTGATACTTTAGATTTACTGGCCAAAAAGGAATATACTTTAGAAACCATTCCTGAAAAAGGCGAGGTCGTTTATTTAAAATCAACAGCTAACCTGAGTACCGGGGGAACATCCATCGATGTAACGGATATTGTTCATCCGCAAAATATATTTATCTGCGAAAGAATTTCGAGGGTAATCGGACTGGATATCTGCGGAATTGACATCATGGCGCAAAACCTGACCCAGCCACTAACAGAAAATGGCGGTGTGGTATTGGAAGTAAATGCTGCCCCGGGTTTTAGAATGCACCTGGCACCAAGCGAAGGCTTACCCAGAAATGTTGCCGCTTCTGTTGTAGACATGCTTTACCCGCAAAACAGGCTATCCTCTATTCCCATTATAGCGGTAACCGGAACCAATGGAAAAACCACCACTACACGGTTAATTGCCCATATTATCCGCAGTAACGGTAAACGTGTAGGTTATACCACCAGTGATGGTGTTTACGTGCACAACACCATGCTGATGAAAGGTGATACCACAGGGCCGGTTAGTGCCGAATTTATTTTAAAAGACCCTACGGTAGAATTTGCCGTTCTTGAAACCGCGCGTGGTGGAATTTTAAGAGCCGGACTGGGTTTTAATGCGTGTGATATTGGGGTGATTACCAATATTCAGGAAGATCACCTGGGTATATCTGATATCCATAACCTGGATGATTTAACCCGGGTTAAAGCGGTAGTAGTTGGCGCTGTTCGCCGTAAAGGATGGGCCGTATTAAATGCTGATAACGGCTATTGTGTGAAAATTGCCAGAGATGCACGCTGTAATGTAGCTTATTTCAGCATGGATGAAAACAATCCGGTGATTAAAGAACATTGCAGAAAGGGTGGTATCGCCGCCATATATGAAAATGGTTATATCACCATTAAAACGGGAGACTGGAAATTAAGGGTTGATAAAGCAACACATATTCCGCTTACTTTTGGCGGCGCGGTGAACTTTATGATTCAGAACGTTCTGGCAGCAACATTGTCAACTTACTTATGGGGCTACAAGCCGGAAGATATCCGCTTAGCCTTAGAAACCTTTATCCCATCTGCAGCACATACACCTGGCAGGATGAACGTGTTCCGGTTTAAAGATTTTAAAGTATTGGTAGATTTTGCACATAATCCTGATGGTTTTAATGGCGTGAAAGCATACCTGCAAAGCGTTGAAGCCACAGAACATGTAGGCATCATTTCCGGAACGGGCGACAGGCGTGATGAAGATATTATTGAAACCGCGCGCATCTCGGCACAAATGTTCGATAAGATTTACATTTGCCAGGAAAAATACCTGCGCGGCCGTAAGCAAGATGAACTGATCAATTTATTGATTAAGGGCATTAAAGAGGTAGATCCCAACAAGGAAATCATCATCAATAATAAGAGTACAGAATGTTTGCAAATTGCCATCAATACGGCGAAGAAAGGATCTTACTTAACCATTTTAAGTAACACCATTGATAACACCATCCAGCGGGTAACTGAACATCTGGATAGAGAACTGGAATCTTAAGAAACGAAAAAATCCTCCCGATAGCTCATATCAGGAGGATTTTTTCGTTTCACTCAGCCAAATTATACCTGAGCATCGCGCAATCTTTTGATTTCATCGTGTGAAGTTCTTAAAGAAGCTTTCTGATCTGAAATCAACGTTCTGATGTTGGCCGGAAGATCTTCCACTTCTAAAGCCATTTTATAAGCGCTTTGAGCAGCATCTTCTCCACCTTCACAATTATTTAAAACTGTTTTTCTGTCATGGCCTGTAAATAATGCTTTAACATCCATCCAAGCCCTATATATTTTTCCAGAATTTGTGGTACCTGTATCAATATCTTCTCCTAAAGCAGCGATCTCTGTTCCCAGAGCCATTTTATATTTCTGACTTTCTGAGATCATATCCAGGAATAAGGATTTTAAATCGGCATCGGCATCTTTTAATTCGGTACGTGCTTTTTCATAACCGGCAATACGGTCGTTATTAATTTGCACTAAATCGTTTAATACTTCTGTTGTTATTGTTGCAGTATTCATGTTTTTATAAGTTTTGATGTACTAATGGAACATGATCGGCATGGAATAGTTTATATTTATTTCTAAATTTTAATTCCTGAAAATACTATCGCCTCATTTTCAATCATCAGCTGACATTTCGCCATGATATGATTTCTTTTCAAATAGATTAAAAATTCCTCGAAACTTTTAAATATCAAAAGACTTTATTTACTGAAAGGTAGCGTATACCTGACGTTTAAGTTCGTACTTTTCAACTAAGTATTAATAGTTAATGCTCTCTGTCAGGTTTCGGTTTCCAATATTTGACTCCTGATTAAACGTCATGAAAATGATTAGATTTTTATCTTTCTCATTTATTATTGCAGCTTAATTGAGCTACTCCAGTAGTTTGGTTTTTGCTTTGCGGTAATCCAGTTTTTGATGTTTTCCAATTGCATATACTATGCCTCCATTTAAGTGCATCAGAAATTTTTGATCGTTCCAACATTCTTTGGTGTGCCCCATTGAAGTGTAAAACGCCCGGCCGCCATCAAAATTATGGTACCAGCTGAAGGGATGAAAATTACCATTATTACCACCCTGATAAGAAGCTTCATCAATCGTGATCAGCACTTTGATATCCGGATTGACATTTTTGAAATTATAAAGCTCATCTGTATGCATCCATACAGAATCTGTCAGAAACCTGGTTGCAGGGTGATTTCTATCTTTTATGACAAATCTGGCTTCCTGCACTTTGGGGTGGCTAACAAAGTAAGCACCTACCAATTTGCCATACCATGCCCAGTCATATTCTGTATCTGTTGCCGCATGAATGCCCACAAAGCCTCCTCCCGCCTGGATGTAACGTTCAAATGCGGATTGCTGTATGTCGTTCAATACATCACCTGTGGTGCTTAAAAAGATAATGGCAGCATACTTTTTTAAATTACTTTCGGTAAAAAGCTCCGCGTTTTCGGTGGTATCAACAGTATAATGATGTAACTGACCTAACTGGATAATTGCTTTTTTACCTTCTTCAATAGATGCATGTCGATAGCCTTTTGTTTTAGAAAAGACCAGAATACCGGGATAGCTTTGCGCAAATGCGATACTTTGCAGGATGACTAGCGTAATCGCCATTGTTATTATTTTTTTCATCGAAATTTGGTTAGACGTTTAAATGCTTTCTGTAATACAGATAAATTTAGGAAAGTTCTTTGATAATTTCTTTACACCGATCCTCAACTTGTTTACAAACTGGTGCAAACAGGGTATCATCCCAATAAGGATCTGCCAATTCATCATCCTTTAGAAAAAGTTTAACCTTCAACCGCTCCTCTTTTGTCTTGGCCAGATTCTTAACATCGCTTAAATTTTTCCGGTCCATCACCAGAATCAAATCATATGTTGAAAACATAGCAACAGAGAATTGTTGCGCCCTTTGCCTGCTGATGTCATAGCCAGAATCCTGAGCCGCGGCTATACTTCTACGATCAGGTGCCTGACCGATGTGCCAGTTTCCGGTTCCGGCCGATGCAATTTCCCAATCCAAGTTTTCTTGTTTTGCAAGGTGATGCATAATGCCCTCAGCTAAAGGAGAGCGACAAATATTACCCAGACAAACCATTAAAATTTTCAATGCTATTTAGATTTATACACGTATACAAAGGTATAAGTTTTTCCTTCTTGTTCAGTCGTGGTGGTTTGTGTCAATTTTTTGCCATCAAAGAATAACGGCGTTGAAGGGGAAGCAGATAAAACAATCTTGTTACCTTCTCTTCTCCAGGTTTTTACACTCGCATCGTTCATCCTGTCGCAAAGTGCCCCATTAGCACCCGCTACGTAAGAACTATCTTTGGCAAAAGATAGTGATAAGTTGGCTACACAACTTTCGGGTCCTGATAGCGCTATATAGTTTTCGCTCGTCTTATCGCCCATGGTCATCGCCGGCTGAACCGTTACTGATTCAATTACCCATTTTTTTGAAACAAGTGTTTTATAAGCATCTTTTGTACAGGCAATCGCAGTGCAAATTAAAAGTACAGATAATAGTTTTTTCATATCGTTAAATGTTGGATGTATGTAAGGTAAAGGAAATTAATGATGAATTTGCTGCATAAAAAAAAATCCCCCATTTCTGGAGGATTTAACTGTGCTGTAAGCAGGTTATCCGTAAATGTCATTCAGCATTTTAGCCAACCGAACACCGCCTTTTAATAATTGCTGGTTAAGTGTTTCAGACCAGTCGAAATTGTAGCGGTAGCTTAACCTGGAATCTGGTTTTGCACCTTCATAAATTTTACCACAAATGGTATAGGCATCATAAACGCAATCTTTTAAACTCGTATTTTGCCAATTATAAAGCTCAACGGCTGATGGATGGTTAATCGCTTTGGCAAATTCGGTATAACTGAGCTGTTGATATTCAATTAATTGCTCATCCCAAACACGGTGCAGGTTAGATTTTTCATTAAACCACATCACTGAAACCTTATTCCCGCCTAAATCTTCCTTATGTGCCACGTGCATGGGCTGACATAAATCGCCGGCCATATGCACCAGCATCCTCAGCGCCAGTTTCTTTTCTGATGCCGTACTGCCTGCCTTTTTCAAAACGGCAGTTAAATCGATGATCTTATTGTAGAGGTTTGGTGCTTTTTCCGTTTCTAAAATATGGTAAACACCCTGCTTATCCAATCCACCTGGAAGGTTTACAAAATGCCAGTTGTACATGTAATTATAAGTGGAATCTGATTTTATAAAATCGCCCCAGTTGGCAGACATGGCCAAAGATTCTGTTCCTAAAATAGCCCTGATAGCCTTACGGGTTTTGGTCTTTAAGTAACTATCTGCAATTTCTCCAACTACACGGTGACCTATCATCCCCCAGGCATTGGCCTGAACAGGTAAATAGGCGAGCAGGCCAACGACAGCAATGGTTTTTAATTTCTTTTTGATCGATTTAAATTTCATTTTATAATTCTTTTTGTACACAGGTGATTTTTTCTTTGAGTGCCAATCTGATTTCACTTTGATCATTTAAGCTCTCTAATATCAAGGTATCAGTTGAATGTTTTTTGATCAGAAAGTTTTTATCGTAACGGCCAATGCGGTAACAGCCGGAAATTTTCTGTTTATAATTGGCGTGTGTAAAGGTGGCACCCACATATAGCGTATCGCCCCTAACCGCATACACGCCTTTTGCATATTCTTTCCAGATTCCATTATGGTAACAAGAATCTTCATAAAAGTTTATTTTACTGTGCGTGACCAGATCAATATAAATAGAATCGCAGGTCACTTTAAAATGATGCTGCGTATAATTGCTCCGCTTATGGCTAAAAGCGACGGTATCTTCATTCCATACCCCCTGCATAAATTCTTCACCTTTACCTTGAATATTGGGCCGCCTGGAACAGGAAGAATACAGCAAAATGGCGGTGAAAAACATCACATACAGAAATTTTAGTTTTTGATTGTTTTTTGGCATTGTGCTGATGAAAATGTAAAATAAGGTTTCTGATGCATTGCCGATGTTTTAAAATTTTTCGCGAAACAGCTTATTGGCATTTAGCATATTATTGATTAATAGAAAAAGCCCGGTTGCAAAAAAAAGCCCGCCTAAAAGACCAATACCTCCAAGTATAGAATAGTAAAAACTTACCTCTCCAACGGGCATTGCTCTATTTTGAGCTATATGTGGCATCCAAATATACATGCCACTTATCAATAAGGTAATTCCTGAACCCACACAAAGTAAAATGGCATCAACCCTTGCGATTTTAATCATGTAAAGACAAGAGGCAATAAAAACCAAAAGTGGTGAAATTAATGGTATCAAGGCAAATAAGAATGGCAAAACTGAATTATCCATGTTTTATTAATTAAGCTTTTATTTAAACTCAGGCCTGATAGTTTTTGAAACCTATCAGGCCTGAATATGCTATTTTAAACTTCCAACCATATCTTCCGGACGAACCCACTCATCGAATTGCGCGTTGGTTAATAAGCCCAATTCTACAGCCGCAGCTTTTAGCGTTTTGTTTTCCTTGTGTGCCTTCTTAGCAATTTTTGCCGCATTCTCATACCCTACATGTGGATTTAAAGCCGTTACCAGCATCAGTGAGTTTTGCAAATGCTTTTCAATTTCTGGTAAATTCGCCGTAATGCCTTCCGCACATTTATCAGTAAAAGAAACACAGGCATCACCAATTAAACGGGCAGATTGCAATACGTTAGCTGCAATTAAAGGTTTGAAAACATTTAATTCGAAATGACCCGACATCCCGCCTACTGAAACGGCTACATCATTACCCATTACCTGGGCGCAAACCATGGTTAAAGCTTCTGGTTGTGTTGGATTTACTTTCCCAGGCATAATAGAAGAACCGGGCTCATTATCAGGAATCACAATTTCACCAATTCCACAACGTGGACCAGAGCTTAACATCCGCACATCGTTTGCCACTTTCATTAAAGCAACTGCAGTACGTTTTAAAGCACCGGAAAGTTCAACCATTGCATCATGTGCTGCCAAAGCCTCAAACTTATTTGGTGCGGTAACAAAAGGCAACCCCGTTAATTCGGCAATTTTCTTCGCCACTAAAACATCGTAACCCTTAGGTGTATTTAAACCTGTACCAACAGCCGTACCACCTAAAGCCAATTCAGCCACCATCACAAGGGCATTTTTAATGGCGCGGATGCTGTTATCAATTTGCTGTACATAACCTGAAAATTCCTGCCCTAAAGTAAGCGGAGTTGCATCCATAAAATGGGTACGACCTGTTTTAACAATCGTGTTAAATTCTTCTACCTTTTTAGCCAGGGCATTTCTTAAATGTTCTAAGCCTGGAATGGTGTTTTCTACCGTAAGTTTATATGCTGCAATGTGCATTGCAGTAGGGTAAGTATCATTAGATGATTGTGATTTATTTACATCATCATTTGGGTGAAGTACTTTTTTATCATCGGCTAATGCGCCACCGTTGATGACATGTGCACGGTTTGCAATGACTTCATTGCCGTTCATATTACTCTGTGTACCAGAACCTGTTTGCCAGATCACCAATGGAAATTGATCGTCTAAATCGCCGGCAATAATTTCATCACAAGCTTTTGCAATTAATGTTGCTTTTTCAGCAGAAAGTACACCAAGTTCGGTGTTAGCTAAAGCAGCGGCCTTTTTTAAATAGCCAAAAGCATGAATAATTTCTTTAGGCATCGACCCTTCCGGTCCGATTTTAAAGTTATTGCGTGAGCGTTCGGTTTGTGCACCCCAGTATTTGTCTGCAGGCACCTGCACCTCGCCCATGGTATCGTGTTCTATTCTGAAACTCATGATAATTTTGATTTTTATTGTCGCAAATTTAAGTTTTTTGCCTATAAAGCAAGGTATTATCTTCGATATTTAAAATCTATGATTTGAGAGTTATTTGATTATATCTACAAAAACCAAAACGTAAATGGTCACTTGAAGATAGTTAAATCAGACTGTTAATACATTTTGCCCGGCTTACAATAAAGTAACCTTTTTGATAAAGTTAGGTCATATTTTAGACGCAGTTTAGTCGGGTACAATTGTCATAAGTCCGACGAACCTCCGACTTAACCCCGTCGAAAGTCCCTCGCAACCGTTCCACTATTATTATACTGTCCTATTACTAAAATAAGTTTACAGTAAGCCTGATTCGGTTTCGCTTTACAGATTAAATACTGACCGTAACCATACAAATACTAAGTTGATGGTTTCATTTACTATTTTGGCATTTTACAGCCCGGAATTTAATCTTCTGCCCCTAAAATTGTACTACCGCAGCAGCATGAAATCCGCTATGTTGCAGTAAATGATATTGTTCGCTGTTTAGCTGATAATACTTATACTTTTTTCTATTTATCAAACGAAGAAAAGATTTTAATCTCCAAACCACTAAAGGAATATTCTGATTTATTGAAACCTCAGGGATTTGTCAGGGCACACCAAAGTCATCTGGTAAATCCGAAGTTTGTTAAAAGCTGGTTAAAAGAAGATGGTGGACTATTGCTAATGAGCAACGGCGATAAAATCCCCGTATCAAAACCGAACAGGGAAATGGTTAAAGCTGTGTTGGGGAAGTAGGATTAAGCTGATGAATATTTCTTAATATTCTAAATTTTGTCGTCATTTCGACCGCAGCGGAGAAATCTTTAGAATAAACGCGATAGCAATGTTCAAAGATTTCTCCATTGCGCTTCGCTCCAGTCGAAATGACGACTACTGGGCGGTAAAACATAACCGTGGTTAATAAACCTTTTTGTACTTTTGCGGCTATGTCAGTTATTAAACCCTCATTAGCAAAAGGTACCCGCGATTTTTCACCGGTTGAAATGGTCAAACGCAACTTTATTTATGATACCATTAAAACGGTTTTCAGAAAATATGGTTACGCTGAAATACAAACACCAAGCTTTGAAAACCTTTCTACCTTAACCGGCAAATATGGCGATGAAGGGGATAAACTGATTTTTAAAATTTTGAATAGCGGGGAATACCTCAAAGATCCTAAAAAGAAATCTTTCGACTTTGCAGAAGAGGAAAACAGCAATAAACTAATCCCATTAATCTCTGAAAAAGCCCTCCGCTACGACTTAACCGTTCCTTTCGCCCGTTACGTGGTGATGCACCAGCATGAAATTACGCTACCGTTCAAACGTTTTCAGGTGCAGCCGGTATGGCGTGCAGACAGGCCACAAAAAGGCCGGTACCGGGAATTTTATCAATGTGATGTGGATGTGGTAGGCTCAGACAGCTTATTAAACGAAGCTGAATTTATCCTGATTTACAACGAAGCCTTAGCCAAATTAGGCCTGAAAGATTTCAGCATTAAAATTAATAATAGAAAAATTCTATCAGGCATTGCCGAGATTATAGGCAAACCTGATTTAATTATCGACATGACTGTAGCCATTGATAAGCTGGATAAAATTGGCCTGGATGGAGTGAGTAAAGAACTTTTAGAACGCGGCTTTACAGAAGATGACCTGGAGAAACTTCGTCCGGTGATTTTATTAGAGGGCAGCAACGAAGAAAAATTAGCAAGCCTGAAAGAAGTTCTTGCTACCTCAGAAACAGGCTTAAAAGGTGTTGCCGAAATTGAGCAGGTTTTCGAATATGTAGAAAGTTTAATTTCTTATGGTTTGCCTTTAACTGCAAAACTCGAATTAGATATCACCCTGGCCCGAGGCCTAAATTATTACACCGGTTGTATTTTCGAAGTCAAAACCAATGAGGTAGCCATGGGTAGTATTGGAGGAGGTGGCCGTTATGACGATTTAACCGGCATGTTCGGCTTAAAAGATTTAACTGGAGTGGGCGTTTCTTTCGGTGCAGATCGTATTTATGATGTTTTAGAAGAATTAAAGCTTTTCCCGACATCAGCAGAAGTAGGCACTAAAGTTTTAATCAGTAACTTCGACGCCGAGGCAGAAAAATATGCTTTGCCTATTTTACAACAATTCAGAAGTGCAGGTGTTGCAGCGGAGCTTTACCCATCTTCAGCGAAATTAAAAAAGCAAATGGCTTATGCTGATGCGAAGAAAATCCCATATGTTATTTTAATCGGTGGCGATGAAATGGCCAGTGGTGAATTAACCTTGAAAGATATGCAAAGTGGCGAGCAGAAAAAACTGACGGTTTTAGGTATTCTGGATTTGCTGAAATAAGGTTTTCGATTTTAACCACAGCTTATACCGAGGGTTTCACAGGGGGAAAACAGAGCTTTTTAAAGCTTTGTTATCGCGCCTCTCCGTAACAATGGCCTAAACTTCGTGTGCGCTGTGTCTTTCTTGTTCTTCTCCGTGTTAAAACTAAACATCCAACTTTGCGTTTCTTCGCGCCTTTTATTTGTTAGCTTGGCGGTTAAACTTACCTCCCAACCCGCAACAATACCGGAAAACGCACTTCTTTCTCTGCATCATTGCCCCAGGCTTCTTTTAACTCAATCATCACATACTCCAGCGGATTGCGTTCATTTGCCTTTTTATAATGCTGCAGTGATGACCAGGTATTTAAATATCCGATCAGCTGGTTAAAATTCCAGGTGGTTTTGATTTGAAAATGAGGTGCTGTAATTTCCTCAAAAGGGAAAGGAATCGTTTTATAACCCTCCTCGATATACCGGCGTTCACTATCCCAGTATTTACCTAAAATATCTTCATATAATTTATAAATGACCTGATCCACTTTTTTATCGATCAGCATCAAACCATAACCCATCACAGCAATCAAACCATTTGGTTTCAAGGTACGCTTCACTTCCGAATAAAAGGCTTCAAAATTGAACCAGTGAATAGCCTGGGCTACTGTGATTAAATCGAAACTTTGATCAGCAACATTTACCTGATCGGAAGATTCGACTTTATATAAAATATTTGGCAATTTAAGTGCCTGGCTCAATTGTTTCTCACTGATATCAGTAGCATAAACCTGCCGAAAGTGTTGTGCCAATATCCTCGCCACCTGACCGTTTCCAGTGGCACAATCCCATGCAGTATCCTTCTGATCCACCAATTTAAAAAGGAAGTCGTATAATTCAACAGGGTAAGTAGGGCGGTAAATGGCATATTCTGCCGCTTGTATAGAAAAGTTATCTTTCATATCTTAAAGATTGAATGCGTGAATGATTGGATAAATGAATGCGTGAATGATTGGGTGAATGAATGGATGAATGTTGAATAGTTCGGATCTATCTATTCAAATTAACTTATAAATCACACATAAATAAACAACAGATTAAGGTTTGTGTTTAAAATTCGAGGGCCGAATCTTCAATCCCATTTCATAACGTGCATAAAATGCATATAGAACATCAGTCTAATGAAAATAAAGATATGAACATCATTCAAAAACAGAGGCATAAAACAGGATTTATAATTGATTGTTTTTAATCGCACGGATTGAAATATCGCAACCCATAAACCGTGTTCCCTTATGAAATCTGTAGTTAAAAATCATTTTTTCATATATTTACCATTATGCAAAATCTAGCACCGTTAGCCGAAAGAATGCGTCCTCAAAACCTGGATGAATATGTAGGGCAGAAACATTTGGTAGGAGAAGGTGCCGTTTTACGCAAGGCAATAGAAAGCAGCCAATTGCCCTCCATGATTTTCTGGGGACCGCCCGGGGTTGGCAAAACAACTTTGGCATATATTATTTCACAGGCACTGGATCGCCCGTTTTTTAATTTGAGTGCCATTAATAGTGGCGTTAAAGATATTCGCGAGGTAATTGATAAAGCGGCCGCATTAAAAGATAGTTTTTTGGGTTTGCCCATTTTATTTATTGATGAAATTCATCGTTTCAGCAAATCGCAACAAGATAGTTTGCTTGGCGCAGTAGAGCGCGGCTTAGTAACCTTAATTGGTGCCACAACAGAAAACCCATCGTTTGAAGTGATTTCCGCTTTACTTTCACGCTGCCAGGTTTACATTTTAAAATCGCTGACCGAAGATGAACTGGCCGGTTTACTTCAAACAGCGATAAAAAAAGACCCGATTCTTGCCGAAAAGAAAATAACCATTAAAGAACACGAAGCACTCATTCGACTTTCAGGTGGCGATGCGCGCAAGCTTTTAAATGTGTTAGAAATTGCGATAAATGGTATTGGCGGAAATGAAATCTCCTTGACGAATGATAATGTTCTGGCTCATGCGCAACAAAACTTAGCACTTTATGATAAAGCCGGTGAGCAACATTATGATATCATTTCTGCATTTATCAAATCTATCCGTGGTAGCGACCCTAATGCGGCTGTTTACTGGCTGGCCCGCATGATTGAAGGCGGCGAAGACCCCCTGTTTATTGCCCGGAGATTATTGATTTTATCTTCAGAAGATATCGGCAATGCCAATCCAAATGCATTGCTTCTGGCCAATAATTGCTTCACTGCCGTAAATGTTATTGGTTATCCCGAAGCGCGGATTATTTTGTCGCAATGTGTAACCTACCTGGCCAGTTCACCCAAAAGCAATGCAGCTTACGAAGCAATCAACCATGCCCAGGCCTTAGTGAAGCAAACCGGAAACCTGCCTGTTCCGCTACATATCCGAAATGCACCAACCAAACTGATGAAAAATATCGGTTATGGAAAAGATTATAAATATTCGCATGGCTATGAAGGAAATTTTGAAGCACAGGAATATTTCCCTGATGAATTAAGCGGCACCAAACTTTATGATCCGGGTAAAAACCCTGCAGAAGAAAAGCTTCGTGAAAAACTCAAACAAAACTGGAAAGATAAATACAACTATTAGCTGTAACATTTTAACCAAAATAAATACTAAACAGGAGAACTAATACCTAAACTATATATGTTGAATACTTTTTTAAGCCATCAATGGAAATCCTTCTGGCGTTCGCGGAATCGGGGCAGCAGTATTGCCGGTCAAATCGTTCTGGGTTTTTTCATGCTTTATTTTCTGGTTCTCGCCCTTGGTGCAGGTTTTGGAATGCAATATTTTTTGCCGAAAGCCTTCCCAAATCAAGATGTAATCAAAAGTTTTAACGGATTAATCCTCTATTATTTCGCCCTTGATTTCATTATGCGTTTGCAATTGCAGGAGTTGCCAACTTTAAGTATTATTCCTTATCTGCATCTTCGCATTTCCAGAAGCAAGATTATTAATTTTCTAAATGTTAAAGCACTTTTCTCGGCATTTAACCTGTGGCCTTTTTTTATATTCTGGCCATTTTGCTTTATGAAAATTGCACCAACCTACGGTGCTTTTGCAGCTTTAATGTATATCGTTACCATTCTTTCCTTATCTGTTTTTAACAATTATCTGGCACTTTACATCAAAAGAAAATCGATTAGCAATGTACTTTACACACTTGCCGGCCTGGTAATTTTCGCTGCTTTCGCTGCACTTGAATATTATAAAGTGATTTCGGTAATGGCAGCCTCTGATTACCTTTTTAAAACCATTGCTTCAAAACCATATATCGGCTTCGTTTTCACACTTGCAGCAATCGTTATCTTCTATCTGAATTCCACTTTCCTTCGTAAAAACCTATATACGGAAGAACTTGGCAGCAAGCAGGAGAAAAAAGCAAGTACAGATTATGCCTTCTTAAATCGTTTTGGCAAAGTAGGTGAATTAGCTGCTTTAGAACTGAAATTAATTCTTCGCCATAAAAGACCTCGTTCTTCCGTGATTATGGGTTTTTTCTTTCTGTTCTATGGATTTATTTTCTACAAAGAAAAAGCCATAAATGCAGATGCTTTCGGACAAATGATGTTCGGTGCCATTTTCATGACCGGAATTTCCATCATTATTTACGGACAGTTTATGTTTGCATGGCAAAGTGCTCACTTTGATGGAATCCTGGCCAATAAAATCAACTTTAAAGATTACATCAAGGCCAAGTTTTTACTTTTTACTATCGGCTGTACCGTGATTACTTTGCTTGCCAGTTTTTATGGATTTTTAAGCCCCAAACTCTTATTGCTTCATTTAGCAGCTTACCTTTATAATATAGGCTTCGGTACAGTGGTGGTACTTTATCTTGCCACCTTAAATTACAAGCGCTTAGACATTACCAAAGCAGCAAGCTTTAATTACCAGGGGACAGGCGCAACGCAATGGCTTTTAATGTTTCCTTATGCATTAACGCCAATTTTAATTTATGTACCCTTCGGAATACTCAACAAGCCTTACTGGGGTTTAATAGCCGTTTCAATTTTCGGCCTGGTTATGCTGCTCATGCGTGGTTTCTGGGTAAACTATATTACAAAAAGACTTGAATTACAACGTTATAAAATAGCCGAAGGCTTTAGAGAATAATATGATTTTAGAAGTTAAAAATTTACAAAAAGTTTATGGCGATAAAATCGTTGTAAACATCGAAGATTTACATATCGGAGCTGGTGAAACCGTAGGTTTAGTAGGTAATAACGGGGCAGGAAAAACCACGTTCTTCCGTATGCTATTAGATTTAATTCGCCCAACCCAAGGCGAAGTTTTATCGAAAGGCGAAAACGTCATGCAGCATGATAACTGGAAAAATTATACTGCTTCATTTCTTGATGAAGGGTTTTTAATTGATTATCTAACTCCTGAAGAATATTTTATTTTTATAGGAAGCCTTCACGACCTAGGTGCTGCAGATGTTTCGGCCTACCTTACTCAGTATGGAGAATTTTTTAATGGCGAGATTTTAAACAGCGGCAAATATATCCGTGATTTTAGTAAGGGCAACCAGGTTAAAGTTGGAATTGCAGCTGCATTAATGCAAAAACCCGAAATCCTGATTTTAGATGAGCCTTTCGCCAATCTTGATCCGACCACTCAGATCAGGCTAAAAAATTTATTAAAAACACAAGCCGGCAGTATGACTACTTTTATTTCCAGTCATGATTTAAATCACGTGACCGATGTTTGCAACCGAATTATTTTAGTAGAGAAGGGCCAGGTCATTAAAGACTTTAAAACAGATGAAAATACATTAAAAGAACTGGAGAGTTATTTCTCTGCTTAATCTTGTACTAAGAATGATACATTATAAATGAATGACAATTTGATTGGGCATACTAAATCATAACATGTTATTCTTTTTAACCTTTAAATGTGTAAAACTCACGAAATTTTATTTAAATGATTTTTTGGCATCGTGTTTGAATATCAATATTCAGAATTTAAATATAAATAATCATGAGTATCTCAAAAGTAAGAATAGCAACATTAAGCATAGGATTAGCAGTAGGATCAATCGCATTTCAAAGTTGTGATAGTTTAACCAAAACACAGAAAGGTGCTGGTATTGGTGCAGCAGCAGGCGGTGTTGTGGGTGCGTTAATTGGAAAGAAAGCAGGTAATACCGCTGTAGGTGCATTAATTGGTGGTGCTATTGGTGGTACTGCAGGTGCATTTATTGGTCGCAGAATGGACAGACAAGCGGCTGAAATTCAAAAAGCAATACCGAATGCAGAGGTTATCCGTGAAGGTGAAGGTATTATTGTAAAATTTGACAGTGGTATTTTATTTGATTTTGATAAAACAGCATTAAAAGACGCTGCTAAAACAAACGTTCAGAGTTTAGCTGCATCATTAAATCAATACCCTGATACTGATATTAAAATCATCGGACATACAGATAGCAAAGGTACTGAAACTTACAATCAGGGATTATCAGAAAGAAGAGCTGCAGCAGTTAAAGCTTATGCCGTTTCTCAGGGTGTTCCATCTTCAAGACTGGTAACTATTGGTAAAGGTTTTTCTGAGCCAATTGCTGACAATGAAACAGAAGCCGGCCGTGCAGCAAATCGTCGTGTGGAGATTGTAATCGTTGCAAATGATTCATTAAAACAAACGGCTCAAAAACAAGGATAATAAGCAATTACCCTCTACCTATGAGGTCTTCATATATCCACCCCGATGCCAAAAAGCATCGGGGTTTTTTATTTCCCTTAATCAGGGTTTTCCAACTGATCATATTCACCTTTCCAGGCATAAAAGCCAAAAACCACCAAACCTAAACTAATCGGAAAAAAGATAAACAGAATGATCCCCCATTGCAAAATGGTATTCATTCTTTCTATATCACTATTTGCCAATCCAACTTTATCAATGGCCTGCAAAAACAGGAATGCCATGGCCAACGGGCCTAAAGCTATCCATATGATTCCTAATAATTTCTTTAACCTGTTCATATTAATCGTTTATGCTTTCATCCTTCTTGTTAGATAAATAAACTGTTCCTATAATTAAACTCAGCGTGGCAATTCCGATAGGATACCACAAACCGGAGAGCGGTGTGGAGCCAGAAAAACTGGCTATTAAAGTGGCAATAAATGGCACTAAACCTCCAAATACGCCATTACCAATGTGGTATGGGAGCGACATGGAAGTGTACCTGATTTTGGTTGGAAAGAGTTCAACCAGAAATGCGGCAATAGGGCCATACACCATCGTAACCAGTAAAATCTGAAAGAAAATAAGTCCGACAAACTTCCAGAAGATGGATGTTGGTAAAATTTTATCTTTAATGATTTCTTTTCCTGTAAGAATTCCTGAAGTCTTTGAAATTGTATCTGCCTGAACACGGTTAAAAGATGCACCATTAGAGAGTAAAACTTTAGTGGTAGCCGTATAAAGACTATCAGGTGTTCCGTCAATTAACTCACGTTTAACCGAAGGCTTGCTGTAGTTTGCCAAACTTAAATCCATTTTGGAAGTATCCGTATCATCTAAAAAGGTTTGATAAATAGGCCGGTAAAAAATAATCCCAAGCAGCATTCCACCCAGCATAATCCACTTCCGACCCACCCGGTCGCTCCAGGCACCAAAAATTACAAAAAAGGGTGTGGCAAAAGCAATGCCCCATAGCAAAATATATCTTGAATCATTAAAATCAAGCTTGCAGGTATTTTCCAGAAAAGATTGAGCATAAAACTGCCCCGTGTACCAGATCACTCCCTGCCCCATAGTTGCTCCAAATAAAGCCAGTAAGACCATTTTAAAGTTGGCTTTGTTATTAAAACTTTCTTTCAGTGGGTTCTTAGATACATTTCCTTCTGCTTTTAATTTAGAAAACATGGGCGATTCATGCATTTTCATCCGGATATAGATGGATACCACTACCAGTAAAATCGATAATAAAAAAGGAATCCGCCAGCCCCAATCGGCAAAAGTATCAGCCCCTAAAACATTTTTGGTCATTACAATAATGCCCAGAGAAAGAAATAAGCCCAATGTTGCAGTAGTTTGAATCCAGCTGGTGAAGAATCCCCGCTTATTTTTCGGAGCATGTTCAGCCACGTACGTTGCTGCACCACCGTATTCCCCGCCAAGTGCCAACCCCTGGATTAACCTCAACACCAATACTAAAACCGGAGCAGCATAACCAATGCTTTTATAAGAAGGTACTAAACCAATTAGAAAGGTTGAGCCCCCCATGAGGACCAATGTCAGTAGAAAAGTATATTTCCTGCCTATTAGATCACCCAGCCGCCCAAAAACCAAAGCACCAAACGGACGGACAATAAAACCCGCAGCAAAAATAGCAAGCGTATTGATCAGTGCTGAAGCGCCGGCATCTTTTGGAAAAAGCTGATCGCCAATAATGACAGCTAAACTGCCGAAAATATAAAAATCATACCATTCAATTAATGTGCCCAGTGAAGAGGCACCTATCACTTTAAAAATACTATTCTTAGGTAATGCTTCGCTCATAAACAGAATATTTGGTTTCCGAATATAAACATTTGAGTGGTAAAAAGATTAGTGATGATTTAAATTAGAATAGTAAAGCATTTTGGCCATAGTTTTGTACTTTCATACCGAAAATCATATATATGCTTTTAATACAAAATATCAGACTCAGTAGAATTTTAAGAAATACATGGCAGGTTGACCTCATTATGATTGCCTCCTGCACTGCGGCTTATCTCATTCGTGAATATTTAATTGCGCATCATTTTGAAATTCCTTCCATTATTCCTACCGTTTTAGGTACGGCAATTGCTTTTTTTATCGGCTTTAATAATAACCAGGCTTATGACAGATGGTGGGAAGCCAGAAAAATATGGGGTGCTATCGTAAATGATTCCCGCTCTTATGCAAGGGCCTTGATTAATTATGTAGATGATGATGAAGCAAGTACCAAAAGGATTATTTTCAGGCATATTGCTTTTCTTTATGCGCTTAAAGCGAGCTTACGTAGTACTGTAGATGAAATTTACATTAAATATTTACCTCCTGAAGAACTGATTGAAGTTCGCAAACATTCAAATGTGCACAATGCAATACTAAATATCCAGTCGAGAGAATTACAAAAACTGTCTAAAGAAAATAAAATTGACGGCTTCAGGTTTATTGAGATCAATGAAATGCTGGTTCGATTTTCAGATTCAATGGGCATGAGTGAGCGGATTAAAAACACTATTTTCCCTACCACCTACACTTATTTGACTAAAGTGTTTATCTGGCTTTTCGTGGTTACCTTTACACTGGTAATTAGCCAGTCTGCCGGGCCAGCTTCTATCTTTTTAGGCTGGTTAATTGGTTTTGTTTTCGTTTCTACTCAGATTAATGGAATGAGCCTGGTAGATCCTTTTGAAAATAATTCTGCAGGAATTCCATTGAATCAAATCACCAGAACAATTGAAATTAATCTGCTGCAAATGCTGGAAGAAACTGATATTCCAGACCCTATAAAACCAATTAATGAAGAATATGTGCTGTAAGATTTATTCTTAAAAAGATATAGACTTTAAACTAAAGTTGAGAAGTTCAATGGTGATTTCACTATTTCTTTGGCATATTTCTGAGTTCAACCGGTTTCTTCGTATTCTTTTTCATCTTGAGGTTAAGCATTTCCACTAGGACTGAAAAGGCCATTGCAAAATACACATAACCCTTAGGAATATGCTGATCAAGTCCTTCTGCAAGAAGCGAAACCCCAATTAAAAGTAAGAAAGAAAGGGCAAGCATTTTAACTGTTGGATGGTTATTCACAAACTCACTGATTTTACCGGCAGAAAACATCATGATAATTACGGCGATGACTACGGCTGCAATCATAATTTCAATATGTTCTGCCATCCCCACTGCAGTGATTACAGAATCTAATGAAAAAACAATATCTAAGACGAGGATCTGAACAATGGTTGCCCAGAACGAATGTACTTTTGTTTTCCCTTCCTCGTCTTCTTCACCTTCCAGTTTGTGATGAATTTCGTGCGTACTTTTATAAATCAGGAACAATCCGCCAATAATTAAAATCAAATCACGGCCTGAAATGGCCAGCTTTTCATACCATTCCCCACCATCAATACCAACCCAGCTTCCGATATTAAACAAAGGAGAAGTAAGCGTCATGATCCAGCTAAGCGACAGGAGCAACATTACCCTCGTAATCATGGCCAGACCTAAGCCAAGCTGACGGGCTTTTTTCTGCTGGTTTTGAGGTAACTTGCCTGAAAGGATGGAAATAAAGACGATGTTATCAATGCCCAGAACAATTTCCAGAAGAGTTAAGGTTAAAAGTGAGATCCAGGCTTCCGGAGTACTTAAGAAATCCATATGTTTTTTATCTGATAAGGCGAAGATAAATAAATCAACCACCTTATATGGAACAGATGATGTGATATTTTAGTTTTGATCTGCCTGACGAAGATTTTTGATCTCTGCTTAGTCGCTAATTTTATTCTTTAGAATTATTTTAGCTTCTTGCTCAAAAAATCTATTGCTTTTTTCAGCGCAGGATCATTGTTATTGATTAAATCTTCCACCTTTGGTACAACCTCAATATCAGGTTTAACGCCATAGCCCACAAATTCGCGTCCGTCAGGATAGGTGTCTTTTTTGGTACATACCCTCACCACTGCCCCACCTTGAAGATCGAAAAGAAAAGGCTGCCCTGTACTACCACAAGAATTCTGACCAATTTTAGTCATGTGTTTCTGGTTATCCGCATAAATCAGAAAATCTTCAGCAGCTGATGCGGTATTGTGCCCAATCAATAGCACGGTAGGAACAACTATTCGTTTTGCCGAAAGGTCATTTTTAAGCGGATAATAATCAAAATTATAAAAATAATTATCCTGATAGGTGAGTAGCGCTTTTGCATTCCATGAATTATTCACCGTATCTTTAGCCGTTGTGTATTTACCCCAGGCTTTAAAAGCAGAATTTAATTGCCTGGTAGAATATCGTGAGCCATATAACAAACTATCATTGGTCAGGTATTTCAGGATATAGCTTCCAATACCTGTGGTTCCGCCCCCATTGCTTCTTAAATCTAAAATCAGGGCTTTTGCCTTGTAAAGTTCTGGCAGTTTAGCCACAAACATAGAATCGATTTTCTCGTCGGTAAAAGAGTTTAACGCTATGTAGGCAATTCCTTTGGTTTCCCATTTAAAACTAAACAATTTCCCTTCAGAGGGAAAAGCTGGAAAAACTTCGGTTTCCGTAGTTTGTTGATGCGTTAGGGTAAATGACAATACCTTTCCTTTCGGAGTTTTAATTTTAATTTTAAACTGCGTACCATCCAGCCCCTGCAATAAGGTGCTTATACTGATATCCTGAAGTCCATAATCCGTTGATGAGGAAATATACGGGGTAATATTTTCAGAAATATATGCAGCCGTAGGCTTGCCGTTTACTTCAATGACCTCACTCCCTATCGGAATCTCCTCTTTCTTACTGAGGTTAACACGGGTAACAATTGCTTTACCAGCCATGTTTTCTATGAACAGCCTGTAATCACCAAACTTCGTATTTAAAGGTTCGAAATCACGTCCGGCAGGCATATAAAGATCAGTATGTCCATCTTTCAGCATGGCCAAAAAACGTTGTAGCTCACGATAATATTCGTAATCGCTTTTGGTTTCAGGAATGGTATTGATTAATACTTTATAAGTACTATCCCATTTAATGCGGTCAACTTTATTGAGGTAAACAAAGTTATAATTTACCTCTTGCCACAATTTCGATAACCCATAAATTTTATCCGCTTTACTAAGTTTATTTGATTGTGCAAAACTCAGCAAGGGCATAAGCATTAAAAGGAAAAATTTTTTCATGAAATTAAAAAGTAAACAGCTATTGAAATTATGCTTAATTTATCTCCTTTAATTTACTAAACTAGTTATTATTAAAACAATAAGCCTTCCCAAATGCGGAAAGGCCTGTTTAGCTCATCTAGCCTGTAAATTCTTATTTAAAAGTAACCGAACCGTAGCTGGTTTTAATATTTACATTTCCAGTGCTACCATTCCCGATTTTACCGGAATATCGCTTGTCCTCATCATCTTTGCTGGTTAATGAAGCGGATACATTTGATCCGAATTTAAAGCCGGCATAAGAAGTAGACACATTAAAGTTCCCGTTATATCGCTCTGCAAACCCCAAACCAACGCCAACATATTCACCGGCAAAGGTAAAGCTTTTGCAGGCAGGCGTAATTTCATTCACATTTAAACGGTTATAATCCATTTTAATATTGGCATCACCGTTAACCGAACCCAAAGTGACATTTGAATATTCAGCATCCACTGCAATTTTACCTGCTGATGCGATGGTCAGGTCTGCATATGCTTGTTTAGCTACCATATTTCCCCTGATGGTATTAATGTTCACCTTGGCGTATTCTGTATTTAACAATAAATTCCCCCCAATGGTACCCACGTTTAAGCCTTTACCATATTGAATGCTCAAATCAGCAGACCTGCGGATGGTATTGATATTAACGCCGACATACTCTGCATCCAATTCTAAAGTCCCTGCGCTGCCAATATTCACGGGGCCATTATAACTGTGCTTAACTACGCCCGCATTTAATTCCCGGATATCGCATTTACCATATTGTACATTAATATAATTGTTGCTGTTGTTCAGGCTGCCCACAAGTAAATTACCATATTGCACTTTTAAAGAGGTTGGGCCAGTAAAGTTGCCTACTTCCACATTACCATACTGTTGAATAAGCTGAAGTGAATTTGCGGCAGGCATGTAAACCACATAGTTGATTTTAACTTCTCTGCGCCAGCTGGTGACACCATTTCTCGTTCCCCGGCCATAACGGCCATCTCTTTCACTCATATTGGTTTTAACTGTAACCATATCTCCATTTTTGCTGGCATCAATGGTAACGGCATCAATCATTTTTTGCGCATCCCCATCAGAATTGCTGAAAGCCCTAATATCTACATCTACCTTAACCTCTTTTTTATCCCAGGTTTTAATGGTAATGGTACCGTATTGGTTATTCAGGTTTACTTTATCATTGATATCGACATTGAAACTTTTACTGAAAGATTTAAACTTTTCAGTATCGCCGCCCTGCTCATCCTGTTTTAAAGACACAGTAGCATTAACATTGGCGGGAGTGGAAACCTTTGAATTTACCACATAGCTTTCAGTGGGTAACTGCATCACAACAGTTTCCTGTGCATCACTTTTAACGGCAAAGAGCGCCATCAAGGCTAATAATATTTTTATTTTCATGATGTTTATTATAAATAATGGCCTAAACCTGCCGGCGGACTAAAACCATCATATGTTATATTTAATAACAGGTATCAAATGAGCAATGCACCCATTTTATACTTGAATTTCGAATTGTCTTTTACCTAAATCTGATTTACTTTTTTATAGTCGTCTACCTGGTTGATGATCAGGAGTTGCTGTTTTAACAATTGCAATTGAATTTCGCGATTTTTAACCATGGCCTTCACTACAAACGTTTGATTAGGAGAAGCAGGAAGTTCATTTTTTAACCGTTCATATTCCTCATCCAGTTTCTTTAAATCTGCCGTAAATTTTTTATATAACTCCGGATTTGCAGCAGCAAAAATTGCCAGACTATCTTTCTTCTCTACAATCAGACCTGCAAACTGAACTTCTTTCTTTGCATAAACAGTATTTACATCAGCGATTTCTATTTCGCCGCTTTGCATCTTTCCTGCGTAGAACCAGCCTAAACTGAAAACAACTACTATTGCTGCTGCTACACTTATCCATAAGTATAGCTTTACCGGCTTTTTTTCTTTTTTCTGATCCAGTTTTTGTTCAATTTTTGCCCAAAGTGCCGGCGATGGTTCCATCATATCGAAAGATCTCCGGTTCTCTTTAACAAAAGTTTCTAATCTATTATTCATCTCTCATCCCTTTCAGTTCTAATATGCTTTTTAATTTCTTTTTTGCCCTCATGTATTGCGTGCGACTGGTATTTTCACTAATTTTTAAAATATGTGATATTTCTTCATGATCATAGCCTTCTAACAGGTATAGACTTAAAACCACCCTGTAACCATCTGGCAATTCAGTAATTGCTTTTCTAACCTCTTCAACTTGTAAACGGATATCATAATCGTCGAAACTGATTTCATCAGGCACTTCAGACACCTCATCAGTGCTCACAAATTCCATTTTACGTTTTCGCAGATAATTAATGGATTTGTTAATCACGATCTGTTTCAGCCATAAACCAAATGTTGTTTCCTGTCTAAAATCAACAATCCTGGTAAAGGCATCCAAAAAGGATTCCTGTAAAACATCTTCAGCCTCTTCTTCGTAATTTAAAATCCGCAAGGCTACATTATACATCGCTTTCGCATACAGTTTGTATAAATCAAACTGTGCTGCACGGCTGCCCTGCATGCATGCTTTTACCAATTCCAGGTTTTTATCGATATATACCGTTTCCAAAATTTCGAAGATTCTGATGATAAGACATAAGGGAATTTAAAACGTTGCATCAATGTATAAAAAAGTTTAAATAAACCTTGCACCTGTAAACTTTAATAAAAACCATCAAATCTTTTACGCACTTTATCTGTTAATTCCGAAAGAGGATCACCCCTCATTATTATTTTTAAAGCTTCATGCAAACTTTTAACTTCATGCCATGGAAATTGATTTAATCTTAAACGAACTGGATACTGTACACCAAAAAGCTAATCTGGCTTTTGAAAGAAAAGATATTAGCCTATACATGAGCCAATTTGATGATGGCATACAATACAGCAATGCCGATGCCACCGTGTATGACAGAAAAGAACTGGTTTACCAAACCGAAAAGTATTTTAAAAAAACAAAAGAGATTTCTACCACACACTATCGGCTAAGATCATCCATTGATGGTGAAATAGTATCCGAAAAGATTGCCAGGAAAACAGTTGTTCAAGTGAAAGGAATAGTCTTCTCTAAAAAACAAACCATCCAAACAGAGGAAATTTTCCAATGGAAGAATATGGGGGGCAACTGGAAAGTAATAGCCGTACAGGTAATCCTGGAAGAGAAATATTAGCCCATTTCTATTTATTGACTTACATCATAGTTTAGCTTTTTTTATCCCTGCATCTTTGTCTTAAAAACAAAATTCATATGAAAAAAGCATATTTTAAATACCTCAACACACTACTGGTAGTCATCCCAATGACCTTAATTATGGCATTTGTAGGACTGATGCGGAACTATGGTTTTGGTGAAGATTGGTTCATTAAATTTTTAAAGGCCTGGAGCGTGATGTTACCTGTATCATATCTTTCTGCCTTTATCATTATTCCTATTGCCCGTAAATTAGCAGAGAAAATTGCGTCAAAAAACTAATTCGCTATTAAAATAATGTACCAACAGCTTTCAAATTATATCAGCCATCGTATTGAAATTAGTGAACATGATCTGAAAACTGTTTTATCGTTTTTTACTATATCAAAAGTAAAGCGGAATGAACACTTGGTAAGTCCAGGTCAAATTAGCAATAAAATATATTTTGTAACCAAGGGTTGCCTGCGAATCTATTTTTTAAATGAAAAAGGAAGTGAAGCAACCAGGCTCTTTGCTTTCGAAGATCAATTTGTAACAGCTTTGGTTAGTTTTGTTACCGAAGCGAAGTCTTTGGAATTTGTTCAGGCTACAGAAAGCACCACATTGCTGAGCATAAATAAAACCGACTTCTATAACCTTTTAACAATTGTTCCACATTGGGAAAAACTATATCGTCATTATCTGGAGTATGCCTATGTAACCAACACCAACCGTTTAATGTCATTTATCACATCAGATGTTACGGAAAGGTATCAGCAATTACTTCATCAACATCCAATCATTGTGAAAAGACTGTCAAATAAAATGATTGCATCATACCTGAACATCTCGCCGGAAACACTGAGCAGATTAAAGTCTAAGGGTTAATGCCTTTTTATGAATGATTAAATTCTGAATAAGGCAATGGTTATTAAATTTGATATTTTCCTGTTTAAGAAACTATTCACCTTAAACTGCTTAAGTAGCTAAAAAACCTCGGCGCTTCTATTCCAAAGTTTAAAACTAATTCGGTATTTTTGCCGCTCAATTTAGATTACAATATATGTTAAGAACAGTAACTTGTGGTGCACTCACCCTTAATAACTTAGGCGAAAGTGTAACCTTGTGTGGTTGGGTACAAAAATCAAGAGATTTAGGTGGGATGACTTTTATAGACATCCGCGATCGTTATGGTATTACCCAGTTGGTTTTTAACATGGATGATAACCGCGAGTTATGCGAATCTGCACGTACCTTAGGCAGGGAGTTTGTGATTAAGGCTTCCGGTATTGTTGTTGAACGGAGCAACAAAAATCCTAAAATGCCTACTGGCGATGTAGAGATAAAAATCACGGCTTTAGAAATTTTAAATGCAGCTAAACTGCCTCCATTCATGATCGAAGATGATACTGATGGTGGTGATGAATTACGCATGAAATATCGCTACCTGGATTTGCGCCGTAACCCGGTTCGCAATAACCTGGTTTTACGCCATAAAATAGCGCAATCTGTTCGTCGCTACCTGGATGCTTTAGATTTTATTGAAGTGGAAACCCCTGTTTTAATTAAATCTACCCCAGAAGGTGCAAGAGATTTTGTGGTGCCAAGCCGTATGAATGAGGGTGAATTTTATGCTTTGCCTCAATCACCGCAAACTTTTAAGCAATTGCTGATGGTTTCAGGTTTCGACAGGTATTTCCAGATTGTAAAATGTTTCAGAGATGAAGATTTAAGGGCAGACCGTCAGCCAGAATTCACACAAATAGACTGTGAAATGTCTTTCATTGAACAGGAAGATATCTTAAATACTTTTGAGGGCTTAATCCGTACGCTTTTTAAAGAGGTACGCAATTATGATTTACCAGAGGTTCCAAGAATGCAGTATGCAGATGCTATGCGATTATATGGTTCTGATAAACCTGATACCCGTTTTGCCATGCAGTTTGTAGAACTGAATGATTTGGTGAAAGGCAAAGGCTTCCCGGTTTTTGACAATGCAGAATTGGTCGTTGGTATTAATGCCAAAGGGGCCGCAAACTATACTCGCAAGCAGTTAGATGAATTAACAGATTTTATCAAACGCCCGCAAATTGGTGCCACAGGACTTATTTATGCCCGTCATAACGAAGATGGAACCATAAAATCTTCTGTTGACAAGTTTTTCAATGAAGAAGATTTGAAACAGTGGAGCCAGGTATTTAAAACGGAAAAGGGTGACTTACTTTTAATTTTAGCAGGTTCTACAGATAAAGTGCGCAAACAATTGAACGAACTTCGTTTGGAAATGGGTAACCGTTTAGGGCTACGTGATAAAAATACATTTTCTGCGCTTTGGGTGTTGGATTTTCCTCTGTTAGAATGGGATGAAGAAACGGAACGCTATCATGCCATGCACCACCCTTTTACCTCTCCTAAGCCAGAAGACATTGCATTATTAGATACCGATCCAAAAAATGTACGTGCCAACGCCTATGATATGGTCATTAACGGAACTGAGGTTGGTGGCGGATCAATCAGGATTCATGACCGTACCCTTCAGGCACTAATGTTTAAACACTTAGGTTTCAGTGCAGAAGAAGCACAGAAACAATTTGGCTTCTTAATGGATGCCTTTGAATTTGGCGCACCGCCACACGGAGGTATTGCCTTTGGTTTTGATCGTTTAACATCCATTTTCGCTGGTTTGGACTCCATTCGTGATGTTATCGCTTTCCCTAAAAATAATTCGGGCAGGGATGTGATGATTGACAGTCCGAGTACTATTGATGAAAAACAATTAAAAGAGCTGAAAATTAAAACGGATTTATAAGGTTCATTAGTTCATGGGGCTAAAAATACTCCATAGCAGCCTTTTGTCTATCGGTGTGGTGCCCCACCAACTGAAATTAATGCCCATAAATGCATTAAATAAGATAAATTTAAGCTGTTAGGTGAGACACCAACCAGTAGGGTAAAATTAAAACTGATTTATAACGGTTCATCAGTTTAGTTGTTATTCGTTCATGGGGCTAAGCGCAGAAATACGAAATTACGAGCATAAACAAAAAACTCCTGATGAATCATCAGGAGTTTTTTGTTTATCTAATTTTTGCACCTCGTTAACTAATTAACGGATGATTAATAAATCATCAGACTAATATGTTTCGCTATCTGGCGGAATGCCATAATCAATAAACTTTTTTGCTTTCTTATCTTTTCTGCTGCCGAACCAGCCTTTAACCGAATTGTAAATTGCTGAAAGATGTTCTGCATCTAAAGATTTACCAACCTTACCAGAAACCAATCCGACTGCTGCTTTAGTTAAAAAGCCTGCACCCCTGAAAAGTGTCTTATTCATAAACATCGGCAGCAGCAAAGACATCGCTGTTCCGCTGATATTCAATTTCTCGTCAGCTTTGAAAAAATTATTCGGAGTAGCGTATTTTTTAATCAGTGCCCCAAAAGTAAATTGTTTTGCATAATTTTTTGAATCCGCAATAAGCAGGTTTTGTTTTAATGTATATTCTACCTTAAGCTCAAGCTTTTTGGCTTGCAAATCTTCCAGATTGCTGATATTTTTATAACTTCTCATCTTCTTCCTCCTTATCGGCAAGTTTGTTGAAATACTTACTAATTGCGATATTTATAATTGCCTTTTCGATGTATTTATCTTTAGTTAAATACACCACAACTGCAAGTAAAATATAAATTAATGAAACGCAGCCAAACCCTCCGGCATAACTATTTAAAACGCTAGATAAGAAGAGAGCCAATGTTACACTACCAAATAAGAATGCCAGAATAAAGCATACAATTACCACCGTATTGGTTACTAAATCGGCAAATATTTTAGATACCTTTTCCACGAGGTAAAGTCGGGTATATTCTACTCTTGCCTCTAAATAGCCTTTGGCATCATCGAAAATATCCTCGATACCTTTCTCTTTATTTTCTTGCATAGTTAAGATGAAATTTAACTGGGTGCCATAAAACACCCAGCTATTATTTTATTGCTTATGCGTGCTCTACGTCGTCACTATACTCCTCTTCAACACTTCTCAATTTGGTTTTAATTGAGGTCACGACTTTATCTTTCAGGCTGGACAGACTGTTAATTTCATCAGCAGCTTTATCTTTAATAGAATCGCCTAAATCTTTTAAAGACTGGCTTAATTTATCGCGGGTTTCGTCACCTTTATCAGGTGCAAATAAAATACCTAAGGCGGCACCGGCAGCTAATCCTGCTAAAAGGGCAACTACAACTTTTGAGTTATCATTCATAATTATGTATTTTAAGGGTTTAACGTTTACAATATAAGGATTACTATATTATTTAATTGTTAAGCTGTAATTTATAACTCATTATGCTCATTATTTGTTTTAATTCTTTCTAATCTTTCTGAGGCAAGCGTGCTCGTTTCATAAATTTTAATCAGCAATATAAAGTAAGATAGCAAAAGCGGCCCAAAAACGAGCCCCAGAATCCCAAATAATGGGATACCAATAATTACGCCAATTACGGTGATGATGGGATGAATGTTGCCTACTTTTTTAGCAATAACAAACCTTAGCACGTTATCAATATTTATAATCACCACGAAACCAAAAATCAGCATTGCCCAACCTTCAAAATTATGTCCGTTCACAATTTGAAGAATAGCAGCCGGAACAAATACTACCGGAGGGCCCAAAACAGGCACGAAAGAAATAAATGTAGTAATTACACCCCAGAAAACAGGATCCTGATAACCCAAAACATAAAAAGATAAACTGACAAGCGAACCCTGAACCAAACAAATCAGCCCCTGGCCAAGTACATTTGCATAAGTAGTATTTTTCATTTCATCGCCAAAACGAAGTGCATTCTGTTCTCTGAAAGGGGCATACTTAACCAGAGAGAATTCAAATTGCTTTCGTTCTATCAGCATAAAGTAAAGCAGGAAATACATCACCAGCAAACTCAATATGATATTTACTGCGCTTGAAATTAAAGACGGGAAAAGCTGTGTGGCCCAGTTACCCAGCCGGTTTAAACCTTCCTGAATTAAATTTTCATTAATTTTTAAAGGAAGCAGGTGCTGAATTTTAACCAGTAAATTTTTAAAGAAAATTTCATTACTCCTTAACTCTGAAATTTTACTGATCACCATACTGCTTAATGCATAAAAAGGCAATATAATCAGCACTATACTAATGGTAATGAGCATAATGGCCACAATACGCTTATTCCAGTTTTTTACTTCGGCCAGATAAATATATACCGGACGCATAATGGTGTATAAGACCAGTGTAGATAGTATGGCAGAAAATATATCTTTTAATGAATAGGCAATCAGCACACCAAGTGCTATGATGATCACAAGATTAATATTCTGACGCTGTTTATAAGAAAATACGGACATAATTTAGAAGCACTGCAACATTTAAATAGCAAAACCCTGCAATTTGTTTTTAGCGATCTTCAGTTTTAAAGGCTTCATTTAATTTAAGGCCTTTCATTTTATTATAGAGTGTCTTCCTGTCAATATTTAAAATTTGTGCTGCCTTGGTTTTATTAAAATTAACCTTTATTAAAGCATTTAGAATGGCATCATATTCTGCTTCCTTCGCTGCATTTTTTAAGGCTTTCGATGGATTAATCGCTTCAATACCATTTTTATGCTTTTCCTCACGACCAGTATAATTTGATAATTCCAATGGCAGAACATCAACCTGGATTTCGTTTCCATCAGTTAGCAGGGCTAATCTTCTGACTACATTTTTTAATTCGCGGATATTACCCGGCCAGCTATAATTCAGGAAGCATGTTTTTACTCCTTCAGAAAAACCTTTAATTTTTTTATTCAGCTCCAGGTTTGCGACCATTAAAAATTTAGCCGCAAAAATTAAAATGTCATTTCCACGCTCTTTAAGTGATGGCAGATGAATAGAATACTCATTAAAACGGTGAAATAAATCCTCTCTGAATGTTCCTTTATTAATGTTCAAAGCAATATTTTCATTGGTTGCTACGATAATACGAACATCGATATCAATTTCTTTTGTACTTCCGATGCGCTTCACTTTGCGTTCCTGAACGGCCCTTAACAGAACGGCTTGAATTTCATAGGACAAATTTCCAACTTCATCCAAAAACAAAGTACCTCCATTAGCCTGCTCAAAATGGCCAATTTTGGTAAACAAGGCTCCGGTATAGGCACCCTTTTCATGTCCGAAAAATTCGCTTCCTGCAAGTTCTTTCGTTAATGAACCACAATCCATAGCGATAAAAGGCTTATCTTTTCTTAAACTGTTGGAATGAATTGCTTTAGCTACACATTCTTTTCCGGTTCCACTTTTACCTGTTAAAATTATACTATAGGATGTTGGTGCAATCAAATGAATTTCCTTCAGCAGTTCGCAAGAGGCTTCGCTTTGGCCGCAAATAAAATCAACAGGATCTGTCTCGTATTCTGCAACATCTTTTGCATTAGCCTGCAATACAATTTCCTTTAAGCTTTTCTGACTTTCGAGTGCAGTATGAATAGCCGCTAAAATTTTATCAGGATACAGGGGTTTGGTAATATAGTCATATGCACCAAGTTTAATCAACTCTACGGCAAGTTTTACATCTGAATAACCGGTAATAATGATGACAATTGTGGATGGATGTTTATCCTTTACTTTAATTAAAATTTCACGCCCATCGGTATCATTAAGACGATAATCGCAGATAATCAAGTCGAACGTTTCCTGTGATAAAATCTCCATCGCAGCGGCACCCGATATAGCGTTTGACACTTCGAAACCATTCTTTGTTAAAAATTTAGACAGGAATAACCCTATACTTATTTCATCATCTACTATTAAAATCTTTTTATTCATGAGCGTTTACTAATTGTTTAGCTAAAAACCTCCAGATTAGCAGCAAGCATTCCTAAATAGAGCGATAATTTAGAAATTATAAAGATCAATGATTAATTAAAACAAACATATTTTAAGAGCAATTTACAATCCTAAATTCCCTTAAAGTGCGCTTTCCGCTTATCAATAAATGCAGAAACACCTTCTTTAAAGTCACTTGTTTCGAAACATTTCCCAAATTCTTCTATTTCAACGTCATAACCATTTAATTCATTAACACAAGTATTAACCGCTTTTATGGCAGCAGATACGGCCAATGGCGCGCGTTGTTTAATCAGGTTTAAAATTTCAGTTGCTTTATTCATCAAATCAGATGGATCGACTGTATGGTTTACCAAACCTATTTTCAGGGCTTCGTCTGCAGAGATCATACCAGCCGTGGTAATTAGTTCAATGGCTTTCCCCTTCCCAACCAGTTGGGTTAGCCTTTGTGTTCCACCATAACCCGGAATTAACCCCAGCGTAACTTCAGGTAAACCGAGTTTCGCATGTGAGGATGCAATGCGCATGTGGCAGGCCATGGCAAGTTCTAATCCGCCGCCCAAAGCAAAACCATTAATGGCTGCGATAAAAGGTTTTAGTGAATTTTCAATAGCATTAAAAACATCACGTTGCCCATTTCTCGCCAGTGCTTTCCCTTGTTCGGCATTGTACTCCGAAAATTCTTTAATATCGGCTCCGGCAACAAAAGCTTTTTCGCCTGCGCCCGTCAAAATCACACCTTTCACCTCTGCAGTTTCATTTGCAAATGAAACTACTTTTGCCAGTTCAGCTAGCGTTTCTTTGTTTAAGGCATTTAATGCCCTTTCGCGATTGATGGTCACATAAAGAATATTCTCTTTTATCTCTGATATTAAATGCTGATATGTCATAATTTAAAAATTTCTGTTTTCTGCTACCCAATTCTGAATGTATGCTACAATACTGGCCATGGTGGTTCCTGGCGGAAATAATTCTCCGACACCAATTTCCGCAAGTTTCATCCGGTCCGATTCAGGTATAATCCCCCCACCTGTTAACAAAACGTCGTCGAGCTGTTTTTCTTTCATAAAATGAATAATTTTTGGAAAGATGGTCATGTGTGCCCCAGAAAGTATAGATATGCCTATTGCATCCACATCTTCCTGCAATGCGGTATTTACAACCATTTCTGGGGTTTGCCGCAAGCCCGTATATATTACTTCCATCCCGGCATCGCGTAGTGATGTGGCAATTACCTTGGCACCTCTATCGTGCCCATCTAATCCAACCTTCGCGACTAAAACGCGTATTGGTCTGTTTAATACTTTGCTCATGGTAATATTAAATTGATGTAAATGTATTGATTTTTCTTTTATGTGAATAGAGAATAGGTAACGGGAAATCAATAATAAAAATAGATTTCCAGCCCATTCTCTATTTTTACGTTCCTGCCTATAGATGGGAAATGATGAAGAGCAAAGCAAGCTCCATTTATTTACCGTTTCCAACTCCCTATTCATTAAGTTACTACTTAATTCCCTATTTATACATTTTCTATTTTCTAATCATTACCTAAATACGCTCAATCTTTTTACCTTTGCATTCCTAATTTACAGCTTTTTATGAGTGAAGAAAAGTCATTGAACTTTATTGAAGAAATTGTTGAGAACGACCTAAACAGTGGTAAGTATAAAACTCTGGTAACGCGTTTTCCACCTGAACCCAATGGCTACTTACACATTGGCCATGCAAAAGCGATATGCCTGAACTTCGGACTAACACAAAAATACGGTGGTTACACTAATTTGCGTTTTGATGATACCAACCCGGTTACAGAAAAAACAGAGTATGTAAACAGCCAGCAGGAAGATATTAAATGGCTGGGCTTTAACTGGAAGAATGAACTGTATGCATCAGATTATTTTGATGAATTGTATGCTTTTGCAGTTAAGCTTATTGAAAAAGGACTGGCATATGCTGATGAAAGTTCAGCTGATGAGATTGCTGCCTTAAAAGGCACACCTACTGAACCCGGACAGGATAGCCCATACCGTAACCGCAGTATTGAAGAAAATTTAGACATTTTCACAAAAATGAAAAATGGTGAATTTGCTGATGGTGCATATATTTTACGGGCGAAGATAGATATGGCCAGCCCAAATATGTTGATGCGCGATCCAATTATTTACCGCATTAAACATGCTGAACATCACCGTACGGGCAGCAAGTGGTGCATTTACCCTATGTACGATTTTGCACACGGGCAAAGTGACAGTATTGAAAACATCACGCACTCCATTTGTACATTAGAATATGTTTCGCACCGTGAACTTTACGATTGGTTTATAGAGAAATTAGAAATTTTTCCATCTAAACAATATGAATTTGCACGTTTAAACCTTACCTCAACGGTAATGAGTAAACGCAAATTACTGCAACTGGTAAATGAAAACTTAGTTAACGGCTGGGATGATCCACGTATGCCAACCATTTCTGGTTTGCGCAGAAGAGGCTTTACGCCGAAAAGTGTCCGTGAATTTTGTGAACGAATAGGTATTGCCAAGCGTGAAAACCTGATAGAACTAAGCTTGCTGGAATTTTGCATCCGTGAGGATTTAAATAAAACGGCCAATCGTGTAATGGCCGTTTTAGATCCAATCAAACTGGTGATCACCAATTATGAAAAAGGAACTGAAGACTTAATCGGTGAAAATAATCCTGAAGCGGAAGATGGCGGTGGTACCCGCATTATTCCTTTCAGCAATGAACTCTGGATTGAGCGCGAAGATTTTATGGAAGTGCCTGCTAAAAAATGGTTCCGTTTGGCACCAGGAGCAATGGTGCGCTTAAAGTTTGCGTATATTGTCAAGTGTGAGGATTTTGTTAAAGACGAAAATGGCAATGTAACTGAAATTCACTGCACCTATATTCCGGAATCAAAAAGTGGAAATGATACCAGTGGCATCAATGTTAAGGGAACCATTCATTGGGTGAGTGTTCAACATGCTAAAACAGCAGAAATCAGATTATATGATCGCCTGTTTACTTCTGAAACACCAGATGCGGAAGAAGGTGATTTTAAGGATTACTTAAATCCGGAAAGCTTAACGGTTCTTCCAAATGCTTACATCGAGCCTGCTTTGGCTCATGCCGATTTAGATAGCCGTTATCAGTTTATCAGAAAAGGATATTTCTGTTTAGATAAAGATTCTACATCTGAAAAACTGGTTTTTAACCGGACGGTTACTTTGAAAGATACTTTTAAGAAACCTAAATAGTTTAGGTATAATGAAAGATAAACACGGATAAACTTAGATTTATCCGTGTTTTTTATGCTTAATTGCTTAAGAATTGTCATGGGAACACAGAGATCAACCCTTCTACCATCAACCTTCCTACCCTCATCCTTTTTAGTATTTCGTATACACATTATACAATACCAATAAATCAACCGGCGTAAGCTTAGGTGTAATATCGCTTTGTATAAAGTGGCGTTTAAACCCAACTATTGCGGCGCCTAAATCGCTGGTATCATAACCCATTAATTTTAATGCATTTGGTCCATCAAAATCTGCCGGAGGGTTTTTAAGCACATCATCATACCAATAACCAAAGCCTTTTAAAGCTAATTTTTTCCATGGAAATTTATTTGGGTCAGGCTTGCGTTTAGGGGCAATATCAGAATGGCCTATGAAATTCGCAGTCGGAATATTATAAGCTTTTTTTAAGGTCTCCAGTAATTTCACCAGGCTGTTAATTTGTGCATCCGGCCATGGGTCTGTTGTTCCGTTGTTATCCAGTTCAATACCAATGGAGGAAGAGTTTAAGTCTGTATCCTTTCCCCATTTCCCAATGCCGGCATGGTTTGATCGCAGATAATCATTTACCATATGCACTACTTTTCCATCACGGCCAATCACATAATGTGCACTAACTTCTGCCTTAGTAGAATGAAAGGTCTTGATGGTTTGGGCTAAGCTATCCTGGGCAGTGTGGTGAAGGATAACAAAATTAGGTTTACGTATCCCAAAATTTACAGAACCCACCCAGGTTTGATTTGTTGCATTTTGGAGATCATATAACTGACCTTCGGGCGGTGTAGCCGAAATTATATTGGCAAATTCTTTACTCTTTTGCTTATAAATCTTTTCTGTTGCAGCATATTTATTCGTACTGCAGGAAGATAAGAATAATGCCAGAGCCAAAACAGAAGTACTTTTAAGAGAATAAGATTTTACAGGAAACATGATATGAATAAATAAAATATGAAGGTACAAAGTTATATTAAACTTCATCCATTACATCAAACTTTATACAAAGCTTTCAAATTTTAGTAATTTAGTCGCGATATATCTTAATCATGAAAAAACTATACAAACCTATACTATTTGTATCGGCAATAGCCTGTTCTGCAAGTTTATTTACGGCTTGCACCAACAATAGCAAACCCACCGAAGAAAAAGTAACTGTTGTACAAAAAGATAGCTTAACAGATTATGTAGCCAGTCGGCTCCCTATATACGAGCGGGTAAAGCTCAGCACAAACCTTAATCAGCTTAGTATTAATGACCGCAAAATTTTGCCGCTTCTTATTCAGGCGGCTGAAATTATGGATGAACTCTACTGGAAACAGGCCTATCCGCAACGAGATAGCTTACTGGCAACAGTTAAGGATGAAAAAACCCGTGAATTTGTTAACATTAATTATGGGCCATGGGATAGACTCAACAATGATAAGCCTTTTGTTGCCGGCGTGGTAAATAAACCTGAAGGTGCTTCATTTTATCCATATGGCACTACCAAGGAGGAAATTGAAAAAGCTGAATTAGCAGATAAATATGGCGCGTATTCTGTAGTAAAAAAAGATAGCCTCGGAAAATTCATTACTGTTCCTTATCATGTATTATTCGCTTCCGAATTACAAAGAGCAAGTTCCCTTTTGAAACAAGCAGCATTAATTGCAGAAGATGCTGGTTTAAAAAAATATTTAAACTTACGGGCTGATGCCTTAGTAACGGATAAGTTTACCGCCAGTGATTATGCCTGGCTGGACATGAAAACAAATGGCCTGGATATTATCATTGGTCCGATTGAAAACTATGAAGACAAGCTCTTTAATGCCCGTACCAGTTACGAAGCTTATGTTTTAATCAAAGATAAAGAATGGAGTAAGCGCTTGGCAAAATATGTAAAGCTATTGCCAGAGTTACAAAAGAATCTTCCGGTACCAGCAAAATACAAAACCGAAACTCCTGGTACAGATTCTGAATTGAATGCCTATGATGTGGTGTATTATGCCGGAGATTGCAATGCAGGCTCAAAAACCATTGCCGTTAACCTTCCAAACGATGAAAAAATTCAGCAGGAAAAAGGAACCCGCCGTTCGCAGCTAAAAAATGCGATGCAGGCAAAATTTGATAAAATCCTTCTTCCAATATCTAAAGAACTAATAGACTTAGATCAGCAGCAATACATCAAGTTCGATGCTTTTTTTGCCAATGTAATGTTTCATGAGGTTGCACATGGTTTGGGCATTAAAAAAACCGTTACCGGGAAAGGTTTTGTTCGTGAGGCTTTAAAAGAACAATACAGCTGGCTGGAAGAAGGCAAAGCCGATATTTTAGGCTTGTATATGGTTACCGGCTTGCTGAAAAAAGGTGAATTACAAGGCGATATCAAAGACTATTACACCACATTTATGGCAGGTATTTTAAGATCAGTTCGTTTTGGCGTTTCAGAAGCACATGGTAAAGCCAACATGCAATGCTTTAATTACTTTGCAGAGAAAGGTGCTTTCGAGCGAACCTCCAAAGGAACCTATAAAGTTAATTTCGAAAAATTTGGTTCTGCAATGAATGAGCTCAGTGCATTAATCATCACTTTACAGGGAAACGGAGATAAAGCAGCTGTCGAGAAAACGCAAAAAGAAAAAGCAGTTATTCCGGCTACACTACAGCAAGACCTTGACCGCCTGACCAGAAAAAACATTCCTGTTGATGTTGTTTTTGAACAAGGTGTAGACGTATTAGGCGTTAAATAATAGCAATAAAAAACCACACATCGTTTTTTAATGTGTCAAATAAATCCCTGATTTGAAGACTAATATTCGTCTTTCAATCAGGGATTTTCTTTTTTTTTGAAAACGGCGTAACCTTTTAAACAAACGTTCGTCTTACTGATAACTAAACAATGGGAACAATTCGTTTCCAGGCTAAACTATAAAGATAAAGGCAAAAAATAGAAAACGGATACAGATGCGTTATGGGAATTATTTGGCCTGGATTTTTAACTTTAAACCTAAACAAATGAAAATTTTATATAAAATATCCTTCATCATCTTTGCTGCCTGCTCTTCAGGAAGTTTGTTTGCGCAAACTTCACCTCAGCCTAACCTAAAGGGAATTATTCTTAATGAGCAGAAAAAACCAGTAGATTATGCAACAGTAGTATTATATAAAGCAGCCGACTCAAGTATTGTAAAAACCAGTTTTACAGATCAGAATGGTGTTTTCGGCTTTAACGTAAGTGCAAAAGGAACTTATTTCTACAAAGCCAGTAATATGGGCTATAAAACGTTTAAAAGTAAAACCATTACCCTTACCGATGAAAATCAAAAAGTAGATTTTGGTTCGGCACAACTGGTTTCCAGCACGCAAGATTTAAAGGAAGTTAGTATCGCAGTAACCAAACCATTAATTGAGAGAAAGATGGATAAAGTGGTAATGAATGTATCCGGCAGTTCCATCATGACAGGATCTACGGCACTGGAGGTTTTACAAAAAGCACCAGGTGTTTCGGTAGATCAGAATGATAATATTTCAATGCAGGGAAAGCAAGGTGTATTAATTCAGCTTGATGGAAAACAAACTTACATGAGTAGTGCAGATGTAGCCAACTTACTTCGAAACATGCAAAGTTCAGAGATAGAAACCATAGAATTGATTACCAATCCATCATCCAAATACGATGCAGCCGGAAATTCAGGTATCATCAATATTAAAACCAAGAAAAACAAAGCTGGCGGCACCAATGGAAGTTTAAATGCTACGGCCGGATATGGTAAAAACTTTAGAGGCAATACAGGCTTAAACCTGAACCACAGAACAAAAAAGCTAAATCTTTTCGGGAACTATAACTACGGCAAAACTACGCGTGAAAACATCATCACCATTGACAGGATTTCTAACGGCACACCCGATACTTATTTCATGCAGGCCGGATCAAGCTTACGGAAGCAGCAAAACAATAATTTTAAAACTGGTTTAGATTACTTCATCAATAAAAATAATACTATTGGGGTGTTGGTGAACGGCTATTTTAACCACGGAACGGAAGCTTCGAAAAACAATACTTTAATTGGCCCGTCTTTCCAAAAAGTAGATTCAACACTGGCATCTAATAGTTTGCAAACCAATAAATACAATAATATTTCTTATAACCTTAACTATAAATCGATTCTGGATACCGCAGGTTCTGAAATTTCAGCTGACTTTGATTACTCAAAATACAATGGAAACGATGGTTCTGCATATGAAAATGATTATATGTTCGCTAATGGCAATAGAATTCGCCCTGTTAATTATACCAGAAATGGTACACCATCCAAAATTGATATAAAAACCTTTAAAATTGATTATAATGTTTCATTAAGTAAAACCATAAAGCTTGAAGCAGGCTTAAAAAGCAGCTGGGTAAAAACAGATAATGATTTGCAGGCTGAGGAACTGGTTAATAACATCTGGCAAAATGATGTTCGCCGCAGCAATCAATTTGTTTATGATGAGAATGTAAATGCAGCCTATACAAACATTAACAAGCAATTTAAAAACACCAGTATCCAGCTTGGTTTAAGAGTGGAGCAAACCAATTCTAAAGGGAATCTGGTTACCACCAATACGATAGTTGAACGGGATTATTTCGATTTTTTCCCGACATTATTCGTGCAACAAACACTTTCTAAAAATAATCAGTTAGGATTTTCCTATAGCCGCAGGATAGATCGCCCAAGCTATGATGCTTTAAACCCATTTGTTTATTACCTGGATCAATATACCTACAATAAAGGTAATCCATTTTTAAAACCGCAGTATACCAACAATATGGAACTGAGTTACACTTTCATGCAGAAATATATGCTCTCGGTAGGTTATAGCAGAACCAATGATGTGATAACAGAAGTTTTACTACCAGATTCTGCTCAAAAAGCGTTGTTTCAAACCAATGAAAACTTAGCAAAAAACACCAGTTATAATGCCAACCTGAATATCCCCGTTCAGGTGGCCAAATGGTGGTCGATGAATAATAACCTAAATGTTTTTTACCTGAGTTTTGAAGCCCCGGATTTAGCTGGTGTAGCCCTAAAAACAGGAAAGACTTCCTTCCAGTTTAAATCTCAACAAAACTTTATCATCGCAAGCGGCCTTACAGCAGAATTAAACGGCAGTTACGAATCACCACTGGATTATGGAACACTGAGAATTAAATCACGCTATTCCATTGATGCGGGTTTGAGTAAATCATTCCTGGATAAAAAAGCTTCATTGAAATTGGCTTTATCGGATATCTTTAATACTTATAAAAATGATATCTCCAGCGCTTACCCGGGTTTAAAATATGAAGTACATCAGAAAAATGAAAGCCAGATTGGCAGAATAAGTTTCACGTACCGGTTTGGTAAAGAAATTAAACCAGCCCGCCGCCGCTCTACCGGTTCAGAAGATGAGCAAAACAGGATGAAGAATTAATAATATTAATGATTTGATATTAATGCCTCCCTATTTACCAGCACACTTTACAGCAAAAAGGGCGATGTTTCCATCGCCCTTGGCTATTTATTTACTCAAATACATTGATTTATCTTTGTAAAGTTTACGGAAGTAAGGATCTTCCAGATCTTTAATGAAGCGAATGGCCTCACCTGTAGATTTCATTTCCGGACCTAATTCTTTCGTCACCTCAGGGAACTTCTCGTAAGAGAACACCGGCTCTTTAATCGCATATCCTTTTAACTTCCGTTCGATGGTGAAATCTTTCAATTTCGCTACCCCTAACATAATCTTTGCGGCGATGTTAATGTATGGAACATCATATGCCTTGGCAATGAAGGGAACTGTACGTGATGCTCTTGGATTAGCCTCGATTACATAAACCTTTTCATCTTTGATGGCAAACTGAATGTTCAATAAGCCACGTACATCTAATGCTTTCGCAATCTTAACCGAATACTCTTCCATTGCTTTAGTTACCGATTCAGGCAAGCTAAAAGTAGGTAATACGGCAAACGAATCACCGGAGTGGATCCCCGCTGGTTCAATATGTTCCATCATCCCAACAATGTGAACGTCATCACCATCAGAAATCGAATCGGACTCCGCTTCTTCTGCCCGATCTAAAAAGTGATCGATCAATACACGGTTACCTGGTAAATCGCCCAATAATTTTACTACAGCTTTTTCCAGGTCTTCATCGTTAATCACGATACTCATTCCTTGTCCGCCTAATACATAACTCGGGCGCACCAGAACCGGATAACCTACTTCATTGGCAACCACAATGGCTTCTTCAGCATTTTCTGCTACACCATATTTAGGATATGGAATATCTAATTCTTTAAGCAAGTCAGAGAAACGACCACGATCTTCAGCGATATCCATGTTCTCAAAAGATGTTCCGATGATTTTAACACCAAGTTGTGTTAATTTTTCAGCCATTTTCAAAGCGGTTTGACCACCCAACTGAACGATCACACCAACTGGTTTTTCCAGCTCAATGATTTCACGAACATGTTCCCAGAAAACCGGCTCAAAGTATAACTTATCGGCCATGTTGAAATCTGTAGAAACTGTTTCCGGGTTACAGTTAACCATAATGGCTTCGAAACCAGATTCTTTAGCGGCTAATAAACCGTGCACACAAGAATAATCAAATTCGATACCCTGACCAATACGGTTCGGGCCAGAGCCTAAAACAATTACTTTTTTGTTGTCTGTAGGGATTGATTCATTTTCCTCATCAAAAGAAGAATAATAGTAAGGTGTTTGTGCAGGGAATTCGGCAGCACAGGTATCTACCATTTTGTACACCCTGTTGATGCCTAAAGCCTTCCGGCGATCGTAAACTTCATCTTCCGTAACATTTCCTAACAACCAGGCAATCTGAATATCAGAGAATCCTTTTTGTTTCAGGGTGAAGAAGAAATCCTGAGGGATGTTATTTAATGAATATCTTTTTAATTCAGTTTCCAAAAGAACCAGATCCTGGATCTGGTTTAAGAACCATTTATCAATTTTGGTTACCTTACGGATAGATTCCAAAGGCACCCCCATTGTCATGGCATCTTTTATTAAAAACAGACGGTTCCACGAAGCATGCTCCAGGCCATCCATAATTTCTTCAATGTTGCGCACCTGTCTGCCATCAGCACCTAAACCTGCACGGTTGATTTCCAAACTCTGACAGGCTTTTTGTAAAGCTTCGATAAAAGTACGACCTATCGCCATTACCTCACCTACAGACTTCATTTGTAAACCCAGTTCTTTGTTGGCACCTTTAAATTTATCGAAATTCCAGCGAGGGATTTTAACGATTACGTAATCTAAAGTAGGCTCAAAGTAGGCTGAAGTTGTTTTGGTAATTTGATTTTCAATCTCATCCAGGTTATAACCGATAGCTAATTTCGCCGCAATTTTAGCGATTGGATAACCTGTAGCCTTACTGGCTAAAGCAGATGAACGGGATACACGCGGATTAATTTCGATGGCGATAATGTCATCATTTGCAGGATTTACCGAGAATTGAACATTACACCCACCGGCAAAAGTACCGATAGCACGCATCATTTTAATGGCCTGATTACGCATTTCCTGATAACAACGGTCAGATAAGGTCATCGCTGGTGCTACAGTGATGGAATCTCCTGTATGGATACCCATCGGATCGAAGTTTTCAATCGAACAGATAATGATTACATTATCATTGCTATCTCTCAATAGCTCCAACTCGTATTCTTTCCAGCCTAAAACAGCTTGTTCTACCAAAACCTCATGTGTTGGCGAAGCTTCTAAACCACGTTTAAGTGCAGCGTCAAATTCTTCCTTTCTATGTACAAAACCACCACCAGAACCACCTAAGGTATAAGACGGACGAATTACCAACGGAAAACCAATTTCCTGAGCAGCTTCTTTACCTTCTAAAAATGAGTTGGCAATTTTAGACGGCGCTACACCTACACCTATATCAACCATTAACTGGCGGAAAGATTCACGGTTTTCAGTTTTTTCGATAGCTGCTACATCAACACCGATCACTTTAACACCATATTTTTCCCAAACACCACGCTCTGAAGCTTCTACACAAAGATTTAGCGCCGTTTGACCGCCCATAGTTGGCAAAACAGCGTCAATTCTAGGTAAATCTGCAGAGTCGATATGCTCCTGTAAAATTACCTCTATGGAATCAACTGATAAAGGCCGAAGATAAACATGATCTCCGATAACCTTATCCGTCATAATCGTAGCCGGATTAGAGTTGATAATGGAAACGGTAATTCCTTCTTCTTTTAAGGAAAGTGCCGCTTGTGAACCCGAATAGTCAAATTCGCAGGCTTGTCCAATAATGATTGGTCCCGATCCGATAATTAATACTGAGCGTATTGAAGTGTCTTTAGGCATGATTAAGCTTAAACAATGATTAAAATTCTAAAGTGTTTGACCTGTTAAAGGTGAAGAAGCAAGAAGGTTTTTTTGCTTTTTGAAGAGAAAATCCCAACTGTTCTGTCGGGATGCAAAGATATGTTTTTTGAAGTAGTTTTTGTTTAATTTTTTAAAATTAAAATACCCGAAATCAAATCCATAAAATTAACCTTTTCTATCCTTTTTTCTGAAGATTAAACCAGGTTTAATGAAAGGGTTATACAGGTGTTTGCCATCAATAATATCTTGCTGGCGATGCATAGAGCAATGGTATCCTAAGTTCCGGGAAATAAAAAAGGAGCTTGACGCTCCTTTTTCTATCTTTCAAAACTATTGCTTTAATACGACTTCACCCAGATCAGTAGTGGCACTGTCTTTAACAGCAACGTTTTCAATAATCGCATCCTTGTAGGGTGCATTTGCTTTGATCACAAGTGTATAAACACCTTCTTTCAGATTGGTAAAAGAAAAACTACCCTGATTAACTGTTACCGTCATCGTATCCTGCCCGGCAATCAGTGAAATACCTGAAACGGCATCGGCATGGCTTACCCGTCCTACAATACCGCCTAATTTGACAAAGGTAAAAGCTACAAACAGAATAGATGAAAGGATTAATGCCACGCAAAAAACACTCAGCTTTTTCATATTAATTTATTTTAGTCTTTTTTCTAAAAATTTCATCTCAATAGTGCCCATCTTAAACGCATCATACAACTAATTTGTTTGTAGCAGAAATTGAACACTGTATTCTTTTTTAAATAATCAGGCTCAAATATTGTCCTGTACAAATTTCATATTAATTGTAAACCGAGCGCAAAAGTAATGAACAATCGTTAAAATTCTGTTAAAATGTAACATAAATATAGTGTTAAAAGAACACGAAGTCATGTTTAAGTCATGAATGATCCTAACCAGGATAATTGGCAATAATGTTGTAATAAGCAGAACATATATGCGTTTTGTATATACTTTAGAAAAAGATCTAAAGCTTCCTCCGCGGAGTAGTTAACCGCAATGAGGATTTCTTCATAAATAGTTTGTTTGGTTTATTATCCGGTTAGAGGAGCCCTCCTCTACCGGATTTTTTCTTTTATGGCTTTTTCTTTTACTTTTGATCAATATGATCGTGTTAATGGCATCATTTTTTCAATTTGTTACCACACAATTCCAGCAGACAACGCTTTTGGAATGGGCCGCGGTAATTACTGGTTTCCTTTGTATTTATCTTGCCGCTAAAGAAAGTATCTGGAACTGGCCGGTTTCTATCATCAGCGTGGTGGCTTATGGCTTACTTTTTTTCAGAGAAGCGATGTACGGCGATATGACACTGCAGATTTATTTCTTATTTACCGCTGTTTATGGTTGGTATTTCTGGATCAGGAAAAAAGTAGAACAACACCGGCCAATTTCTAGGTTAACAGCAAAACAATCGTTTTTAGCTATTCTTTTCATTCCATTGCTAAGCATATTATTAGGTTGGTTTATGGATCGTTTTACCAATAGTAATGTGCCTTATGCTGATGGATTTTGCACGGCTATAAGTTTCACGGCCCAATTTCTCCTCACCAGGAAAATATTAGAAAACTGGTTACTCTGGGTTTTTGCTAACATCTGTTACGTTCCACTATTTATTTATAAAAACCTTAACCTAAGCGCATTACTTTATCTTGTACTGATCATCATTGCATTTAATGGATATTTAAACTGGAGAAAAACATATCGTGAACAAATTAGTTAAAAAAATTGCCATTGTCGGGCCAGAGAGCACGGGTAAATCAACGATGTCTCAATTGCTGGCAAAACATTATGGTGTTTCCTGGGTACCTGAATATGCCCGCTATTATTGCGAACACTTAACGGCCCCTTATACTTTACAGGATGAGGTAAACATGTTTTATGGACAAATTGCGCTGGAGGATGCCATTTTGGTTACTACTGAAAGCGACTTCATCATTTGCGATACCACGTTTGTTACCGTAAAAATCTGGAGTGATGAGATGTTGGGTGAAACGCCCCGGGTGGTATTGGATGCACTTCCGAAAAGACCTTATGACCTCTATCTCCTGATGGATATTGATTTACCCTGGCAGGATGATCCGCTTCGTGACTTCCCGAATCAGAGGGAATATTTTATGGAAGTTTGGCACCAGGAACTAAAGGCTTTGGATGCAAAATACAGGTTGATCGGTGGCTTAGGAAACCAACGAATTGCGCATGCAATAAAGGCTATTGATGAGTTTTTAGAGAGATAGGGCTTCATCTTATCAACGATCCGTAGGTTGCGGTAGGCTTATGGAAGTCCGTCTCCTGAAAGAGAGGGGAACAATGGCTCTTGAATCAAACCTGAAAGCCAGGAATTTCCACTATCCAACTTACATCCCTTAAATGATAAAAACTTCACCAATTAAACAAAAAAAGCCCCGATTTACATCGAGGCTTTGGTAAGCTATATTTTACCCCTTAGGGATTTAGACGTTTAAGCGAATTGCTTTCCTTTAACTTTACGTTCTTGTTCTGTTAAAAAGATTTTACGTAAACGCATGCTTGCAGGTGTAACCTCAATATACTCATCAGCCTGGATATATTCCATAGCCTCTTCTAAAGAGAATTTAATTGCAGGTGCGATACGGGTGTTATCATCTGTACCAGATGCACGCATATTGGTTAATGCTTTTCCCTTCACAACGTTTACGACTAAATCATTATCACGGATGTGTTCACCCATAATCTGACCTTCATAAACATCAACTCCCGGATCAACAAAGAAACGACCTCTATCCTGTAACTTATCGATTGAATAAGCAGTAGTTTGTCCTTTTTCCATCGATACCAATACACCATTTAAACGACCAGGAATAGTACCTTTCCAAGGCTCATAAGCTTTGAAACGGTGCGCCATAATTGCCTCACCAGCTGTAGCCGTTAATACGTTGTTACGTAAACCGATGATACCGCGAGATGGGATTTCGAATTCTAAGTGTTGTAAATCACCTTTTGGTTCCATAATCAATAACTCACCTTTACGCTGCGTTACCAATTCGATTACCTTACCAGAAACTTCAGCAGGCACATCAACAATTAAAGTCTCAATTGGCTCATGTTTTTTACCGTCGATTTCCTTTACGATAACCTGTGGCTGACCAACCTGAATCTCATAACCTTCACGACGCATCGTTTCGATTAATACCGATAAATGGAGAATACCACGACCGTAAACCAACCATGAATCAGGAGATGCTGTTTCAACTACTTTTAAAGCCAGGTTTTTCTCAGTTTCTTTGATCAAACGCTCTTTAATACGCTGAGAAGTAACCAATTTACCTTCTTTACCAAAGAATGGAGAGTTATTGATGGTGAACAACATGTTCATCGTAGGCTCATCAATGCTGATTACCGGTAATTGTTCAGGAGCTTCAAAATCAGCGATTGTATCACCAATATCAAATCCGTCAATACCTACAACGGCACAAATATCACCAGAACTTACTTCTGTGGTACGGATTTTTCCTAAACCTTCGAAAGTATAAAGTTCTTTTACCCTGGTTTTAACAACTTTTCCATCGCGTTTGATTAAAGTAACCGGTTGGTTTTCTTTAATGGTACCGCGGTGAACACGACCAATGGCAATACGACCTACGAAAGAAGAATAATCTAACGAAGTGATTTGCATTTGTAAAGTACCATCGTTAATCGGTGCAGGTGGAATGTTAGCCACAACTGCATCTAACAATGCGAAAATATCTGTAGTTGGTTTTTGCCAGTCAGTACTCATCCATCCTTGTTTAGATGAACCGTAAATAACCGGGAAATCCAATTGTTCTTCAGTAGCCTCAAGGTTAAAGAACAATTCGAAAATTTGTTCGTAAACTTCTTCAGGGCGACAGTTTTCCTTATCCACTTTATTTACTACCACAATTGGTTTTAAACCAAGGGCTAAAGCTTTTTGCGTTACGAAACGTGTCTGAGGCATTGCACCTTCAAAAGCATCGCAAAGTAAAAGTACACCATCTGCCATCTTCAAAACACGCTCTACTTCACCGCCGAAATCCGCGTGACCAGGAGTGTCAATAATGTTAATTTTTACGTCTTTGTACTGAACAGATACGTTTTTAGATACGATGGTGATACCACGTTCGCGCTCTAAATCGTTGTTATCCAATATCAAATCTCCTGTTTGTTCGTTGTCACGAAAAATAGAACAAGAGTGTAAAATCTTATCAACCAACGTGGTTTTACCGTGGTCAACGTGTGCTATAATAGCTATATTTCTAATCTTTTGCATAAAATGCGCCTCAAATTTGGCGCAAAGATAGTGTTTAGAAATGGATTTTCTACTATATCGCTTACTATTTAATGCTATAATAATCTTGTAATGGTCTCATTTTTAATTAGAAAAGCAAAGGCAGTAACATTTCGGTTTGCGTCGTTCCTGCTGTATGATTAGCACTCATCAAAAATTAGGGGCTGCCGTTTCCATCAGGTTTAGAAACCAAAGCCTGTTTTAAAAAATCGTACAAGTTCAAAAGAACAAAACAAATGAATAATTTTAGGGTATTATGTAAATGGAAAAATCGATACAACAATTATTTGATCAGTACGAAGAAAAGTCGCTTGAAGTAGAAGCAGCAAAAAGGGCTATGGATGCAGCTGAAGTACCAGATTTATCTAAAGAAGAATACATTACTTCAGACCAGGCCGATGAACACCTGATTGCCTGCATGGAAAGAGAAAGAAAGGAAAAAGAATTGGAAACGCTAAGCCAGGAATGGTCTGAAATTCAGGATGCCCTGGCCGATAAGCTTTGTAAAATTAACACCAAAGTGCTGGTTAAAGACAGGCGCGATGAATGTACTGTGTTGATTCATTGTGAAGGCGGCGGCATTGTGGTACAGGATAAAGAATAATGCTTAGAACAACTTGTTTTTTAGGCATTATGGCTCTATACTATTTCTCTTAATGCCACATTTTTAAATGCTATTCAGCCATTCTTCATAAGAAATAACGCCTAAATCAGGTTTGGCTTCGCCTTCCAGCATCGCAATAAACTCTAATGCATTTCCATCAGGATCGTTAAAATAAATAGCAATAGCTGGCATCCAGGCAAAAACCATAGGTGCTAAATCATCACTTTTTAAAAAATTATAAGGTTTTAGGTTATTCTCCCGTAAAAAACTTACGGATTTGTTCAGTACATCATCTACATCGCAACTGAAAGCAAAGTGCCTTACACAGACTTCACCTTTCGGTTTTTCCCAAAGCCCCAGCATGGCTCCCTTCGGTTCGCCAACCCAAAAGAAAGCAATTCTCCTTCCTTCTTCATAATAACACGGGGTTAAACCCATTACATTTTTATAAAAATCAATAGCTCTTTCTAAGTCCTCAACATCAATATGAGTTTCAAATAGTCCTTTTATCATGTGATGAAAGTAAACATTATCTATAGTTGCAAAAAATCACCTTTATTGATAAGCGCATCACTAAAATTGATATTACTATAAATTATGCCATTTTGGGGTTACCCTATTACCCATTTTGTATTAACAACAGACCCCACTCCATTTTCAATGAATAAACGGTTTCTTAAATACGCTGGTAGATTTACCTTTATTTTTATTGCTCTGATTGCTTTCTATTTTCTGATGGCCTTTGGTTTATCACGGATCACCGTAAATGCGAAACCGAACAACAAGCCAGAAGTATCCATCTATATTTTATCGAATGGAATACATACTGATATTGTCATGCCCGCCGCAAATCCCGCAATAGACTGGACAAAGAAAATCCCCTATAGCAACACCCTTGAAGCCGATAGCACCTATCAATACCTGGCTATTGGCTGGGGCGATAAAAAATTTTATTTAGAAACGCCGGCATTTTCTGACCTGAAACTGGCTACCGCGCTACGAGCCATATCTGGCTTAAGCACTTCTGCCATGCACGCTACTTACTATCAATATATGTTAGAAGATGAGCAATGCAAAAAAGTAATGATCAGCCATGTGCAATACCAAAAACTGATTCGATATGTAAGCAATAGTTTTCAGACAGACGCTGCAGGAGACTTTATTAAGGTAAAAACCAATACTCATTACGATATTGGCGATGCATTTTATGAAGCCAAAGGAAGTTACAGCATGTTTAAAACCTGCAATACCTGGACAAACGCCGCATTAAAAAGGTGCGGTCAGCGCAGTTGTTTATGGACCATATTTGATACGGGTATACTTGAAAAGTACAATTAGTATTTAAGCCTCAAACGCCCAATTCAAAAAAGCAGGCATCACGCTTTCCCAGGTTTGCACATCATGCTTTCCACCCACTTTTTCATAATAAAAGATGTGATCCGGCCGTTTATAACCTTTGTTCAACAGTCCTTTCACCACGTCAATGGTATCATCTATAGAATCAATAATCAGATTTCTATTGCGATCGGCCTTTTCATCTTCTGTTCCGGTCATCAGCCAGAATTTCATATCCGGTTTTGTATCGCTGGAATCGATCAATTCGTGAATAATTCGATCTGCATCCGTATATCCATCGGTTAAATCCTTTTTTCGCCACCAGAAAGCCCCTGAAAAAACGCCAATTACATCAAAAATACCTGGATTATTCCATGCAATATCGAAAGCAGAAAGGCCACCCAGCGAAAACCCTGCGTAAGCAACTTTACCGGTAATGGGCATCGCAATTTTCTTTTTAACAAAAGGCAAAAGCTCCTTAATGATAAAATCATTGTATAACCCGGCACTTGCTCCCCTTCCTTTAAAATCAGGTTTACCTGCAACACCATACTCCATTAAACGATCTGCTGATGCTTTAATCGCCACTACAATTAACCTGTGGTTTCGCTTACTATGATGAGCATCTTCCAGTATTTGCGCAAAATCCATCCTGGCTACATCTTGTCCGTCGTTAATTAAAAGCAGCTCTATTTTTTCGTTGCCCAAAATACCCTCAGGCACATACATATCGATTTCAACCTCGTGTGCTAAATAAGCTGAAGGAATCTTGAAATGGTTAACATTAACTTTTATTGATAAAATTGCGGTATACATAAATAAATCCCCTAACACTGGCATCTTGCCCTTTAAAGGCGCAAAGGTACAAATCTCGCTAAACTATTAATTATCAGTATTCAATTTTTACATTACGCTTTTATTTAAGCCATGAAGGTTCTTTTTATAATGATAAAATCTCTATCTTAAAACATTCAATTTTTGATATGAGAGAAGAACATAAAAAGTGGTACAGCACAAATTTAAGCACAGAAATAGACATGCTTATTTTTGGCCATAGCGGAATTCCTATTTTGCTGTTCCCGACAAGTATGGGGCGCTATTACGAAAACAAAGACTTTAAACTGATTGACTCGGTGGAAGGATTTATCAATGAAGGAAAAATTAAAATCTATTGTCCTGACAGTATTGACAAACTGAGCTGGTACAATAAGGGTATCCATCCGGCAGACCGGGTAAAAAATCACATCTGGTATGATCGATACCTGCTGGAAGAAGTGGCACCATTGGCCAGACATGAAACCGGAAGTACTAAAATCATCACTGCCGGCTGCAGCTTTGGCGGTTACCACGCGGCTAATTTTGCCTTTCGGCATCCCTGGCTGGTGAGCCACATGTTTAGCATGAGTGGCGCTTTTGACATCAAAGGACAGTTGGATGGTTTTTATAACGATGATGTCTATTTTAATAACCCTGTAGATAACCTGATGAACAACAGTAACCCAGAACTGCATCACATGAAAATTGTTTTGGGTACTACTGATCGGGATATGTGCCGTGCAGATAATGAAAATCTATCTGGTATTTTAACAAAAAAAGGAATAGACCATTGGCTGGATATCAGGCAAAATGCAGATCATGACTGGCCAATCTGGAGAGAAATGTTTCCAAATTATATCGCTCAGTTATAGATGTTGCTTAACAATAAAACAATTTAACAATTAATCAGTTACACGATTAACCTTTACCACAATTAAACTTAATTAGTAAAAATGAAAAAAATTGGGATTCTATTTGGCCAGGAACGTTCTTTCCCTGAAGCCGTTATCGAGAGGATTAATCAAAAAGCAGAAGATGGCATTACTGCCGAAGCAGTTAAAATTGATAAAATATTTCAAAATGTGCCACTGGGTTATTCGGTGATTATTGACCGTATTTCTCAGGATGTTCCATTTTACCGTGCATCATTAAAAAATGCAGCAACTACCGGTACGGCAGTTATTAATAATCCGTTCTGGTGGAGTGCTGATGAGAAGTTCTTTAACAATGCGCTTGCCGAACAGATTGGTGTACCGGTACCTAAAACAGCTTTAATTCCATCAAGACAACATCCAACAGGAACCACCGGTGAATCTTTCTCTAATCTGACCATGCCACTGGATTGGGATGCGATTTTTGAATATACCGGCTTTCCGGCTTACATGAAACCATATGATGGCGGTGGGTGGCGAGATGTCTATAAATTGCACGATAAGGAAGATTTCTTTGATAAACATAGTGGTACTGAACAACTGGTGATGCTTTTACAAGAAGAAATCATTTTCGAAGAATATTTCAGGTGTTATTGCATAGGCGGAAAACATGTACGCATCATGCAATATGACCCACGCAATCCGCACCATTTGCGCTATGCGGTTGATGGTAAAGCACCAGACCCTAAATTATTAAAAACAGTAGAAGAGTATACCCTTAAATTGTGTCAGTATTTAGGTTATGACTTTAATACTGTAGAATTTGCCGTTAGAGATGGTGTGCCTATTGCCATTGATTTCTGTAACCCGGCTCCGGATGCCGATATTAAAAGTGTTGGACAGGAGAACTTCGACTGGGTGGTAGAAACTACAGCCAATTATGCCATTGAAAGAGCCAAAGCACAACAAGATGGGCAGGATAACTTAACCTGGGGCGAGTATATTAAAGCTTCAGTTGCTGGAAAACCTTTGGTTGCCAAAGCAACTCCAAAAGCGCCAGCCAAAAAAGCCGTTGCCCCGAAAGCTGGAATAGAAAAAGCTACTCCAAAGCCTAAAAAGGCAGCACCAAAAAAATAAATGGGATTTTATAAATACCAATCAGGATGAATGAATTTACGCTTGGCATAGAGGAAGAGTACATGGTAATTGATCCCGTTACCAGGGAACTTACCTCACATGATCAAAAAATTGTTGAAGCTGCACAAAAAATCCATAAAGACCAGGTAAAGGCAGAGATGCACCAGGCTGTAGTGGAGGTGGGAACCGGCATCTGCAAATCAACTACAGAAGCCAGAAAAGAAATTTCCCAACTGCGCTACACCGTTTCGCAACTGGCCGGAGAACAGGGCTTACGGATTGGCGCCGCAGGTACACACCCGTTTTCGCACTGGGAAAAGCAGTTGATTACGGAACATCCGCGGTATAATGAAATTGTGAACGAATTACAGGAAGCTGCACGTTCAAACCTGATCTTTGGCCTTCATGTGCATGTGGGTTTTCAATCACGTGAGCTGGCCATCCATATTGCCAACCAGGTTCGTTATTTTTTGCCTCACGTATTTGCATTATCTACAAATTCACCTTTTTGGGAATCGAGAAATACTGGCTATAAATCTTTCCGGACCAAAATTTTCGATAAGTTTCCAAGAACAGGTATTCCCGATATTTTCAACAGTATTGAAGATTATGACAGCTACGTTAAGCTGCTGATCAAAACCAATTGCATGGACAATGCCAAAAAAATCTGGTGGGACATTCGCGTTCACCCCTTTTTTGATACGGTAGAATTCCGGATTTGTGATTGCCCGATGCTGATTGACGAGACGATGGCTTTCACTGCCCTGTTTCAGGCCCTTTGTGCCAAGTTATATAAGTTGCGTTTACAGAATATGGAATTTATCAGCTATTCACGCGCACTCATTAATGAGAATAAATGGCGTGCTGCCCGTTATGGAATTGACGGAAATTTAATAGATTTCGGTAAAGAAATGGAAGTTAACTGTCGAAACCTGATCCTGGAGTTATTGGATTTTGTAGATGATGTAGTGGATGATTTAGGCTGTCGTGATGACATTAACTATGTACACCGAATACTGGAGCATGGTACCGGTGCCGACAGGCAACTGGCCGTTTACCAGCAAACCGATAGTTTTGAATCAGTAGTAGATTATATCACCACTCAAACCCTGATTGGTGCAAAGTAATTTCACGATGAATAAAAAAGATTTAAAGGTGGCCGTTATCGACATGAATAATGGCGCAGCTAACCAGGGTATGCGGGGAATTCAGGAAATTCTGTTGCGCTTTGGAAAAGAGAATCATATCAACCTTTCTTTTGATCTGTTTGATTTAAGGCAGAAAGGAGAAATTCCCGGTTTGGAATACGATGCTTACATTTCAAGCGGCGGACCCGGAAGTCCGCTGGAGAGTGAAGGCGAAAAGTGGGAAAATGACTTTTACAACTTGCTCGATCAGATTGAAGCCTTTAATCAAGGAAGCGAAATGGAAAAAAAATATGCTTTTCTGATTTGCCACTCCTTCCAGCTGGCCTGCAAAAAATACAAACTGGGAAATGTAACCGAAAGGCGATCAAATGCTTTTGGGATTTTCCCCATCACGCTTACCGAAGAAGGCGAGCAGGATGAAATTTTTAAGGGTATCACCAATCCATTTTTCTCTGTTGACAGCAGAGACTGGCAGGTTATTGAGCCAGATTTTGATGCCTTTGAAAGAAAAGGTGCTAAACTACTGGCGATAGAAAAAGAACGAAAACATGTGGATTTGGAACGTTGCATGATGTCAATACGCTTTTCAAATGAAATTATCGGTACCCAGTTTCATCCGGAGGCAGATCCGGTTGGAATGAAAATGTATTTGCTTCAGGAAGAAAAGAAAAAAGCAATTGTTGATCTGCATGGCGAACAAAAGTATTTGGATATGCTGAACAGCTTGGATGATCCGGCAAGGATTGTGCTGACGCAAAGCATAATCTTACCTAATTTTTTGAAACAAGCCATCGGGACATTACAGGAAGTTTAATTATGGTTTATTAAGTATAATTATTGTAAAATGATGCTGAATCATAATGTTAAGCAATCTTCCTGATTCGAATTTCATTCATAATCGATTGCTTCACTTTGTTGAAAAAATGAAAACTGGCAATGAGCGGCCTGCGAAGCAAAAGCTGCAGAGAAATAGAATAGTATCAAATAAATATACCTAATTATGATACCTGCACAACGTGAAAAATATAATAAGCAGTTTAATGATGAAAAGTATCAAAACTTCATTAAAGTGCTGGAAGATAGTTATCCTCAAATTCCCTTTCGCGTAGCCGAAACTCCGGTTTTCATTCCTAAAGCATTAAAAGAAAAGTTAATCGCTGCCGGTGAAGAAATCATCAATCTGATTAAGCAACCAAATTTCAAAGCGTTTACAGCTCCCTCAATACCGCCTCAATGGAATGTGCCAAACGAAAATGACCACCCTCATTTTCTAACTTTTGATTTCGGCATTTGTAAAAACGAAGCAGGGGAATTAACACCGATGTTAATAGAGCTGCAGGGTTTTCCATCTCTTTATGGTTTTCAGCATCACCTTGGAAAAACTTTTGCTACGCAGTTTGATATTGATTCATCCCTGGATTATTTCCTGAATGGATTTAATGAAGCGCAATACATCCAATTATTAAAAGAGGTGATTATTGGTAAGCATCAACCACATGAGGTAGCGCTGATGGATGTTGATGCACCCAATCAAAAAACAGCCATCGATTTTTTTGTAACGCAAAAGCTGCTTGGAATAAAGATCCTGGCATTGAAGGATATTAAGAAGATAGGAAAGCAGCTTTTCTACGAAGAAAACGGCAAACAAATTCAGCTGAAGCGAATCTATAACCGATTAATATTTGATGAGGTAGCCAATAATACCGAGATCTTCAAAACCAGCTTCGATCCGCGAGATGAACTGGATATTGAATGGGCAACCCACCCCAACTGGTTTTATCGGATCAGCAAATACACCATGCCTTTTCTGGATAGTGAATTTGTTCCTGAAACCAGGTTTTTAAATCAGATTGATAGCATTCCAACTGACTTGGAAAACTATGTATTAAAGCCTTTATTTTCATTTGCGGGCATGGGAGTCATTATTGATGTGACGGAAGCAGATGTTAGGACTATCCCCGACCCTGAAAACTGGATTTTGCAGCGAAAAGTTAATTATGAACCTGCCGTACAATCGCCAACAGGTGGCGTGAAGGCAGAAATCAGGATGATGTATTTATGGCCGGATGATGGCGAACCGCAACTTTGTATCAACCTGGCCAGGTTAAGTCGTGGCAAAATGATTGGCGTCCGTTACAATGCAGATTTTGACTGGGTTGGTGGCACCGTAGGTTTTATGGAAGACTAATCTCTTTATTTTAATCCTAAAAAATTACTTTCCCTGTGCACTCGGTGTTAAAATGCAGTGCGCTCTGTGGTAAATATTTGATACTTAATTTGACTTTAAAATAATTTACATTCACCTGAACACCAAACTAAAAATGCCTGTTATATTTGTATTATGAATATTCAAACCATTTTAGTCTTTTTACTTTTTGCGGTAGCATTGGTATATGTTGGCCGTTTGGTTTATAAGTCTCTTCGGGTGAAGAAAGATGGCTGCGGCGGCAATTGCAAATGCGGTGTAGATTTTTCGGACATTAAACCTTCAAAAAAGTAATAATCCTTTATGATCGATCAGTTTAAAAACTATCTCAAAGAAAAAATAGCCATAACTGATGAGCAATTTGACAGCATTTCTTCTCCTTTAAAAGTAAAGAAATTCGATAAAAGCCAGATCATTCAATATACAGGAGATAACCTTAAACATGGTTTCTTTGTTTGTAAAGGACTATTACGTGCCTATTCAATTGATTCAAAGGGCAAAGAACATATTCTTCAGTTTGCACCCGAAAACTGGTTAATTTCTGACCGGAATAATATGAATAATGAGCCATCGATATTTTTCATTGAGGCGATCGAAGCTTCCGAAGTCGTGCTCATGCCCAATGATTTTATGGAGCAGGCGGCCATACAGGTACCCTGTCTGCAGCCGATGCAAGTCAGGTTGCTGAATAACTCCATCCGATTTATGCAAAAGCGCATTAATATGCTGTTGAGTGCAACGGCTGAAGAACGTTATCTTGATTTTATTAAGCTTTATCCAAATCTTACACTTCGTGTACCTCAATGGATGATTGCATCGTATTTAGGCATTACACCGGAATCATTAAGCAGGGTAAGAAAAGAACTGGCCAACAAACACTTCCGCCCGTAATTAAGAACAAATAAGGTTTGAATGAAGGAATGCATTTCTAATAATTGAATGCTTGAGTTTTGAAGGAGAGAGATGGCTTTTCAAACATTCTATAATTCAATAATTCTCTAATTCAATAATTTATTTATTACCATACATCAACCTCCTCTCCTAGCTACTATCGTAATTTTGTGATGTAATATTAAACGCATCAAAACAGAATATATGGCTACTACAAAATGGACATTAGATCCAACACATAGCGAACTTCAGTTCAAAGTAAAACACTTAATGATCACCACCATTACTGGTAATCTGAAATCTTTTAAAGCAGAATTAGACACAGAAAATGATGAATTTGAAAACGGTAAAATTTCATTTGAAGGCGACATTAATTCTTTAGACACCGGAAATACAGACCGTGATCATCATTTAAAAAGTGCAGATTTCTTTAATGCAGTGCAATTTCCAACTATGGAATTTCAATCATCATCCGTAAGAAAAGAAGGAGATGATTACCTGATTCAGGGTGATTTAACTATTAAGGGCGAAACTAAACCAGTAAAGTTAACTGCAGAATTTGGTGGCATAGCAACTGATCCGTGGGGAAACACCAAAGCAGGTTTTACATTAAACGGCAAAATCAACCGGACTGATTTCGGTCTGACATGGAATGCATCGATAGAAGGCGGTGGTGTAATGGTGAGTGAGGAAGTTCGAATTTTAGGCGAATTACAGTTTGTGAAACAAGCATAGAGCAAAGGGAATTTCAGCATGGGGTTATTGCTCTATGCCTTATTTAACTTAAAGGGAATGGAAATAAAACAAATAGCCAGCATTTTAAAAGCACCTGCACCGCATATGGTTGGAGATGGTTTTAGAGTACATAACTTTTTCCCCGGGGGATATAAAATCGAGATGAGTCCTTTTTTCCTGATGGATTATGGTTCAAAAATTGAATTTTCTGCACGAAAAAATCCGCGTGGAGTAGGCATTCATCCGCACCGGGGCTTTGAAACGGTAACCATTGCTTACCATGGAGCTATTGCACATCACGATAGTACGGGAAAGAGTGGAATTATTTATGCCGGTGATGTTCAATGGATGACTGCAGCAAGGGGCATACTGCATAAGGAATATCATGAAGAAAACTACAGTCTAACCGGAGGATCCTTTCAAATGGTTCAGTTATGGATTAATCTACCTTCGAAAGATAAAATGGGGAAACCCGGGTACCAGAGCATTAAGCAAGCAGAAATGGCAAATATTGAGCTACCGGATCAGGGCGGAAAAATAGAGGTTATTGCCGGGAATTATCAGGGAATAACAGGCAATGCCAATACTTTTACCCCTATTCATGTGTACAATGCCAGGTTAAATAAAGGCGGAAAAGTAAATTTGAGCTTTCCTGCAAATTATAATACCGGCCTCATGATGATTGAGGGTGAGATAGAAGTAAATGGAAAAGAAATTGCTCATGCAGATAGCTTTGTACATTTCCAAAATAACGGAACAGAAATTGAAATCGAAGCCTTATCCCATAGTGTTATCCTAATCTTAAGTGGTGAGCCCATTGATGAGCCTATTGCACATTATGGCCCCTTCTTAATGAATACGGCAGCTGAGATACAGCAGGCCTTATCAGATTACAATCAGGGAAAATTTGGTTACCTGGAGGAATAGGTAGATAGGATGAATTTGAATCCATCCTATTTAACGTGCTGCAGTATCGGCAAATCAGGCTTTTTCAATCAGGCAAACCGCATAGGCCACCACACCTTCTTCCCTGCCAATAAAGCCCATTTGCTCATTTGTAGTTGCCTTGATAGAAATATCTTCAGTAGAAATTTCAATGGCATCAGCAATATTTTGTTGCATAGCAGGAATATGAGGATTAATTTTAGGGGCCTCCAGACAAAGCATGGCATCAATATTCCCCACTTGCCAACCTTTTTCTGTTAACAATTTAACCGTTTCTTTTAATAGGATAATGCTGCTGATGCCTTTCCATCGGTCGTCAGTATTCTTAAAATGGTAGCCGATATCACGGAGATTCGCTGCTCCCAAAAGCGCATCACAAATGGCATGTAGTAAAACATCTGCATCCGAATGGCCAAAAGCACCCTTATGATGTTCTAATGTTACCCCACCCACCACAAAAGGATGCTCATCTTTTAACTGATGAACGTCGAAGCCAAAGCCTACTTTAATCTTCATTATAAAAGTTTATTGATTTAAATTGATAACGGTTAATTGCTAGTGGAAAACTACATGAGAACCAAAAGCGGTTATTTAACTGTTTTGCTACCGCCAAAGTTAAACAAAAGACCAAAACGTAGGGTATTGGCAAGCGGACTAGTTTGTGCATTGGCCATTAAGTATGAGAAATCAATATTGAAGACATTATATTTCAGACCAAGGCCCATGGTAAAATAACGGCTGTCTCCCTTCATTGGGCTCTGGTAATTGTAACCGGCTCTGATGGCAAACTGTTGGTTATACCAATATTCTACTCCTGTGGAGATGCCAATCTCTTTTAATTCCTCGCTTAAACCACCGGGTGCATCGCTAAAAGATCCGAATATTCCGGCAGGAACAGATCGGTTGGGATCTCTTCCACTGACGATATTATTATTGGCATCATAAATGGGCTGCGTGGGGACCAGTAATTTATTAAAATCCAGCGCAAAAGTAAATGTATTATAATCATCTAACAAAATGGTAGATGCCCCGCCCAGTTTTAAATTTGTAGGCAGAAAAAAGTTCTGACTACCATCAGAATAACTCATTTTAGTACCAATATTTGAAATATTCGCTCCTGCTGAAAAAATGGCAGGCTTTCCGAAAAGATCACTTTCCGTTTTATATAGGCCTGAAACATCAACCGACACGGCATTTCCAGCCCTTACCTGACCTGAAGCAAACTGTCCTGAAGCTAGATTGGAATAAATATACCGTAGCGAGGTTCCTAATGAAAACTCTTCACCAAAATTTCTTGCGAAGCTCACATCAAAAGCCAGCTCATTTGGGTTGGCAATTCCGAGTTCCTGTTGGTTAATATCCGTTAACTGAATAGATCCTAAGGAGAAATACCTTAAGGAGGCACCAATCGTATTTCGGTCATCCAATTTATAAAATCCACTGAGATAAGCCAGATTGATATCAGGGACAAGGCTTTTCAGCCAGGGGCTATATGATACTGCAAATCCATAAGGCTGATCCAGAAAAGCCAGTTTAGAAGCATTAATACTTGCTGAATTTACATCACCGGCTACTGCTACACCTGCATCACCCATTGCACCTGCACGGGCATCTGGAGTAATCAACAGGAATGGAACCGCAGTTACAATATTGTTGGATTCACTTCCATTGGTAAGCGTATTGCCAGCTACAACCTGTGCATTTGTTTTACCAAACACTAAGGCCAGCGACAGTGCAGAAAAGGCAAGTTTACTGATGTACTTGAAATTCATCCTTTAAAGGTACGTAATTTTAGATTTTGGTATTCGGTAAAACCTGCAGAATATATTTAATATATTGATCCTAACGTCAAACCAAACACTATATTTTAGCAAATTACGAATTAAGTCATAATTTACTAATTAAACCCACATTTTTTACAAACCAACTATGATTACAACTCCTGATGAAAGTTGAAGCATGAAGTCAACTGCTATTGGCGCTTTGATTACCCTTGCCTTCGTCCAGTAAATTATAGCATTTGTAGGTGATCGAACAACAAATGTATTCGCTAAAGTTGTAGCACACTATTTCCTTGGTCTGAATCCTGTTTAATCAGAATGGTCATCCTTAAACACTGCAGAAATTTTTTGTAAATTAAGATCCTGATAATGCCATTTTCCACAACCAGAATCCAACTAGATGCCTTATTTATAATATTTTAACCTAAATAAAAAATAAAAACCCTATTGCTACAATATCAATCCAGACAACACGTTATGCCTTTAAAAATATATCCTCAATTAATTAGCACAATATTTATATATTGATTTAAAATTGCTTAATTTTATCAGTTGAATCGTTGACGGGGCGATACTTTGAAACTCACTTATGAAAAAACTATTACTATACTCTTTTACATGTTTGTCGGTAGCCATTCTGCTTTCCAGCTGTAGCTCGAAAGGTGGAAACAGTTCTAGTAAAACCGGCATTCCTTATGCCAATCGTAAAAGTAAAACAAATCCTTCCGGAGCTTTTGCCGTAGCGACGCAATATAAGCGTGCACCCGGCCCGGGATTGATTCCAATTGAAGGCGGTGTTCTTGTGGTAGGCGGAAGTGCAATTGAAATTCCTGGAGTAGAACCAAATATCTACAATTATAAAAGACAGGTGACTGTGCCTTCATTTTATATGGATGAAACAGAGGTATCCAATACGGACTGGCTAGAATATTTACACTGGATCAGGTATAACTATCCGGAAGACCGGGAATTCTATTACAATGAGCTACCTGATACCCTTGTTTGGCGGAGTGCATTATCTTATAATGAACCCTATGTAGATAACTATTTGAGGCATCCGGCATACCGTGATTACCCCGTAGTAGGCGTTTCCTGGGAACAGGCATCCCGTTACTGTGAATGGCGGACCTCAAGGGCAAACGAGTTTATTTTGCGTGAAAAAGGTATCTTAACGGATTATAAAACACTTAATGCAGGTACAAGCGGTAAAGGGAATAATGCGACTGCTGCAGCAACACCTAGACCCGATAAGCCCTTTAATACGGATGCTTATCTGAATGGGCAATATGATGATAAAGGCAAAAATGCACCTATAGATTATAATACCAGAGCAGGTGCAGCAACCACAACAGCTGGTGCAGGAAAGGGAAATACTCAACCACGTAGAACAGCCACATTGGAAGATGGTGTAATTATGCAACCCTATCGACTGCCTACTGAGGCTGAATGGGAGTATGCTGCATTGGGCTTAATCGGTAATACCGAATATGAAAATATTAATCAGAATAAAATCTATCCATGGAACGGGTTAGGTGTAAGTTCAGCCAGTAAAAAAACGAGGGGCATGATTCAGGCCAACTTTAAAAGGGCTCCGGGAGATTACATGGGTGTTGGCGGATCACTGAACGATAAGGGTGATTTAACTGTTCCGGTTATTCAATATGCGGCAAACGATTTTGGTTTATACAACATGGCCGGAAACGTTAATGAATGGGTTAACGATGTGTATAGAACAGGCACATTTACAGATGCTGATGCTTTTAACCCTTACCGTGGTAATTACTTCACCAATAAAAAATTGGAGGATGCTCAGAATGGTAAAATTGCGCTTGATAAATATGGCAACCCAATTAAAGAAAATGCATATTCAGGCAGAAAGCAAACCTGGGCTGAAAAACAGGCACAGGCCAAACGTATCGATTCTATTTCTAAATCTACGGATCCACAACCTATTACGGCTTCAAATAGTTATCAGGCAGATCAAAGAGGTTTTCGTGATAAACAGAATTTACTGCTGAATGAAGAAGGTGTAACCTTGGTTAATGATAAATCAAGGGTTTACAAAGGTGGTTCATGGAATGACATGGCCTACTGGTTAAATCCTGCAACACGTCGCTTTATGCAACAAGATGAATCATCTGCTGAAGTTGGATTTCGCTGCGCCATGACGATGTTAGGTGCCCCGGAAATCAGCACTGCCGGAAAGAGAAGTTTCAAAACCCCACCTCCTAAACCTTATCGTGTTAAAGGAAGATAAATCATAAAAAAAAGTCCCGGTTTTAGGCCGGGACTTTTTTTATACAAAGACTTATATATCGTTATTTAAACTGAATTAAGATCTGGTTCTTTTCTACCTTATCTCCTTGTTTAACTAATACTTTACTAACTGTTCCATCCGTAGTTGACTTTAAGATATTTTCCATCTTCATGGCTTCCAGGATTAAAAGGTTATCGCCCTTTTTAACTTCATCACCAGCATTCACCAATACTTTTAAAACCATACCAGGCATGGGCGCTTTCATTTCTAAAACTTTATTAGAATTGAGGTTATCCATACCCAGGTTTTTTAATAACTGATCAAATCGGTCTTCAACTTTGGTTTGATAAATTGTCCCGTTGACTTTAACTTTACAGGTCTTATCTTGTTGATTTACTTCTACGACTTCTACATTGAATGATTGATTTCGATATAAAATATGTGTCTCCGAAGCCGATATATCGATTAAATCCAATTCTACTGGCTGATCATTTACATGGAATTTAGTAGCGTCTCCGCTAATATTAAAAATGATATTCTTATTCACCTCGATCTTATCCATACGTCTATTGTGTTAAAGCATATTGCACTAAATTAGCACCCATTTTTAGTGCTTTTAAGCGCGTTTCCTGTGTGTCTCCGGCGTATGTACCCAAATCTTCCCAGCCATTCCCTAAATCGCATTCATAGGTGTAATAGCAAACGACCCTGCCCTTATAAATTAAAGCAAATCCCTGCGGCCGTTTATTATCATGTTCATGAATTTTAGGCAATCCTCCTGAGAATTTAAATTTCTGCTGATAAATGGCATGATTGGATGGTAGTTCTACAAAATTCAATTCAGGAAAAACTTTTTTCATTTGCGGCCGGATAAATTTATCTAAGCCATAATTATCGTCAATATGCAGAAAACCTCCTCCTGTTAAATATTGTCGTAAGTTTTTTACTTCAAGATCGCTAAACTGTACATTCCCATGCCCGGTCATATAAACAAAGGGAAAGTTGAAGATATCTTTACTCCCTACTTCTACTATGCTTTCTTCTGGATAAAAATTAGTTTTCAGGTTGGTATTACAAAATGAAATGAGGTTAGGTAAAGCTGTACGATCAGCATACCAGTCTCCCCCACCACTATATTTTAATTTCCCCATCCTGTAAGAAGGGACAGTAAAAGACAAAAGACAAAAAAGTAAAGAGAAAGGAATGAGGAGAAACGAAAAAAAGAATAATCGTTTTAAGAAGAATGAATGCTGACCTTTAACTTTTAACTTATCGCTTATAACTTTTTTCATCGGTTAAGGTAATTGATTTCAAAACAAACGGACAATGCAGCAGTTTCTGTGCGCAGCCTGTTTTCACCTAAAGTTAATGGTTTAAAGCCTTTATTCAAAGCCAAACCAACTTCTTCTGGTGTGAAGTCACCTTCGGGACCGATAAGAATTAAATATTTTTGATGAGGCACTGCTAAATCAGAGATGAATTTCTTTTCTGAATCTTGAATACAATGGGCAATTAAACGCTCGCCTTCGAATGGCTGTTTCAAAAAATCATCGAAAGAAATTGCCTCATTTAGTTTAGGATGATAAGCTTTGATGGATTGTTTAACAGCAGCTGTAATTACCTTATTTAACCTGTCATCTTTTACTATCCTGCGTTCAGAACGGTCTGTAATGATGGGCGTAATTTCATCAATCCCCAGTTCAGTAGCCTTTTCAAGGAACCACTCCAATCGGTCAATGTTTTTAGTTGGCGCTACAGCAATGTGTAAATAGTGATTACGCTTATGAAATTCCCTTTCCACATTTAAAACGGATAGCGTAACTTTTTTAGGATGATCGTCAATAATTTCGGCTGTATAGAAACCGCCAATACCATCAACCAGGTTAACAACTGTTCCTTTTGAAAGCCGAAGCACCCGAACACAATGCTTACTTTCTTCTTCGTTTAGGGTATAAGTATTTTTGGAAATATCTGGCGTATAAAAAATATGCATGCATTGAAATTAGTGATTATCAACCATATCTTCTTTATTGATCACCAATTCTAACTTTATGGTTTCGATATTTTGTTCAGTTTTCTTCAGAATGGTAAACAGATAACCATAAGATTCATTGCTTTCGCCAACTTCCGGAATACGTTCAAACACATGCGACACTAGACCACCAATGGTATCGAAATCTTCATCCTCCGGTAAATCATGTGGCAAATGTTCATTAACATCATAAACTGTTGCAAAGGCGTTTACAATAAACTCATTATCAGAAACCTTTTCAACCAATGGTTTTTCCTCATCGTATTCATCCTGAATTTCTCCAACAAGCTCTTCTACAATATCTTCAAGGGTAACCATACCTGCTGTTCCACCGAATTCATCTAATACAATAGCAATCTGAATGCGGTTACTCTGAAGTTCGCTCATCAAATCATTAATCTTTTTTGTTTCCGTAACAAAATAGGGCTTACGGATAATGTCGTTTAATGTCCAATGCTGGTTTCCGGCTGCAACGAGCGGCAAAATATCTTTAGCGTGAATGATACCGACAATTTTATCCATGATGTCATCATAAACCGGTAAACGGGAGTATCCTTCTTTAATAATTGTATCCACCACTTCTTCCTTTGGAGAAGTTAATTCAATACCCGAAATTTTAGTTCGTGGCACCATAATATTTTTAACCACACGCTCATTAAAATCAAATACATTTTTAATTAATTCGTGTTCGTTATTATCTAATGCACCACTCTCTTTACCTTGTTCAAGCAAGTACTGTAATTCTTCGGTGCTATGCAGTGATTCATGCCCCGCAGAAGTATCAATCCCGAATGGCTTTAAAATTACAGCAGCCAAGCTGTTTAACGTCCATATAAATGGCCGGAAAACAACATAAAAGATCTGTAAGGGTACGGATACAAATAATGTTGTGGCTACCGGACGCTGAATGGCGAATGATTTGGGAGCCAGTTCACCAAACACAATATGCATAATGGTGATCAGAGAAAAGGCTACAATGGTAGATGCGGTATGAATGGTTGCATCACTTAAACCCCATTGTAAGCTATCAAAAAGATTTTTAAAGATAGTATGCATAACGCCTTCACCAACCCAACCCAGGCCAAGTGATGCAAGCGTTATACCTAACTGTGTGGCAGCTAAATAACCATCCAGGTTATGGATAATTGTTTTAGCCATTTTACCCACTCTGCTGCCTGTTTTTGCTTTGATTTCTATTTGTGAAGCCCGGACTTTAACAATGGCAAACTCTGCTGCAACAAAAAATCCATTCAACAATACCAGGAACAAAGCAAAAAATAACCGCCATCCAACTGATGTTGTATCAGTTTCCGCTAAGGCAACCATCGCCAGGCTTGATGATGGAAGGATTGCGCTTAATTTAATATTTAAAAACAAGCAAACCGTGGGTAAATCCATTAAGCTAATTCTCTAAATGTGGTATTATAAAGTTCCATGCTCTCTTTAATCACTTTATGAGCATAGCGAACACCTAACAAATGTTCGATGGTTACATTTTTATCTTCTAATGCTTTATAATCCTGAAAGAAACGAACAATTTCTTTCATCTGGTGCGGAGGCAATTCATCTAAGTCGTTAATATAGTTAACAGACATATCATGAGCAGCAACAGCTATAATCTTATCATCCTGCTCTCCATTATCCACCATATGCATTACACCTACAACCTTTGCTTCGATTAATGTCATAGGATAAACATCAACTGAACAAAGCACTAAAATATCTAAAGGATCTTTATCGTCACAATAAGTTTGTGGAATAAAACCATAATTTGCAGGATACATCACTGATGAAAAAAGAACCCTGTCTAACTTAATTAATCCTGATTCTTTATCTATTTCGTATTTTGCTTTTGAGCCTTTTGGGATTTCAATAATTGCATTTACAATTTCCGGTACGTTTTTACCTGGTGATACGCTATGCCAAGCGTGGGTTTCTTCTTTTGCCATTTTTAATTTTAATCTGTCTTATCCTCTTCAGAACTTGTTACTTTACTTTTTACAAATGTAATCAATAAAGGGATAGTTGTGATAATGATGAAGCCAATAATAATATATAATAAGTAATCGTTAATTTCTTTTTCAAACCTTTTTCCTAAGAAATATCCCAGTAAAGTAAGCGAGCAAATCCATAATACACCACCCACTACATTGTAAAGGGCAAATCGCTTAAAGTCTAATCTCACCACCCCAGCAAAAATCGGTGCAAAAGTTCTAACAATCGGAACAAATCTGCCCATGATTAATGCGAAAGCCCCCTGTTTATTATAATAACGTTCTGCAGCTTTGAGATATTTCTTTTTAAAGAAAAAACTGTCTTTTCTAGTGTACAGCACCGGCCCTGTTTTTCTTCCGAACCAGTAACCTGTAAAATTTCCTGAAATTGCAGCAACGCACAATCCTGCCAACAGCAATGCAATGTTGACATCCAGCTTCCCTGTTGCTACAAACATTCCAGCTAAAAACAGTAAATAATCACCAGGGAGAAAGAAACCGAAGAATAAACCGGTCTCTGCATAAATGACAAATACAACAAGATAGAAACCGCCTTCCCTCAATAATTTCTCGGGATCAATCAGGTGATGCAGGTTATTCCAAAAATCGTGCATATAAGTTATTTGTAAAACTACAAATAATTATCTAACAACTGTATACCTATATTAGGTTTAAAATAATTGCAGGATAAATACCCAAAATAAGCGTAATCGCTACTGATACCAATAAAACTACCTTATACTGACCTGGTGTAGAAAGTTCGATTTCTGCCCCTTCTTTAAACCACATGGCTACAATAACCTTAAAGTAATAGTAAAAACCTACCAGCGCGTTTAGAATGGCAAAGGTTACCAATAACATTTGATATTCGCCCATTACATTCAGGAACATCAAATATTTCCCGATAAAGCCAGCAGTTAAAGGAATACCTGCTAAAGATAACATCGCAACCGTGAGCGAAAGTGCCACTAAAGGATTTTTCCTGCCCAAACCGTTGAAGCTCTCAAAACTATCACTGCCGGTTTTTTGCTTTACCAGAATCAACACCGCAAATGCAATGATGGAAGCAAAAGTATAGGCCGCCGCATAAACTAAAACATTGTTTTCTGAATTTGCGCTTAATACAATAAGAGAAAACAACAGGTAACCTGCATGAGAGATACTGGAATACGCTAACATCCGCTTAAAGTTCTTCTGAAACAGTGCCGTAATGTTACCAATGAATAAGGTTAAACAAACAATTACAATTAAAGGTGCCACCCAGAAATCATGAAGGGGAGCAAAAGCATCTGAAAACAACCTTAAGAAAGCAGCGAAACCAGCTGTTTTAACCACGGTACTCATAAAGGTGGTAATCAATGTAGGAGATCCTTCATATACATCAGGTGTCCAGAAATGGAACGGTGCAGCGCCAACTTTAAAGCATAAACCAATCATCATCAGGATAACGCCGGGATAAAAAATTGGCGATATCGCTTTACTATTATCAACCAGGTAAGCCTGAATTTTATCTAAATCAAATGAACCGGTAGCACCGTAAATTAAGGTAATACCGAACAGTAAAAAGCCTGTTGAAAATGCACCCATTAAAAAATACTTTAATGATGCTTCGTTCGATGCAAAGTCCCTTTTTCGGATCCCGGCCAGAATGTATAAACTTACCGACATGATTTCAAGTCCCACAAAAAGCATCGCCATATTTTTATACGATACCATCATAATCATCCCGGCAAGGGCGAAAAGAATTAAAGTATAGTATTCGGCTATGTTATCACTTTTAGCATGAAAATAGTTCTGTGTCAACAGGAAAATCAAAAGTGTACCAATGATACAAACGCCAGAGAATGCTAACGCAAAGTTATCTGTCTGCATCATGCCGAAGTGAATGGCATGACCATTCCAGGCGCCGATAGTAAATCCCAATGCGGTAAGCAAGCCAACAACAGTAAGCGGCAGTAATGCTTTCTTGGCTTTAAACAATCCTGCATAAAGAACAATAAAAGCGGTTATACTAATGGTTATGATAATATTCATTGCTTATTTTACTGATGTTAATTTTTGATGTACCTGTTCTAATAAATGTTGTACAGATGCCTCTGTTAAATGCAATAATGGTTTTGGATAAACACCCAAAATAATAATCAAGGCACAAATAATGTAAAGGACTAATTTTTCAGTTCCTTTAATATCTGTGAAGGTAATGGTTAATTCGTTGGTTTTGCCAAGCATTACATTTTGATACATGCGCAACATGTAAACTGCGCCGAAAATGATGGTTAGCCCTGCAATTGCAGCAGCCCATATACCGTAATTGTAAACCCCCATTAATAGCAGGAATTCACCAATAAAACCATTCGTTCCGGGTAAAGCTACTGTACCCAAAACAATAATTAAAAATGTGATAGCCAATTGTGGAGCCAACTTAGCAATACCGCCAAGTTCTTCAATCTTATTCGTTTTTAACCTGGAGAAAATAATATCCAAAACGAAGAACAGACCAACCACGTTAATACCATGACTTAACATTTGAACCATTGCACCTTGCATACCTTGTTGGTTCAATGCAAAAATGCCGGCAGAAATTAACCCAACGTGAGCAATAGATGAATAAGCAACGAGTCGCTTAGCGTCTTTCTGAGTAAAGGCAATGAGTGAAGCGTAAACAATTCCGATAATGGACAGTACCATAGCCAGACAAGACCAATCCTGAACGCCCGTTGGCACAATCGGCAACAACCATCTGATTACACCGTAAATACCCATTTTCAACATGATACCGGATAACAGCATCGTTCCATGAGTTGGAGCTGCCGTATAGGTATCTGGCTGCCAGGTATGGAAAGGGAAAATCGGCATCTTGATCGCGAATGCAATAAAGAAAGCCCAGAAAATCCAGCCTTGTTGTGCACTATCTAAGTTTAAAGCATAAAAAGCCTGAATATCGAAGTTGTGGGCTGGGTTTTGTAAGTATAAATAAATAATACCCATCAACATAAACAATGAACCTGCAATCGTATAAACGAAGAATTTCATGTTAATGCGTATCCTATCTTTTCCGCCCCAGAATGCGCAAATAAAGTAAATCGGAATCAATGCAGCTTCCCATCCTATATAAAATAAGAAAGCATCCATTGCGGTAAAAACCAATAATAAACCAGCCTGCATGAATAAAATCAAGGCATAAAAAGCAGCCGGATTTTTATAATCGTATTTGTAGCTCGATAAAATGATAATCGGAATAAGCAAATTCGTAAGTAATACCACTAACATGCTAATGCCATCGATACCTGCATGGAAACGAATGCCAAGATCCGCAATCCATGGTAAGTTTGCTTCGAACTGTGTACTTGCGTCTGGAATAAAGTTACAGGCAATGAACAAGGCCAGGCCCAGAGATGCAACCGAAATTACGGTCGAAACTATTTTAGCCGACTTACCTGCAAGGGCCGTAATAATTGCACCTGCAAGCGGAAGAAATATAAGTAGTAAAAGTTGTTCCATTATTTATTTTTGAACCCTTTTTAGATGTAATAAAATGTATAAGCAAGCAATGCGATGATACCAGCTACCATCATAAATATATAGAAACCTACGTTCCCACTTTGTAATAAACGAACACCTTTACTTGCCTCGTTTGTACTCCATCCCAATCCGTTCACCATACCGTCGATGAATTTTGTATCAATGATTCTGTAGAAAAATCTTGAAAATGCATCTAAAGGTTTTGTAATGATGAAATCGTAAATCTCATCCAGATAGAATTTATGATATGATAATTTAGCCAAAGCTGAACGTGGTGCCTCATCAGCAACAGGAACGCGAGCACCTTTTACATATCTGGTATAAGCATAAAGCAATGCGAAAATGGCAGCTACAACGGAAACACCCATTAATGTAAATTCAGTTGAATGACTTAAATCCAACTCATGTTGTGCAACACCTGCACCTGATAACCAATGTGCCAGCCACTCGTTGCCACCGAAAACATGAGGAATGTTAATTGCTCCTCCAATTGCAGCCAAAATGGCTAAAATAATTAATGGAATAGTCATTGCTTTTGGCGACTCATGCACATGACTTTCTTCATGATGTGTTCCTCTGTATTTTCCGGAGAAAGTAAGAAACATCATTCTGAACATATAGAACGCAGTTAAAAATGCAGTTAATACACCAATACCCCAAAGTACCGGGCTATATTGAAAAGCGTGTGCTAAAATTTCATCTTTAGAAAAGAAACCAGAGAACGGAGGTAAACCAGCGATGGCAATGGCGCCGATCATCATGGTTAAGAAAGTTACCGGAAGTTTCTTCCTTAATCCGCCCATTTGGCGCATATCCTGCTCATGATGCATGGCGTGAATAACTGAACCAGCCCCAAGGAATAATAATGCTTTAAAGAATGCGTGGGTTAACACGTGGAAAAATGAGCCTGTGTAAGCGCCAACACCTAAGCCTAAAAACATATATCCCAATTGGGATACGGTTGAATACGCCAGTACTTTTTTGATGTCTGTTTGTGTTAAAGCAATAATTGCAGCTACTAAAGCGGTTGTCGCACCAATAATGGCAATAATATGTTGGGTAAATGGTGCCAGATCAAATAATACGCTTGAACGGGCAATCATATAAATTCCCGCGGTTACCATTGTTGCTGCATGTATTAATGCAGAAACAGGCGTTGGTCCGGCCATCGCATCAGGCAACCAGGTAAACAAAGGCAACTGCGCCGATTTACCACAGGCACCAATAAATAATAAGATAGTAATTAAAACCAATGTGTTATTTCCTGGCAACATGTTCGCTGCTTGAGGAAAGATTTTAGAAAATTCAACACTTCCGAAGAAGTTGAACATTATGAATACGCCTAGTAAAAAGCCTAAATCACCAATGCGGTTCATGACAAATGCCTTTTTAGCTGCTGATGCATAAGCGGTGTTGGTATACCAGAAACCGATTAACAGATATGAGCACAAACCTACGCCCTCCCATCCGATAAACATCACGATATAATTTGAACCCAATACTAATAACAGCATGAAGAATACAAACAGGTTCAGGTAAGCGAAGAATTTACCAAATCCGGCATCATCGTGCATGTAGCTGGTCGAATATAAATGGATTAAGAAACCAATTCCTGTAATAATCAACAGCATAATTGAACTCAACGGGTCAACCAGGAATGATAGTGGAATGTGCAATGTTCCTGCGCTTATCCAATCGAATAAAAATACTTCGTGAGATTTTTGTGTATCGCCTTGTAAACTAAAGAAAATAACTAAGCTGATCATGAATGAGGCAAATATTACGCCACTTCCAATGATTCCAACAAGTCCTTTAGATAGAGTGTTTCTGCCCAGTCCGTTAATTACAAACCCTAAAAAAGGAAGTAAGGGAACTAACCAAATCAATTGTTCTATTGTCATTCTTAATATATATTTACCACTTAAGGCGATTTAAAACATTAATATCTATTGATTTTGTATTTCTGTAAACCATTACGATAATCGCCAAACCCACTGCAACTTCTGCAGCCGCAAGCGCCATAATGAAGAATACAAAAACCTGTCCGGAAGGATCATTACTGTGAACCGAAAAGGCAGTCAAAAGCAGGTTTACTGCATTTAACATGAGTTCAACCGACATGAAAATTACGATTGCATTTCTACGGGTTAATACACCGATTACACCAATTGTGAAAATGATGGCACATAAATAGATGTAGTGATTAAGCGGAACGCCTGCCATTTGTGTAGTTAAATTTTCCATTATGCTTCTACCTCATCTCTTTTAGATAATAAAACGGCTCCAACCATTGCGGCCAATAGCAACAGAGATGATAATTCGAATGGTAACAGGAATGGGCCAAAAAGTTCCTTACCTAAATTTTCAACCAAGCCTAATCCCTGGTTTTTTAAGATCAGCGGACTGTTAATGCTTGCAGCCTTAAATGAACCTACCAGGGTAACAATTAAGCAACAGCCTGCAATTACCCCCACAATCTTAATTAATGGTGATTTTACCGGTTCAGTTTCTTTATTGAGGTTGAGAAGCATCAGTACAAATAGAAATAATACCATGATGGCTCCCATGTAAACAATGAAATTTACAACCGCTAAAAATTGTGCATTCAACAGTACATAATGTACCGTAAATGTGAAAAAGGTGAGGATTAAGTATAGAACGCTATGAATTGGATTTTTAGCAAAAATCACCATCAGCGAAAAGATGATACTTAATGTGGCTACGAAATAGAATACTTGTGTACTCATTAATTTGTTATTTGTTTATTAGTTTCTTCGTCATCATTGCGAGGTACGAAGCAATCTTTTTATTTTCGTCTTCCTGAATTTATTTCAGGATCTTAATGTTTAGTCCTTAAACAAGTTCAGGACAACATTTATTATTTTTTCATCTCCAACGGCGCCTCAACCAGTTTATCTTTACCGTAAATAAAATCTTTACGTAAATAATCAGCAGGTACGATTGGCCCGTCTAAGTAAATAGCTTCTTTAGGGCAGGCTTCTTCACATAATCCACAGAAAATGCAACGCAACATGTTAATTTCATAAGTAGCTGCATATTTTTCCTCACGATATAAATGCTTTTCCTCATTTTTGCGTTCTGCAGCGATCATGGTAATTGCTTCAGCGGGGCAGGATAATGCGCATAAACCACAAGCTGTACAACGCTCTTTTCCGTTTTCATCGCGTTTAAGTGAGTGCATTCCCCTAAAGTTTGCAGAAAATTCGCGTTCAACTTCCGGATATCTTACTGTAGCCTCTTTTTTGAACAAGTGGCTGATGGTAATGCCCATTCCTTTTGCAATTGCCGGAAGGTACATTCTTTCCATAAAGCTCAGCGGCTTTTGTTCCAGTACTTTTTTCTTGTTACTTAATGATTCCATAATTAAAACTTCTCTATAATCGCAATCACAACTCCGGTTATTATAATGTTGGCAATGGCCAAAGGTATTAAACCTTTCCAACCTAAATTCATCAACTGATCATAACGGAAACGAGGGATTGTCCAGCGTACCCACATGAAGAAAAAGATGAAAAAAACTATTTTCAGAAAGAAAACACCCACACCAAAAAGTGGTGCCCATGTTGGCCCAAGCAAAGTAGCCATATAATCCATGCCTGGATAGTTATACCCGCCAAAGTATAAAGTGGCCATTACTGCTGATGAGACAAACATGTTGATGTATTCTGCAAACAGGTAAAAACCTAATTTCATGGATGAATATTCCGTGTGGTAACCACCTATTAATTCCGTTTCACATTCAGGCAAGTCGAAAGGCGCACGGTTGGTTTCTGCAAAAGAACAAACCATGAATATCAGAAATCCCAACGGTTGATATAATACATTCCAATGCCAGCCATGTTGTTGCTCAACAATGGTTTTTAAACTTAAAGTATTGGTCATCAAAAGCAATGCGATGATAGATAAACCCATTGCAATTTCATAGCTGATGTTTTGTGATGCTGCACGAATGGCACTCAATAATGAATACTTATTATTCGATGCCCAACCGCCAATCATTACCCCATAAACGCCTAAAGAAACCACGCCAAAGATGTATAAAACGCCAACGTTGATGTCAGCTACCTGTAATGGAACAACCTTACCGCCAATTTCCATCGGGCTGCCCCAGGGAATAACCGCCGTACCGATACAGGCACAAAGCAAGGCCAAACCCGGGCCCACAATAAATAACCACTTATTGGATGAAGCGGGAATGATTTCCTCTTTCATAAACATTTTTACACCATCGGCTAAAGGTTGCAGTATTCCAAACGGACCAGCTCTATCCGGACCTAAACGGTCTTGCAGATAAGCTGCAACCTTACGCTCCGCATAAGTGGAATACATGGCTACAACCAAACTGATACCGAAAATAACCGCTACCAGAATAAATTTCTCTATGATAAAACCTGTATCCATTAGTATTTTACTGTTTTATGTAATTCAATTTCATTTGCCACCTGTAGTGCCGCATTTGGCTTAATTACCGGAAGTGGCCTTAGTGTTTCGTAATGATTAGATGCAATTACTGAAGTATCATCAATATGTGTTGGATGCTCAATAGTCCAGTCGGAAGTTGCTTTCTTATCGAAACGACAAGTATTACAAATAAATTCTTCAACCTCTCCAAACTGATCTTTACGGGCCGTAACACGTAAAACATCTTCTCCTTTATACCAAAGTGTCACTTTACCGTTGCATTTTTCATGGTCACAATTGCGGTGTGCATCAACCGGTTTGGTAAACCAAACCCGGTTTTTGAAACGGAAAGTTCTATCGGTTAGTGCTCCGACCGGGCAAACATCAATCACATTTCCGGAGAAATCATTATCTACGGCCTGCTGTATATACGTTGAAATTTCAGAATGATCGCCGCGGTTTAAGATTCCATGAACACGCTTGTTGGTAATCTGATCGGCAGTAAAAACGCAACGGTAACACAGAATACAGCGATTCATGTGCAACTGAATCTGATCACCAATATCGATACGATCAAAAGTACGGCGCTCAAACTCATAACGCGTTTTTTGCAATCCATGCTCGTAACCTAAGTTTTGCAAATCACACTCCCCTGCCTGATCGCAAACCGGACAATCTAACGGGTGGTTAATTAATAAAATCTCGACTACACCAGCGCGTGCTTCCAAAACCTCTGGAGAGGTGATGTTTAACACTTCCATTCCATCCATTACGGTTGTACGGCAAGATGCCACTAGCTTTGGCATTGGACGCGGATCTTTTTCAGAACCTTTTGTTACCTTAACAATACAGGTACGGCATTTACCACCACTTCCTTCTAACTTGGAATAGTAGCACATGGCCGGAGGTACGATATCACCACCTATTTGCCTTGCAGCATTCAGGATAGTGGTTCCGTTATCAACCTCTACTGCTATTCCATCTATCGTAACCTTAACTTTTTCACTCATGGTTAATGATAATCTTTATTTTTAAGCACTATGCCACTATTATTAGGCATTTAGCAATCTTTATAATTTATTTTTCTCTTTCGAGATTTTGTAACCAATTTCTTTTCTTGGTTTTTCTTTCTGTTCGAGTAGTTCATCAAAATACCTGAAGATGACTTCAATGTTTTTATCCTGATGATCTACCTTCTTTTTTATCTTTTCTACTTCTAATCTGATTTCTGTATTGCTCAAAACCATTGTTCGGAGCTGTACAAATACATCAATAATTTTAATACTTACCGCTATCGCCTGATTACTTTTTAAAACATTTGATAATTGCAAAATACCATGTTCGCTAAATGCGAACGGTAGATATTTTGAGTATTTCCCTTGTTCTAAGGTCGCAAATTGCGACCTTAGAACATCATTTTCTTCTTTCGTCAATTCAAACATAAAGTGTTCCGGAAAACGCACTATGTTTCTTCGAACCTGCTCTTTTAGCCGTTTAGTATCAACACCAAAGAGCTCTGCCAAATCAGAATCTAACATCACCTTTACTCCTCTAAAAAGATATATTTTATTAATTATTACTTCGTTTGGGATGATTACTGGTGATATTTCTTCTTTCATCTACATATTTTTATCGTATTAAGTTAAATCCTAAGGTTACAAATTGCGTCCTTAGGATTTTATTTCTCTTCTGTTACCGGCGCTTTTTCAATCGGTGTTGCATAATTAGCAATACCATAGTTTTGGCTCTGGCTTTTAACGGGTTCTTTAATGTGCCACTCAAATTCATCTCTGAAATGACGAATTGCACTCGCTACAGGCCATGCTGCTGCGTCTCCTAATGGACAAATGGTATTACCTTCAATCTTCCGTTGGATATCCCAAAGCAAATCCACATCATCCATCGATCCATGACCATGTTCAATTTTGTGTAACACTTTTTCCATCCACCCGGTACCTTCACGGCATGGCGAACATTGTCCGCAACTTTCGTGATGATAAAAACGGGAGAAATTCCAGGTATTACGAACAATACACTGGTCTTCATCAAAAGCAATAAAACCACCTGAACCCATCATGGTTCCGGTAGCAAATCCGCCTTCTGATAAAGATTCGTAACTCATTAAACGAGGTTCCCCGTTAGCTAACTTTAAAGTTAAATTAGCCGGTAAAACCGGAACAGATGACCCACCTGCAACTGTTGCTTTTAAGCGTTTACCATTCGCAATACCTCCACAATATTCATCAGAATAGATAAATTCTTCAACTGGTAAGCCTAATTCAATTTCATAAACACCAGGTTTTACTAAGTTTCCTGATGCTGATATTAATTTTGTACCTGTACTTCTACCAATACCTATTTTTGCGTATTCATCGCCACCATCATTGATAATTGGCACCACTGCAGCAATCGATTCTACGTTATTAACTACCGTTGGGCAGCCATATAAACCAGCAATCGCAGGGAATGGTGGCTTAATCCTCGGATTACCTCTTTTACCCTCAAGTGATTCTAACAAAGCGGTTTCTTCTCCACAAATGTAAGCACCACCACCGGGCTGAACATATAATTCTAAATCGTAACCCGTTCCTAAAATGTTTTTACCTAACCATCCGGCAGCTTTTGCCTCAGCAATTGCCTTTTCCAGAATACGGATTTGAGGCATCATTTCTCCACGAACGTAGATGTATGAAACCTTCGCACCCAGGGCAAAACTGGAAACAATCATTCCTTCGATTAAAGCATGAGGAATGTAAGTCATCAGGTAACGGTCTTTAAAAGTTCCCGGCTCAGACTCATCAGCATTGCATACTAAATAGCGCGCAACTCCTTCTGGTTTAGCCAAAAAACTCCATTTCATTCCCGTTGGGAAACCCGCACCACCACGACCGCGCAAACCTGATTTCTTAACTTCTTCAACAATCTCTTCAGGTGTTAAAGTTTTAAGGGCTTTCTCCACGGCACGGTACCCGCCTTTTTGGCGATAGACCTCAAGTGTATTGATGCCTGGTACGTTTATATGCTCAAGTAACAGTTTTCGAGACATTTTTATTAGTCTATAGTCCGTAGTCTTAAGTCTTAAGTCTCGAATCCAAAATGACTCACGACTTAAGACTTAAGACTTAAGACTTATTTTTCAAATCTTCAATCAATTGATCTACACTTTCTGTAGTTAAGTTTTCGTAGAAAGTATATTCCGGGCTAATTTGCAAAACCGGACCAAATCCACAGGCAGCTAAACATTCAACTCCTCTAAAGCTAAATAAACCATCTGCTGTGACTTCACCTTCTTTAACACCCAGCTTTGCTTCGAGGTGATCTAATATTTTTTCTGCACCAACCAGGCAACAAGGGCCTGTACGGCAAACCTCCAAAGCATATTTACCTTGGGGTTTTAAAAAATACATCGTATAAAATGTAGCCACTTCATATACTTCAATGGGCTGAATATTTAAGTATTCTGCAACCTTATCCATCGCCGGAGTACTTACCCAAAGGTATTCTGCCTGTACCAAATGTAATAATGGCAGCAATGCTGATTTTTCTTTCCCTTCAGGATAGCGACTTTTAACATCATCAAATTTGGCTAACAATTCTGATGAAAATTGTACAGGTGTTTGTTCTTCTACTTTAAGCATCTAATTCTCCTGCAATGATATTCATACTACTCATGTTGATAATGGCATCAGACAATAACATGCCTTCACTCATTGGTGCAAACATCTGGTAATTTACAAAACTTGGTCTGCGGAAGTGCAAGCGATATGGTGTACGCCCTCCATCATTAATCAGATAGAAACCTAACTCGCCGTTTCCGCCTTCTACGGCATGGTAAACTTCTGCCTTTGGTGCATCAATCTCTCCCATCACAATTTTAAAGTGATAGATCAATGCTTCCATATTATTATACACTTCTTGTTTCGGAGGAAGATAAAAATCAGGAACATCGGCATGAAAAATACCTTTAGGTTCTGTTTTTAACTTCACCAGTGCTTGTTCGATAATGCGAACACTCTGCCACATTTCTTCATTACGCACCAAATATCTATCATAGATATCACCACTTGTACCTACCGGAACCTCGAAATCGAAATCCTGATAAGAAGAATATGGATCACTTACCCGAACATCATAATCTACACCTGTGGCACGCAAAAGCGGACCTGTCCAGCTATATTCCAGGGCAGTTTCTTTCGTAACTTCAGCAACCCCTGCTGTTCTGTCGATAAAAATACGGTTACGGGTTAAAAGATTTTCAAACTCTTTTAAAGCTACCGGAAACTCTTTTAAAAATTTATTGATTTTGGCAAAGGCAATTTCATTGAAATCTCTTTCAAAACCACCAATACGACCAATATTTGTAGTTAAACGAGCCCCGCAAACCTCTTCAAAAATCTCGTAAATGTGTTCACGAAACTGGAACAGGTAAAGGAAAGTTGTCGTTGCACCGGTATCCTGACCGATAATCGTATTACAGATAATGTGATCAGCGATACGGGAAAGCTCCATGATGATTACGCGAAGATAATCAACACGTTTTGGCATCTGGATGTTCAGTAATTTTTCAACTGTCATATGCCAGCCCATGTTATTAATAGGCGACGAACAATAGTTTAACCGATCAGTAAGTGGCGTGATTTGATAAAAAGGGCGATGTTCAGCAATCTTTTCGAAAGCACGGTGAATATACCCAATTGTAGAAACGCCGCTTACAATCCGCTCGCCATCTAATTGCAAAACGTTTTGAAAAACACCGTGGGTTGCAGGGTGTGTTGGACCTAAGTTCAAGGTTACCAGCTCACTTTGCGGATCGTTATCTGTATATACCGGATGGTTATGATTCATATAAATTACCTTCCAAAAAATTCATCTTTTTTATCAACTCTGTTAGGGTCTTCCAATGGATATTGCTTCAACATCGGATGTACACCTAAATCATCCATATTTAAAATACGGCGTAAATCTGGGTGGCCTTCAAATTTAACCCCAAACAAATCATACGTTTCACGCTCCATCCAGTTAGCACCTTTCCAAACAGTTGTTGCCGTAGGAATGGTTGGATTTTGCTCAGAGATAAAAACCTTAATTCTGATCCTTACTCGCTCTACCATATTATTCAGATGGTAAACCACCGCAATACCATGATCTTTACCCGGATAATGAACCGCAGTAATATCAGTAAGAAAATTGAACTTTAATTCTTCTTTGAGATAAGAAAGCACGTTAATGATCACATCTTTGTAGGTTACGATAGTTAAAAAACCATAAGGCTCAGAAACGGCAGTAACTTTTTCACCAAACTTTTCAGTCAGCTTAACGTGGATATCGTTATTCAGTATAGTTTCTTCCATTATTTAATGCCGTATTGACCTAAAAGATCTTTATAATAATCTGAGTTTCTTCTTCTGCCTGATTCGTTTCTTACCAAATCCTGAATACGTTGGAAGCCATCTAAAATAGCTTCAGGCCTTGGTGGGCAACCTGGTACGTAAACATCAACCGGAATAACTTCATCAATACCCTGTAAAACGGAATAAGTATCAAAAATTCCCCCACTACTGGCACAAGCACCAACAGCCATTACCCAGCGTGGCTCAGCCATCTGGATATAAACCTGCTTTAATACCGGAGCCATTTTTTTTGCAATAGTTCCCATCACCATTAAAACATCTGCCTGACGTGGAGAAAAGCTTAAGCGCTCTGCGCCAAAACGACCAAGATCATAGTGAGATCCCATAGTTGCCATAAATTCAATACCACAACAGGAAGTGGCAAAAGGCAGTGGCCATAATGAATTGGAGCGCGCCAAACCAATTACCTTATCTAAAGAAGTGGCAAAATAACCAGGTCCTTCTGTTCCTGGAGGCGCATCTACTATATTAATTTCACTCATGTTTATAAACAAAAAATGCTCATCCCTTTGCAGAATGAGCAACAAATTTACAATATTTAAAAGGCAATTAAACAAGCTTAACCTGATTTAGAACCTTTCTAAATAAACAAAGAGGATATGAGTTAGTGTAGTTGTTACACTTTTAGTTTTCAGTTAAAATTAGCTAACCAAGAATGGCCAACCAAACTAGTTCCAGTCTAAAACTTTTTTCTTTATTACATAAATAAATCCTAAAAGTAATGTCCCCATGAAGATGAACATTTCAATCATCCCATCCATTCTAAGTGCTCTGAAATTCACAGCCCATGGATACATGAAGATTACTTCAATATCAAATAATACAAAAAGAATAGCTACTACAAAATATTTGATAGAGAAAGGCTGACGGGCATTACCTACGCTCTTAACGCCGGCCTCAAATACCTCAAGCTTATCACTTGTTTTACGTTTTGGACCTAAAAAGTGTGTAGCCACCAAAGTGGTAACCACGAAACCCAAAGCAACTACGACTTGAAATATAATGGGTAAAAAATCTATTGAGGTACTTTGTGCTTGCATAATCTATATTTTCTGATGCAAAAGTAAAAGAAAAAGGCAGAGTAACCAAACGCTGCCTTTTCTAAATTATTTAACTTGAAATTATTTACCTTTTCCTTTTGCTGCAGGAGCAGATAACTCTTTCAGCTTTGCAGCAGCAAATGTTCCTGTTGGATATACAGCAACGCTCTTATCAAAGTATTCTTTTGCTTTTGCTTTATCAGTATTGAAATAATATCCTCCAAGGTTATCATATGCTTCTGATAATTTTTTAGCATTCGGTGTAACCAATTCTGGTTTTTCAGTTACCTTTTTGATAAACATTTCAAAATGAGGCACCATTAATCCTTTTGGTGCTTTTTCATCATCCAATAAACTATTAACCCTTGCACGATATAAATATGCATCAGTAGTTTCCGGAGCAAGCTGAGCTACTTTAGCAATAGATGAATCCGCCTTCACTAATAAATCTTTTGAAGGGTTTTTCTTTGCTGAATATTGAGTAGCATAATCAAAGTAATAAGCTAAGCCATCATAAAAATAACTGTATAATACACCTTTTCCATTAGGATTAGCAGCAATTACTTTATCATATATTTGAGCAGCCTTTGTATATTTCTTTGCGTCAAAGAAGGTTTTAGCCACCTCTGCTAATGCTTCAACGTTGGTTGAATCTTTTTCTACAGCTTTAGTAATATTAATTAATGCTAAACTATCCTGTCCAGATTTCAACTGTGCTTTACCTAAGTACAAATAATCGAAACCCAAGATTTTATTTGGATCTTTTTCTTTTGCAAAGAACTCATTCATACTGGTTAAAGCTGCAGGATAATTTTTATTCTCGTAAGCAGCCCATCCTTTTAACCTAGAAACAACAGCACTTTTTGGATCATTTGCCGGAGCCTGGATTGTTGATGCTACCTGCTCTAATGTTGCGTAATCCTTTGCATAAAACAAGAACTGTGCATAACGTAACTGAGACTCTAAAGATTTATCTGTTAAATCCATATATTTTTTATAGTTCTCAATTCCTTTTTTAGCTTTTTCCTGATCAGTACCAAAGCTGCTCCATTGTAGATAAAGCTCACCTAATTCACGATAAGCCGGTCCATAGTTCGGATCAGCAGCAATTACATCCTGTAATTCTTTTTCACCTTCAGGAAACGCTCTTGATTCTTTATACATTTTACCAATCTGCGTTTTAGCCCTGCGATTGTTAGGATCTACATCACCAACACGCATGTAAGGACCTAATGCCTCAGAATTTTTCTTTTGCAATGCATAAGCATCACCTAAAGCCAAGAAAACCTCTGCATCCTTATCTTTCGAATCTAATTCATCAGCCTTAGTAATATTCGCTAAAGCATTGGTAAAATCTGGTTTAGACACATCATCACTAGGTTTATCCTGCGCTAAATAAGCTTTACCGATTTCCAGATAGGTTTTATAATTTTTTTTGTCCATTTCGATTGCTTTATCGAAATTGGTTTTAGCAGAAGTTGGGTTATTAGATAACATATCTGCTTCACCTAAACCAATCAGGTTTAAGTTATTCTTAGCATCTGCTGTTACGCCTTTAGTAAAAACAGCACGGGCTGAATCAATATAACCTGTTTTTAAATAAACCAAACCCAGATTATAATAATTATCGCCATTTGAAGCTTGTGAGCTTACCAATGATTTTAGCATTGATGTTGCTTTCTGATATTGTTCAGCGTCAATGGCTTTTTTCGCATCATTTAAATTTTGAGCAAAAACTGCAGAACCCATCAACACCAAACCTACATTTAAGGTTATTGCTTTCTTTAAAATTTTCATCGGATATTCTGTTTTTTTAATAAAAATGAAGTGTCTGTTGAGATAACTTCGTGGTTCAATTTATAATTTGTTATTTATTTTCCTTTTGTCAGGTTAATCTCTCTAGGCATTAACTTATGTGGACCAAGTCCAGATTTAAGTACAATTAATTGTCCTCGCTGACTTCTTAACCATGTTGCAAATCCTGTGCCTAAACCATCTCTACCCTCACAATCTATAATATTTACGTTTCTTAGAAAAGGATAGATTCCATTTATAAGATTATCCTGTGTTGGTTTATAAAACTGATCATCTCCTGGCTTACCTTTCAAATTTTTTACACCAAGTGTTTTAATCTTCGACAGGTATTCAGCATATTTTGTATTTCTATCTGAAACCCAATCAACCCCTAAAATACCTATAAAATTTTTATCTTCAGCAATAAATTTAATTACTTCTGCACTTGAGTTTTTTGAATAGACACCCTGAGCTGGAAACTGACTGATGTTAGCCAGTTGCTTAAAGTATTGAAAGGTACTTGAATAGGTGTTATCAAAAACCAGTTTTTTTGCTGAAGTCTTCCCCTGTAAAATATCAATAACCTCTTTAACGGTAATAGTACTATCGATATTGTCTCTATTGGTAATTAATGCAATGCCATCAACGGCAAACCGGGTAGCATTTATCCTGATGCCCCTTTGAGTATAGTATTTTTCCTCTGCTTTAGTCAGTAACCTGGGCATTACAATTACCCTTACGCTGTCATTCAGAAAAGCGGGAATAATCTTTTCTTCAGGTTTAACTGTAATCTGAAATTTGGCATCTGGGTAATCCAGACTAAAAATATCAATCTGCTCCTGAACGATAGGACTTACACTTTCATCAACCAGAATTTTCAATATTCCGCTTGTTCTTGTTTCTTTAACCTGAGTGGTCTTTTCCTTTCTTTTACAAGAAATGAATCCCAAGATCATAAATATTAAAAGTATGTTTCTCATTTCAGGATTTTAGTCTCTTCTGCCAAGGCTTAATAGCCTTACAAAAGCATAAAAAATTAAAAATACACCTATGGCAATACGCCCCCATGCCGGAATAAAATTAAACCTTATTGCAAGTGGTGCCCAAAAGATGAAGGCAAGCCCCATCACTAAATATAAAGCAAAGGTGAGTAGGCCTAAAATGAGCAAAAACCGCTGTTTAGGCGATTTTTGCTTGAAAATATCAAAATTTAACATTTACTTTTAGTTCAATGTAAAGTTAACGTTGATGTTATACTTTACCCTTACCGGCTTACCATTCTGGATACCTGGGTTCCAGCGTGGACTCGCTTTTAACACACGGATGGCTTCTTCATCAGTTCCGCTACCCAAACCACGGGTAACCTGAATATCTGTCAATTTACCATCTTTTTCAACAACGAAAGATAAAAATACTTTACCCTGTACGTTATTTTCCTGTGCCATTGGTGGGTATTTAATCGCTCCTCCTAAATATTTGTAGAACTTAGCGATACCTCCAGGATATTCTGGCTGCTTCTCGATACTAACGAAGTCATAAACCTTGTTATCATCAACCGCAACTGCAGCTTCTCTTTTCGGACCTTCACCAACTGGTTCAGCGATTACGATATCAGCGGTTGGATCACCTTTAATATCTCTCTGACCTGGATCTGCCTCTTTTAATTTTTCTACTGTTGGCGGTTCCTCATCACGCACCTGCTCATCAGGCTTAACAATTGGAGGCGGCATTTTAACCTGATCCACTTTTGGTGGCGGTGGCTCTACCGGTGGTGGGGGTGGTGTTTTTGGATCAACTGGTGGCGGTGGCGCAATAACTACTTCCTGTGCTTTTTCTACCTGCTCAGTATCATTCATCGAACCTTTAATAAGGCCATAAATTTTTGGAGCGAAGAAAAGTGCAAGGAATACTATTGAACCAATAATTAATGCCCGTGTGGTATTGGCCCCATTGGTTTTACGCAATTGGTAGGCTCCGTAGCTTTTGTTCTTTTCAGCAAAAACTACTTCAATCCACTCCTTTCTTAATATATCTAATTTTGACATGATTACGGATTTAACAATTATAAAATACCCTTCTCCTTCATGAATGCTTTTTCATTATCAAGAATATTGTCATCATCAATCTGACGAACTTTAACCTTTAATATTTCCAATTCATCCATGATATCAACGAAGTTTTTGAAATTTGATCCGCTGGTTGGTTTAACCAATACCACGAAATCACCTTTCACTCCAGATGCATCTGCAACTTTTCTGTTATCGATAATCGCTTTTTCAACCTGTGATAAACTTTCTATAGTTGGAGCTGATGCACCAGCTTCTCCCATATACCAGGCTACCTTATCGCTTTTACCCAATAAAATAGTCATGGTTTTAGAAGCTTTCAGTTCCAATTTATTGTCCTTGTTGTTATCATCCTTATCAGGCTTTACAATATCCATCGCCTGAGGCGTAGAGATTGATGTAGTTAAGATAAAGAATGTAACCAAAAGGAACATCAAATCTACCATCGGCGTCATATCGACTCTTGGCGTGGCTTTCTTCCCGCCTGTGTTTAATTCTGCCATTTCTTATTTTCTTCTAGCTTCTGCGTTGGTTACCAATAAAAACTTGTTAACTTTTTGCTTCTGCAATACATCCACGATCTTTTTAATTACAGGATATTCTTCTTTTGAATCTCCTTTGATACTTACACGCATTGGTTGCTGATTAACTTCAGCGGTTGCTTTACGCGCAAGTAAAACCCAGTTATTCAACTGGTTATCAGTAGAATCTGTAGGAATACCTGTTTGAACACCTGGCTTCATCCGATCGCCACCTGGCATATTTATAAACTTTTTAAGGTCTGCAACCGGTACTCCAAAGGTTCCGATAACCGAAAACCTGTTTACTTCATCAGGTGTAAACTTGATTTTGTACTGCTCTCCAATTAACTCTAAGGTTCTAGCCCTTACTTTTTGGCCAGCCACTTCAAAGAATACCTTACCTTGACCAATGGTTAATGTTGCATTGTTCTCAGCTGGCACCTTAAATTCATATGTTGATGAAGGCGTAGATACCGCTAATGGTTCTGGTTGCTTTGCCGTAGCAGTTAATATGAAGAACGTAAGTAACAGCGCAGCTACATCGCACATGGCAGTCATATCTGTTACCGTACTGGTTCTTTTAACTTTAATTCTAGGCATAATATTTTAACTTTTTAATAATGATGATCTTTTTGCCGGTTTTCCATAAAGCCGGTAAAAATTATTTCAAAATATTATTTATGCGAACTAGCGTAAGTTTGAACGATGCTAAATCCAGCTTCGTCAATTGCATAAGTTAACTTGTCAATTTTTGATGTTAATACGTTATACATGATGATCGCTAAAGTAGATACACCGATACCAGTCATCGTGTTAATTAACGCCTCAGAGATACCTACCGCTAATGCTGATTGATCTGGAGCACCAGAGTTTGCCAAACCGGCGAAAGCACGGATCATACCTGTTACTGTACCTAATAAACCGATTAACGTACCAATTGAAACCAAGGTAGCAATAATGGTTAAGTTTTGCTCTAACATAGGCATTTCTAAGGCTGTAGCTTCTTCAACTTCTTTTTGGATGGCAACGATTGATTGCTCAACATCTAAATTAGTATCAGCTTCAACTTCGCTATATTTTTTTAATCCTGATTTAATTACATTAGCAACAGAACCTTGTTGTTTGTCACACTCAGCTTTAGCAGCTTCGATGTTACCAGCGTTTAATAAACCTTTTACTTTAATGATGAAGGTATCTAAGCTTGATTTTCCGCTTGCTTTACCAATTACGATTAAACGCTCGATAGAGAAAACGATAGTAGTTAATAATAAACCGATTAAGATTGCCACGATTGGACCACCTTTGTAAGCTGTACCTGGATAGTTGTTTGGTAATGGTAAGTTCTCGTTATTATTGTCAATAAAGTTTGCCGGATCACCCAATACGAATCTCCAGATAATAAAGCCAATTACGATACAAATAGGAATAACCAATGTTGCGAAAACATTTGATGCACTTGAAGAGCTCTCTTTTTTAACAGTTGTTGGTTTTGGTGCGTTTGCCATTTTTTTTAATTTTTAGTTTTAGTTCTTGTTTTTAATTTTTAGCTGTTTTATCTTTTGTACTACACACAACGGATGCGATCTGATTTTGTTGCGAAAAACAAATTTATAAATTGATTTTAAATTACAAATTAATAAATCAATAAACAATTAAATCGTTACCTAACGATATGGTTTATTGCAAACGTACAGGGTGTATAACAAAAAAATTGCCTCAGCCGGAGACAATTCTTTCACAATAAAAACTAAAAAAATCTCTATTTGCAAATTTTTCGTTCAAAAAATGCATTTTAAAGTGCTTTTAGCACAATTTTAACGATTTAGGGTGTACTTTTGACACTTTGGTTTGCTCAAACTGCTTAAAATTCTGGTCAAAGGCATTTGCCAGTTCATACGCTTTAATAAAGTATTCTTCCTGATTACTCCATGTTTTTGAGGGATCCAATATCTCATCAGGCACATTAGGACAATGTAAAGGAATCGTTAATTTAAAAACATGATGCTTTTTATAGTGATGATGATCTAAATCTCCTTTTAAAGCGGCACTGATTATTGATCTGGTATAACTTAATTTTATTCTTTTTCCAATGCCATATGGTCCTCCACTCCATCCTGTATTAACCAACCATACATTCACATTTTCCTTTTCCATTTTTTCACCTAAAAGACCGGCGTATACGGATGGGTGCAATGGCAGAAAGGCTTTGCCAAAACAGGCCGAGAAAGTAAGCTGAGGTTCTGTAATACCTGTCTCTGTACCGGCAACTTTGGCCGTGTAGCCATTTAGAAAATGAAACATAGCCTGTTCTACATTTAACTTTGAAATAGGCGGCAACACGCCATAAGCATCGGCTGTTAAGAAAAATATATTTTTTGGAATAGATGCGACAGAAGGTATTACCGCATGATCTATGAAATCAATCGGATAGGCTACCCTTGTATTTTCGGTTTTATCGGTATTACCATAATCAACATCTTGCGTTCCGGGTTGAAAATTAATGTTTTCCAATAAAGCACCAAATTTGATGGCTTTATAAATCTGCGGTTCTTTTTCTTCAGTGAGATCCACGCATTTGGCATAACAACCTCCCTCAAAATTAAACACCGAGTTTTCATCCCATCCATGTTCGTCATCACCAATCAGCTTTCTTTGCGGATCTGCAGATAAAGTTGTTTTGCCCGTGCCAGACAAACCAAAAAAGATCGCTGTGTCTCCTTCCTTACCTACGTTGGCAGAGCAATGCATGGGTAAAACATTTTTATAAACAGGCAATATAAAGTTTAATACAGAAAAAATTCCCTTTTTGATTTCACCTGTATATCCGGTTCCACCAATCAGAATCATTTTTTTTGTAAAATTAATGACCGAAAAATTTTCCTGGCGCGTCCCGTCAGTAAGCGGATTGGCCAGAAAACCCGGCGCCGCAATAACTGACCATTCCGGACACTTGCCTAAGTCATCATGTTCCGGACGGAGAAAAAGATTATGGGCAAAAAGATTTTGATAAGCGGTTTCTGTAATAACACGGATTGAAATGGCAACATCCGGTTTGGCGCAGGCCGCAGCATCACGTACATAAATTTTCCTATTATGCAGATAGCTGGTCATTTTAGAAAAAAGCTGATCGAAATGCGATGGAGCGATTTTAATATTTACATCTCCCCACCAAATCATGTCTTCAGTAAGATTGTCATATACGATAAACCTGTCTTTGGGAGATCGTCCTGTAAATTTACCCGTATCAACAGCCAAAGCTCCTGAAGACGCCAATGTACCTTCTCTGTTTACCAGGGCTTCATCAATTAGCTCCATTGGCGACAACTGGTACATTACAGTCATGTTTTCACCCAGATTTAAATAGCCTAAATCTGGTGCTTGCAATTTCTTTTTGCTCATAAACAATAAGTTGATTAGTGCAGCAAAGGTAAATAGTTATTGATCACAAAAACCAATATTTTTAACTATTTATTTACATATTGTAGCAAATACACTAATACTTAAAGTATTGACATACAAATAATTAAATCAAAATTTTAGATCGAAAAAAAATTAAAAAAATACACTAAGACTGACTTAAAAACTGAAGTAGAAAGGATCATTTAAGGAAAATATTCTAATCGCATTTAAGCACCGGATTTTTTAGCCCCCAGCTTTTTTAACTTTATAACCATCTTTCTGAAGAATAGCAATCACTTTATCTCTGACATCTCCCTGAATCATAATTTCACCATCTTTAACGGCACCACCTACGCCACACTTGGTCTTTAACATTTTCCCTAGAACCCCAAGGTCTTCATCTCGCCCGTTAAAGCCTGTAATGAGCGTTACTGCTTTTCCTCCACGATTTTTTTTATCCAGCATTACCCGTAAATCCTGCTGATTATTGGGCAATGTAGTTTGATCATCTGCCTCTTCCTGGTATTCAAAGTCGGGATTGGTAGAAAACATAATTCCTCCAAGATCGCTCAAGCTGTTTTTTTTAGGTTTCATAGGTACAAATGTAAGCGAAATGATCAATAAGAAAATTTGCTAGGGAACGACGACACTCAATGAAAGAGGGGCTACACTCACCGCTATCTCTTTGCCCATTTTTAAAGGTTCACCATCTATATGCACGGCCCCATCGGTTTCTCTGAGAATTTTAATCTGTTTACCCTTGATGATCTCAATCATTTCTGAATGTTCAGCAGTTCCTTTTAGCATTACATAACCTAAAAGAGGCAATTTTAGCAGTGAAAATGGCTTAATGATACAAACATCCAAAAGACCATCCCTAATGGATGCGCCCGGCGCAATAAAAACATCATTACCATATTGTGAGGAATTGGCTATGCTGATTGCAAATGCATTTCTTTGATATTCTATTCCGTCAATATCAATAATATATTTTTGTGCACGATAACCAAAAACTTCCTTCAAACCTAATTTTACATAGCCGGCAAGTCCTCTTTTCTTATCATTTGAAAAAACGGAGCTCAGGTGAGCATCAAAACCGATTCCGGCAAGGTTAAAGAATTTTTTATTATTGAAGGTTGCCGTATCAATTTTATCTATTTTCAAACGGTTAATGGCTAATATGGCCTGACGAAGATTTTTAGGGATCTGCAGAAACCTGGCCAGTCCATTTCCTGAACCCAGAGGCAAAATACCCAGAATCTTTTGATGCTGAAGTACTTTAGTCGCTACTTCATTTATAGTGCCATCTCCACCAGCGGCAATGAGAATGTCAAAATTTTTATTGGCGGCTTCGTCGGCAAGTTCAGCGGCATGGCCAATGTATTCTGTAAATACAAAGTTTGCATTGAACTTCTCCTTATCGAGATATTTATCTATAAAATCAGGGATCCGCAGTTTTCCCTTCCCACCTGAAATTGGGTTTATGATAAAAAGTATATTGTGCTTTGTGTGCAAAACGTAAAGAATGAGGGTACAAAATAATCTATAATTTTTGAAATAAAGAAAATATGCTAATTTTGTCGCATAATATAGTGGACTGATTTGCTATTCCGAAGAGATTCGGAACGGATTGCAACCACTTAAAAAAAAGTGCTAATACCTCCTTCAATCATGTAGAACCTGTTTCCAGGGGTCATTGGCGCTTTTATAAATGTTTATTTATCATTAAAACTTAATAGATGTCGTATTTATTTACATCAGAATCTGTATCTGAAGGCCACCCAGACAAAATTGCCGATCAAATTTCGGATGCATTAATTGATAATTTTTTAGCTTTTGATCCGGAATCGAAAGTGGCCTGTGAAACTTTGGTTACTACCGGCCAGGTAATTTTAGCCGGCGAGGTTAAATCTAAAACTTATTTAGACGTACAGCAAATTGCCCGTGATGTAATCAAGAAAATCGGTTACACCAAAAGTGAATATATGTTTGAGGCTAACTCCTGCGGCATTTTATCCGCCATACATGAACAATCTCAGGACATTAACCAGGGGGTAGACAGGAGCAGCAAAGAGGAACAGGGCGCCGGCGACCAGGGCATGATGTTTGGTTATGCCACCAATGAAACGGAAGATTATATGCCTTTGGCTTTAAATCTTTCTCACAAATTATTGCAGGAATTAGCTGTTTTAAGACGTGAAAACGACGAGATTAAATATCTGCGCCCGGATGCGAAAAGTCAGGTTACTTTAGAATATGATGATCATAATAAACCTGTTCGCATTGATGCAATTGTAATTTCTACACAACATGATGATTTTGATGAAGAAGCTACTATGCTGGCTAAAATCAAATCTGATTTAGTGGAGATTTTAATTCCAAGAATCATCAAAAGTAATCCACAATATGCTCATTTATTTAATAATAAAATTGAATACCACATTAATCCGACCGGTAAATTTGTAATTGGCGGCCCACATGGGGATACAGGTTTAACCGGCAGAAAAATTATTGTTGATACTTACGGTGGTAAAGGTGCACATGGTGGTGGTGCCTTCTCTGGCAAAGATCCAAGCAAAGTAGATAGAAGTGCTGCTTATGCTACCCGTCACATTGCTAAAAACCTGGTTGCGGCCGGCATTGCTGATGAAATTTTAGTTCAGGTATCATATGCCATCGGCGTTGCAAAACCAATGGGAATTTACATTAATACTTATGGTACTGGCAAGGTGGGTAAAACAGATGGCGAAATTGCTAAAATTGTTGAATCAGTTTTTGATATGCGCCCTTACTTTATTGAGCAACGCTTAAAACTTAGAAATCCGATTTACAGTGAAACTGCTGCTTATGGCCACATGGGCAGAACACCTGAAACCGTTAGCAAAACCTTCAGAACGCCAAATGGTGAAGAGAAGACCGTTACGGTTGAGTTATTTACCTGGGAAAAATTAGATTATGTAGACCAGGTCAAGGCTGCTTTTGGCATTTAAGCATTTTTAACAACATGAGTAATGTCCCGGCGAACACCGGGATTTTCTTATTTATGTACCTTATAAATCATTTGCTTTTAGTGTTTCTATTTCTAAAGGATCGAAATGCTGATCATCAATGCTGTAGGATTTAATCGCTGCAATTTTCATTTCATCAATAACATCAACAAAATCCTGGAATTTTGCTGTCTTGACAGGCTTTATGATCACGAGCATATATTTACTTTCATTATTACCGTGGGATTTTGCAATCACTGATTTATTCAGTCTGATCTGATTATAAATTTCACTGACGGGCATTACTTTCATACTTGCACCTGCTGGTGTACCGAGATAACTGATTGCCATATTATTTCTCCCTAGCAAGATTGTCATTGTTCTGGAAGCAGGATAATCAATTGTACAATCATCACAAGGATCGGGCTTAGCGATGTCTGCCGCGTTTAATGTACCTAAAGAGGTCGTCAGCATAAAAAACGTGGTAAGCAGAAACATGAGATCAACCATTGCGGTTAAATCCACTCGTGGAGCTATTTTTCTGATTTTTCCTTTATGGGCCTTGCCACGAGGAGATTCATTTAAAGTTGCCATATCTTATCTTTTTTATGATGATGACAGTCTTGTTAAAATTGCATAAAAAAAGCGATTAATATTTAATCGCTTTCTGATATGGTTAAATTAAAGGTTACTTTTTAACTGCTTCAATGACACCACAACCTACTCTAGGACCTGAATTACCAGTTGGCTGCGTTTTATAATCATCAGTTCCTCCATGAACAATAATGCCTCTTCCAATGATATTTTTCACATCGCCATCCTGCACACTCCATCGGTCAGTGGTAACTGAAATTTCACCCTCTCCTTTATTATCTAGTTTAATGTTGCCGATATCACCACTATGATACGACCCCGAACCCCATTTCCCATGGTCCTCTTTTGTTGGATTCCAATGTCCATGAGTATTTTCACCCATATCACCGCAATCGCCATGTTCATGAAAATGTACAGCAACATTACTATCTGCCTTTGATGCAAACTTTAATTTTAAATCCATTTTAATTTTCCCGTCACTAAGTCCGTAGAACTTTACAGTACCAATGTTTTTAGATGGATCTGCAGTTTCAGAAAGATTTGCAGTAGCGAGTTCTGTTTCCTTTTGAGAACAGGCACTGATGAATGCCATACCCGCAATGGCTAAGCCTAAAAAATATTTTTTCATTGTTTTCATATTTAGTTTTATATCAAACACATTGACAATCATTTAGTTTGCTTTTTAAAATATGATTACAAAACCATTTACGTTACGTAGTGTTTATTCAATATAAAATCATGTAACTATGGAACAGCCATTTGAAATGAACACCTTGAGTCAAATTTTAGAGAAATTGAGGCTGAAAGGAAGAGATAATGAATTAAAGATGACAGATCACGGTAAGATGCAAAGTAAATCATTAGATAAGATTTATAAGCCTGAAGACCTTACGATTGTAAAAACATACCGCTTTGAGGGCCAGTCTGATCCCGGCGATAATTCCGTTCTTTATTTGGTGGAAGATTCTGATCATAATATTGGCTTTATTTTGGACGCTTATGGCATTTATTCTGACAATATTGGTTCTGCATTTGACGACTTTCTAAAGAAAATACCGACTGAAAACAGAGACGAGCAGGAGTTGTTCTGCTAACTTCATTAAAGTACTTTTGCGAGAGGCGTGGATCTGATCTTCGCCTCTTTTTTTATAATAGAAGAGCCATAATGCTCATCTGATTGATAGTGGCATCCGATAAATATGTAATTTCGCCGCTCGTTTATCATTTCTATGAAAAGTAAATTTAATATCCCACCTATTCCTGCCGTTATTACGTCCATAATCAGCGTTCAGTGTGGGGCAGCTATCGCAAAAGGGCTTTTCCCGGAGATAGGTGCGGCGGCTACTGCATCACTCAGAATTGGATTATCAGCCGTAATTCTTTTCATTACTTTTCGTCCCAATCTTTTTAAATTAAATGCTAAACAGTGGCAGTATGTCTTCCTGTATGGCAGCACGCTTGGATTGATGAATATGATATTCTATTTAGCAATCGAACGAATTCCTGTTGGGTTGGGGGTAACACTCGAATTTGTCGGCCCTTTAATTCTAGCCATTTCTACGTCCAAAAAGGCCATAGATTTTATCTGGGTTTCTTTATCGATAATTGGTATTGCTTTAATTGCCCCCTGGCACAGCAATGGATTAAATATTGGAGGAATTTTACTGGCTTTGCTTGCTGGTGCTTTTTGGGCAGCTTATATAGTATTGGGCGGTAAAATATCAAAAATAATGAAAGGCGGCGAAGCTGTTTCAGCAGGTATGCTCATCGCCACTATTGTTATTTTACCCTTCGGCATTTTCAGCGGGGGTTTTAGTGTATTAACCCCCAGATTATTGGGCCTCGGTGCAGCACTTGCCTTACTTTCGAGCGCCATTCCATTTACCCTTGAAATGAGTGCATTAAAGAAACTACCGGCCAAAACCTTTAGTATATTAATGAGTCTGGAACCTGCAGTGGCATCACTCGCAGCCTTTGTATTTTTACAGGAATACCTTTCCTTTACAGAATGTGTTGCCGTGGCCTGTGTGGTTATTGCTTCTGCCGGCTCTTCTTTTACCGCCAGAAGAAATCATCAGGGAGGCTAAAAGAGAGGGGCATTCTATGTAATAGATACGGTTATAGGAAGATTATTTAACAGGCCACTTAGCGTAGGTAGCCAGCATTTTAAATTTACCATTTACTTTGCCAAAGATAAAGCTGAAATAACTTTCAGCTTGTGTATCGCGTTCAGGGTATTGCATATAAACTTCATACATTTTACTGCCGGCATCAGTTATTTTTTTGAGTGAACGATAATAAACCTCATCTGTTTTATCGTCAATTTCAGATAAGTTATCTTCTTTACATAAAGGCAGAATCCGCATCACATCAGTATTAAAAATAGCAGATTTATACGTATTAAATTCTGACAGATTGATGGGATCATCAGGTATTCCAATGCCATTAGAGGCTTGTTTATGACTGGTATAAAAAGGATAATTTAATAAGGCAGAAACATTTTTTAAACTTTTCTTCCTTAGATTTTGCTTTAAACTTTCCAGTACTCTTCTGAATTCCTGCTCATCACTTAAACTGGTCAAAGGCTTTTCAGACAAGGATCGATGCGATTTCTGATCTGCTTGTTTATTCATCATTTGCTGCCCCCGGCCGTTTTCCGTAGTGCAGCAAATGAAAAAAGGCAAAACCACTATGGCTGTTAAATTTTTAATCCAGTTCATATATTAGTGCCTTGGTATATATATCAGTGCGCGTTGTTCCATTCTTTTCAGAATAACTGCTGCGCCCATTTGTTTAGAAACCGCTTCTGCGTCAAACTTCCCATCAGAAACATATTTTCCTTTTTGATATTGATTGGAATAACTCCACAGATAGGGAGAATTAATGCTATGGTACTTAAAATATCCAAAACCATTGTACGCTTCCAGTTGACGCAAAACTGTTGGCAGACTCCAGTTGGTGATTTCATTAAATTTTTTAAACTTTAAAGCATCAACAGCACTTTCTTCGAAGGTAAAAGGAGGCCCATGCCCTACTTTTGGCCTGTTAGCGGGTACCCGTTTGGTATAACCTGTTAAAGGATCTCCATTATGCAAATGCTTCTTAAAATCAAAACTACATTCTAAATAATGTGTACAAGCTATAAAGTACCATGGAATTTTTGATGAGCCTGTCACAAAATCCTGAAAAGGTTCTTCCGCTGGATTGGCCTGAAAAAGGCCTATGGATGTATCCAGCGGCTTAATTAAATTGAATGCATGAACTGGCTCAAATAAAGACCCGGATGCAAATGGCGAAGCCAAAGAATTGCCTGATACCTGATTGGAAATATCAGTATACCGGTTTCTGTTGGCATTGATATTGTCATCTATCGTTTTATCAATTGTTCCAATTTTAGTTGAGTCAATAACACAATCATCAAACATTTTGATGTACTCCAGGTCTGTTGGTTGTGATGGCTTTACTATTTTTATGGTTTTGGTCTTTTTCATTAGTAAACGATCATTAGGTGAAAGATATATAAATGCCTTCAATGGATATCTGGAATTTCATGGGCATCAGGTGATGCCAAAAATATTATTCCTTCGGAATACCTTACCATATCATCCTGTTTAAAACCATTTCTATTATTCTGGTATTTTTTCCCTATTTCCAAATCAGGTGCTTTCCGGTAATAGGCTTGTATTGTTTATTGACCATCGCTCCGATATTAAGGCATCCGATTTCAATATTCTATTTCACACCGCCGCAGAAGACTGCGGATGATAGACTACTTCCCTCTAGCGCATTCACATCACAGTTAAATCTAGCTTTGAAAGCCAAGATTTTAAATTTTAGAATTAAAACTTGGTAATTTCAGCATTACTATTGCCCCCAAATACCAAGCCAAATTCAATGTATCTTACTCATATATAATGGCTAACGAGTATATATTAAAGCAGTTAATTTCGCTCCAGTAGAATGCTAATTATCCTCTTGGCTTTTAATGAATGTATTTTTCAAACACTATACACTGAACAATGCAATCAATTTATGAACTTGTATGAGCGTTAGCCACTCCTTTTAGATCATTCCATTGGTGGATCAAAAATCAACTGAAACTCATTCAGAAAGGCATGCGATGTTGATCTGAACAAAATCCAATTCACTTACAGTGCTCAGTTAAATAAGTATTGTACTAATTGCACAGAATTAAATGTTTAAAAAGCTTATAATGTTAATTCTTAAATACAATCAAGCTCAAAATACACAGTAGGGTGGTTTTGTCTCGAATATTAGATTAGTGGTTTAAATTTCATATGTGATAAACAAAAGCGATTGGCTTGTACCAATCGCTTCTAATCTTTATATTAAAATATAATTTAAGCCTTTGGCCAATCGTTTTCGTGTTCTGCATTACCCAGTTTGAGTTTTCTGGCTGATACCACGAAAGTAAGTGTCATTGGGGTATTGTCATTCACGGCGATACCTTCACTATATTGAACGATATAGCCATCTTCGAAAGTTAGTTCTTTCATTTTAGCATCTTCTTCACCTTTTTTGAAGACAATCGTTCCTGATTGTGGTTTGTATTGGTTATTCACCATTGATTCGATGACTGAAGTATCTTCAGTTGATTCAATTTCGATGTTAATGGTACCACCGTATACACCTGATGATGGACGGCCTTTAGCGTCTACATCCCTGTTTAATGAAAAGCTGCACTGTAAAACATCAAATTCTTTTGAACCTAATGTTAATCTGGTTTTAAATGCCATTTTGGTAAGTTTTAAATGTTTTTGAAAAAATGAATTGTGATTAGCAATTGGCTGTAGTGAAGAGCATGGTCATGAGCATTCGGCATTTAATTAACCTTATCCCTTTAACCTTTTTATTTCTACTTCCTTTACGCTTTAGGCCAATCGTTTAAATGCTCTGCATTTCCGAGTTTCAGCTTTCTGGCCGAGATCTGGAATTTAAGCGTCATCGGGTGATCGCCCACAATGTTGATTCCTTCGGAATACTTGACAATGTAGCCATCTTCAAAATCAACTTCTTTCATTTTGGCATCTTCTTCCGTTTTCTTAATCAGAAGGGTTCCGGTAATGGGTTTGTACTGATTGTTTACCATTGCTTCGATAATGGAGGTGTCTTCGGTTGACTCAATCTCAATATCAATGGTACCGCCATAAACTCCGGAAGAGGGTCTTCCTTTAGCATCTACATCACGGTTTAATGCATAGGCGCAATGAAGCACATCGTACTCCTTGCCCGAAAAATTCAATCTAGCTTTGAAAGCCATAGGGTCTAAATTTAAAGGTTAAAATTTGTTAATGTAGCTTTTGCTACAACACAAAATATAAACCAAATATCAGGCCAGCAATCAGTTAACGTATTTTAAAATTTGATAAACCATAAAAGTAATGTTACAAATATCCCTTTTACAAACGCCTGCGACAAGATTTTTATGGTAAAGAATTTACAAAAAATAATTAAAGACTTTAATATGCTTCATAAAACAAAATGCTGATTGTAGTAATTCTCCACAATATGTAGCACTTTTGGGCATGTTATTCCACTGTGGGTTTGTCTACTAAATTAATTGAAATCCGAATTTTTCCATTTTGGCCACCCATTTTTGGCTATAATGATTTTCCAGAGAATGTAATTCGCCCATGGTATTGGTTAATACAGGGCTTATCTTACATTTTTCAAACACCGCTTTTTTAATTGCGAGATATGTTGTTTTCTTATTTGCTTTCCATTCTTTAAAAGTAGCTTCATCTAAAATAGAAACAATCCGGGCAGAACGCCCGCTAAAGTTATTATTAATGTTTTGTTGCTGAGTCAGAAAAATCTGATCAGGCATAAATAACCGGTCAAAAAATCCTTTGATTTTGGCAGGTATATGATCTACATAAACCGGGCAAAAAAGCACAATATGGCTGCTCTGTCTGATGGCATTTAAAGCCTTTTGTAAGTCAGGCTCCAGCTCGGCAATCTGTCTGTTATTAAAAAGTTTATTGGAATTAAAGATCAGGTCAATAATGGCAATTTCCCTAATTGTTGCACCAGCACTTTCAGCACCTTTTTTATAGGCATTAATCAAAAAATCTGTGGATACCGTCTTTTCTATATCCCCATTTAGGATAAGTACTTGCTTCATTTATATGTTGATATTTAGCTTTTGAGGCGGTAGATGTTACAAAACTATAAAGTTTTTGTTAACCTCATGCATCAAAAACGAAAAAACCTGATCAGACTGACCAGGTTTTTTACCTTAACAAAAATAAATATCATCAATCCAGGTCTGCAGTAAACCTGTTTTAAAAACACATTTAACCTGTCATGAATTCATTCAGGCTCTCTTATTGCTGATTGTATTCAGATGCCCAGGTGGTACTTTCATCTTCACCTTTATGACCGTCTAATTTCACTACAAAACTCTTTGCAGGAAAATATGGGGTAATGTGAATATCTAAATGAATTCTGTCTTTTTGTTGTTCATCACGTTCGAAACGCATAATTTTGAAACGTTCAATTAAGCGATCAGCACCTTGAATACCATCCAAAAACTTCACAATCTGTCCACGTAAATCCTGTTCTGTTTTTGATGTCCAGTTTTCAAAAGCTCTTCTGTTTAAGAAATCAAACAACACTTTAGTAATGTAATCAAATACCCTTACTACAGAATAAGTTTGCAGGCCGATGTTATCGCCATTAAATAAAGTTTTAGCAGAGAATGCCATTACTTTTCCATATTCATTAACCATTGGCACTAATCCTACTCTTTCCAAATGTGAGATTTCGCTTTTCTTCAAATCAAATTTAACGCCGTCTACCTCATTAATGGCACCATGTTTTTTACCGGCTGTAACCTGAGACATTAAGGTATAGTACATTTTTCCGGCTAATGCAGCAGACCCCGGAACTGTTAAATCATCTTCCTCACCTACTTCCGCCACTTTACCCCTGCCTACTAACCAGTTACAGGTCATAATAACATTAGAACGGAAAGCATCAGCACCGGTGAAATTAGCAGCCGTAAATAGATCCAGCACATCATCCGGCTGGTCTAAATCGGCGAAATCTGTTACCAGCATGGCTTTATTGTTGTGCGCAATTTTACCCCATCGTTCCAGCACTTTGTTAGATCCCATGTAACCAGGCACTACCATTAGTGAATAGTTTTTACGTAAATCTAAACGGTCGTAATTTTGCTTTAACTCATCATCAACGTAATCGATAAAACGAGGATTATCTAAATCCTTAATCTGATCCATTGAAGCGTTCAACAGCACTACATTTTTAAGCTTATCGGCTTCTGTATTTTTGTAAAACAAGTGAACCGACCGGTATGCCTGCTCCAGTTCTCTTGAACTTTCTAAAGCTGTACCAATATTTTTATTCAGGTTTTGTTCCGCAGCGTTTAATTTCTCGGTACTCTTCTCCACCATATCCGCAACAGAAGTAGAAGATTCAAGTACGTCGATCCAGAGCTGAATTTTCTTTTTCAGTTCTTCACGTTCCTTTCTTTTCTCATCTCCTGTTAAAAAGATTTGCTTTCTGGCTTTTCTTTCCGGGTTTAAGTTCTGTAGGCCATCAACCGTAGTTTCCAACAAATCAAAACCACCTACTCTGGCCAGTTTTTCTAAGTTTTCTTTAAGTGATGTTTTCGCTATCTTATTGCCTTCTGCCGGTTTGAAGCCTGCTTCCTGGGATATATTTTGTTCTGCGTTTAATTCTTGAGGATTTGACATGTTTTCTTGGCGTTTAGATTATTTATTTTGCTCCAGTTCATCTACAAAATTCTTCAAAGCACTAATGAAAGCATGTTTAGTTTCTTCATCATCAAGGGTAGCTTTTAAAGTTTTGTTGGATTTTAGTTGTTTGATTACGTTGAGTGACATTTCCCTTTCAATATTCACATTGGTTAAATAGTTACTTTGGTTGATGATATTCTTCACACCAAAATCACTCATGTCATTAAAGTTGATGGTTTCACCAACGGTTGATCCGTCTTGTTTCTCAAAAGCCACTTTAACATTGGGCTTGTAGTGATCAAACACTTCTTTAACGGTTTTTAAACCCTCAACCTTTTCTGGCTTAATGGGTTCATTATCTGTTAATTTTTGCACAAAAAGCGTTTTGTTATGGGCAATTTCTGCGAATGCTTCTGATGTATCGATTTTTCGTTCGTTTCCACCAATTTCATAGTTAAACATAGTATGCTGTTTTAGGTTTAAGGTTAAATTTTATAATGATATAGTAGTTAACATTTTAACTCAATTTTTGTTCCAATATTGATGCTTCAGGATGAATAATCTTCCATTCCAGCTGATCTTCTTCAGGATGTTTACTCACCACGATCTTAGATCCCTTTTTAAGTTCACCAGAAATGATGTATTTAGAGATCGGCCGACGCAAAAGATTTCTAATCACGGCTGACAGCTGCCTTGCGCCGTATTTAGGGGTAAAGCCATCCAAAGCAATCATTTTCTTGGCATCTTCCGCAATTTCAAATTCGATGCCCATTTTATTCAGTGATTGTACCAGACTGCTTAACTGGATCTCGAAAATACGGACCACATTACTTTCATTAATCGGGGCAAAAGGCACAATTTCCGAAATTCTGGCTAAAAACTCCGGGCGGAAATGGCCAGCCATAACTTCCATCAGTTGATTTGAGGCCGGTATAACCCCTTTACCAATTTGCTCGGCAATCCATTCGCTGCCGATATTAGAGGTAAACAGGATTAATGAATTGCTGAAATCTCCTTCCTTACCCAAACGATCGTGCATATGACCTTCATCCAAAATCTGTAAAAAGGTATCAAAAACCGAAGGGTGGGCTTTTTCTATTTCATCAAATAATAATACAGAATAGGGCTGTTGTCTGATTTTATTCACCAGTAAACCACCTTCTTCATAACCCACATATCCCGGAGGCGCGCCATAAAGTAAGGCCGCACTGTGCTCTTCCTTAAATTCAGACATGTCAAACCTGATCATTGCCTTTTCATCATTAAATAAAAATTCGGCAATTGATTTGGCCAATTCGGTTTTACCTGTTCCTGTGGGACCTAATAAAAAGAATGACCCGATTGGCTGTCCTTTTTTATTTAGCCCACTTCTTGATTCCAGTATAGCATCTGAAACAGCCTTGAGTGCCTGATCCTGACCTACCACACGCTTTTTAAGGTATTGCTCCATATTCAGCAATTTTTCCTTCTCACCTGCCTGCAGTTTACCCATTGGGATGCCAGTTTTATAAGCCACAATGGAAGCAATATCCTGTTTAGTGATCCTATCACTCTTTTCAGCAGCATATTTCTTTAATTCCTGCAGACTGCTATTGATATAACCCTGGTATTCATCAGCCGTTTCAAAGGCATCTGTTTGGGTTTCATCCGTTAAGCGGCCTAATAAAACCGGGCTCAGTTTATTTTGAAGTAAAGAGAATAGCCATTTGTAATCGGCAAACTGATCCGCCTCTGATTTTTCTTCATCTGCATTCAGCGCCACAAGGTCCGTTTCCAGACTTGCAATTACCTGATCAGATGTGTCATTCATCATTTTCATGGCAGCCATGGTTCTGTCCAGTAAATCAAATGCAGAATCAGGCAGTCTTCTGTCTTTCATGTATCGCTTGGCCAGGCGAACACATTCACCCAATGCATCCGGTTCAATACTTAAGGCATGATGTTCTTCATATTTCACCGCGAGTTTCTGCAACATTTTGATGGTGCTCTCTTCATTCGGCTCATTCACCTGAAGGACTTCAAAACGCCTGCTGAAAGCCTGTTCCGGTTCAATAATTTTCCGGTATTCATCAATCGTTGTAGCACCAATTACCGTAATTTCTCCACGGGCCAGTTCTGGTTTTAATAAATTACCAATTCCGGCACCTAAAGGCCCTTTACTATCTAATAAGGTGTGGATTTCATCAATAAAGAGTACTGCTTTTTCAAACTGTTTTACTTCTTTAATGATGTTTTTTAAACGATCTTCTATTTCCCCTTTATATGATGCACCGGCAATTAGCGATCCCAGATCAAGTTCAAAAAGTTGTACGGGCTTCAAACTGTCGGGCACATTCTGATTCACAATATCGATAGCAAATCCATCAACTAAAGCTGTTTTACCTACGCCTGCATCGCCTGTAAGAATGACGTTGGGTTTGGTTCTGCGGCAAAGAATTTCCATCATCATGCGGGTTTCCTTATCACGACCAATTATCGGATCTGTTTTAGCATCCCGAACCATTTGTAAGCGATCTATACAATATTTATACAGGGCATTGCCTGTACTTTTATTTTCGGTTCCGGCAGTGGCTTTATCAGGAGAAACTACTCTTGAAATTTCCTCGTCTTTAACATAAAGGTCTAAAATTTCACGTTCCTTAATCGGAAAAGATTTTAACTGATCTGGCTGAAAGCCTATTCCCGGCTTTGCCAGTGCCGTTAACACACAAACGGGAGTAATTAAATCAAGCCCGAGTTTTATACGTACATTATCCGCTTCTTCAAATATAACAGCGATTTCAGGGGCACCACTAACGGTATCGCTCAGGCCTGCAGATTTTGACTGTTCTTCGATCCTTACCTCTGCCCACTCACTGATGTATTCTTCATCTTTTCCGATAGCGGTAATAAATGATCTTAATCCAACATCTTTATGCATTAAACCCTTGAGCAGATGCGCAGCGGTAAATACTTCATTTCTATACTCCTTAGCCAGCGACTGTGCAATGTGCAGGGCTGTTTTAACTGACTCGCTTAAATTTGTAATCGCCATATCCCTTAATTGGTTACTGGCACAACTGCCGGGTTAAAATTATTTTCAGTGATGTAATAATATATTTTACCATTAGATAAAAACTGCTGTTCTATCTGTGTCGCTCTCTTAATTTGCTGAACGGATTGATTTAGTAGTTTGATATAACTTTCAAACTGATCCAGTGGCATTTTGGAAGTGCTCTTTAAATCATTGACCTTATACTTAGCTAAAAACTCATTATTCAATGGTAATCCGGTTACTAATTTAACATAGTCTGCCAGTGTCATCGCTTTTATCTCACCAGAAGATACTTTCATGCCCAACAATTGCTTTGGCATTTTAATATAGTTTTTAACCAGTTTCCTTCTGAAAGATGATTGATCTGCCTGCAGGTTTTCGCCCAGCATGATTGAAAAAACATCAAGAATCTGTTTGTATTCCATGTTATTTAACACAATCGCATATTGCAAAGCTGATCGGTTATTTTTCACTACATCAGCAGATAAGTTTGCTGTACTGAAATACTTAAAGGCATTATGCGGCATCCGGTCTGCTACTTCTGCACCCACTGGTGGCGGTAGCAGGCTTTCCACATCTGCAGCAAGATTTTTACGGGAAATACCGGTTAAACGAAATGCGCTATCTAATGAACTGATCTGATTTTCGATATCCATATTGGTTTCTTTTACAAAACGGCGTAGGGCTATCGTCATGCTCTGGTTTGAATTTACAGATCCTTTGGTTGGGAATACCACTCCTCCCTGGATCAAACTATTTTTAGGATAATCCAGATAGTAAGAGATTGAATCCTGAAGACTGGTGTTATATGGCTGGAAGCTTTTTAAGCCTTCACCTTTAACCATGGTGTTTTTTCTGTATTCAGCAGAACGGATGGCTGATTCAGAAACCAGTTTACGCGCCTGAATTACAAAATTATTGAACGATTGATTGAAATCACTATATACCTGAAGTGCCAAAATCCGGGCATCTGCAAGGGCAACCTGCTCACTTAATTCATTAATCAGGTAATTATTAGTACCACCTATATTCCCTGTACTACCCACCAGGATAATGAGATTGGTTTCATTCTTTTTGGCTTTAAAAAGGCTCAAGCCTGCTTTTAAGCCATCAAATACAGGTCCTTCAGCTACTTCTCCATTACACCTCAACGTATTTTTGGCCTGGTTGGATAAAAAGGTCATTAACTTCCGGTAGTCATTCTGAATTGGGCTGACGAAGATTCCCTGAAGCGCGCAGCCAGATTCACCACGGTATACTACACCGCCGTAGCTTATATTTGTACCCTTACCGAAATCGCCCATGGTATTTTCAAATGAAGCAATGGTATTGGTCATTCCGGATAAATATTTCGTCATGGAACTTCCGCCATCTACCACAAACAGCACATTGATCTTATTCTTGTTTTTACGGAGTTTAAGGTAATCCTGATAGGAAAGGGATGAACCATTAATCGTTAAAATTTTATTGTCCTTCTTGTTGTAAACATCTGCCGCTATCCCCACGGTGTACGCATTGTCTTCATTGGTGATTACAGGTACACTTTTAAGGATAACGTTTTCCCGTGGCAGCAAAGGGTCAATCACAAAATCGGTTCCTTTACCCATTCCACTTTTAATGGCTGTTGCGGTAGAATCGTTGCTGTTATCATCACCAGGTTTTGCCGAAGTAATATACAAGCGGTCTCCCCAGTTATGCACGGCTTCTGATGAAACCCAGCCATAAATACTTTTTAAGGCCGTATCGGCAACAAGCTGATCGTCAGAACCAATCAGGTATTTTTTGCCATCTTCGGATTTTTTATAAATATAAGTTATTTCATGCAGTCTTACTTTTGTACGTCTGTCCTTCAGTTCGGGGGTGTTGTAAACCAGAATGGAATCAGTAGTATCAAAATAGAATTTTGGTTCGGTTAACGCATTTTTACCATTTACAATACCTATAGATTTTTCGGCATAACCTGTTTTTTGGTTAGAGAATGCGCGTTGCCATAAAAGCAGTTTTGATTTAGCAATCCAGCCATAGCTGATGGCACTTTTTTTATCATTAATTTTTCTGCCCCTGATCATTCCTGCTTTGTATTTGATCAGTTTCAGGTAACCGTTTTCTTGTTTTGACACATAAAAAGGCTCCATAAAACCTATTTTTTTCATGATCAGGCTACCACCCGGAGCAGTGGTGGTATAATTGTCCTCACGATCTGAAAACACAATCCAGGGCAAACGGCTGTTGCTGGTATTTTCATTTACATTGATGGATTCTGCAGGCCTTTCATAGGCCTTAGGCATATATTTTACTTTTTTGCCAAATGCTGCCGGCGATTGTGCCTGTGCAAACGATATTCCTAACAACAGGATGGATAAGGCATAGTATTTTTTCATAGTTCTTACAGATGAGCTTTAGAAGTTAAGATGTTAATCTATTTTGATTGATCAGTAGCGGCAGTGGCTGTTGCTGCAGGCTGGACGGTTCCCGAATGTTGTTTAATATTTAATAAACTTGCACAGGTAGAATTTGGTTTAATGGTAAGTTGTGCTTCATCTACCGCAATCTCTCCCCCAAAGGTTAGGCCCATACAGTACGAATAAATATCAGTCTGTTTTTTCTTTCCGTTCATCTCCACATTAACGGTTACTTTTTCATTTCCACACATGTATTTATTAATCAGGTAATAGTAGTTGGAATTAAAATCAGCTCCATTTGCGATTGCCTGTAAACGTGCCCTGATATCATCGATCGTTTTGCGTTCTCCATCACCTGGCGCCACTAGATCGTCTACAATCTCTGCATTAGGATCAGTAATCAATACGGTTAAATAAGCGGGTTTACGTGCTTTGTCTGACCGCAGCCGAACCACATATTTTCCTGGTGCCCGATAAGTATACAAAGCGGTTTTACCTTTCACATCAACCCTTCCGGTTTCACCGAAAGACCATTCAAAATCTTTTCCTTCCCCATCTCCTTCCAATCTGATTTCTTCATTAACCAAACCTGCAGTAGGCCCGCTGATGGTGAGCACACTATCTGCAACGGCCGTTTTTACGGTATCTCTTACCGTAATCGGAAACTCCTGGCGCAATTCTCCGTCAACCGTTAAGCGTACAATGTAAGTATCCGGTTTAGTGTAATGATAAGATCCCGTTTTTGTGGTGGCTCTTTCGCCGTTACCAAATTCCCATAGCCACTTTTTGGCATTTGGGGTATTATCGGTAAAAACTAAATCTTCATTTAAATAAATCTCGTCTTTGAGAATTCTGGCTTCAATTGCTCTTTTTTCGAACAATGAGCTTTTAAATAAAAAGATGAGGCCTGTTAACAGTAATACAGCCAATAAGATGTATAAAATAACATAGCCTTGTGAATTTGAATTAACCTGCTTGGTGTTTGAGTCAGACATAGTTAGCGTTTTATATTTATTGTTTTGATAAGGAATTAGATGGTTTATCTTGATGAAATCGTTTGTTGTAACTGTCGCCTGTTGGTAATGCAGTCGTCAAGTTGTCTTTTGTGCAATTCAATATCCGATATATTTCTGTTCTGTTCCTGCCTGTCGTAAAATAACCTGTCATACAACTGTGCCGTCTGAACGAATATTTTGTAGCGTGAATCGGATGCTTTACGATCGAATGCTGATTTTATAGAGCCCAGCGAAAGCTGAATGTCATTCTTTAAAAAAACGGCCTGTACGTTTGGATTATAGCGCGTAATCTGCTTAAAAGTGGTATCAATGGTGGGCATGGTTTCCTTTACCATGTTTTCAAATACTTCATTTTCATTGATTTTAACTTCAAGATCTTCTTTCGAAATTTCATATCGCGATTGGTTGCTGTAGAAAATACCAAAGCTCAGCAGCCCTACGGTAAAAACAAACAACGCTGTAAAAAACAAGAATTGTTCGCGTCTTTCTTTAATGCTTAATTTTATCATGGTAAACTATTATCGGCCGAATCGCCCGTTTCTGATTCTGTTTGCTGCAGACCTGTTGGCCTGTTGACATTCGTCTATTTGCTCTTTATAACGCTGTATGTCGCCTCTCGACTGGATGAGCGAATCCTGCAAATCAGCCATTGCACCAACGTTATTGTTTAGTTTACCATACAAGTTAAAACTTGGACTATCCTCCGTTTTTTTGGAAATCAGATCTTTAATTTTGTTGTTGGCCGACTGTATATCAGCAAGAAGAATAGCCTGCTTGCTCATTTCATTGGCATTGTAAGCCCGGTATTGCGCAAGCTCTTTAAAACGAACCAGGATCAGGTCAAAGTTGGTATTAATGTCTTTTCTTAAATAAGATAACTTTTCTGTTTCCTTCACTTTTTTATCCAGCAGGGCATATTCATAATCAGAGGCTGCAAAAAAAAGAAAAATACAAAAAATAGAAAAAACAGTGAGGATCAAAAAATTCAGGATAAACTTTGTATAAGCATTCCTAATTTCGACGGCGTTAATGGGTTTCATAGAGCTTTATGTTTCACTTAAAATAGTTTATAATTAATCTGACAATCAACATCACTTAATCACACAAGCCTTTTCAAATCAACTTTGCAAATAACAATTTTTTATATTTTGTGTTTGGATATAAAAACGATTATTTTAAATTACTTTTAACAAACTTTAAGCCAACTTTCTATGTCTGAATTTTTTTTCAATAAACCCTTCAGATTTAACTCCCTATTTCTAGGTAGTGGACTTCAATCCACTGATCTTGGAAAGTCTATATCGAACCATATCGAATTGATTATTTTTACACGATATGGAGAGCACCGCTACCGTAACGATTTTGGTTGTGAGATATGGGACCTTGATTTTGAGTTAATTGTAAGTGAAAGCCTCTGGGAGGAAAAATTCCGCAAATCCCTGCTTAAATCGATCTCGGATTATGAATTTAGAATAGATCATATTGCAGTAGAAGTACGTATTACAGAGGTCGAAAATGTATATCCTTTACGCAAAATAACAGAGATTAAAAAGAAGGTTGATATCACGGTAAGGGCCAAGATAAAAACCACCGGAGAAAAATATTTTTTTAATACCGCTTTATTCCTCAGCCCACTTTCAACCTAATCTAAAAACGACTCATTTATCCTACACATGAAGCCAGTATTTTATTCATCAAAAGATGAAATCCGAAATAGAATATTAAAAAACGCAGAAGATTTCTGGAATATTAAAGACAGTAATGATTTTGATCCGTTAGTCAGGTTAATTATTGAAGCCTTAAGTAACGAACTTTTTAATGTTGCCAATGATGTTAAAAATCTGGAAAACAGAATTTTTGATAAGATCAGCCGGATTTTAGCACCTGATCACCTGACTTCTTCGTTGCCTGCCCATGCCATTATCCACGCCAGGCCTATTGAAGATGAAGATTACCTTTCGCCATACACCCAGTTTGCTTTTAAGAAAAGCGTTCAGCAGGAAAATGACAAAGCTAAAAAAACAGACATTTTTTTTAGTCCATTGCATACTGTAAAAGTTCATAATGCCACTGTAAAATATATTGCAACTGGAAATACCCTTTTTAATACCGTAAATACAAGTAAACAACCGCTCTTAAATACACTTCCTGGCTTTTCAATAGAAAAGAATACCATGTATATTGGCTTAAGCGGGATTAAAAACTGGATGGATTTTAACAAGTTGAATTTATTTTTCGACTGGAAGAATTATTCGGTACCTGAAAATACCTATGATTTGTTATCACTGGGAAAATGGTTTTATAAGGATAACGAACTTAGTGCTTATACAGAACGATTTATGGATGAACCTTTAACAGGTAAAGTTGAAGCCCCCTTCCATCACAAGCAATTGCTTAATCTCATTAAAGCGGATATTTTACAGTTTTACAGTAACCGGTTTCTCACACTGGGCGATCTTAACGATTTCAACATCGATGATCAACAGGAATTGCCTGCTGCCTTGGGCAACATTTTCCAGCCCGCAGCTTTAAACCAGATCGATAAAAATGTAAAATGGCTGAAAGTAATTTTTCCGGCGGTAATTAATCAGGAAATGCTGAATGAACTTCATGTTTACATCAATGCATTCCCGGTGGTTAATAAGAGATTAAGCCAGATTAAACACCGGCTTAAAACGATGAATAACATTATTCCGATTAAAACAGAAGCCCTTGATCAAATGCTTGCGGTAGAAAACCTGCAAGATAACCACGGGCATAGTTATAATGAAATTCCCTTTACCAACGAGAATGAAAAGGGTGATGGCTCATTTTCCATCAGGTATGGTGGAACAGAACGCTTCGATACGAGGAATGCAAAAGAACTCGTTGACTATCTTTTTGAATTGCTTAGAGATGAAAAAGCTGCCTTTTCTGCCTATGGTCCTGATTTTTTAAGCACCATACTCAAAAACTTAGAACAAAACATTGCCCTTATTGAGCAAAAAAGCCGTTCGGCGCTGAAAGATATTAAAGAACTGCCAAGTTACATCATACTAAAGCCGATTGATGATGCTGATATTTTATTTGTAGATATCTGGGTAACACAGGCTGAAGAAGCCAACCACATTAATGCAGGTAGCCGGTTAGTGGTTTATGAGAACAATAAAGTCAATGCCGAAAGTATCTTTTTCCTGAGCCAGACAAAAGGAGGCCGCACAAAATTAAATGCCACCAACAGGGTACAGGCTTATAAGTATGGCTTAACTACGGCAGACAGGATTATCACCAAAGCTGATGTCATTAATTTTTGCCGTTATGAACTGGGTGAGAAACTGAGTGGAATTACTTTGGCCAAAGGCATAATGATGGACCATAAACCCAATGCGGGCTTTATTAAAACAACAGATATTATTATTGAGCCTGCCGAAAATATAAAACTGACTGCTGAAGATTGGGAAGAATTATTAAGTTTAACCCTGGCTAAATTAAAACTCAGAAGCACGATGAACATACATTACCGAATGTTATTAAAACCTTCTGTGTATAAAGTAATATAATTAAGTGTTTAAAACAGGATTAAATATAAACCGTGTAGCCCAGATAGGCACTTTCGCCACCATCAGTTAATAAGGTTTCCTGAAAGTCTGCGGCCGTTAGTAATTCAACATTGACGTCAGCATCAACTGGTATAAGGTAGCTAATGGCCATATCTAAAATAGCACGGTTTGGCTGCCCCGGAATAAACTTAATCAATTCCTGCGGGGTGGCTGGTCCAATATTGATGTGATAAGCTTCGTTGTCAGGCATAAAGCTGTCTCCAATAATGGTGTCAATACCAAGGGCACTTTGCCCCAGCTGCATCTGCATGTCATCCGCTATTTTTACCGGGCTAACATTGGCCGAAGCATCTACCAGCAGAATCGGCAGATTAAACAAGGCTGTAAGCACTTTAGATACGAAATCGATATCATTCCTTTTTTGCTGAATTTCAGGTAGCAGGTGCATCCAGATAATGCTCTGCTCTTTATTTAACAAATTAAATTCATCCCAGCCAAATTCGAAAATCTGGCTTAAATCAGCATAGGTAGTTTTTTTATCAAGTTTATTTTCATAAAGCTCGGTCATGATCCTGACATGATTGATTTCAGCATCAAAAGGTGTAAAAAACAACCTGGCATGCCGTTCTTCCTCCCTCCTGTCCTTAATATCCTTAATCATGGATTCTTCATCCATCCCCGCGCTTCCGGTAGGTGGACGGTGAAAAATTCCTTCAGGTAACATATCATATAAACTTTCCCGGTTGGCGCTGATGCGGATGCGGTCTTGCCTTCTCTTTTCAGAATAATAAACTTCACTGTTTTCGATATCTTTTGCAAAAGCGCGCTTATCCGGTCCAATGGGGATAATTTCAATCCTGTCGGCAGCAATGACCTCCCGTTCTATCAGGTCGGCAGCATGTGCAATCGCTTTATAATCGGTAAAGAGTTCATTATGAACCAAAGTTTCTTTTTTCATCTAAACTTTAAGCTAGATTATTTGTTAAGGTTAAATTTATATTATAGAAAAAAATAGGATTACAATCAACTACTAAAGATACTATATTTGTAACACATCACATCTAAAAAAATTAATGGACGTTCAATCATTTTTTATTCGCTATCTGCTATTTCCGCTGATCTTCATTGTCTCGGCCAGCGTACTCTCTATCATTAATAAAAAGAACCAGTTTCTTAATAACAAAAGACTTATTGTAAGTGTTCTCCTTATCGGCATTATTTTAGCACTCCCCGGTTTTTTAGGATTTCTGAATTTTAATTTCATGCCTTGGGGCTACATCATCTGCTGTATTTTTTACATTTTAACCGGTACCGTTTTTGTATATCTGCTCACCAAGCACTACGCCACTGAGCTGCTGGAACGTAAGGTATTTATTTTCTTCGCGACGCTGGTTTCAGCTATTCTGGCACTTTATTTATATCAACTGGCTTTTAACTGGCTAAGCAATGTTCATTTTGGCTGGTGGGGAGCCGGAAGTATTGCCTGGTTCTTTGTACCGCTCATGTTCTGGTGGGCATATGTTTCCCTGCTGGGCATCCCGTCAGAAATTTACAAGATCTGGAAATATCCTGCAACACCTCTGGACATTAACATGGACCATGTAGATTTTAATAAGTTACTGGTATTGGAGCTTGAACTTTATAAAAAAAGCACTGATCCTGAACCTTTAAAAGTTAAAGTTAAGGCACCTGAAAATATGAACTTTGGTATCTGGTTTCATAAATTCATTGATGATTATAACCTTAAATTTGCTAAAAACCCTGTTGAATTCAGAGATGAAGACCAGGATGGTTACAAGTGGATATTCTTTATCAAAACATCATTCTTTAAAAGGAACATTTTTATTGACCCGGATTTAGACATCACAGAGAACGGCATTTCAGAAAAAATGACCATTTATGCTAAACGTGTATCCGAAAACGTTAACAAGCCAAATGAAGTAGGAGAAAGTGCTATCTTTATCTAACCATTAAAACCGCTACCATGATTAAGCCACTAAAACATAAATCGATCAACTGGATTAATGGAATGAAGTTATCCAGTAATCATTTTACTGCCAACGATCTCTATTTACAGGATTTTGTCAGGGATGCCATATCTCTTAATATCAATAATGCCAACTATGGATTCTTACCGCCACTTGCAGGATATCCTAACTCTCATGATATTGAAATCGTAGAAAAGGCAACCAATCATATCGAAATCAGGGTGAAACATTGCAATGCATTAACACCGGAGGGTTGTCATATTGATATTTTGCAGAATGACAGCATGGATAACCTGACCCATAGTCATTATTTCGGCCAATCAGAACCCCGCAATTATTACATTTTACTGGTTGTAAATCCTTTTAACCGGGTGCCGGCTGGTACGCCAGATCCGGAAGAGAGCCCTATACGCTATCCTGAACTGGCTAAAGCTTACAGCATTGTTGTTCTTCCGGAAAACGAAATTGCTAGCCAGTTGCCCGATAATTATTTTCTGACAATCGGCCAGGTTTATCATGAAAACGGGAGGATTTCCATCAACAAAAATTATATTCCACCAAGTTCTACCATTACCAGCCACCCGGCATTAATCCGCTATTATGAAACATTTAACAGCTTGCTTAACGATTTGCAGCTGGCTTCTTTTAAGATTATTGATAAGACCGGAGGCAGGGATAACATCACTCCTTTAGGTAAAAATATCAGGTTGGTTTCTGAAAAAATTGTTGATTTTATTGCCAGTATTTTTTATGAATATCGAAATGTTGCTTACCGGGAATCTCCAACTGTTTTAGTAGGGTATTTTTCCAGTTTGGCACATATCTTTTTCACGGCCATCAAATTAATTGACTCTAAAGAAAGAGAAGAGTTATTAAAGTACTTCTATGAATGGAAGGATGTAACTCCAGGAAATTTTGAAGAGTTATTGGCTAAAACAATTGAAATTGTTTATGACCATAAGCAGATTAACCAATCGATGGTTACCATTAACGACTTTTTAAGTGTATTGGTTGCACTATGGAATAAACTCAGCGGACTGGAATATATCGGTCAGCGCAAGGAAAACATTGTGGTTGCAGAACAGCAAGTTGTGCAACAGGTGCAGGCCAGAAAAACCTGGACGCTTTTAGATTAAATTAGCAGCAAACGGTAAATTACCGATCAATATTCAGTTTAAATGATTGGGCGTAAGAAAAAAAGCCTAAATCATTAAATGCTAAATGTTGATCGGTTTTTTTATTTAAAATAAAACAGATTAAATCATTATTCTTGAAATCTTTGACTCACAAATTTATTCAGTTTAATCATGAATACAGCTGGGCTTTCTTCTTGTATAATTCACTTCTTTAAATCGCCTTCTCAGGCATCAAGGCGATTGGCATTTATCTGCTGATCAACAAGCCACTACATTACACTTTCTTTATAACAAAATAACCTATATTTAAATACAAATTATTGTAGCTTAAAACTACCTTAATGTAAGGTACAAAACGTATTACGATAGTATCAAAGATATTTTCAATGAAGATAGAAAATGGCCGAATAGAATTTATAAATTTTAATATAAACTCATTTTACCCATGGCTAACGAACAAAAAGTAAATCTTCATCAGCTCAAAAACTAACCAAATATTTACCTAAAATTTAAAAAGATGAGTAAACACCTAACATTTAAAGCCATGCTATTATTAACCTGCTTATCCGCAATATGGCTATCTTGCAAAAAAGATCGGGAATCAGTTGTGACAGAGCGCGTAAAGGCCTGGGAGACTTTAATAGATGGTAATTCTTTTGCCAGTTACGGTAATTTTGAAGCAAAATGGAATTATAACTATCCTTGGGGCACTGATCATAATGGCGCTGCTCGCATGGCAGGTAGCAGTACAAACCATAGCCAGATTGCACTAAGTAGTGGAGAAATGACAATCACTGCCACTCGATTGACAAGTTCACCAGGCAACAGTACAGCAAATGGCTTTACCAATGTAGCCATCTGGTATAATTCAGGCGCATGCCATGCTAAACAACAGGTATTAATTAATGATCAGTTTCCAAGCTATACCATCTCTGGAGATTTTGCCGTTCCTACAGCGAGAGGAACCTGGCCTGCTTTCTGGATTACGGGAGTAAATTCATGGCCACCGGAAAGTGATATCATGGAATTTAAAGGAAATTCTACCAATTGGCAAAATACTTACGATGGTGCTTGGGAAAATAAACTGACAAATGTATCCAACGCCGGATCTTATCATAATTATAAGTGCTGGTACAATAAAATAAGTGCGACTGATGTAGAATGTCATTATTATATTGACAACAACTGGGTCGCCAGACATGTCTTAAGTAATGCGGTTAACAAACCTATGTGGCTCATTATTAATATGCAAATGGAGGGTGACAGTGGTTCGCCAGGTCCGACCGGGAATACCTTATACCGTATTAAGAATGTATATATGGGCAGGGAAAGAGCCTTTTAAGAAAATAAAATATGGAGGTATCCTTAAGCTACCTCCATTTCAATAAATAATAAAGACTTCAGAAATGAAACCCATCATTGGCTGTATGCTTTGCTGCATAATATTTCTGCAATGCAAGAAAGATGTAATTGCACTGCCCCTACAAGATTTTAACCTTGTCCTGGAGAAAATTAATTTATTAAGGCAATCGGGCTGTAACTGTGGAAGTGATTACATGCCGCCTGTGGCTCCCTTATCTTTAAACAGTCAACTGGAGAGTGCGGCCATGGCACATGCAAAGGATATGGATCAACGAAATTATTTCGAACATATATCACCTGAAGGTATTACTCCTCAAGAACGTGCCTTTAAAGCGGGCTATAAGGGTAATGTTGAAGGTGAAAACTTAGGCAAAGGATATCTTAATGCAGACGAAGTAATTAACGCCTGGAAAAAAAGCGCGAGCCATTGCAAAGCGATGATGGATGCCAATAGTAATGAAGCTGGTATTGGCTTCAGCGAGAATTACTGGGCGATATCATTTGGCGCTTCATTATAAAATTTAAGCTATTTTATTTGTTTGATGAATTACAATATCTGTTGTTAGCTCACTTGATTTGGCCACAAAATCTAAAAGATATTCTTGTTGATTATGGAAATCCAAGCCGGTCTCATTGGTCCACTCTTCATGGAAAATAAATAGATTACGACTAGTATCTTCATGTAAATCATACTGCACGCAGGCGATCTCTTTTCTGGATTGTACAACCATATTAAGCAGTATCTTGCTCAATTCTTCTTTTGTTTCCGGTTTGCCTTTAATAATAGCGGTCAGGTAAATGCTCATATATTTCAGTATTTAAAAATAAGTGTGCTAAATGTAACCTAAAAATTCTGATCTCTACATCATTTTTCACCTCATCAAAGCATGATTTATCATTAAAACAAAAAAGCCTTAACTTTTTCAAGTTAAGGCTTTTTTTGCGGAATGGACGGGACTCGAACCCGCGACCTCCTGCGTGACAGGCAGGCATTCTAACCAGCTGAACTACCACTCCTTTTGTTTACTTTTTAAAAGTTTAAACCTCTTTCCCCTTTCGAGGTTGCAAATATAGAGACAAATTCTTTAATTGCAAACTTTATTTTAAAATAATCGTAACCAATTAACCTACAGCACCTTCCTGCATTTTTTCTGCATTCTCGGCAAATTGCAGCGCATCAATAATTTCCTGAATATCTCCGTCCATAATAGAAGGGAGGTTATACATGGTTAAACCAATCCGGTGCTCGGTAACCCTACCCTGCGGATAGTTATACGTTCTGATTTTAGCAGAACGGTCACCAGTCGAAACCATTGTTTTACGTTTCGCCGCTATATCACCATTCTTTTTCTGTAATTCGATATCATACAACTTACTTCTAAGCATTTCCATCGCAATTACGCGGTTACCTAACTGCGAACGTTCCTGTTGACAAACGACTACAATACCTGAAGGCTTGTGCGTTAACTGTACTTTCGTTTCTACCTTATTTACGTTTTGTCCACCGGCACCACCAGAACGGGAGGTTTGTAATTCAATATCTGCAGGGTTAATATATAAATCAATCTCTTCTGCTTCAGGTAAAACAGCAACAGATGCTGCAGAGGTATGAACCCGGCCTTGTGTTTCGGTATCAGGAACACGTTGTACACGGTGTACACCACTTTCATACTTCAGCTGGCCATACACATCATCACCATTTACTTTCAAAATCACCTCTTTGTACCCACCGGCAGTACCTTCTGTTACATCAACGGTTTCCACTTTCCAGCCTTTGGTTTCGAAATAGCGGGTATACATCCGGTATAAATCACCGGCAAAAAGGGCAGCTTCATCACCACCGGTACCACCACGAATCTCAAAAACAGCATTTTTAGCATCTTCAGGATCTTTAGGAATCAGCATTAAACGGATATTGCTTTCCATTTCTTCCTGCTGCTTCAACAACATATCCAGCTCTTCCTTTGCCATTTCACGCATTTCAGCATCCTTCTCAACGGACAAGATCTCTTTGTTGGCATCAATATTACTCATCACATTTTTGTAGATTTTATATTCATCTACAATCTTGCCCAAGTCTTTATATTCTTTATTTAAAGCCGCAAAACGTTTCATATCCTGAATCACATCCGGATTACTTAACGATTCCTCTACGTCTTCCCAACGCAGCTTTATAGCTTCTAATTTGTCTAACATATTTATTCTTGTTGAAATTCCCCGAACCTGGCATAAATCCAAAAATTCAGGAAATGCAAAAATAAGGAAAAAAGCTGAATTAGCCTTGAAACCTAAAGCTTCAACTCAATTAAAGGTTTTCAAAAAGTAAGATTCTTATGGTTTACCTGTAAAATATTCAAGCTTAAGGTCTATCCCATCAAAAACAGCGTAAGAATTATAGTTAATCCACTCGCCAATATTTACATAACGACTTTCGTTTCCCAGATCTAAATCCAGTGGTAAATGCCTGTGGCCAAAAATAAAGTAATCGAAGTGTTGTTTCTGCAACTGTTCTTTCGCATAAATGGCTAACCATTCCTTGTCTTCGCCCATAAAAACTTCTTTCTCGGTTTGTGCTGCTCTGCTGCCCTGGCTCCATGCACTGGCCATACCAATACCCAAATTCGGATGTAAACGGGCAAAGAGCCACTGACAAAGTCTGCTTCTGAAGATTTTCCTTAAAAATTTATACTTCGCATCTCCGGGGCCTAAACCATCACCATGGTGCAGATAAAACCTTTTTTCGTTACGTTCAATGACCAGCTCATCGCTGATAATTTCCATTCCGATTTCCTTTGTGAAATAATCGCGCACCCACATATCATGATTGCCTTTAAAGAAATAAATTTTAATCCCCTTATCTGCCATTGCAGCCAGCTTTCCCTGAATACGAATGAACCCCTTTGGAATCACCTTCGCATATTCAAACCAGAAATCAAAAATGTCGCCCATTAAAAATAATTCGCCGCAATCAGGCTCGATAAAATTTAACCAGCTTACAATACGTGCTTCCCGGGCACGGCTTTCAGCATAATCTGGAGTACCCAAATGAAAATCAGATGCGAAATAAATTTTTTTATCCATGTCTGAGCCAAAGGTAAAGGAAAAAGAGGTGAAAGTTCAAAGCAGGAGGTTCAAAAGAAAAAACTTAAGAACTAAAGCAGAAAGGATTATAAAGAGACCTGAGTCATGGACGTTTAACGATAGACGACAAATGATCAATATCCAAAAATCTCTGAAATCATCCCGCAGAAAATCAGTGAAATCCTGCAATCTGTGTAATCATACTGAAGGCAAAAACATATATTAGTAAATAAATTGTTGCTACTATGAAAAATAAACTTTTATTAGGCTTATTTGCGCTAAGCCTTTTAGCTTGTAATCAAGGTAAAAAACCAATAGATAAAATAACACGAATGAAATATCCGGATACCAGAAAAGATAGCACAACCGATCAATACTTTGGTAAAACCATTGCCGATCCTTATCGATGGCTTGAAAACGATACATCTGCAGAAACCAAAGCCTGGGTTATTGCAGAAAATAAAGTAACCCAAAACTACCTGAATCAGATTCCTTATCGTGCTGACATTAAAAAGCGGCTCACCGAAATCTGGAACTACCCAAAGGAAAGTGCACCAATGAAAGTTGGAGAATACTATTTCTTTGGGAAAAACAATGGTTTGCAAAATCAAAGTGTTTGGTACATCAAAAAAGGCCTGGAAGGAAAAGAGGAAGTATTTCTTGACCCGAACAAACTTACAACAGATGGCACAGCTGCAGTTTCTTTACTCGGATTCTCACATGATAAAAAATATGTTGCCTATTCTATAGCGCAGGCCGGATCAGACTGGAGCAGTATTTACGTAATGGATATCGCCACTAAAGCTAAATTAAGTGACGAACTGAAATGGACCAAATTTTCGGGTGCGGCCTGGAAAGGTGATGGATTTTATTACAGCAGATTCGATGCACCTGCAAAAGGGACAGATTTATCTGCCACAAATAAGTTTCAGAAGATTTACTACCACAAACTGGGTGCGCAACAAAAAGATGATCAGTTAATTTTTGAAGATAAAACCAACCCAAACTTATATTTCGGTGCAGATGTAACAGAAGATGAGCGCTTCTTAATTATATCTGCAAGTGCCGGAACATCCGGAAATGCATTGTATTATCAGGATTTAAAGGAAGTAAACAACAAAATATTGCCATTGGTTAAAGGTTACGACCATAATCATGATATTATTGATAATAACGGAGATCAGCTATTGCTCTATACGGATTTAGACGCAGAACATAAGCAGGTGGTTTTAATTGATCCTAAAAATCCCGATCCTAAAAACTGGAAAAAGATTATTCCTGAGTCGGAACTTCCGCTGGAAGCAGTATCAAGCGGCGGTGGTTTTCTATGGGCTTCTTATCTGAAAGATGCCAGCACCCATATTGTTCAGTTTGCTTTAAACGGCGCTAAAATTGGCGAAGTTAAACTTCCGGAAATTGGCACCGCTGTTGGTTTTAGTGGCTATAAAGAAGATAAAGAATTCTTTTATACCTTCACTAACTTTACAACACCGGGAACCATTTACCGCTATGACATTGCAAAAGCGACATCTTCACTTTACAAAAAATCCGAACTAAAATTAAACACCGACAATTATGAAACCAGTCAGGTTTTCTATCCCTCAAAAGACGGCACAAAAGTTCCGATGTTTATCGTCCATAAAAAGGGAATTAAGCTTGATGGCAATAATCCCGTTTACCTGTATGCCTATGGTGGTTTTCAGGTGAGTTTAACGCCATCTTTCAGCTTATCACGGATGTTGTTTTTAGAGAAAGGCGGGATTTATGTACAACCCAGTTTACGCGGCGGAAGTGAATACGGAGAAGCATGGCATAGAAACGGTATGTTAGCCAAAAAACAAAATGTGTTTGACGATTTTATTGCCGCAGCAGAATACCTGGTCAAAGAAAAATATACCAATCCGGCCAAAATCGCGATCTCTGGCGGTTCAAATGGTGGCTTGCTGGTTGGCGCCTGTATGACACAAAGGCCAGAACTTTTTAAAGTTGCACTACCAGCTGTTGGTGTTTTAGATATGCTACGCTACCACAAATTTACTGTGGGTTGGGGATGGGCAGTAGAATACGGCACCAGCGATAAGAAAGAAGATTTTGATTATTTGATTAAGTATTCGCCACTACACAACGTGAAACCAGGTGTAAACTATCCGGCAACACTCATCACTACTGCAGACCATGACGACCGCGTTGTACCTGCACATTCATTTAAATTTGCGGCAACCTTGCAGGAAAAATATAAAGGTGAAAACCCAATACTGATCAGAATTGAAACAAAAGCTGGCCATGGCGCAGGAAAACCAACCACTAAGTTGATTGGGGAGGCTGCTGATGTGTGGAGCTTTGTTTTCCAGAATTTAGGGATGAACTGGTAATGATCCTTGCCACAGCAGTGCAATACGCATCGGATATCCTGATGTTAACTGTGCTGTTGTGGCAACGTTATTTTACGACATTAACCTGGGGAAACCAGCTATATACTCAACACCCAGACAACCTTTTCTAATCACCATTTCAACCCTATCTTCGGGCTTTACACGCTTTAACTTAAGGTATAGGTAATAAAAGCCAGAGACTTCCTTCTTACCCAGGTTATCAAATATTACAAAATAAATTGTCCTTCTTCCTACAGTTCGCGTTGACTTTTCTATAATCTGCGTTTCTATACTGTGCTTTTCTTTTAGCCATAAGCGGTTTATCAAAAGCAACAATATATCAATGAACCAGAATTTCAATAAAATTGTTAAAAAAATAACCTGACAAATATAGCCCCAAATGGTACCCGCTAAACTGGTATCCCTGGTAAATCCTAATCCGAAACAGAAATAAGCGATTAAAATTGGAACGATGAAGAGGTAAGTCAAAATATTGATCTTCATACTGAATTTAGGTTCTCTCAATATAATATGCAAATCCAACACTAAAAGAGATAACAACGGGATTAACAATATCCATCTCCAAGTGCTATGACCTGAATAAAGACCATAGATGCACAAAGGAGCAAATGTGGCAGGCATTTGCCAGCTTCTGCTGCAAAACAGAAAAAGGAAGAACCATAGCGCAGCAAAAGGTAAAGCAATGAAAAAATAATCGAGCATCGTTAATTAAAGTTTTAGGAAAGATATCATTTATTTTGAATTTTAACACCTCTGAAAACTTACTTCATTGAATACCAGATTTTAGACCTGTCGATAGCAGTGATACCGATCTATGAATAATCAATTAACAACCTTATAAAGTAAAGCCACTCCATTTTCCTACTAAACCTATAGACCAATTATAATTTGCTTTAAACTAAACAAAAACCTTAACTTTTGTTTTTAATTCATTCAAAGCATATAAAATACTGAATACAAAAAGATTACAGAATTATCTAGAATATTTCTAAATAGGGATGTTCATAAAAGTTTATTTTGTAACTTTGCGTAAATTTTTTTTGAATGATCTCTACTGATATAGCCATAATTGGCGCTGGTCCGGTTGGTTTATTTGCCATTTTTGAAGCCGGTTTATTAAAAATGCGTTGCCATTTAATTGACTACTTACCACAGGTTGGTGGTCAGCTTTCTGAAATTTATCCTAAAAAGCCAATTTATGACATCCCGGGTTATCCTTCGGTTCTTGCTCAGGAATTAATTGATAATTTGATGGAACAGGCCAAACCTTTTCATCCTACTTTTACCCTGGGTGAACGTATAGAAGGTTTGGAAAAGCGTGGCGAAGCTGATTTCGTTTTAACAACTAACATGGGTACTGTTATTGAATCCAAAGTGGTGGTTATTGCAGGTGGTTTAGGTTGTTTTGAGCCCCGCAAACCTGCCGTAGAAAATTTAGAGAATTTTGAAAACGGTAAAGGTGTTAACTATATGATCCTTGATCCGGAGAAATACCGCGATCAGAAAATGGTAATTGCCGGTGGTGGCGATTCGGCCTTAGACTGGACGATCTATCTGGCTGAAGTTTGTTCAGAACTGACCCTGGTTCACCGAAGCGAAAGTTTCCGTGGCGCACCAGATTCAGTCGCCAAAGTGATGTCTCTTGCTGAAAGTGGAAAAATTAACCTGATCCTGAATAGCAATTTACAGGCTGTACAGGGAACGGATAAATTAGAACAGGTGGAGATTGTTCAGAACCGCACAATGGAAAAAACTGTAGTAGCCGCCGACCATTTAATTCCTTTGTTTGGTTTAAGTCCGAAATTAGGCCCGATTGAAGGATGGAACCTAAACATCAGCAAAAGTGCTATTGAGGTAAATGTAGACGATTATTCAACCAACATTCCAGGTATTTATGCCATTGGCGATATTAACACTTACACCAACAAACTAAAATTAATCCTGAGTGGTTTCCATGAGGCTGCATTAATGAGCCACAGTGCTTATTCATACATGAACCCAGGCGTGAAATACACGATGAAATATACTACTGTAAACGGCGTTTCAGAATTTTAAGGATTTTTTAATTTGTGTTCATAAGCTCTGTAGTTTTAGTTAAGTTTGCGTTAATAAGTGAGCGAAATGGAAAACAACATAACAATATACATGCAGGAGCCGGATGGCTCTGTTACAGAACATGAAGCACCAACTGATATGGGCTTAAGTTTAATGGAATTTTTGAAAGCTTCAGAATATGATATTCTGGCAACTTGTGGTGGTATGGCTTTATGTGCGACCTGCTGCGTAGATGTTTTAGAAGGCGAAGAAAAGCTTAATGAAATGACTGATGACGAATATGCAATGCTGGATACTTTACCAGATTTATTGCCAAATTCGAGATTAGCCTGTCAGTTACAGTTAAACAACAACATGGATGGTTTGAAGGTGAAACTTCACGGTGTGAGCTAGAAAAGCTTATTAAAATATTAAGGGCGATATGTTAAGTATCGCCCTTTTTTGTTGGTTTCAATTTAGATTATAAACCTCACAATTTTAAAAAACCTGAGGTTTGTGCAGCAATATGCAATTAATTTATCGCTACCGTTTTTCTTTCTACATTCCAGCCATATACTTCTACAGCCAAATTATCCTGCGCTCCGGTATATTCTACTGTAATGTTTTTATGCTCGCCCGGAAGAATACTCACATAATTATCATCATAAAATGCCGGGAGAATGCGTTTACCACTCTGCTTATCGATTAGTGCAATTCGATTAAAAAAGGCAACCGGGTTATCATTTTTATTGCTCAACGTTACCTCAACTTTGTTGTTCGACTTTTTCGCGGCCATGACATCTAATGGAGTAGCTTTCAATTTTTGCAAGCCACTGTATTCGCCGTTTTTGTCTGCCAGCCAGTAAATATTTTCACTTAAGATACGCTGTTTCTGATCCAGGATTCTAAGCGAAACAAATACACCTTCTTTCTGATCCAGTTTCTTTAAAAAATCATTTAAAGAGAAAAACTTACGAACTGATGAAGCACCGATGCTGTTAAAAGCCTGCGTGATGAAGTGCTCTTTTCCGTCCATATCATATGCTTTTGCCTGAACCATTAAATTATTCAGACCTGTAAAGCCATTATTAACCACGGTAACCATGCTATCAACAGGATTCATCATTACGTGTAATGGCTCACTTCCTTTTCTTAAACCATATAAACAGGCATTTGGATCAAGATAATAATCATACATCTGACCACGAAGCGCTGTCCATGGATTTTGTGTTTTCCAGATAATTGACCCGGTATACCAATCCCACATCTTGTTAGAAAATCCTTCCATTAAGGCACGGTATTGATCATAATTAACCAACTGTGCTTTCATGGCGAAATCTTTTACATCTTTAGCCTTTCCGTATGGATTGATGTATTGTTCATAAGCAATGTATTTATGGTAATCCCAAACCGAATCTGGCTTGTTCTTAAATTGTGGTGCTACCATATTTTTTGCGGGGATAAACCTTTCTAATGATTCATAATCGCCCACACCCACTGATCCCACTTCAGAATTATATGGAAATGTTTTAGTACTCCAAAAGCTTTTCGGATCCTGGATGCCATATGGACCATCGCCATTGCCACCCAGATCATTAAACGACATTTCATCACTGTTAGAAAAATCGAAAAACAGGCGGGTGCCATCTAAACGAGGTAAAATATCGTTTTTAACCGGGTTTAAAATATCTTCTGGCGGCGTGATTTCATTTCCACCGCACCAAAATGCTAAGGAAGCGTGGTTGCGAATCATTTTCACCTGATCTTCAATCGCATCTAATACCAACGGGTGGTTATCCGGATAGTTTCTCCGTGTCCATTGGTCTTCTTTTTTCATCGGATCAACCCAACGGCCATTACAATCGCCACTGAACCAGAAATCCTGGAAAACCAACAATCCATATTTATCACATGCGTTATAAAATTCTGGTCGTTCGAGGATCGCACCTCCCCAAATCCGAATCAAATTCAGATTCATATCTTTATGGTACCTGATTTCAGCATCATAACGGGCATCACTGAAACGAAGCATGGCATCAGAAATAATCCAGTTGCCGCCTTTAATAAAAATTTTCTGGCCATTTACATAGGCACCCATACTTTTGGTATGTGCATTCCAGATGTTATCAATCTGCCTGATTCCTACCTTTAAACTTTCCTGATCATAAACCTGGTTTGCGGAAAGGAACTGAATTTTAAGATCGTAAAGATTTTGTGCGCCATAACCACTTGGCCACCAAAGCTTCGGGTTTTCTATAGACAAATCTGCAAAGTTTACTGTTGTATTTTTACTAGCCGGCAATGAGATAGATTTGCTAATGGTTTTACCCGCAACCTGGTATTGCAAAACGCCGGTGACTACTTTATTGGTTGGGTTATCTACCTCTACCGATACTTTTAGTGTTGCTGGTTTTTGAGTACCTGCTGGCAATCTTTTACCCGGCACCAAAGTAACGACATGCAGATTTTTAATATTAATCGCCTTGGTTTTCTCAATGGTTACCTTATCCCAAATTCCGGTATTTCGATCACGAATGGGTTGAATCCAATCCCACCCAGCGGTGTACTGTGTGGTTAATCCTTTTGCAATGGTACCATCACCACCTTGTCCGCCGTTGGGGTTTCCTGGAAAATCAGGTGGATAAACCAACACGGCCAATCTGTTTTTTCCTGTTGACGATAAGAATTTTGTGATGTTGTATTCTGCCCGGATGTGCATCCCCTCGTGTGTTTTAGGATTTAGTTTTTTACCGTTCAGATAAAACTCCGCCTTGTAATTTATTCCGCGAAACTGCAGCCACACTTGTTCATTAGCTACTGCCTTTTCCGAAAAATCTTTAACAAACCAATACGTGTAATGATCATTTCCGGTTTTATAAACATCCTCAATTTTTTCATTGTTCATGCCATAAAATGGATCGGGCACTTTTTTATTATTTAACAAAGTGGTCAGTACTGTTCCCGGAACTGTAGCAGGCATCCAGCTGTTAAGCGAAAAATTTGTGTCCGACAATTGCTGACCGCTCACTTTAACTTCTTTAATGTTATTGCACAACCAGCCAGTGTTTAATTCGTAGCGTTGTTGTGCCTGAGCACAAAAATTGGCAACAAACAAAAAAAATAAAAGCACTCTTCTCATATCCTGTATACTATTGAATGTTTGATTGTAGGATGAACATCGGCATATTGCTAACATTCATCCAACTAATAATTTATTTTCCCGAAACCGGTCTGTCACTTGCTGATATACCCCATAATTTAGAGGGTTGATTTCCCATATAAATTGTCATGTAACCACCCTCTACAATGGTTTTATGTAGGATAAATGATTTGGTATATGGCTTCCCATTTAATAGGATTCGCTGAATATATTTGTTTTCGCTGCTGTTATCAATTACGTTTATATCAAACGTTTTTTTGTTGGGCAAATTAATCGTGGCATTCTTAACCAGAGGCGTACCAAAAACATAGGCACCATTGGCCGGATTTACCGGATAAAATCCTAGGGCAGAAAATACGTACCAGGCACTCATTTGTCCAACATCTTCATTACCACATAATCCATCTGGCTTGGAAGTATAGAAGTCGTGATCAATTTTACGGATTAAATCTGCGGTTTTCCATGGCTGACCAGCATAAGCATATAAATATGGAATATGGTGCCCAGGCTCATTACCTTGTGCATAATTACCAATCAATCCAGAAATGTCTGGCGAGCTTTCCTTGCCTAAATCAGCAGGAACAATAAACAGGGAATCCAGTTTGTTTACAAAAGGCTTATCGCCACCGAAAAGATAAATTAAACCTTCTACATCCTGTGGCACCAACCAGGTATATTGCCATGCATTTCCTTCCGTGTAATCATCCTCACGGTGTTTGGCTGCAACCGGACTAAATGGTGATTTCCATTTCCCATCAGCCAATTTACCCCTCATAAACTGCACATCCTGATCAAAGTATTGCGCATACAAACCAGCTCTTTTACTGAAATACTGATAATCATCCGTTTTGCCCAACGATTTTGCAAACATGGCAATACAATAATCATCAATGGCATATTCTAATGCTTTGGCAACAGATTCATTTACTTTATCTGCCGGGATATATTTCAACTTCTGAATGTAATCGATGCCATCAGTTTTCTGCATGGCAGATTGTTTCACAGCTTCGTAAGCCAGATTGACATCAAAACCACGGTAACCTTTTAAATAAGCATCAACCACTACCGGTACGGCATGGTAACCCACCATGGTATTGGTTTCATTGCCCATCAAATGCCAAACAGGCAACTTTCCTTGTTCTTTGTAAATGGCCAGCATGGTGTTCACCACATCATTCACTTTATCCTGATGAAGGATAGTATAAAGTGGATTGGCTGCCCGATAGGTATCCCAAAGCGAAAAGGTAGTGAGGTTGTTGAAACCAGCCGCATGATGAATTTTCTTGTCTGTGCCTAAATAATCTTTATTCACATCATTAAATAAGGATGGTGCAACCATCGTATGATAAAGTGCGGTATAAAAGACTTTTTTAGTGTTTGCTGAAGCATCAATTTTTACTTTTGACAATTCTTTTTCCCACTTTGCATCAGCTGCTTTTACGGTAGATGTAAAATCCCACCCTGGCAACTCAGTTTTTAAATTCAATAGCGCATTCTCCGTACTCACCGGCGATAAGGCTACTTTAATCTGCAATTGATTTTGCTTAACTGATGCAAAATCAATTACGGCCTTAATTTTTTCACCACTTACATCAGTCCCTTTTGCAAGTTTATCATCGCTATAGATAGAAAACTTCTGTAAAGGTTGAGAAAGCTTAATCACGAAATACAACCGCTGATCGTTGGCCCAGCCTTTAGAGTTTCTATGTCCTACAATTGTAGTGGCATCCAGTTGTTTAAATGAAGCGTTAACAGGCTTATCCCACCCGATCCCTTCAATCAAATCAATAATAACATGAGGGGTTGCTGTTTTTTTAGGAAAGGTATATTGATGGAAACCAACACGTTCGGTGGCCGTTAATTCTACTTTAATTTTGTACTTATCCAGCAATACGCTATAATAACCTGCTTTTGCCACTTCATTTTCATGTGAAAACGTGGAAAGATATCCTTTATCTTCCTCACCCTTTTTACCTTTTTGCAGAATGGTTTCTCCGGAGGCTGGCATAATGGAAATATCTCCAAGATCACCAATTCCGGTACCACTTAAGTGGGTATGTGAAAACCCCGTGATGGTATTGCTCACATAGTTATAGCCACTGCACCAATCCCAACCTTCAAAAACATTATCTGGCCCCAGCTGTACTGCCCCAAATGGGACATTGGCACCAACAAAAACGTGACCATGCTTAGCAGAACCAATAATGGGATCAACAAACTGGGTTAAATGGGCAGTTTTCTGGGCATGCACATTTGCAGATAAAAGGAGTGCGGTAAATAAAACAGGTGTAAGTTTCTTAAAATTCATGGTTTATTATTCGGTATTTGATAAATCGTTTTACTAAATTAGATAATAATAGCTCGTTATGTTAAAATATTTTTCAATAATGACAGGATTAATCTAGTGAGGCCGTTTCTTTAATGGGTTTACCAATTACTTTGTAATTCCCATCGCCCTTTAAAATCGCTAACATCTGGGGCTGATTACCAAACAAAGCCTTAGCTGCCATCAACTCCTTATCATATTGAAAACTTTGCTCGATTCTCCCCCTTTCATAAAAATAGCGGCTCACAATTTGTGTTTCCAAAACTCTTTTGATCTCTGATTTATGCGTGGCTACATCTGTTTTTTTAGAGATGGTCAGTTTATATTTCAAATTTTCAAGGTCAGCTTTAACTTCTGCCGATTTATTTTCCTTCTCGGCTTCCTGCCGTAAATCAGACAGCAACCTTTCGGTTTTGCTTTGATAGGTCAGGTCTTTATCTGCTAAGGTATTCACAAAAGCAGTATAATCGGCATCAGATAGCTGAAAAGTTTTTGCAGATTCGAGCTTGGGGTTAGTTTTCCGGTATTGATTGGCATAGTTGAAAAATAAATTTTTACTAATCATGGAGATGGTTACCGGGCTTAGTTTATCGGTATTAACCACCACCACCACATCCGGATAGATGCCATTACCACTGTATACATTTCTGCCGGCTTTGGTTTGAAACATCATCATGGTTGAATCAGCAAAACGCTCTGCCACGCCATCGGCATTTTTATGCGTATAATCCAGCTTTTGAATACACCTGCCGGATGGGGTATAATATTTAGCAACCGTTACTTTTACCAGACTGTTGTAGGGCAGATTAAAGGTTTGTTGAACCAGGCCCTTTCCATAACTCCGCTGCCCCACCACAATTGCCCGATCAAGATCCTGCAGCGAGCCGGCTACAATTTCTGATGCAGATGCAGAGTTTGCATTGACCAGCACCACTAATGGAACATCAAGAGCAACCGGAGGATATTGGGTTTTATAGGCAATTGTTTTTTCAATATTTTTGCCCTTCTGGGTAACAATGAGCTGATCTTTTTGCACGAACAGGTTCACAATCTTTACGGCTTCCTGTAATATTCCGCCACCATTATTCCGGAGGTCAAGAATAATTCCCTTTGGATTTTCCTTATTGATATTCAAAAGGGCATCCTTTACTTCCTGACCAGAATTTTCTAAAAACTTATCCAGTTTGATATACCCCACGCCATCGCCTACCATACCTGAATAGGATACATTTGGCTGTTTGATTTCCTCGCGAATAATTTTCTTCTGGAGTTCTTTACCTTCCCTAAACAAAACCAGGTCTACCGGAGTACCTTTAGGCCCGCGCAATAACTGGCTGATTTCAGCCCTTTCTTTCCCCTTAACTTCAACTCCGTTTATTTTTACGATCTGATCACCGGCCTTTACTTCACCTTTATTAGCCGGGTAGCCTTCGCTTACTTCATTCACGAAAAGTTTGCCCGCAATCAAAACGGTACTGGCACCAATGCCGCCATATTGGGTACTGACATATTTAAGCTTATAATCTTCAATCTCAGATTCCGGCACATATTCAGTATAAGGATCAAGGCTATCCAGCATGGCATCAATACCGGTTTTCATCAGTTGTGGTGCATTGGTATAGTCAACATAATTGATATTAATTTCCTTATAAAGGGACGCGAAAATATCGAGATTTTTAGAAACCAGGAATAAGTCTTCTTTAAATGAAAATGATAAAATCGCCATACAACACCCTGCGGCTAAAAAAGCATATTTTATTTTTTTCATCCTTGCTAATATTATAATGGTGACACGAATAAAGATTGCTAAACAGAGATTTAACTGTATCTTAATACAACATGAAGTGCATTGAAAAACAATTCCTGACCGTACAGGTGTAAATGTACAAAAAGAGATAAATATTAAAAATACTTATTCAGGTACAGCGTAAATAAAGCGTTACGAAATGAAAGGTAAATTTTTAAAGAAGGATTACAATCTGTTTCCTTTAGTATCAGCAAGGGCCTTCTGAATGGTAAATTCAATGTAAGTGCGGTCGCGTTTTACCAGGCGCATTAAATCCTGCACCAGTTCATCTTCCTTGCCAGGTGTAAATTCCAATGGCTCATTAGCTAAGTCGCGGTACTTTCTCAAGAACTTTGTTTTTACTTTAAATGCGGTTTCAGCGGTAAGTTGAAAATTAGCCATAGCAGATTTTATTTGATGCAAAAGTAAAAAATATTTGCGCACTATAATATCTTTTTACCAATGAGTAATAAAAAAAATAGAGCTATACAATATCTGGCATGATAATTTTGTTAAAAATTCGTTATTTATCCAATAAAAAACACGCAAAAATTTAAAGACAATGAAAAAATTTATTCTCCCTATTGTTTTCCTGACCCTGGGTTGGGCAACATCGCAAGCGCAAACATTTAATCTTGGTGTTAAAGCCGGTGTAAATTTAGCCAAACTTAATGCTGATTTTGCCAGTGAAGAAAATCGCTTAGGTTATCAGGTAGGTGCCTGGGCCCGTATTGGCGGCGCAAGTTTTTATGTACAGCCCGAAGCTTATATTGGTAGTAAAGGCAATAAATTCATCAGCTTTACCAATAATAACAATAATGAAGTAACTGCAGAAGGTAAAGTGAGATTTACTACATTGGATGTGCCAGTTTTATTAGGCACCAAGTTTGGGGCTAAAAACCTAAATTTCAGGGTGATGGCCGGACCTGTAATTTCATTTATTTTGGATGAAAACTCGAGTTTTAGCTCGGCTTACCAGCAAGCTACTGATTTTGACAACTATAAAAATCAGGCCCTTGGCTTACAGGCGGGTGCCGGTGTTGATATAGGTGCCATTTCAGTTGATTTACGTTATGAAGCAGGTCTTTCCAACATTAGTAAAAGTGAGAAATACAGCCAGAAACCGAACTTATTTCAGTTGAGTTTAGGATTTAAGATCTTGTAATTTATTTAAACCTCAACGAACAACATAAATGCGTTGTTCGTTGAGGTTTAATGTCGGCGCAGTCAAATTATTGATTAGCCGTATTATCAATTAACGGCCTTGTTGCGGCTGTTGCCGATGTTATGGTGATATCACCTCTTGCACCAACAGTGTACGTTCTGCCTCCAAGGAAAGGTACAACTCCATTAGTTGTGCCGTTTCGGGAAATGATATTGATTCCTGATGCTGAATATCTTACATATAACTCATAACTCCCGATAGGAACAGGCACAAATACTGAACCTGCTTTATAAGCTATACCTGTTGCGACAACCGTTTCTAAACCGGATACAGCATTTTTAATAACCAGGGTCATGGGGGAGTTCCCGTTTGGAATAGCATTTACAAAACGAACATAAGCGACCATGTTGCTTGCATTGTTAGGTGGTAAAACATCTTCCAGAATAAATGATTCTGCCGTTTTTGTCGCGCTATTATAAATGCCACCGGTGTAAAGAGAATAATATTTTCCTTTTTCCAGATTGGAATTAACTTCTGATATGGTAACATTGGCATTAGCTGTGGCAGTAGAAGGGATTATTCCGTTTATCTTATAAGTTGCTGGATTAATGACACTGTAATTTGAAGCTGGGTAAACAGCGCCATATGCCGTTCCCGCTGTACTTTCCGAACCGGTATTGCTCAGGATCCCGGAAACCTTTACACCATTGGCATAAAAGTTTACAGAAGGGGAACCGGCTGTAAAATTAAAATATTTGATTCGTGCAACTTCAGTAGCTTCAATTGGTATATCAATTACCTGTATGCTATTGTCTTTTTTACAAGAGAAACTTATGATCGGAATTAGCAGAACCGCTAAATGACCTATATTTTTTATTTTCATGATTAGCTGATTAAGGTTGAATAATCCAGGTTTCTTTGGTATGATAATCAGTGGCTAAACCACCTATAACACTCAATGCCTGCCTGTTCCATACGTATTCAGAATTATAACGGGGCCTGATTCTATATGCTGGTTTACCAACATTTTCCGAATATAGTGTTACCGGAAAAACATAGCCTAAATAGATCTGTTTTCCGGTTAAGGGATCGGTGTCTGTATAATGATATCTTCTTAGATCCATCCAGGTTTCCAAATGACCCCATCCCCATTGCGCAATATATTTCTGACACATAATTTGTGTTAGTGTTAAATCGGCAGCATTTGCAGGAACAATGGATGGCGTATTCATATATGCGGCTTTCTCGGTGCTGGTAATTTGTGTTGGAGATTGATTATCTTCAAGATTCCTTGCATTAACGAAATCTATATGGGATGAGATGCCATTCTTTAACGCCGCAAGGGCAGTTACTTTGTCTCCTTTTTTAAATGCAGCTTCTGCTTTAATGAACTGAAGTTGAGCATAGGTCATCACAGGTAATTTACATTTATCAGAGAAAATATACCTTCCCTGGGTATTTGCTGCCGGTGCTGAAATGGAAGCAAGATTCCACAAGTTATTGGGTAGCTGGCTGGATGTAAAAGCACCGGTTCCTGCTCCTGTCACAATACCTCTGTATACACCATCAGGAGAAGGCGAAAGCATTCTGCTCATCCTGGGATCCACTACACCCGCAAACTGGGTTCCGTTCATCAGGTTCACAATGAAAGAGGTTTGTCTGTATGTTTGCATATTACCCCTGGTTGGTCCTAAAAAATTTCTGTCATCATTACCGGTAATGCCGGGATATCCCATTAAAGCATCATCATTATTACTGGCGAATGACTTATCAACAGCGGCTATGACATCATCTGGTTTATAGCTGGATTTATTGCTGAAATGATTCAAGTTTAGCGCAAGCATGGCATAGGCCAGTTTTGTCCACTTCGCTCTGTCGCCTTTGTAAAGAATATCGGTTTTTCCCAAAAACGCAGCATCTACTGCTCCATCCGTTCTTGCCAAATTTGCGATGGCAGCATTCAGTAAACGCTGAACTTCCTGATAAGCATATTCCTGACTATCATAGTCAAAAACATTTCTGGTAGGATCTATAGCCTGTTTAATGATAATCTCACCATGAATATCGGTCAGGGTTTGCCAGCCCCAGGCTTTTAAAATCTGCCCGACACCTAATAAATCCCAACGTTGTTCAGCCTCTGCCTTGGTATTCATATCAATCAGATTCTGACCAAAGCTCCAATATACATCCCGCCACAATTGTGCACCATTATCTGACACCGGGTCATAGCCCTGGAGATCCCATGTAGTACCAGAAGTTGTTGAAGTCCAGTTTTGTGTATATCTTCCAATAAACCGTCCGTCATACTGTGGAGCTGTTACCATCCAGTGAATCATTGGTGACAGATACAAATTTGCTGTTACAGTTTGCGGAGCATTGGGGTTGGTATTTACATCCAGGTATTTTTTACAGCTACTAACTGAAAGTAGAATTCCGGTTAGCAATACTAAATATATCTTTTTCATATTTTCTATATTATAATCCAATCTTAATTCCAAAGTTTAAACCAATTGGCATTGGAAAGTTACCATAATCAATACCTGATGCCCCGGAACCACCAACAGCTGCAGTATTGCCATTAACTACAGGATCAAGGCCTGTATAATTTGTGATTAAGAATAAATCCGTCCCTGTGGCAAAAACACTTGCGCTTTTGATAAAATTTTGCTTTTTAAATAAGGTTTGTGGTAACTTATAACTGAAGGTGACATCTCTTAGCCTTATCCAATTGATATCTTTTTCAATAAATAATTCCTCACTTGCATTAGAATAAAAAGAGTTTTGATAATAGGGCACAAATGCAATATTATTCACTGTTGGATTGGCTGTATTTTCTCTACCATCCTGCAATACGCCCGGAATGATTCTTGGGGTCAGTCTGTTTAATGTAGTATTGCTTAAACCAATCGTTGTTAGAAAGTGCTGGGTAGCATTTAATACATCGCCACCTTTTCTGATATCAAGTAAGAAGGATAGCGACATGTTTTTATAGGTGAACGTATTTGTTAAGCCGATGGTAAAGTCTGGCTGCCTGTCATAACCACCTTCAACAAAAACGGTAGAACGCACCGGAATTCCGGTAGTTGGATTTATTAACAATTGCCCCTGGTTATTCCGAAGGTAAAATAGTCCCGTTAATGATCTTGTTGAATTTCCCGGGGTATTCCCGTTACGCACGTTCGCATATAGCCATGTATCGGAAACGTAAGATTCTGGTAATTCATTCGGAAGTGAAAGTACTTTTCCACGCGCAGATTCAAAGTTCGCCAGAACATCCCAATTAAAATTGCTGGTTTTTACTGGCGTTCCTCGTAATGTAAGTTCTATACCTTGATTTCTCGTTGATCCACCGTTAAGATTTAAGAGTATAAAGCCCGTGGCATAACTGCTTCTGATATCGTTTACGATCTGATCAGTTGTTTCTTTACGATACACCGTCACATCCAGGCCTAAACGGTTATTCAGAAATCCCAGCTCTGCTCCAAATTCATATGATTTTGCAAATTCGGGTTTAAGCCCCGGATTAGGACCTGTGAAGCCATAACCATAGCCCCCGTTAGAGGTTGTCTTATTTTCCAGGCTCGGAACATAAGCATATGGTCTTGCGTCTTTACCAACATTAGCATAAGCAGCTCTCAACTTTCCATAATAGAAAATGTTTTTAAGCCCCTTAAAAGCCGGAACATCAGTAAAAACAAAACTACCCTGAACTGATGGGTACCAGAAGGAATAACGATCTATAGGAATAGTGGAAGTACGGTCATTTCTCACAGTTCCGGTCAGGAATAAATAATTTTTATAATCAAAAGTTGCCCTGGCAAAAAAGCTCACTAAACGACGTTGTGTAATTGTTGTTCTTACCAACTTAGTTGCCACATTATTTAAAGAGTTAAAATTAGGATCTAAGAAGCCTTCTCCATAACCCGCATCTACATTAGATTTCAGGTTTTGCAATGAATTACCCAAAGTTGCATCAAAGGAAATATCGCTGGTTAGCTTTTGTTTATTTAAATTAATCAGGTTTTGAAGGTTGATATTCCTTGTTACGTCATTGGCTACATCTATCGTTCCGCCTCTGCTAAAGCCTGAAGCACTTTCCGGATGGCGTACAATTAAGTTTTGGTTGGTATAAGAATCCATACCAATATTGGTTTTGATGTTCGCCCAAGAAAATGGGGTTATGGTTAAGCCAAGGTTGGAAATAATCCTGCTGGTTTTAGAATTAATAATATTTTTATTCACATTGAAATAGGGATTATCAATTTCAGCATTGCCAGCAGATCCGTAAGCCAATAACCTTCTTGTACCTGCCGGTGTAAGGTAGTTAGAAGCCTGATCAGTTTGCGGCCAGGCCAGCAGGCCAAGTAAAGGCCCGATACTTCCTTTTAAGGGTTGGTCATTTACCGCATAACTGTAATTCATAGATAAATCTGTCTTTAACCAGCTATTTACAGTGCCTTGTGATGCTCCTGTTAAGTTAATTCTCTGGTAAGCGGAATTTGGCACCACACCTTCCTGATCTGTATATGCACTTGAAATCCGGTAATTCATTTTTTCAGAGCCACCCTCAAATGATAAATTATGCCTTTGCGTAAATCCTGTTTGAAAGAAATCCTTTACATTATCATAGAACTGCGTTCCTTCAGCGTAAGCCGGACCGAAATATTGATAGATATTATTTAATGTAGATACTGATCCAGGAGCGCCACTCCCACCTAATCCATATTCTTTCTGAATTTCAGGATAAGCTCTCGTTGTCTCCACCCTGAAACTATTACTATAATTGATTGCACCACTACCAGCCTTTGCCCTCTTTGTAGTAATGACAATTGCACCGTTAGCCGCATCAATTCCATAAAGCGCAGCAGCTTCAGGACCTTTTAAAACCACTAAACTTTCAATGTCTTCCGGATTGATATCTGCAGAACGATTAGTAAAATCAACCCCTCTGTTACTAAAAGATGTATTTGAACTCGCATCTGAAACAAAGGCTGAAGTACTTAACGTTTTGTTATCAATTGGTAAACCGTCAACAATCATTAATGGTTGATTATTCCCGCTGATAGAACTTACTCCGCGAATGGTTATGGAGGATGATGCCCCCGGAACACCTGAAGAGCTTGTTACCTCAACACCCGCAACACGTCCCTGTAAAGCATTGATAAAATTTTCGCGTTGCGTTTCTGCTATTACAGCACCTGAAACGGTTTGTTGGGATGTACCTAATTCGCGTTTTTTCACTGTATTACCCAAAGCAGTTACCACAACTTCATCAAGACCCTTAGCATCAGAAACTAAAGAAACATTGATGATTTTGTTTGTACCGACATTTCGTTCAACGGCCTTATATCCGATATAGGAAAATGCAAGAACATCGGTTTCCAACGCTTTAATCGTGTAATTCCCGTCGCCATTGGTTTGTGCAACGGTTGTGGTTCCTTTTACCCGGATGGAAACACCGGGGATTGGACCATCTGTAGAGGAGACTTTACCCGTGATGGTAATTTGTTGTGCAATGGCATGTGCCAGCAACAAAAAAGTACCCATAATGGTGAGTAGTAGTTTTTTTTTCATAAACTGCCTGGTTTGAAATGAAATGAGTTTAGTTTGATATAGTTGTTTGCCAATATTTTCAAACACGCATAATCACGCATATTTTTCCAATATTTAGCTAATATCATAAATGTTTTCCATTTAAAAAACAAATAGTTAAGATTTTAACATTCTAATCCCAATATATTATTGCAACAAACCGCAAAAACACGCAATACAAATAAATCTTATATTTACTTCCGTAAAAAATACCTCAGTATGCTTAAAAAAGAACGCCACGATTTTATTATGCGCCAGATCAACCTGCATAACCGTGTACTTACTTCCGATCTGGTTCAATTGCTTAACGTATCTGAAGATACCATCAGGCGAGACCTACAGGAACTTTCAGATGAAGGCTTGCTTTTTAAAGTTCATGGTGGCGCACTATCTAAATCCTACCATAGTTCTTTCGATGACAGTACGGTTTATGCCAGAGACAGTAAAATCATTATTGCTAAAAAAGCAATCGGCCTGATCACAGACGGAATGGTGGTTTTAACTGGTGGCGGCACCACCATTTTAGAGTTTGTAAAGCAGCTTCCGCAAAACATAGCGGCTACTTTTTTTACCATCAGCCCCCTGGTGGCGGTAGAGTTGGCTAAATACGACAATATAGAAGTGATACTGATTGGTGGTTTATTTTCTAAAAATTCGCAGGTTACTTATGGCGGACAGGTGATTACCCAACTTGCTGAACTCAAAGCAGACTTATGCCTGATGGGTACGAGTGCCATTCATCCCGAAGAGGGACTGACAGACACTTACTGGGAAATTAACCAGCTTAAAAAAGCCATGCTGGCGTCCTCAAAAAAGACTGCAGTATTGTGTATTTCAGAGAAACTGGACATTGCGCTGCGTTTAAGGGTATGCCCGATTGAAAGCATCAGCTACCTCATTACCGAACTGGATCAGGATCATGAGTCATTAACAAGATACCAGAACAGAGAAGTGCATATTTTATAGAAATGGAGCCCCGAAGATTCGGAGCCCCATTTGCGTTAAAAACCTGGATCTGCAGGTGTATTCGGATTGTTATCTCTTTCCTGGAAGGGATAAGGAAAAAAGTTACGCTTCCGGTTCGCGACTGGCTGGTTAAATCTCCTCATATCTTCAATTTTTAAGCCTGAAGCATATAATTCAATGGAACGGTGTTTATAAATTAAATCCAGCAACTGCTGTTGTGTATAAGTTCCGCTCAGCGGTGGCAATGCTGCCGTTACACCAAAAACATCTGTCGTTTTGGTAACAACTTTATTCAGTTCGGCCAAAGCATTTGACAAATCCGGCTGCCGGGCGTAGGCCTCTGCCTTAATTAACGTCATTTCTCCGGGCAGATAAATTGGAAAAGGCGTTGTTGTACTGGCCGCAAAGCCATTCATCCGGATGGTTGCCACCTGATTTCCAGCAAAAATAGTATAGAATGGGATTCTTTTATCTCCGGCATCAGGCACATCAGCACCTGTCAGACCCAAATTTACATTGGATGGCTGAAAAACATTATTCGAAGAAATAATGGTAAATAAAATATTTGGTGATGTGGCATCAAAGTTAAAAGAAGATGCTTTTGTTAAATCTACTTCATTTGCTTCCGATAAAGCCAGTGAATAATTACCGGAAAACAAGGCATATCTTGCCTTTAAGGCATGCAAGGTATTTAAGATATTGATATTGGGTACATTTGAATTAAAGCCGCTTGAAATTGGATTAGCCGTTATGGTGTTTAAAGCATTATCTATTACAGCAATGGCTTTAGTGAAACCAGTTGCCCTTGTAATAAATGCGACATTTTTCCCTGTTCCATCGGGTATTTTTTCCCAATATTGAGATAGATTGCCAATAGCAAGTGCCTTAAAAATGCTCGAGTAGGCAATCAGGCCGGATGCATATCCTTTATCACCAAGGTTGCCTGCATTGGTAATTACTAAATCAGCGTCATAAACAATCTTATTTGCGCTTGTCCACAGGTTAAATAAAATGGTATTCGTACCATCCACAGCTGTTCCGCCTGTACTTAACTGTAATTCAGGAATATTTCCAGAGTTCAGTAAGGAAAGTTCATTGGTAACAAAACCATTGGCGGCAACAGCATTAAACATCACCCCTGTTCTGCTTAAGGTATAAACCCTTTGCAAACCAATGGCCACAGCCGTCAGACCTTGCTGATTAGTGAGTGCCACAGCTGTTTTTGCCCTGGATGGATCCTGATACTCTTTGGTACAGGAAGCTAAACCCATCGCCCAAGTGAAAGCAAGGCAAGTGATATATTTTGAGGTAGTGAATTTTAAACTTTTCATAAATTTTTCCTTTGCCGATTAAAATTTAACTTGTAAACCTAAACTAAAGGTTCTTGGAATGGGAACCGATCCAAAATCGATATTTCTTAAAATAGTAGACTGACCGCCTGAGTTCACTTCAGGATCATATCCTTTGTAATGATCCCATGAAACCAGGTTTCTTCCGCTTAAGGTGACGGTCAGATCGCGCAGGTATTTAACTTTACCTACATTATAGCTTAAAGAAACTTCTCTTAACTTCACAAAAGATCCATCATCAATCCGCCATTCTTCCGTAGCGTACACACCGGCCACGTAACCTCTCGGCAACTGGCCGAGTTGTTCTGCTTCTGCCACTTTACCACTTCCTACACCCTGGCGTGTTCTCCAGTCGGCATTCCAAACGTCACCCCCCTGAACAGCATCTAACTGCACATGAAGGTTAAACTTTTTGTAAGAGAAATCATTCACAAAGGAAGCTGTGTAATCAGGATTCGGGTTACCCAGCACTTTACGTAAGGTTGTTCCGGTAGGCAAACCATCAGCGCCACGCTGCGGTGTAAAGGTGGTTGCCGAATTCTGTATTCCACGCTCCAGCTGCGGAATTCCGGCGGCGTTGGTTAATAAGCTGCCATCCGGATTCCGGGCAAAGAAAGTTCCATAAAACACACCGATTGCTTCACCATCAATAATGGCTACAGGCGCACCAGGATTGGTTGAGAATAACCTTAAACCACCAACATTAAGTGCCTGGTTTCTGTTTCTATTGAAAACTACGGTGGTATTCCAGCTAAAATCTTTTGATTTTATTGGCGTTCCATTCAACACCAGTTCAATTCCCTTATTCCTCAGCGATCCGATGTTATCCAGAAAACTAGAAAATCCGGTAGAAGGAGCGGTAACGCTGGCGATTAACAAATCACTTACCTTTTTATTGTACCAGTTAAACTGCAACCCAAGTCTGTTTTTAAAAAAAGATAAGTCGGTACCCAACTCCAGTTCACGCTGACGCTCTGGTTTAACATTTTCATTAGCCAAAGTCGCGCTCGAAAACAAGGATGCCCGACCTAAAAAAGACTGTGTTGAATAGGCATTGATCCTGTCGTAAGCACCAATACCTGTTAAATTACCCGATTCTCCATAGGCAGCCCGGATTTTAAAAGTATCCCACCAGGAGGAAACACCCAGATTTTTCCAGTAATCAGCTGATGACAACACGTAACTTGCGTTGCCTTTGAAATAAGTTTGTGTCCGGTTATCGGCACCAAATACGGTAGATTGATCAACACGAACAGCTCCTGTTAAGAAAAAGTGATCCCTGTATTTAAAAGTCTGCTGTAAATATCCTCCTGTTACAGAAAGCTGTGTTCTGCCATCCACACTAGGCAGTTGGGTTGCCGCAGCATTAACCGTTTCAATTAAAGGAGCTAAACCCCTACCATTTACCAATTGATATCGCGTTTGCTCATACTGAAAAGAATATCCCAATTGAGTTGTTGAAGCAATTTTATCATTGATTTTAGCCTGGTAAGTCGCATTGATATCATTGTTAAACTGAAAGGCATTATTACTCGCCGCACTGGCATAACCGTTTAGCGTACCATCCAGTGTTGCGCCGCCACCATAAAAATCGGGGTTTACGTTATAAGCAAACGGCGGAATATAAGTAGAACCATTTGAACCAGAGTTATCTACACCAACCAGGAAATTTAACGTTAGGTTTTTTACCGGATTAAGTTTCAGATTGGCACTTGAAATGATTCTGTTGGTTTCCTGACGTTGCTTAATATCTTCAATTACGGAAACCGGATTTACCCGGCCACGCTCTCCAACCGCCAGCAGATTGCCATTGGCATCTCTTGCAAAAATATCATGGAAGTTACCAATAATGGTCACCGAATTCATCGGAGAAAAAAAAGAGTTACCGTCGGGTTTCTCCTTGGCCGCACTCCTGATGTAATTCATACCTACACTTAACGATGCCCAATCGGTGATCTTCTGATCTACGTTTGCCCGCAGGTTGTACCTTGAAAAATCGGTGTTTTTAATGATCCCCTGATTGGTGAAATAACTTGCTGAAGTATAAAACTTAGTATTATCCGTTCCTCCGCTGATAGAAACTGTATTGTCGGTACCGTATCCGGTCTGGAAAATATAATCCTGATAATTATATCGGGTAACCGGGGTCGTGTTTGTTAATAGGGCTGCCGCAGTAGCCGGAGGCGTTACCACCGTTTGAATGACATCCTGTGTGAATGAATTTACTGAGCCACCAAATTTAACCGGCGACTGGTTCACGTCAATCTGTTTCCGCAGTTCACTCATGGTTAGGCTGGTATTAAAAGTAACCTGCGCTTTCCCGCTTGCACCCCTTTTGGTGAAAATCTGAATTACGCCTGAGTTGGCTCTTGAACCATAAATTGCCGCAGCGGCAGCACCGTTTAAAACTTCAATCCGGTCAATATCCGCTGGATTAATATCGACCATTCTGTTTTGGCCTATGCTTCCCACTACGTTTCCGCCATCATAATTTGACGAAGTATTGGTCACTCTGGTAGTGGAGTTGTTCACGATTACACCATCAATAATGTATAGCGGTTCTGAAGATGAGTTCACGGAACTAATTCCCCTTAACCTCACTGACATTCCACCAGCAGGGTCTCCTGAATTCTGACTGATTTGTGCACCTGCGGTCTTCCCTTGTAAAGAAGACAGTACATTGCCGCTCGGCGCTTTATTTAAGTCATCACCTTTTACCGTACTGACATAACTGCCCAGTTCCTTTCTGGTTGTTCCGGCAGAGGTACCGGTAACAATAACTTCATCCAAACCAACGGCATCTCCGCTTAATACGCCATTTAACTGGATGGTATTATTTTCACCAAGTGTGAGGGATTGTACAGCAGATTTATAACCCACAAAAGAGAAAGATAGCTGATAACTCCCTGGTGCCAGGTCTACGGAAAAAGTATAGGCTCCGCTCCCGTTTGTACTTGTGGCCAGGTTAGTATTTTGTATTTTAACCACCGCCCCGGGAATGGGGGTGTTATTGGCACCGTCAGTTACTTTTCCACTAATGGTATACCGTTTGTTTTGCGCCCGTACCGGATCGGTACAATAGAGCAGGAGAAATGGAATCATCAAAATCATAAATAACTTCGATAACCATTGAAGGTAAATTTTTTCCATAAAATTAGGTTAGGGTCAGGATTTTAAACAAATTTAGTAAAATCACTTACAAAGCCAATTTTTATTCCTTGTAATCAGTCTTCCTGAAGAAATCAATTAAATCCAGCTATTTCGGTAAACTGATTTTACCCATGCACACGGAAGGAACTCCTTTTCTGTGCCCAAAATCAATAGGTTTACCACTAAGCGTTTCATTTGCCAGAACGGCAAACAATACGGCTTCCTTTGCATCTGGATTTATATTTAAATCGGCAGTGGTTCCAAAACTGAAATCAGGCAATTTACCGCGTAATAAATTAACCAGCAATGGGTTATGCATCCCGCCACCGCTCATTAAAACCTTTGCCTTTACCTCCCTGACAAAACACTTTTGAATCGCATGAGCAATGGTTTCGGCAGAAAAGTGACAGAGTGTAGCCATTACTTCTTCTTTTTTAAGATTTGCAGTTCCAGAGGCTTTTTGTGCATTCAGCAGATAATCCAGGTTAAACAACTCTGGTCCGGTGGTTTTAGGGAAAGCGGCCTCAAAAAATTCATTGTTCAGCAAGGCGGAAAGCAAATCCTGGTTTAAATTCCCCGATAAACTTATTGCAGCATGTTGATCATAAAACCGATTAAAATGCTGTTGCATAAACTGATCCATCAGGGTATTACCCGGCCCCACATCGGTAGAAAAAACTTCATCTGCCTGCAAACTTCCCGGGAGGTAGGTGAAATTGGCAATGCCCCCGATATTCAGCATGATTCGGTCTTCTGCTTTTTTAGAAAAGATTAAATAATCGCCATATACCGCCAATGGAGCTCCCTCACCACCTGCCGCCAGGTGTTTCTGCCTGAAATCAGATAAGGTAATAATCCCGGTTTTTACGGCAATATGATCACCATCACCAATCTGTAAGGTACCGTTTGGATAATCATTCATCTGATGCAATGATTTTGGTGCATGAAAAATGGTTTGCCCGTGGCTGGCGATGAAATCGATCTCTTCATTTTGATAACCCCATTCCTTCAACGCATCATTAATCAACCCGGCATGGGTATTGGCAATCAACTCATTCATCAGGCAAACCAACTGCAGATCCACTTCCTTTTTAGAAAATACGGCCTTAACCTTTGCCCGGAAATCAGGTGTAAAATCTCCGGTTTTAAATTCCAGCACCTCAATATCCGTATCCGCACCGCTTCCACTTACTTTACAAAGTGCAATATCCAAACCATCCATAGAGGTACCGCTCATTAAACCAATAATCAGTCTTTCGGCTTTATTTGCTTTCAGATAGAGGTTTTGAATTTGATTATTCATATTCAGGCTTGATTGTTAAAATTGATAGCGCTTAGTTTTTGTACATCGGGCATTTAATCAATAAAAGTAAATAACCTTTATTAAAAACTGCACATAACTCGCTATCTTTACTGCTCCGTACATTAAAAACCATATAAAAAAAATGGCTAGATTAAATCTACTGGAGGAGACACGTTTCGAGAAACTACCCGTAAGCGTGTTCGAAAATCCAAAAATTGCTTCAGTTAATGTGGCGCACCGAATCGCCAACCTCATTAAATCCAAACAAGCAAGCAACACACCTGCAGTACTGGGCTTAGCAACAGGTGTTACCCCAATTGCAGTTTATGCCGAACTGGTCAGACTGCATCAAGAAGAGGGTTTAAGTTTTAAAAATGTGATTACTTTTAACCTGGATGAGTACTATCCAATGGCGCCAACTGCAGCGCAGAGTTATGTTACGTTTATGAATGAGAATCTTTTCGATCACATCGATATCGACAAGAACAATGTTCATATTCCTGACGGTACCCTGGCACTGGAAGATATTCCGGCCTTTTGCCTGGATTATGAAAAGAAAATTGGCGATTTAGGTGGTTTGGATATCCAGATACTTGGAATTGGCCGTACTGGCCACATTGGATTTAACGAACCCGGATCGGCACCAAATTCAGGTACCCGATTGGTGACTTTGGATGATCTGACACGCAGAGATGCTGCACGTGATTTCGGTGGAAAAACCTTTGTACCCACCAAAGCCATTACCATGGGTATCGGCACCATTTTTAAAGCAAGGGAAATTATCCTGATGGCATGGAGCCGTAAAAAAGCATCCATCATTAAAAAAGCTGTAGAAGGAGAAATCTCTGGCGAGGTTCCGGCAACCTATCTGCAATTGTCTGATCATGTTGAGTTTATCCTGGATACCCCTGCGGCCTCAGAATTGACTCGTTTTGATACGCCATGGCTGGTTAAAGATTGCATCTGGACTGACGCATTGATCCGTAAAGCTGTAATCTGGTTGGCCAATACCTTAGGTAAACCGGTATTAAAGTTAACAGAAGATGATTACAACAATAATGGTATGGCGCAACTGGCTACTGAAAAGGGTCCGGTTTACAACATCAACATTCATATTTTCAATAAATTACAACATACCATTACCGGCTGGCCAGGCGGAAAGCCTAATGCTGATGATTCTCAACGTCCGGAAAGAGCTGAACCAGCGAAAAAACGGGTGATTATATTTTCTCCGCATCCTGATGATGATGTAATTTCGATGGGTGGTACCTTCATCCGTTTAGTTGATCAGCAACATGATGTGCATGTAGCTTATCAAACTTCTGGAAATACCGCCGTTTGGGATGATGATGCCTTGCGTTTTGTAGAATTTAATGTAGATTTTACAGAAAAAATGGGCATGGATAACACTCACCTGAAAGATCTTTACCATAAAATGAGGACTTTCATCGAGGCTAAACAACCCAATCAGGTAGATACTCCTGAAATTCAAACCGTTAAAGGATTAATTAGAAAAGGTGAAGCCATTGCTGGTGCGCGTTATTGTGGTTTGGAAGATGATCACATTCATTTCCAGGCGCTTCCTTTTTATGAAAGCGGAAAGAATCAGAAAAATCCGGTTACCGACGCAGATATTGATCTAACCATTCAACTTTTACAAAAGGTAAAACCACAGCAGGTTTTTGCTGCCGGTGATTTTGAAGATCCGCATGGAACGCACATTGTTTGCTTCAATATTATTCTTGCGGCTTTAACCCGCCTCCGTGAAACGGAAGAATGGGCTAAAGATTGCTGGTTATGGATGTATCGTGGTGCATGGCATGAATTTGAAACCCATGAAATTGAAATGGCCGTACCCATTTCTCCTCAGGAATTGGAGCGCAAAAGGAATGCGATCTTTAAGCACCAGAGTCAGAAAGACCGGGCTGTTTTTCCGGGCGACGATTCAAGGGAATTCTGGCAACGTGCAGAAGACCGCAACCGTGAAACGGCTAAAGCCTATGATGAACTCGGCCTGGCTGAATATGAAGCCATGGAAGCTTTCGTCAGGTGGAAGTTTCAGGACTAAATAAATTAAGATTTAAGAGGCTGTCTCATAAATACAAAATGTCTTCCTGAGCCTGTCGAAGGACTTGTAAAAAAGCCGTTCAGTGCATTTCTACAAGTTCAACGTGACAGATTCAGGAAGATAAATTGATTTATGACACAGCCCCTTTTTTGTTTATTAAACTGAATTGAAAAGAAGTTCTTCCAAACCCACATCCTGCCTATACTTCGTAAGTTGGCACTAACGGTAAATTTCATCGTTACCCGCATAGTCCAGCCATTTAAAACCTGCAACATTTTGGGAAGCTTCGCCGGAAGAAGTAGCATAGAGGGCAAATAGAGATCCTACAAATCCGCCTGCCACTTTAGTACTCAGATACTTCCCGTCAACATCTCCCAATAGCAGTTTCCATTTATCAGTTTGTGTAGCATATTGAAAATTACATTTATCGCCATTTGTTTCAATCTGCAGGTATACTTTATTATTTCCACTGATTTCAACCTGTTTAATTAGCGTTGCCTTTTTTTGATCCTGGTCGCCTTTTAAAACCTGCAATACTGATTTGCCATCTACAACTGATCGGCATAAATAGTAAAAATGATATTCATTCTGAAAAATCATTATCCCGGCTTTTTCGTTAGCTGTTTTGGCTTTAAATACCAGCTCCGTACTGGCTTTGGCTTTGATGTGTTGCAATCGTTTACCAATAAAAGCAGGATTAGCTTTTCCCATACAGGTTTCGGGCAATAGATTCATCGTTAAACCATCAGTTTTACTAAGCTTAAACCAGCTTGTATCTAAAGTTCTTAGAAAAAGTAAGGCAGGATCAAGCTTGTCTTTAAATTCTATTCTGTAAGAGAAATTGCCACTTTGAGGTCTTGCGTCTTTTTGCTTGACTTCTTTGAAGCCAGCCGAATAACTATATTTTATTTCCTTGCTATCCGGATTAATGACAGGCCATCCGTTTTCCCATTTTACAGGTGCAATAAAAGTTTCCCGCCCGGTATTGTAATAATCGCCCTCATATGGCCGGACCGCTAAGAAAACAGCATAGGTATTTCCATCCGGACCTTCTACAAGTTCTGCATGACCAGCCGAAGTAACGGGATTTTTCCTGTTCGGATCTAAGTTCCGCTGTGTTAAAATCGGATTATTTTCATAAGGCAGATATGGCCCCGATACGGATTTACTTCTTAATACCACCTGTGAATGATTTACTGATGTTCCTCCCTCCGCAGCACAGAGGTAATACCATTCTCCTCTTTTAAAAATATGTGGTCCCTCAATCCAAACCGGTTTTTTACTGATATCAACACCGCCATTAACCAGTTGTATTTCTTCACCCCGAACGCTTAAGGTTTCAGGATCAAATTCATACATCCTGATTGTTCTGTGGCCACTGTACAAGGGTTTATTATCCGGCGCATCGCTGTTGTAAACAATATAAGCTTTATCACGATCGAAAAATAAAGATGGATCGATTCCCTTCACCTGAGGCAGCCAAACAGGATCGCTCCATGGCCCCGCAGGGTTTTTAGCCGTGACCACAAAATTACCCTTTCCATCTATCAAGGTACAGGTAACGTAAAATAATCCATTATGATAATGAATTGCTGGCGCGAATAATCCCCTGGAAACGCGATTGTCCATAAAATTCATCTGACCAGGGCGATCGATTACATTTCCAATCTGCTTCCAGTTTTTTAAATCCTGACTATGAAACACAGGAATACCTGGAAAATACGAGAAAGTTGAGTTGACCAGATAGTAATCTGATCCAACTTTAGTTACACTGGGATCGGGATAAAAACCTGATAATATGGGGTTGTTAAACTTAATTTGTGCAACGCCCCGGAACGTTATGCCTATTAAAAAAAGGAAAATCAGCTTTCTCATATTTATTTATACCTGGTTAAATTGTTGAAGATATACATAATGGCATGAAAATGCAACCGATTGCAATATGATTTTTTTTCTTATTTTGCCTCTACAATTTATGGCATTTTAAAAGTACGGTATAAGGTGCTTTTTACATAAATTCACAGTTGTAACCAATATTTTAATTTTACCTGTTAAATAAAGCACGAAAATTTTTACTGAACAAGCAGCAATACCAATTATATTAAACCAAAATCAAAACGATAGAAATGAAAATGATTGAAACCATGCGTTGGTATGGACCAGATGACATTGTAAGTTTAACAGACATTAAACAGGCGGGCTGCAGTGGTGTAGTTACGGCATTACACCACATTCCGGTAGGTGAAATCTGGACTGTTGAAGAAATTCAGAAAAGAAAGGCTGAAATTGAAGAGACCGGTATGACCTGGAGTGTTGTGGAGAGCTTACCGGTACATGAAGACATTAAAAAAAGAGCCGGGAAGTACCAAACCTGGATCAACAATTATAAAATAAGCCTGGAGAACCTTTCCTCCTGTGGCATCAGGGTGATTACCTATAATTTTATGCCGGTATTGGACTGGATGCGCACCAATCTCAGGTACGAAACTGAAACCGGGGCCCTGGCTTTACGATTTGAAAAATCAGCATTCATCGCTTTCGATTTATTTTTACTGAAAAGGCCAAATGCAACTGCAGATTATACTGAAGATGAAATAAAAAAGGCTACTCATTATTTCGACAAATTAACCGATACACAAAAAAATGAACTCACTGCAAATTGTTTGCAGGGCTTACCAGGCAGCAAGGATCATTTCACACCTGAACAAGTTTTAGGATTATTAGATGGCTTTAAAGGAATTACCTCCGATATCTTAAAACAAAACCTGGTTCAGTTTCTGAAGGAGATTACGCCGGTTGCAGACGAACACGGTATGCAAATGGCCATCCACCCGGATGATCCTCCTTATCCCATTTTAGGTTTACCCAGAATTATGAGTACAGAAAAAGATGCACAATACCTGATCGACCAGGTACCAGCTAAATCAAATGGCCTTTGTTTCTGCAGTGGTTCATTTGGTGCAAGACCAGATAATGATCTCCCGGGGATGATCAAAAGATTAGGTTCAAGAATCCATTTTCTCCATTTAAGAAGTACAAAAAGGGATGAAGACGGTAATTTTTATGAAGCCAATCACCTGGAGGGCGATGCCGATATGTTTACAGTCGTTCGTGAAGCGGTAAAACTGATGCATGCTGAAAACAGAACAATACCAATGCGTCCGGATCATGGACACCAGATGCTTGATGACCTTAGCAAACAACCTTATCCAGGATATTCTGCCATAGGTAGGCTCAAAGGCCTGGCCGAAATCAGAGGCCTTGAAATGGGCATCAGCAAAAGCTTATTCAATTAAGCATCAGGAAGGCAATTTAGTACTAGATTGCCTTTCTACTACTGTTGGATTTAACACAATATGCGCTGTATTTTCATAAGGATTTTCCTGATGAATCATCTTTAGAAACATTTTTGCACATTCCTGTCCCATTTGCGAGGCATGCTGATCAATGGTAGATAAGTTTGGCGTGATATAGGCCGAAAATGCTTCATTCGCAAAACCAATCACCCCGATTTCAGGCGGTGTCTGATCAATCTCCTTCAGTTTTTTAATTACACCCAATGCCGTAAAATCATCTCCGGCAACAATGGCATCCGGCCTATTTTCAAACCGCATTAATTTTCCGGCACCAAACCTGCCGTCTTTAATGGATAATCCGCCAAAATGAATATACTCTTCCAAAACAGGCAGATGATTGTCCTGTAATGCCGCTTTATACCCCTTCAGCCTGTCGTTAAAAATTTTAATCTGATGAATAGTGGTTATGAAAGCAATGTTCCGGTATCCCTGATCAATTAAATGCTGGGTGGCCATATAACCCGCCCTAAAATCATCAAGGGTAATGGTAGGCACATTCAAATCTTCGTTTACACGATCAAAAAGAATCAGGGGCTTGTTTTGCTTTACAATTTCCTTAAAATGAGATACATCACTCGTTTCCAGAGACAATGAAGCCATAATACCATCTACCTGAGCCTCAAGCAATGTTTTTACGCCATTAATTTCATTTTCAACCGATTCATTTGATTGATAAATGATTACCCGGTAACCACTGTCTTTTAAGCCGTCTTCAATACAGTGGATAATGGAGGCAAAAAAATGAGCCTGCACACTGGGTACAATGACACCAATAATATGTGTTTTGCCTGATTTTAGTGCCGAAGCCAGCTTGTTAGGACTATAATTCAGCTTTTCTGCCGTTTCAATTACGGCCTTACGGGTAGCTTCACTTATTGCCGGAAAACCACTTAAAGCCCTCGAAACAGTAGAAACAGTAATGTTTAAAGCTTTGGCAATATCGTATATAGTTGTTTTTTTACTCAATTTTTAATGTAATGAGGGCTACCAATTTATCCGATTCTATTTTTCAACCGATTGTTCTGCCAATTTAACAATTAAACCTTAATGATGATATTCTTTTTATACATGAGATACAGGAGTACGTAGAAACCAAGCACATAACTTATGGCCCAGGCCAATGATGCATTAACAGGCGAAAAGAAAGGCGTATAAAACGTAGCATACATCTTTTCAAGTAATGGTGATTGAGTACCGTCAGCATTTGGCAGTTTAATAAAATTTAACATACGTGGCATCAGGCCTGCCAGAAAAAAGACAGTAATGGCATTTACGCCGTAAACAACAAAAGGCTGTGTAATTCTTTTATAACCCTGAACATCAATCAGCCAGTAACAAAGTGCAAATCCGATAGATGCCAAACCACCGGCATACAATACATATGAACTGGTCCACAAGGCTTTGTTAATGGGAAACTGTAAATCCCAAAGTAACCCTAAAATAACCGCAGCTATACCTGCAGTGAATAACCAGGCTACCTTTGTAGGTTGATCCGTATCTTTTCCACGCATCCATACCCCTGCCAGAATGCCAAACAAACAGGTACCTATAGCCGGTAATGTACTTAATATACCTTCAGGATCCCAGGTTTTTGATGATGACCAGGTATGTGCTTCGGTTAAAACCCCTCTATCAATCCATGCAGCCAGGTTGGTTTCTTTCTCAAGATTTGCATAGCCTATGCCAGGTACGGGCACAAAAGTCATGAGTGCCCAGTAAATGGCTAAAATGGAAATTAATAATTTGAATATGCCCCGGGTGGAAACTTTTAGAAAAATGATGCTACTTACGACAAATACAATCCCAATGCGCTGTAAAACACCCAGCAGCCTGACGGTTTGAAAAGCTTCTAAAAGACTTTTACCATCAGTCATAACGGCCATCATTTTGCCGAATATGGCCAGGAAAAATCCAAGCAGATACAGAATAACACCTCTTTTGATCGCCTTATTGATGGTTTTGTAGTGTGTGCTTGGATCTGCCTTACTACTGCTCATCGCAAATGCAATGGAGACACCAACAATCCAGAGAAAAAAAGGAAAAATTAAATCTGTTGGTGTACAACCATTCCATTCTGCATGTTCTAAAGGCGCATAAATGTGGCCCCAGCTACCCGGATTATTCACTAAAATCATCGCGGCAACAGTTAATCCCCTGAAGAAATCAAGTGATAGCAGGCGTTGTTTAGGCTCGGTCATGAATTAGAATTAGGTTTAGCAAACTAATTTAATACTTTGCTTTTACATCGCGAAATAAATGATCACGTTCTACGCAGCTGAATGCGAGATTATGTGATGGCAAATTACGTGGTTTAAAAAATTAACCAAACTCTTTCTAAACTGGTAAAGCCTATTGGATAAACCTTAAGACTTCGCAAGCCGAAAATTCAACTTACGAAGCTTAAAGTGATAGCGCAAAATTTTAAAAATCATCAGCCTTTTTGTGCTAAAACCAATCAGGTTAATGCTGAATTATTTTTTCATCGGCTCTATTAAGGCTATGGTTCCATCCGGGTTATGCGTAAGTGCTGTCACCTTTATATTTCTGAGATGCGTTTTATTTGAAAGCTGGGTGTCATGGTAAAAGATATACCATTTGCCTTTCACTTCAACAATAGAATGATGTGTTGTCCATCCCTGAACCGGATTCATAAAAGTACCCTGATACTTAAATGGCCCGAAAGGACTATCGCCAATGGCCGAAGCTAAAAAGTGTGTATCACCGGTAGAATATGTAAAATAATATTTTCCATTATACTTGTGCATCCATGCGCCCTCAAAGAAACGCCTGTCATGGTCTTTGGTGAGCAATGGTTTACCATTTTGATCGAGTATGACTACATCTTTCACCGCACCATCAAAAGTTAACATATCTTTACTCAGCTTTGCTATTTTCGCCGTTAATGCAGGCTCGTTTTCCTTTTGAGAATCGGTTTTTGAACCATTTGCATCGTATTTGCCATTGTTCCAGCGTTGTAGCTGACCACCCCAGATACCTCCGAAATACATATAACTTGAACCATCTGTATCAGTAAATACGGCAGGATCAATACTGAAACTTCCTTCTATTGGTTTTGGTTCTGCCTTAAACGGACCTGCCGGATCTTTAGCCGTGGCCACCCCGATACGGAACACATCCTGTTTATCTTTTACCGGAAAATACAGATAGTAAGTACCGTCTTTAAAGGCTGCATCAGGTGCCCAGAGCTGGCGGCCTGCCCATGGAATATCTTTTATACTTAAACCTACGCCATGATCTGTTACCTTTCCATTTATACTGTCCATACTCAGGATATGGTAATCATTCATGGCAAAATGATCGCCATTATCGTTTTCAGGTACCCCGGCATCGATATCATGCGATGGATAAATGTATATTTTCCCATTAAAAACATGTGCCGAAGGATCTGCCGTGTAAATTTCACTGATTAAAGGCTGCGAAAGATACTTTGATTTTTTACTGGTATCAGCTGTTTCTGAAGTGTTTTTCTTTGCATTTTGCTGGCAGGAACTGGTTACTGCAAGTGCCATAACTAAGGCCAGTCCAGATAATTTTTTAATGTTTCTCATCATTTTAAGATTTATAAATGGTTAAGTTTATTTTGATTTACTTATAAAAGTTTCCGGTGGACCAAGAAAACTTGGCTTCAGGCCACCCAGGTCGAGTACCAGTTTCTGTAATACCACTCCCGGGTTTATCATCCAGTATTTAAGGGTATGCCTGCCGCTTTTTTTGAAATTCACGGCTGTTTTGAAGATCTTGATATTATCGGCTACTGATCGTCGCCAGGCGGGATCTGTTTGATATCCGGCACTGATATTGACGATCACTGGTGGCTCATCATCAATGGAAACGGCAAATTTTAATCCATCACTATTGGTGAAATCAATGGTAGGTGAAATATAAGTATGAAGGTTAAATGTACCTGCGAGGTTAAGATAAAGATCATACTCCAGATGCGGGGTATTGGCATCCAGGTTTTGAGCAGGTGATGTAACCGGAACCGGAAGCACTCCTCCTGTGGTTTTTCCGTAGTTCGGGATGGTTTTCCAAAATATCGGGCGGTTACTCATTGCCCTGCTATAATTTGGTGCTTCCATAGAAATATAACCGTCACGTTCTGCAAAAGCATTTACAATTTGGTTCGTATATGTTGCATGATTTAAAGATAAAGGAACACTTAATTTTGTTCCATCACTTCCGGTTATCATAAGGTTTGCCAGTGTTTTCCCTTTTGGTGCCCTGCCCCAGTCAATACTGATCCAGATTCTCTTCTCCTCATTTAAGATTCCTTTTGCCGTACTCAGTTTAACATGCGACGGAGCCTTTATCTGATAGTTTACAGAACCATTACCCTTGTTAAATAATTCAATATAATGTGATGAATTGATATCATGATCAAAAGTTGGAACAGCAACATTTACTTTTTCATTGCTTACCCAGGAAGAATCACTCCCTTCAATGGCCAGCCCCATTTGTGGCTTAGTTTGCGCCGAGCCGGAAGTCTGCCTTATCGTTTTTGGAATAGCATTCTTTTCAGGTTGCTGCCAGGAGGTATAGCCAATATGGGTTTGATCCATCATGTGGTTCCATTTTCCATTGGCCATGGTTTTGTTATAATATTGAGTGATTTCTTCATCACGTTTATACCATGCTGCAACCTGATCAGCCATTGCATTTGTGTCGAAACGACCTTGTTTGGCATAAAGCTTATTCTTGGCCACATGATAATAAAGGTTGTAAAGGTTCGCGCTGGCCTCTACAGGATGCATGACCAGCTGATAATAAGCATCCTTTTGCTCGGCCGGGATCTGATCAAAAATGAATCTGGCCTTTTGCTCCAGTTTCTGGTAATCTGCAACTACATTTTCAAATTCATTGTAATTGGTTAAGCTGTAGGTACGGTCATTCAGCAATTCTGGCTTTACCCGACCGTTATATTTGGAGTAAAGGTCAAGTATTTCAGCAATTTCCACGGCATAGGTTTTATCAAATTGTTGTGCAGACCAATCGATGGTATATTGCTTCAGTTTTTCTGCGGGGATGGCATCTGGTGCCCATGCATAATCCAGGAAGAATGAAATGGGGAATTCCATTGGTTTCAAATCACCTACATTTACAATCCAGATCTGATTCGCATTATACTCGTAAGCGAGATTCATCTGCTCCCAGATTTTTTGGATGGGATTGGTATTGATCCACTTATAATTTCGTGGATCACCCACATAATCAAAGTGATAATAAATGCCATAACCACCTTTTCTGGGTGCCTCATTAAGCTTGGGCAGTTTCCTGATATTGCCCCAGTTATCATCACAAAGCAGTAAGGTAACATCATCAGGCACCCTCATGCCCTTATCATAATAGGCCTGTACTTCTTTATAGAGTGCCCATAATTGAGGTGTTTCAGAAGCGGGTTTTTTCGTTACTTTTTCAATGATTTCACGCTGGTCTTTCACGATTTTTTCCAGTAATGCGGTAGCCGTTCCGGCTGTCATGGGTTCATCTCCGTCACCACGCATACCAACTGTTATGATCTGCTCCTTATCAGCCACACGCTTCAAACCACTTTCCCAAAAGGCCCGCAGCTGTTCGGGATTCTGATCATAATTCCATTTGCCACCTTTATATCTTTTCCATTCATCATGTGCCCTGGCCAAAGGTTCATGGTGCGAAGTCCCGATTACTACACCATATTCATCAGCCAAAACCGGATTCATAGGATCATCATCGTTAAAAGCGCTGCCCCACATGGCTGGCCAAAGGTAATTGCCTTTTAAACGCAGAATCAATTCAAATACTTTACTATAAAATTTGCTGTTGAAGCCCCCAAATTCCTTTTTGCTCCAGCCCGAAAGTGCCGGAGCTTCATCATTAAGAAATATGCCGCGGTACTTTACAGCAGGCGAAGCAATAATATGCCTGCCTGAAATGGCAAAAAGCGCTTCACTTTTTTTAACCGGAACATCTGCCCAGTAGTACCATGGTGAAACACCCATCTGCCCGGATAATTCATATATCCCATAAATGGTTCCACGTTTATCACTGCCCGCAATCACCAGTGCTGAATCTATTCCCGGCGCAGGATTCATCACCACTTCAATCAAGGTGCTTTCCCATTTACCTGCCACACCGGCTACATTAATTTTACCATCCTGAATTAGCTGATCAATAATATTGCTCTTTCCTATGGTACCTATAATAATGGCGGTATTGGCTGTTTTATCGCTTAGAAAAGCTGGCTTTAAGCCGGTAACTTTTTCAACATCCACCTGAAGATTAGTAGCGGCCCGGATAACGCCAGGCCATTCATTTCCACTTACCAGAATAGAAGATACCATGCCTTTGCCTGCCAGTGCAAAACTTCCCTTAACATAGCTTTTTGAAATGAATGGATCAATACCTGCAGCCTGACTGATGGCTTTGCAACCCAGGAATATCATAATAAGGACTAGTTTCTTCATCTGGTTAATCTTTAAAGTTAATGACTTCCTGATAGGCCTTTTTAGGCTGGAAATGCCCATCGAAAAGCAACGGATAATTTTTTCTTCCAGCTACCGGATAATTATCCAGCCATGAATAGCGGTCGGAGATATTCCAGAATGTGACATTGGTAATGACATTTTTATATTGGCGGAAAATTTTAAAAACCATCGCATATTTATCCCGTTGTGCTTTTTCCAGTTCGGGCGTAAACACGTCCGATTCACCTGGTCTGCGGGCACGTTTATTTTTTTCCCATGGATAAATGGAAATATCGAGTTCCGTAAACTGGATGTTAAGTCCGAGTGATGAATAGCTTTCTATCGCTGTCCTAAGTTCATCTTCGCCAGGCTCCTGCACAGACCAGTGTGCCTGTAAACCTATGCCATCAATTGGTACACCTTTATCTTTTAAACTTTTTAGTAGTTTATAAATTCTTTCCCGTTTTTCAGGCCTTTCGGTATTATAATCATTGTAAAAAAGTTTAGCGTCAGGATCGGCCTCGTGTGCATATTCAAATGCCTTTACAATAAATTCTTCACCACAGATCTGGAACCATTTAGATTTTCTTAAATATTCTTTTGGATCATCATCTATGGCTTCATTAACAACATCCCAAGCATAAATTTTTCCCTTATATCGACTTACGACCGCAGTAATGTGTGTTTTTAATCTTTGCAGCAATACTGTTTTGGTTACTTCTTTACCTTCATGATCTTTAAAAAGCCAATCTGGAGCTTGCTCATGCCAGCATAAATTATGGCCGCGAACTTTAATGCCGTTTCTTTGTGCAAAACTGATGATAGAATCAGCTTCTTTCCAGTAAAAAACACCCTCTCTAGGCTGCAGAGAAGCCATTTTCATTGCATTTTCTGCAGTAATGCTATTGAACTGTTTTTTGATCAGCGGCACCGCGTTTCCGGCAAGGTCTTTCATGCCTAACGCCACACCAATTGAAAAATAAGATTGATAGAAGTCTTTTAAGCCACGCTGATCTGAGGAATAATTAACCATGTTTTGCGGCGATTTGCAGGAGTTCAGCACCATTATTAACGGAAAATAAATCCATAATACTGATCTCATAAATCTTAAGAATTTACACTTCCTGCTCATGCTATACCTGGTTTGATAAAATTATACCCGTACTAAAGTATAACTATTTACCCCAAACAGCAATCGGTTGCACATATTTACTGTTTTCTTGATCAAATGAGCAACTCCCCCATCCAGCCAGAACCATTTCAACTTCCCAACTCATCAGCTAAGCCGCTATCCGCACACCTTACCAACTCCGCTATTCCTTTGCCAAAGGAACCTCCACACCTACAGGTCCGCTGGGCTCACTTTCGTTCTTGAGCCGGTCTAAGGCCGTTACCAGATAGCTATAACGCTTTCCATTTTCTATACCGGTATCTATAAACGAGACATAATCTTCAAAACTGATTCTGATGATGTTTTTCGGATCAAGAACAGAGATCTTTTCTCCTTCTGCAAAGCGATAAATCACATAACCTGATGCCGTTTCCCCGTCTTTAGCCTTTAATGGTTTCTCCCATTTTAAATGAACACCATCTTTAAGTGCATCGGCTGATAATTGCTGTGGCTGATTGGGCGGTACTTCATCCAGCCAGGGCATTTGCGGCGGTAAAGCCTGGTATTTATAATAATTATTTTTTAGTGAGTCGGCCAAAGATCTTGCCACTGTACTTAATGATTTGGAACTAAAATACACACTGCCCTGAATGCGGCTGTTCTCTCTTAAATACCGGATCTGATTGGGTATTTCAGCAGGGTTACTCCAGGCTTTCTCCGCACGTGAATTTACCAGATAGGCAGCCTGCCCGATGTATACATGCCTGCCATAGCTATTGTTGCTCCACCAATCAACCAGTGTACCGAAAGGTGCAACCCTCCTGGTAAAAGAGAAATAAATCTGTGGATTGATATAATCTACCCAGCCTTCTTTTACCCATTTCCGGCTATCGGCAAAAAGTTCCGCATAATTGGATAAGCCACTGGTAGCAGAACCTTCCGGATCTTCGTTTTTATTCCGCCAGATTCCAAAAGGGCTGACGCCGAATTTTACCCATTTTTTATAATGATGAACACTGTCATCTATTTCTTTAATCAAGAGGTTAACATTATTCCTTCTCCAGTCTCTGATATCAGTAAAGTCTTCTTTGTATTTATTGAATGTTTCCGAATCATTAATGGTTTGTCCTTCAAGTTTATAGGGATAAAAATAATCATCAAAATGGATCCCATCCACATCATACTCCTTTACTACATCTAAAATAACCTGAACAATATATGCCCTGACATCAGGTATTCCCGGATCAAAATGCTTTTTACCACCATAAGTAAAAAACCAATCGGGGTGTTTTCTGATGGCATGATTTTCACTGAACACAGTGCTGCTACTCATGCTGGCTCGGTAAGGATTAAACCATGCATGCAGTTCCATCCCCCTGATATGAGATTCTTTAATGGCGAAAGCTAAAGGATCATATCCAGGTGCCGGAGCCAAACCTTGCCTTCCCATTAACCACTGGCTCCAGGGCTCCCTTGATTTGGCGTAAAAAGCATCGCCGGCAGGCCTTACCTGTAAAATAATGGCATTCATGCCCTGTGATTTATGGCGTTCAAGAATACCGATCAGCTCCTGCTTTTGCTGATCAACGCTTAATCCTGGCCTTGAGGGCCAGTCGATATTGGTCACCGTGGCAACCCAAACGCCCCTGAACTCTCTTTTTGGTGCAATTTTTGATGGTGGTTGAGCATTTAATATATATGGTAGTGTAGTTACAATTAAAAGTGCGTATAGAAAGTTTTTAAGCATTATTCTGTCTTATTTTTTATTCAGGATGTTTTATTTGTGTGTGTAATACAAATGAATCTTAGCAATTAAACGATTTTTTTTAAAAACTCTTATAAATTTTATTAATAATTCTATTTTGCGCCCTGCTAAATTAATTGTACCCCTTATACCTATGGGAGAACAAAAGTATATTAATTTAAGAAGATACAGCATTATTAAGAATGGAACCACAAAAGATTAATAAGGGAGATAGGAATAAAATCTACTTTCTGATCATTGTTATTGCGGCACTTGTCGGAACAAACGCTTATTTATTTTTTAAAGACAGACAACAGAGCAAAAAGTTTGTAACAGTAAGTACAGAAAAAGATAAACTTCGTTTAGAAGTGGAAAAAATTGAAGTAGAGCTTGACAAAGTAAATGCACTGAATCTTGATTTAAATGAAAAACTCGTAGAAGAGCAGCAACTGGCCAGAAAGAAAATTGAAGAACTTAAACTTGCTTTAGAAAAAGGAGAGATTACCCAGGGCGAACTGGATAAAGCCAATACCCAGATTAGTGAGCTGAAGGTTTTTGTGAAGAATTATAATGATCAGATTATCCAGCTTCAGAAAGACAATATTTTCCTGAAAAACAGCCGAGACAGCCTGGAGAATACCCTAAGAAACATCAGTAATAGAGCTTCAGGCTTAGAAGATGAAAACGCCAGTCTTAGTGCCAAGGTTAAAACTGCAGCGGCATTAAAGCTACAGAATGCAGAAATTTTTGCTTTTAGGACAAAATCGAGCGGAAAAAAAGTTCAGGTTAGCAAATCTTCAGCTGCAGAAAAGTTAAGCGTTCGCTTTACTATTATCCCAAATGAGCTTGCAGAAAAGGGCCACCACAACATCTACCTGCGGGTATTTGACCCTGCAGGGAATTTACTGGCTGATGACGGAGATCGTTTTGAGGCCGATGGCCAGGAGATGCAGTTTAGTCATTCCATCTATATAGACTACAATAATGACAACAGCTCTTACGTGATCGATTGGAAGAATCCAAAATCATTCATGAAAGGAATTTATACTGTTATTTTATATACTAATGGCAATACAATGGGGAAAGCCCAGGTAGAATTAAGATAAGGCCTTTATGCCAGTGGATATGTAAGATAAAACGTAGTACCCACATCAGGCACTGAAGTAAAACTTATCTCGCCACCCGCATTTTCTACAGCCTGCTTGACAAAAGCAAGCCCCAAACCAGTTCCGGAAGTTTTAGTGGTAAAATTTGGTACAAAAATTTTATCGTGTAATACCAGTGGAATTCCTTTTCCGTTGTCTTTGATTTCTACAAAAGCATGCGATTTATCGTTGTATAAAACCACCGTTACGCAACAGTGTTCATTGCCTTCAATCGCCTCAATGGCATTTTTAAACAAGTTATTAAAACTCCTCAATAACTGGTCATGATCTGCCAGGATATAAATCTGCTGACTGGATTTATTCAGCAGGTTTATTTCTGCATTACCGGTATTTTTGTACACTTCTCTGGCCTGCTCCAGTACCGGCAGAATCTCTATTTTCTCCAGATTGGTATCAGGCATTTTGGCAAAATTTGAGAATTCAGAGGCTATTTTAGAAAGGCTGTCTATCTGTTCAATGAATGATTTACTAAACTTTTTAAACTTAACCTCAAAATTGGGATCATTTTCCCGCCAGGATTTCTCCAGCAGCTGAACACCCAGTTTTAGCGGAGTGAGCGGGTTTTTAATTTCATGTGCCACCTGCTTGGCCATCTCCCGCCAGGCACTTTCCCTTTCAGAGCGGGCAAGCTTCACCGCACTGGCCTCAAGCGCCGCAATCATGCTGTTATACTCTTTAATCAGCGATCCGATTTCATCATGTCTCCGCCATACGATAGGCTCGTTACGTTGCCCGATCCTGGTTCGGCTAATGCTTTCCTGGATAAAAGTTAACGGACTCGTAATCTGATTGGCCAGGAATACGGCTAAAACGCCCACCGCAACAAACACGAGTGCATAAATATTGATCAGGTTACTGACGAAAAGTGCAATCTTATCAGAATATTCCTCTTCATTGGAATAATTAGGTAAACCAATGTAAGCGATGGTTTCATTCTGTGCATTGCGAATAGGCGCATATGCAGCTGCGTAAGTCAGGTTGCCCACCTTTTCTTCCGGGTTAATATATTCTGACCGTTTGAGCTGGGTAAGATAGGTATATGCCAGCGGTCCCATCTTTTTACCAATCACCTTATAATTATATAACTTGGGATAGGTTGTCATGATCAGGTTGCCTTTTGTATCATAAAGATTCAGGTCGGCATTATTGATATCTGCAAAGTTGTTAAAATCAGCAACGGCATTTTCGTCATCATTAATCCCCCCGCTAAATACCTGTTTCTCAAAATTTTGCTGTACTTTTCTGATCTTATCTTTAATGGCGGCATTTTGCTGTCCCCTGTATTCATTGTCCATGTAATAATAAGTTACCCAGCCTACAATGAGTAAGGTAGCTACAACAGAGAGCACAATAGATACCTGAATACGGGTTTTGTACAATATTTTGTTGGCATTAATCATGAGTGAGCGGTTAATGCTAAACCAGCCTACCCGTTCATCATCCAGGTTTTTAATGAGCCACACCAACCCGTAAAGTAATAAGGAGAAGATGATAAAAACGAGAAAGAAGAAAGACAAAGCCGCCAAACGCTCCACATAACCCACTTTTTCCTTGCTGATGACCACCATTTTATTATCCGAAGGCTTGTAAATCAGGTGACTATATGGAAGTGTGCTATCACTACTGCTTACAAAATCATCCTTTTTGCCCTTAAAATTATGCCCGTCTAATGGATAGGTATAGTTTCCAGATTGATTTAAAAGACGGTTATTGTTATAGAAGGCGATGGAATAACCCCTGAAGTCTTCATCTCTGATCAATTTCTGATCGCCAAGTAAGTCAGGTAATTTATTATTATAATTATACGGTTTCGAACGGAGTTCAACAACCAGCGTACCCAATAACGACCCATGGTCTATCACAGATATAATACCGAAATAGTCCTGATAACCAAAGGTATTGTTCACCTGGTAAAAATAATTACCTCCGTTAATTTTAACGGAACCTGATTCAACCAGTTCCTTATATTTTGAAAAAGGCTGGCTTCTCACATTATCAATGCTCTGTCCGTTTCTGTTATAAGGATAAATCTGATAATCATAACGGGATAAGTACCCGTCCATGTAATTTTTAATGTGGTTTTTTAATACGGTATAATTGGTAACGGCGCCTTGTTTAAAATAACGCACTAAAAACTCATCATTAAGCAATTGTGATTCGAATACACCTAGCGAGATAATGGCATTAGGATCTTCTGACGACTGAATTTTGCGGGCCAGCGGTTCACGGAGGCTGCGTTCTTTTATATCCTTATATTTAATGTATTTAATGGATGTATTGAAAGCCAGGCAGAAAAAAACAATGGCAAATAAACCAACCGAGAACCTGATTCCCTGTACATAGATTCCTCTTGCGATGATAAACAGAATAAGTGCAAAAACAATAAAAAAGGCAGTAAAATCTGTTAAGGCTTTGTATACAAATAGTGCGGCAAAGGCGGTCAAAAAGATAATCAGCCTTTCTTTGTTGGTAACCTTCAAAGATAACGTTATTGTAGCAGTGATTACCGTAATCAGATAGATCTGAAACCATACCAAACACAGGATCACAATACTGACCCAGCTTGAGCCGCTTAACTTTAAAATGTTAATAATCTCGAAATTGATTTTGGAATTATAAATAAGCCCGAAAAAGACCTCATCACTATAATAAGCTATAATGCCGATGAAAATCAGTAAAATCGCATGGATGAGGATACCCAGTACTTTACTCCTTTTGATCCATCCGGCAAACTGGTATTCCTCTTTGTGGTTGTATACAAACAGTAAAAACCAGGTTAAAGAAAATACATTCAGCATGAAATCACCAAGAGAAGGCATGAGAAAACTATCTCCATAAATTCGCGGATCAAACAGTGATAGTGAAAAATGGTGGTTAAACCAACCGTAATATAAATCTGAAAACCGGAACAAAGCAAAGAACGCCAGTAACAGAAAAGTACCTGAAACAAGATAGCCTTTTTTGGCAATCAGTGCGCTTAATGAATTAAAAAACATGCAGATACACAGCATGCCGCCAATAAACAGCCAGAGCTGTGTAACCGAATAATAATCGTTGCTATATCCTGGTTTTATCTTTAGCCCGAACAAAAATTTGTTATCCAGGCTTTTGATGACATAAACATCCTTATCGGTAAAAGAAGCCAGCGTTAGTATTTTCGAATTCGTCAGAGACGGATCAATGTCATTTTTAAAATATGGTGTTTCCCTAAACGGGTATTGAGATTGGATGCTAATCAGAAAAACAAAACAAAAGCTGCCTTCTGAATGCTTAATTACTTCATACCATCCATTATAAAAGAACAATACGGATTTTCCTTCTTTTACCCTGGAAAGATCGAAATCTGTTACTTTATAGGAACTCCAGAATTTAAGTTGGTTATGTTGAAAAGTTAAAAGGTTGATTCCTTTATTTTTCCTGTAAGTGTTTAAAAAATCAATGGCACCTTTCGGGTTATGATGCAGTTGCTTCGCTTTCTGTACTTCTTTTTTATTGGAAAGAAAATCTTCTACATTCTTTTCCTTAATCAGCAGGTTAGTTTGAACTTCCCTTGCATATCTTTCCAGCAGCTCAGATTTGGTGGTAAATTTGCTTAATGTGATAGAGGTTGTAATCAGGCAACAGGCCAATACAAACAGCAGAAATCTAATTTTTACACCAAAGCTCAATGTCATTAATTTTGATAAAGGTAAATATAGATAAAAACAGCACCACAAATATTTTGTTTATGGTGCTGTTTAGAAATATCAGGCAATAGTTGCGCTACTGGTTTGCACTTCCCGGCTTACCTTTTTTACCAATCCTTGTAAAACATTACCCGGGCCTGCTTCTACAAATTCTGTAGCCTGGTCTGCCAGCATATGTTCAACAGTTTGCGTCCACCGTACAGCACCTGTTAACTGCTTAATCAAATTTTCCTTAATCTTTACCGGATCAGTATAGGGCTTAGCATCAACATTCTGATAAACCGGACAAACCGGAGCAGAAATATTGGTGGCTTCAATGGCGGCCTGCAGTTCAATTTTAGCAGGCTCCATTAAAGGAGAGTGGAATGCTCCGCCAACATTAAGTTTGAGAGCTCTTTTTGCACCGACTTCCGTTAATTTAGCACAAGCCAGGTCAATTCCTTCAATGCTGCCCGAAATAACCAGCTGGCCCGGGCAGTTATAATTTGCCGGAACAACAACTGCATCGATTTCAGCACAGATTTTTTCAACTACATCATCGGCCAAGCCTAAAATTGCAGCCATAGTAGAGGGTTGGGCCTCGCAGGCCTTCTGCATAGCATTTGCACGGGCTATAACCAATTTAAAGCCATCTTCAAAAGACAGTGCATCTGCAGCAACCAATGCAGAAAATTCACCTAAGGAGTGACCGGCCACCATATCTGGTTTAAAATCATCACCTAAAACCTTTGCTAAAATAACAGAATGCAAGAAGATTGCAGGTTGTGTTACATTGGTTTGTTTAAGTTCTTCATCCGTTCCGCCGAACATGATATCGCTGATGCGGAAACCGATAATTTCATTTGCTTTCTCAAATAATTCAGCAGCTTTCGGGTGATTATAAAGGTCTTTACCCATGCCTACGAATTGTGCCCCTTGTCCGGGAAAAATATATGCTTTCATTATAATTTAGGTTTGGCGGCTCGCGTTTCAGCGTGGAGCGGCTCACTTCAACGCCTTACTTGATACCAACTACTTAATACTTTTAACTTGATACCTCTTATTAATCTAAACTCGCCGTAATCAGCCTTAAAAATTCAGACCTTGTTTTATCGTTACTTAAAAATGTACCGGTAAAAGCAGAAGTGGTGGTAACGGAGTTTTGTTTTTGAACACCACGCATAGACATGCATAAATGCTTACATTCCATTACTACTGCAACCCCCATAGGGTTTAATGTATTTTGAATACAGTCTCTGATTTCGTTGGTTAAACGTTCCTGAACCTGTAAACGGCGGGCAAAAGCATCCACAATTCGCGGAATTTTACTTAAACCCACAATATGCCCGTTGGGAATGTAAGCAATATGGGCTTTTCCAAAAAATGGCAGCATGTGGTGCTCGCACATGGAATATACCTCAATATCTTTTACCACAACCATCTGGCTGTATTCCTCTTTAAACATTGCAGATTTTAAAATCTCATCCGGCTTTAAATCATAACCATGGGTTAAGTATTGTAAAGCTTTGGCCACGCGTTCTGGCGTTTTCACCAAACCTTCACGCTCAGGATCTTCACCCAGCTGACTTAAAATATCTTTATAATGGGAGGCTACAGCTTCAATTTTATCATCGTTATAGCGATCTATTTTTACATAGCCATCTATCGATTCTCCTTTTAATACATCTTTAGTGCTCATTAATATGGGGTTTTAACCAAAGTATTCAACAAAGTTATTTTCGGTTTCGTAGATTTTAACGCAATGTAAAATCGCACCGCTTTCAGCAATCGGAGCCAGTAGCTGATTCCAGATTTCTATGGCCAAATTTTCTGTTGAAGCCAGCTTGCCTTTCATAAAGTCTACATCCAGGTTAAGGTTTTTATGGTCAACCTTATCTACAACATAATTGTTCATCACATCTTTCAGCCACTTTAAATCCACCAGAAAACCCGTTTCCGGATTAACTTCACCTTTCACTGTAACATATAACCAATAATTATGACCATGCCAGTTCGGGTTTGCACACTTGCCATAAACTTCATTATTTTTGTCATCATCCCAATCGGTTCTTGCCAATTTATGGGCCGCATTGAATGATGCTTTTCTCGTTATATAAATCATTACTATTGAATAAACCGCAAATATAATGATAATGCCTTAAGCCTAAACATCAAAGCTTAAAGAAACCGGTGTTTAATCAAACTATCTGCTAAATTTACCTTATGAAAACTTTAATTGTTGCCGCGACCAGAGCTGAACTTGCTTTTTTTTACGAGCACTATCATCTGCCCGAAAAAGATTTTGTAGAAAGCAGGCATTTTGATGTACTCATCACCGGTGTAGGGATGGTGGCAACAGCCTTTGCACTTGGCCAGCATTTAACCAAAACGTATCAACTTGTACTTAATTTCGGAATTGCCGGTTGCTTTGACCGGAATATAGAATTAGGCACCCTGTTAAATATTACCGAAGATTACTTTGCCGAGCTTGGGGCAGAAAACGGAGATGAATTTCTCTCCATAACTGATTTAGGCTTTGGAGAAAGCCATTTTATAGCCAGAAACAAAGAAAATATTGATTTGCGTTCAGCAACAGGAATAACGGTAAACTGTGTAACAGGAAGTGAAAAAAGCATTAAAAATTTAACGGAAAGATTAAATCCCACTACGGAGAGCATGGAAGGTGCAGCAGTTTTCTACGCCTGTAAGCAGGCTGATATGGATTGTATTCAAATCCGAAGTGTATCAAATTATGTTGAACCACGCAATAAAGAAAACTGGAAAATGGGTTTGGCCATTAAAAATTTAAATAGCTGGGCCATCTCCTTTACTGAGGAAATGAACTCATGATGACGTTTAAGTATTTTACAATCTTTATTTTTGAATTTATGAAACTTACACTCGGATTTTCTCCCTGCCCTAACGATACATTTATATTTGATGCACTTATACACCACAAAATAGATACAGAAGGATTAACATTTGAAGTAAGTTATGATGATGTGGAAACCTTAAATCAGAAAGCTATGAAAGGCCAGCTGGACATCACCAAACTAAGCTTTCATGCCTTTGCTTATGCAGCCCGTCAATATGCATTGCTTGATGCAGGCAGCGCTTTGGGTTTTGGCGTTGGCCCTTTGTTAATTAGCCGTAAGTTTGATCAGCAAACACTAGCTGAAAGATTGAAAACTGATCCCGGGTCTCTTCGCATCGGAATTCCGGGAAAATACACTACAGCTAACTTTTTACTCGGCATCGCCTATCCTGAACTTCAGAATAAGCAGGAAATGGTTTTCTCCGAAATTGAAACCGCTTTGCTCGAAGATGAGATTGACTTAGGCCTGATTATCCACGAAAACAGATTCACTTACCAAAATAAAGGCTTAACCAAAATAGTAGACCTGGGCGATTACTGGGAGAAATTAACAGGTTGCGCCATTCCGTTAGGCGGAATTGTAATTAACAGAACCTTAGACCGTGAGGTGCAATTAAAAGTAAACCGACTGATTCGCCAGTCTGTAGAATATGCTTTCGCCCATCCAAAATCTGGAATTGATTTTATCCGTGAACATGCACAAGCCATGGATGAGGCGGTGATGTATAAACACATTGAACTTTACGTAAATAAATACAGTATTAACCTGGGAGAAGAAGGACGAAAAGCGGTGGACACCTTATTTAAGCTTGCTCAGGAAAGGAATATTATTCCAGCGATACAGGAAAATTTATACTTATAAAACAGTGAAAGGCTCCATCTATCGAACATGCAGCCTTTCTGTAATACATTCCCTTAAGAGATCCTGAAACAAGTTCAGGAAGACGATTTTAAATTATCTTTTTATCATTTTTAGCTCACCAGCAACTTATAACCTTTACCGTGAACATTAATAATCTCTACGTTTGAATCTCCTCTGAGGTATTTCCGCAATTTGCTTAAAAACACATCCATACTCCGCCCGTTAAAGTAATTATCATCATGCCAGATACTTAACAGGGCTTCTTCTCTGGTTAAAACCGTATTTTTCTTTAAGCACAGCAAGCGCAACAATTCTGCTTCTTTAGTTGAAAGCTTTTGTTGTTGTTCGTGATGGGTGATAATTTGTGTGGTATAATCAAAATGATATTCGCCAATGGTAAATTCCGTTTCCGGTACTTCTTCAGTTTGGCCACCCTTGCTCGCCACCCTTTTAAACATGGCATTAATCCGGAGTAGCAGTTCTTCAATACGGAATGGCTTGGTAATATAATCATCACCACCTAAATCATAGGCAGCCGACTTATCTTCGAGCATGGTTTTAGCGGTAGCAAAGATAATGGGAACATGTGCATTCACCTTCCTGACATCCTTACCCAAGGTAAATCCGTCTTTTTTTGGCATCATCACATCGAAAATACAAAGGTCAAAGTTTTGCTTGTTAAAAGCCTTTAAACCTTCCTCGCCATCATTGCATAACACCACATCAAACTTGCCTTTTAACTGCAAATAATCTTGTAATAATAAACCTAAGTTTGGATCGTCCTCTACCAGAAGTATTTTTTTCATTTTCTTGATTTTATTCACGTATGCAGCTTGGCTACACTAAATGTTTGATTCTGAATATGCATGGTGGTTTAATGCCTACAGCGATTAACACCACAATTTTTGATAAATTTTGTAAGCAAAAGCAATTTGTATTCCTCAACTACACTTATCTGCCAATATATTTTGATTTATAAAGGTAAAGATATTTCAAATGTTGTTCCTTTATCCTTCTCGCTGCTCACTTTTATGGTACCATTTAACTTTTTAATAATATCCTGAACATAATTCAGGCCCAGGCCAAAACCTTTTACATCATGCAAATTACCAGTAGGCACACGGTAAAACTGGTCGAAAATTCTTTTAGATTGTTCCTTGGTCATCCCTATCCCCCGGTCAGAGATTTCGATAATCAAATGTTTATTGGTATTTCTGGTCGAAATAGTAATCTCAGGTACCTCTGCGCTATATTTATTGGCATTATCAATCAGATTATAGAGCACGTTAGAGAGGTGCAGTTCATCACCATAAATAACGGCGTTTGCAGCTTCGGTATGAAGGTTGATGACGGCGTTACGCTTTTGAAGCTGCAGTTCCATACTGTCTAAAACAATAATAATCAGGTCATTCATATCCACCTCAGTGTTTTCCATTTTAAGCTCTCCTTTTTCCAATCTGGCGATACTTAAAACCCGTTCGATATGACTACCCAAACGCACATTTTCATCATATATAATATTGGCTAGCCTGCTCAATCTGCTTTTATCTTCAGTAACCTCCGGGTCTTTGAGTGCCTCACTGGCAATCATGATGGTGGCTACAGGCGTTTTAAACTCATGCGTCATATTGTTGATGAAATCAGTCTTCATCTCCGATATTTTTTTCTGTTTCAGAATGGCATAAAGCGTATAAGAAAATATAAATACCAGCACCAAAAGCAAACCCACTGATGAAGCCAGGGTTGCACTTAAGTTTGATACAATGGCAGAATTTTTATTGGGGAAGCTTACAATCAAAGTTCCGGGATCCCGGAACAAATCATTACCAAAAAGCGGAATTTTATAGGTATTCTCCGGTAAAAACTCTTTTTTAACATTAGCCGCTTCGATAAATAAAACAGAATCTTTTTTCGCGAGTGATATCTTATAAGAGGGTTTCTGGTTAATGTTATGTGTGAGCAGTTCTTCTTTCAGTAAGGTACCGAGTACCTCAAAATTAATGCGTTTATATAAGGGCACATTGATTTCCTGTAACTCTTTGGAAACATCTTCTACCATGCTTAAGCGTGTGTAGGAGAAAGTATCCTTTCCAAGTGACGCAATTTTAAGCTCCAGCCGTTTTTTGGCAATTTCATCCTCCCGTTTGAATTTTTTCTCCAGATCATCCGAAATTTTTGGTAATCCAACCAGCAGTGGGTTTCCGGTCATTGGGTCGGCCACCAAATACCTGATCGTATCCGGAAGGTTTTGAGGGGTTCTGAAATTAAACGTTTTTGAACCAGGTGAAATGAGCTTGGTACGCATGCTGTAACCCTTCAGGTTTAAGCTGTTCAGGTCCACCAGCGCATCTACTTCCACATCCAGGCGCGTACCGGTTAGAGATGCCTTTGGTGCTGAAAGCGATTTAAATTCATTTTCAGAAATCAGCTTTGGCCCGCGGTATGAAACTCTGATAATGCTGTCCTGCTGGTTCAGGTAGTTTTCAATCTGGCTTTCCCTTTCGGCCTGCCGCAGTTCAGATTCCTGCGCATACTGTTGCCTTAAATCTTTAATGTCAAGCGCCCTTTGCCTGGAATCCTGTAATTGCCTCAGTTTATTTTCAGCATCCTTTTTATTCAGGTGATCGGCTACATTTAAACGTTCTACTTTTTTAACCACATTGGCTAAAGTCTGGTTTACCTGTTCATCAAAAAGCTGAGATTTCAGTTGATAAGCTTCCCTGATATAATATAACTGCATCACGAAAACACCCAGTAGTGCCACGGTCATTAAAACAGTTATAAACCAAAAGCTTCTTTTTTTCATGAATCGGTATTGCCTAACCTTTAAAAGAGATAACAGAAAGGGATTTTAAATTAATCAGATATCAAAAATAGTGATTAGGGAAATGAGAAGATTGTTTTTAACATATTTTAACAAGGGTTATGACACTGAAAATGAAGATTTAAGAAAGTAATCGCAAAAAAAATGCCGGGGCAAAAGCCCCGGCATGGTTCAAAATTGTTTGCTTAAAAAAGATTCTTTATTTAGAAAGGCAAATCATCATCTTCACCTGGCGCATTGCTCACATCAACCGGAGCTGCATATGCCGGGGCAGCAGCTGGCTGTGCACCAGCAGCAACCGCATTGATTCTCCAGATCACAAGGCTGTTAAAATAAGATGTTTTACCTGTTTTGTCTGTCCATGGGCGGCCACGTAAATTAAAGAAAACCTCAACCTCATCACCCGCTTTAAATGTATCTAATAATGCAGTTTTATCTTGTAAAGCCTCAAAACGGATATATTCTGGGTATGTTGGATTTTCTGCGTATTCTACTATTAAATCACGTTTTTTAAACGTTTCACTCACTTGCTGCGTTGCACCTACTTCGTGTACTTTTCCTTTAATTTCCATAACTAATACTAATAATGTACGTATAAAAGCCAAATCTCTATAATTTTATTGATAACTTCGCATATATTATGATGCAAGTTTTCCACAATAAAAGCAGGGTAATTATCACCTGCAATAAACGCCTTTCTCCTTATTTACAAGATGAAGTTACGGCCTTAGGTTACACGATAGAAAGGGCTTTCCAAACCGGCGTTGAGCTAAATATTACCCTTACAGAATGTATTAAACTCAATTTAAACCTGCGTTGCGCCAGTCAGATTTTATATTCAATTAAAAGTTTTAAGGCCATTACTCCTGACGATTTATACAAAGAAATTTCGGCTATAGCGTGGGAAGAATTAATAGATTTTACCGGTTACTTTTCCGTAACTTCCAACGTAGATAATCCCAACATTACCACACCACTATTCGCCAACTTAAAAGTAAAGGATGCGATTGTAGATCGCATGAAAGAGAAAAAGGGGATCCGCCCTGATTCTGGTTCGGATGCGAATAAAGCAGTAGTACATTTATACTGGAAAGATGCAGATGCAGATGTATTTATGGATACTTCAGGTGAAACACTGGCCAAACATGGTTATCGCAAAATACCGGGAAAAGCACCTATGCTGGAGGCTTTGGCATCAGGTGTAATCTATGCCACCAAATGGGATCGAAAATCGCCTTTTATTAACCCGATGTGTGGTTCTGGAACGCTGGCCATTGAAGCTGCACTGATTGCAACCAACCGGGCGCCGGGCTTATATCGGATGAATTATGGCTTTATGCATATTTTAGGTTATGAAGAAGAAGCTTTTTTCGCAGAACGGAGAATCCTGAAAGAACAGGTGATTAAAAATACCGACCTTAAAATTATCGCTTCCGATCTATCTGAAGATGCTGTGGAAGTAACCCGCAGAAATGCAAAAACGGCCGGGGTTGATACCTTGATTGAGTTTGAAGTTTGTGATTTTGAACTTACGCCCGTTCCTGAAGACGGCAAAGGCACCGTGGTTTTTAACCCGGAGTATGGCGAACGTTTAGGTGTGCACAGCAAACTGGAACTCACCTATAAACGCATGGGCGATTTTATGAAAACCAAATGCAAAGGGTATTCCGGATATATTTTTACCGGCAATCCTGACCTTGCCAAAAAAATAGGTTTAAAAGCTTCACGGAAGCTAGAGTTTTATAACGGAAAGCTGGATTGCCGTCTGCTTGAATATGAATTATATGATGGTTCACGCCGGGCACCTCAAATTGAGCCAGAAGCCATTTCTTAAACCTTAATCTAAGTTTTACAGGATCAACAAGCCGGCATGAACATTATGAAAAATGTTCGTGCCTGGCTCTTATTCGCCTGTTATTTTACAATGCTTAAGCCCCCCGAATAACGCTTTTATTTTCTTCACAGGCGCTTATGCAGCTGATAAGTCCAAAAATTTAATTTTAAAATCTTCTGACTTCAAGAAATAAATTCAATATATTAAACCTTTGTTTAACGCATTTGTTTCTTATATACCGTTAACGTAATTCCTTATAGTGCTAAAAATTAACAAATCTAAAAACTGTAAGGATAGTAGGCTCGTATATATTGAAAAAATTAAAAAACAATCCTTTTTTATGGAAGATGTATTAGCTTTAAAAACAAAAAACGTTGCCGGAAATATTAGAAAAATCAGGGAATACAGAGATTATACCCAGGATTATCTGGCGGCAAAATTAAAAATTTCACAAAATGCCTACAGTAAGATTGAACTGGGATATAGTAAATTAACGATCGATCGTTTGTTTCAGGTTTCAGAAATTTTAGAGGTTGAGGTTACGCACCTTTTAACCTTAAACCCAAATGATTTAATTAAGATTATTGCTGATGATGAGCATAGAGCAGCAACGGTAAGTTAAGTGATAACTTACCGTTGTTAATATCATTTCTTTCTCCGTGCATCTATTTCCAATATCTTTGTGGTAAACTTTAATGATGCAGGACCCCATTCAAAAAACAATAACATTTGTTAAGCAAACCTTAAAAAATGCAGAGGCTGGCCACGATTGGTTTCACATTGAGCGTGTGTTTAAAACAGCTTTAAATATCAATCAGGAAGAAAAAGGAAATGAGCTGGTTATTGCCCTGGCTGCGCTTTTACATGACATTGCTGATCCAAAATTTAACAATGGCGATGAAAATTTAGGTCCAAACTTGGCGCAATCCTTTTTACAATCCATAGCTGTTGAAGAAGAGGTGGTACAGCATGTTAAAATGATTATTCAGCACATGTCTTTTAAAAACAGTTTCGACGACAACAGTTTTACTTCCAAAGAAATGCAAATTGTGCAGGATGCAGATCGTCTGGATGCCATTGGTGCTATCGGTATTGCCAGGGCATTTACCTATGGGGGCTTCAAAAACCGCGTGTTGTATGATCCTTCCATTAAACCGGAAGAACATCTTTCAAAAGAAAGCTATAAAAATACCACCGCGCCAACCATCAATCATTTCTATGAAAAGCTTTTGCTTTTGAAAGAGAGGATGAATACAGCGGCAGGTAAAAAAATCGCAGCGAAAAGACATCAGTTTATGTTGGATTACCTGGATCAATTTTACAGCGAATGGGAAGGCAATTAATTCACAACTTCAATTTCTTTTCTTTTATTCCACAACAGAGTAAGCTTAGTTATTCAAATTGCTAATAAAATTAGCTTTATCGCTATATTTGTTAGTAAATAAAAAGCTATGTCTGACCGAATTCGTGAAAAGTTAAATATCCTGGCCGATGCGGCAAAGTATGATGTTTCGTGTTCATCAAGCGGAGGCACCCGTAAAAATGACAATAAAGGTATTGGTAACAGTCATACTTCAGGTATTTGTCATACCTATACAGAAGACGGGCGTTGCGTTTCTCTTTTAAAAATCCTGTTAACCAATCACTGTATCTATGATTGTTTATTTTGTGTTTCGAGAAAGAGCAATGACATTAAGCGAGCTGCTTTTACTGTAGATGAAGTGGTGGATTTAACCATGAACTTTTACCGCAGAAATTATATCGAAGGTTTATTTCTGAGTTCAGGTATTTTTAAAAATGCAGATTTTACCATGGAGCGGTTACTGTTGGTTTGCAAAAAACTTCGTTTAGAGCAACGTTACAATGGTTATATTCATTTAAAGACCATTCCAGGGGCCAGTGATGAATTGATAAAGGAAGCCGGCCTATATGCCGATCGCATGAGTATCAATTTGGAAATGCCTACCGAAGCAGGGTTGAAGCTTTTAGCACCCGAAAAGAGCCATGCGGATGTGATCAAACCTTTGGGATTTGTACAGCAAAATATTGTTCAGTTTGCTGAAGATAAAAAATTAATTAAGCATGTACCTAAATTTGTTCCCGCAGGCCAGAGTACGCAAATGGTGATTGGTGCCACGCCTGAAAGTGATAAAGACATTATGTATACGGCTAATGCTTTTTACAAAAATTTCTCTTTAAAAAGGGTTTATTATTCTGGCTATGTGCCCATTAGCAATGACAGCAGGATGCCTGTTTTAGGAACCCAGCCACCCTTGCTCAGGGAAAACAGGTTATACCAAACTGATTGGCTGATGCGGTTTTATGGCTTTAAAGTTCAGGAGATTCTAAATGATGCCAACCCAAATCTGGACGTAGACATTGACCCAAAACTCAGCTGGGCCATCAGAAATATGCAGCATTTCCCGGTAGATATCAATAAGGCAGATTACAGGATGATCCTCCGGATTCCGGGTATTGGTGTCATGTCAGCGAAAAAAATTGTACAGGCCAGAAAGTTCGGGAAATTAAGAATTGATCAGCTGAAGAAAATAGGCGTGGCGTATAACAGGGCTAAGCATTTTATAACTTGTGCAGATAGTCCTTATCAATTAAAAGATTATCAGGGCACGCAGATCAAGGCCTTTATCATGGCCGATAGTCAAAGCAAATACCTCAAAACAGATAACAATCAGCTCATTTTATTTTAGTGAATTAAATAGACTATGATTTACACCTTCGATGGCTCCCTTTCCGGTTTGCTAACCGCAGTGTTCGAATGGTTTGAACGGAAACCCGGGCATATCAAGTTACAATTGAGCGATATTTTTCAGCCCGATGCCTTTACGAAATCGTTTGAGGTGATCACCAATGAAGAGAAAGCAGATCGCGTATGGAAAGGCCTTCAAAAAAAACTGAAGAAAGACTGGCAGAGAACTTTTTATTGTAGCTATTTATCTGAAATTCCCGAGGCCTATAATCATCTTTTTCAGTTTGCCCTGTACATTTTTGAAAGCGCAGATGGTGCATCAGCTAATTTCGGGAATGATCATGTAATTGCTTTATCCAAATACGCTAAAAGCGTGGAAAGGGAAAAGCACCGGATGGAAGCCTTTATCAGGTTTCAAAAAACGGCTGACGGCATGTTTTACACATCAATTGATCCTGATTTTAATGTTTTGCCCCTGATTTCGAATCATTTTAAAAATCGCTATGCCGATCAGCAGTGGATTATTTACGATTTGAAACGAAAATATGGCCTTCATTACGATTTAAATGCAGTTGAAGAAGTAACCATCAATTTTTCTGATGGTGCAAAAACCCCAAACCCTTCCCCTGCATTAATGGATGAAAAAGAAGAACTTTACGCTATTTTATGGAAAGACTATTTTAAAAGTGCCAATATTGTCGCACGGAAAAACACTAAATTACACCTACAACATGTACCCAAAAGATATTGGAAGTATTTAACCGAAAAGCAGCTGGCTTAACACCCGTTTAACATAAAACCACTAAATTGCACCATGAAATTAAGTGTACTGGTTCTAATTACAGCACTTGCTGTTGCGCTTTCCATTGGCATGGTCAATTTTTATTTTGAACGCAGCTGGTACTACTTTGGAATTTCCTTTGGCGTTTCTTTTCTAAGCAGCTTTCTTGTTTTTTATTACCTGTTAGAAAAATACATTTATAACAAAATAAAGCTCATTTATAAGCTAATCCACAACCTAAAACTTGGAAAAGACCTAAAAGATGCATTGGGTGAATATGTTAGTTCAGACCCGATTAATGATGTGGAACACGAAGTGAAGGAATGGGCTGGCGCAAAGAAAAAAGAAATTGATTTACTAAAAAAACAGGAGCAGTTTCGCCGCGAATTCCTGTCGAACGTTTCGCACGAATTTAAAACACCGCTTTTTGCCATTCAGGGCTATATTGAAACCTTACAGGATTGCATTACTGACGACCCTGAAATGGCCATGAAATTCCTCAAAAAAGCAGAAAATAATGTAGAGCGGTTAAGTTACCTGATCAATGACCTGGATGCCATTGCCAAACTTGAAACCGGCGAATCTCCAATTAATTATCAGAAATTTGATTTTGTGTTGCTGGCCAAAGAAGTGATGGAAAATCTGGATGACCGTGCAAAATCCAAAAACATCAAACTATTTTTCAAGGATAAATATACGGCCGTTACCTTCGTTCATGCAGACCGTGAAAAAATCCGCCAGGTGTTGATAAACCTGATTGTAAACAGCATTAAATATGGTGTTGAAAACGGAGAAACGGCCATTAAAATATTTGAACTTCACGATCAGTTTCTTATTGAAGTGACCGACAATGGAATCGGGATTGAAGAAAAGCACCTGGCCAGACTTTTTGAGCGTTTCTATCGCATTGATACACATCGGGCCAGAGAAGTAGGCGGAACCGGTTTAGGTTTAGCCATTGTAAAACATATTTTAGAGGCTCACCAGCAAACCATATCCGTAAGAAGCACGCCTGGAATTGGAACTACCTTTGCATTTACCTTACACAAAGGCAGTTAAATAATTTTCAGTATAAAAGTCTCTTCCTGACGAAGCAAATTTTACAGTTATAATCAAACTGTAAACATTTAAACTAAATGTGCCAATTTGTCACTTTTAATTTAATTTGTGTATTTTTGCAATCCCAAAATCTTTTTAAAGAATGATTGATTTACAAGTACAGGATAAAACGCATGATGAGGCCAGACAAGGTGAAGCACTAATTTTAGATACACCCGTTAAAGCCGACGCACGTAAATTATACATTGAAAGTTATGGTTGCGCCATGAATTTTGCCGATAGTGAAATTGTAGCTTCTATTCTTTCAGAAACAGGATTTGAAACCACCGGTGATTATCATCAGGCAGATGTGATTTTTATCAATACCTGTTCCATCCGTGAAAATGCAGAAACCAGGGTGCGCAATCGTTTATCACAGTTTGGTGTCGAAAAACGCCGTAATCCTAAACTGATTGTTGGTGTTTTAGGCTGTATGGCAGAACGCCTGAAATCTAAATTCCTCGAAGAGGAAAAACTGGTGGATGTGGTGGTTGGCCCGGATGCCTACAGGGATTTACCGAATTTAATTGAACAGGTAGAAAGCGGCCATAAGGCAGTAAATGTATTGTTATCCCGTGAAGAAACTTATGCGGATATTAGTCCGGTTCGTTTAAACAGCAACGGAATTACTGCGTTTATTTCCATTACGCGTGGCTGTAACAACATGTGTTCTTTCTGCGTAGTGCCTTTTACACGTGGCCGTGAGCGCAGCCGTGATGCACATTCCATTATTGAAGAGGCAAAATCGCTGTTTGAAGCCGGTTACCGTGAGGTAACACTTTTGGGGCAAAACGTAGATTCATACACCTGGACTTCGGCAGACGGTGCTGAAACCGTAAACTTCGCAAATTTACTGGAGCAAACAGCTTTAGTTCACCCGGATTTGAGGGTTCGTTTTTCTACTTCTCACCCGAAGGATATCACTGATGAAGTTTTGGAAACCATCGCTAAATACGATAATATTTGTAACTACATTCATTTACCGGTTCAATCCGGCAATAGCCGCGTTTTAGAATTGATGAACCGTACTTATACGCGTGAATGGTATATCAATCGCATAGATGCCATCAGAAGAATTATTCCAGGCTGTGCAATCTCAACTGATATCATTGCAGGTTTCTGTACGGAAACCGAAGCCGAACACGAGGAAACGTTAAGCATCATGGATTATGTTCAATACGATTTTGCCTATAACTTTACTTATTCGGAAAGACCGGGAACACTGGCAGCCCGTAAGCTGGAGGATGACATTCCTGAGGAGGTTAAAAAACGTCGTCTGGCCGAAATATTAGCCAAGCAACAGGCACATTCATTAATGCGTTTACAGGAATGGGTAGGCAAAACTGTCCGTGTATTAATAGAAGGTACTTCAAAAAAATCAGATCAGGATTATTGTGGTCGTGGCGACAGTGGCGCAATGGCCATTTTCCCGGCTATTGATAGCGTAAAACCAGGACAATACGCTAACGTGTATATAGAAAGATGCACTTCAGCTACACTGATTGGAAAAATAGTTTAAAGAGAGATTAAAGGTTACGGTTAAATATTACAGGACAAGCTGTATCATACATGACTTTTAACCTTTAACTTTCAATATAAAAAAGTTACGGGTTATGGGTTAAAAGTTACATGGTTAGTTATAACCCATGACTTTTAACCTTTACATTCAACTTTTAACAATAAAGAATGGATACACAAAATATTAAACAACGATTCGGGATTATTGGCAATTCGCCCCTACTTAATCGTGCCATAGATATAGCCAGCCAGGTTGCACCAACAGATATGTCGGTTTTAATTACAGGTGAAAGCGGAAGTGGTAAAGAAGTTTTTTCACAGATTATCCATCAGATGAGTGCACGGAAGCACGGCTCATTTATTGCCGTAAACTGCGGTGCCATCCCTGAAGGAACCATTGATTCTGAACTTTTCGGACATGAGAAGGGGTCGTTCACCGGTGCCCATGAGGCCAGAAAAGGATATTTTGAAGTGGCCAATGGCGGAACCATCTTTTTAGATGAGGTGGCCGAGTTACCCTTGGGAACCCAGGCGCGTTTGCTCAGGATACTCGAAAGTGGTGAATATTTAAGGGTTGGTTCATCTAAAGTTCAGAAAACAGATGTCCGCATTATCGCGGCAACTAATGTTGATGTATACAACCGCGTAAAAAACGGGAAGTTCAGGGAAGATTTATATTACAGGTTAAATACCGTTCCACTACGGATTCCGGCTTTACAGGAGCGAAAAGAAGATATTTATTTACTGTTTAGAAAATTCTCGGCAGATTTTAGTGACAAATACCGCAGTCCTTCGCTGCATCTGGAGCCTGATGCCATACAGATTCTGACCAATTACAGCTGGCCGGGGAATGTTCGTCAGCTTAAAAATATTGCCGAACAAGTTTGTGTGCTCGAAAAAGACAGAAATGTTACCGGTGCCGCCATCCTGAACTACATTCCGAATGAGTCTGGCAGCAACCTGCCCATGGCGATTAATTCACAATCAAAAGAAGACTTTACGGAAAGAGATATCCTGTATAAAGTTTTATTTGACATGAAAAAGGACATGGTTGAACTGAAGAAGCTCGTTGCCGAAATTATCCAGCACGGCGGGAATACAGCCAGCGTTTTGGCCGATAATCCTCAATACATTAATCAATTATACCGCGATGTTGAATTGCCGGGTGGACAGGAACATACCTTTACCATTCAGCAACCTACACCAAACAATGGGAATAATCCAAATAATGGAGATTACTATGCCCATGATGCTGAAGAAATTGAAGAATCCTTATCTTTAATTGATAAAGAATCCGATCTGATTAAAAAGGCATTGAAAAAACACAAAGGCAAACGGAAATTTGCCGCCCAGGAACTTGGTATTTCAGAGCGAACACTGTACCGGAAAATTAAGGAGTTAAATTTATAATCCTTCGAAGAAACTTAATCTAGCCGACATTAAACGGTAAGCATCACCTCATCCAACTTAAATGAAAATTAAAATATCTGCACTTCTTTTAATCGCCGTACTTACGGCATGCGCTTACAAGTTCAATGGCGCTTCTACAGTGGGTTTAAAAACCGTTGTGGTGAAGGTTTTTGAAAACAATGCACCTTTGGTTGTACCTACCTTGAGCAATCAGTTTACAGAATCATTAAAAACGAGGATCAGGAACCAAACCAACTTAAGTATATCTACAACAGAGGGAGATGCCGTATTTGAGGGCAGAATTACGGGTTACGATATTAAGCCAGTGGCTTTACAGTCGAGCTCAACACCCACGGCTGGCGCAAACAGACTAACCATTACCGTGGCCGTAAAATACACCAACAATACGGCCGGAAAAGAAAAAGAAAGCTTTGAGGAGAGCTTCACAAAACATTTCGACTTTCCACTTAATGGCGCTTCCATACAGGCGGCCTTACCCGGAGCCATAGAGAACATCAATAAACAGCTGACAGAAGATATTTTTAACCGCGCTTTTGCACAATGGTAATTTCATTTGAACCTGTTCACACACAAAACTTTCTAAAAACCGCTTACATTTTTTAACTTAGCGACAAACCTCAAGAATGGATCATCAACAGCTATTGGTAAATTTACTTGCCCAACCCGGAAAGGTTGGCCCGGAGCATGTGCCCATGCTTCAGGAGCTGGCAGTACAATTTCCATACGCACAACCCATTCACCTGCTACTGGCAAAAGCTGATGCATCCTTCATTTCAAAGGCAGCCTTATATAGCCATGGAAATGCTTTATTTCATATTTTAAATATGGTTTCTGTTCAGGATGAATACCTGAATGAGGAAATACAGCCAGAGAATGAGATACCGGAAGTTGTTGCTCAATCTGAAAATGAAGTACCTGAAGAAATTTTAAACGACCACAAAGATGCTACTGAAACAGCCGGGGATGTAGCGAAGGCAAACCAGAATCTTGCTGAAGAGGATCTGTTTATTGAAAGCATAGCGACTACTGACTTCTTTGCCTTTGAGCAAAGTATGAGTACTGATGTAGTCAGCACAGCTCCTGAAATAGAAACCGTTGTTCCGGATCATCATGAAATTAATTTTGTTTCGAGATATGACGATGATCAACTGCCCTATACTTTTTTATGGTGGTTATCCAAAACCCGTAAGGAACATGAGCAGATTTTTCAGCCTTATGTTCAGCCAAAACCAGCTGTTGTTAAACAACAACCTGCTCAGCAAAAAGATGCTGCCGAATTTCAGCAACAATATGTGGAGCATATTTTTCATATTCAAACACCATTTGAAGTTGCAGATCATCTGGCAGAATATCCATCAGCTGACGTAAAGGATGCAAAAGGAGCAGAAATTATAGAAAAATTCTTAAAAGAAGACCCAACGATAAAGCCTCCGAAACCTGAACAAATTGACAATGAAAATAAGGCGAAGAAGAGTGCAGAAGATCATTACGACCTGGTTTCTGAAACTTTAGCTAAAATTTATATAGAACAAATGCTTTATCACAAAGCCATAGATACTTATAAAAAATTAAGTTTGAAATATCCAGAAAAAAGTGGTTACTTTGCCGACCTTATTCAATCTATAGAAAAGAAATTTTAAAATATAATATTACCATGATAACCTTTTTAATTATTTTATTAATTGTTGTATGTATAGCTTTAGGCTTATTTGTATTGATACAAAACCCTAAAGGCGGGGGTTTAGCCAGCGGCGGAGGTACCAGCAACATGTTTGGCGTGCAACGTACAGGTGATGTTCTGGAAAAAGGATCATGGGTTTTGCTTGCCGCAATCGTAATTTTAACATTAGCCATTACCACTGTTTCTAAAAGTGGCGGCGGTGCTACTGCGGTAGGAAATTCAGCAATACAGGATCGTTTAGACAAAACACCATCTCCATCTCCGATTGGTAGTAACCTGAACAATACAGCACCAGCAAAACCTGCTGATACCACTAAAAAATAAACCAGACTAATTTATTTGGCCAAAGCTTTCCCCTTAAAGGAAGGCTTTTTTGTTTTCAGCCGTTTTTGACCTTATCCCTTATAAAAAACTGAATAAATTTAAAGTATTCCGGAGCTCCATCCGTTTACCGGTTTATAATGCAAAATTAGTGGTGCCGAAAAACGAATCTCAAAATATCATTTCTACTGTTGCCTATTATGGCAAGCGCCTGTTCAGCTTCATCCGCGGGCGGGTAAATACAGATGAAGATGCGGAAGATATTTTGCAGGATGTATGGTATCAGCTCAGCAGTCAGCCTGAACTTGGTGCCATTGAACAAATTAGTGGCTGGCTGTATCGTGTTGCCCGGAATAAGATTACCGATCGGTACCGCAAGCAAAAAGAAGCCTCTCTTGACGATTTTATAGGTGAGGATGAAGACGGCGGATTTAATTTCAGGGAGATTTTGCTGGCAGAACCTTATGCCCCCGAACAAGAAGGATTAAAAAAGTTATTCTGGGAACAGTTATTTATGGCACTTGAAGAGCTACCTGCTAACCAGCAATATGTATTTATTCAAAATGAACTGGAAGAACGTAGTTTCCGGGAACTGGCAGATGAAACAGGCGAAAATATCAAAACGCTTATATCCCGGAAAGGATATGCAGTGAAACATTTACGTAACCGTTTGCAAAATTTATATCAGGAATTTATAAACTATTAATATGAGACACAGAAAATATAGTAAAGTCAAAAAATTCATTTTCTTTTTACCTGTTGTAGCCCTTATCGGAACAGCGATAGGTTATACTGTAATGTCTTTGTGGAACTGGATTTTACCTGAAGTTGCCCATGCCGGCCGGTTGAATTTCTGGCAGGCTTTAGGTCTTCTGGTATTATGCAGGTTGCTTTTCGGTAATTTTAATAAAGGAGGCAGGAACCGTTTCCGCGAAAATGCCTCTAAATTGCGTTCAAAATGGCAAAACATGAATGAGGAAGAACGTGCGAAGTTTAAAGAAGAATATAAAAACAGGTGCAGCTCCTGGAGAAAAGGTTAATCATAATTTTTGATTCAGTTTTACTTTAATGAGGTTTTTTTTATCTTCTAAAAAAGCGCCATTCACAATTTAACACATCTTTACATAACCTGAATACAGGTTTCAAATTCCAAATCTGATCTGATGTTAAATGCAGTTTGCTATTCGCCTTAATTTGAGGTACTTTTGCTAAAAGAAATAAATACAACAGATTGAATTTTAACGATTTTAACTTTGGCCCTGATTTATACGAGGGCCTGATGGCGATGGGGTATAAAAGCGCCACACCAATACAGGAGCAAGCCATTCCGGTAATTTTAGACAATCATGATCTGATTGCCTGTGCACAAACCGGAACTGGAAAAACGGCCAGTTATTTATTGCCGGTGATGGATAAAATTAGTCGTGCTGCTGACAGACATAATAATACCCTGATTTTAGCCCCTACCCGAGAACTTGCACAACAGATTGATTTACAGGTTGAAGCCTTGGCTTATTTTACCAATATCAGTTCGCTTGCTGTATACGGTGGCGGTGATGGCATTGCATACGAGCAGCAAAAACGTTCGATGCGGGATGGTGTAGACATCATTATCGCAACTCCTGGTCGTTTAATGGCTCATTTGTCTTCAGGCGTTTTAAAGCTTGAACATTTGCAGCATTTGATATTGGACGAAGCAGATCGAATGTTAGACATGGGGTTTTATGATGACATTATGCGCATTGTAAGCTACCTGCCAAAGAAAAGACAAACCCTTTTATTTTCGGCCACCATGGCGCCGAAGATCAGAAAAATGGCCGGAAGTATTCTGAATGAGCCGCAGCAAATTACCATTTCTATTGCAAAGCCGGCAGAGGGGATTGATCAACAGGCCTATAATATTCATGATCAGCAAAAGCAGGCGCTATTAACTGACCTCTTCAAAGACGGAAAATACAAAAGCGCTATTATTTTTGCATCCACCAAAGAGAAGGTTAAAGCCTTGTATAAAACATTTAAAAGCTTAAGTATTAAAGCAGATGCATTCCACTCTGATTTAGGTCAGAAAGAGCGTGAAGATATTTTATTAGCTTTTAAAAACAGAAGGCTTCCCATCATTATCGGAACAGATGTCTTATCTCGTGGAATTGATGTGGAAGGTGTTGATCTGGTGATTAATTATGATGTACCTGGTGATCCGGCAGATTATGTACACAGAATCGGTAGAACAGCAAGGGCTGCGACTAAAGGAACTGCAATTACACTGGTAAACGTACGGGATAAACGGAAATTCGAAAACATTGAAAAACTGATTGAAAAAGCAGTTCCCAGAATGCCCCTGCCGGAACATATTGCTTCCATGGAAATTACGCACGTGGAAGAGAAGAAACCGCAACATGCCAGAAATAACAATGCGAAGAAAAAGGTATGGCATAAAAAGAAACCTAAGCCGAGTAATCCTGCTTCATAAATTAAAACACCAGTAAGATTCTTATTGGTGTTTTTCATTTTACGCCTATCTTTGTTTTCTTAAATGGCAAACTTTATCCTTATCGGCATCTGCATTTTAGCCGGAATCTTTTTTAGAAAAAGCAAAACTTTACCTAAAGATGCACATAAAGGCATTAATGCCTGGATAATTTACGTTGCACTACCTGCGGTATCTTTCAAATATTTACCACATATCACCTGGACTAAAGATTTACTTTTCCCTGCTCTCGCCCCTGTTGTGGTATGGATGTTTGGCTGGCTTTTTATTACACTTTACAGCCAGTTTAGAAATATCAGTAAAGCCACATCTGGCGGTTTGAAGCTAATTAGTTCATTAAGCAATACATCATTTGTTGGTTTTCCCTTGATTATTGCCTATTTCAGTGAAAAGGAGCTGGCTATAGCCATCATTTGCGACCAGGTAACCTTTACGCTTTTATCAACCATCGGGATAATTGTAGCCATCCGTTCTTCGCAACAGCAAAAGCTAAATGTAAAATTAGTTTTGAAAAAGGTATTAACCTTTCCGCCGTTAATTGGCTGTATACTGGCACTGACTGTTCCACGATATATTGATTTATCTGCGCTGGACGTATTATTTGATAAACTGGCAGGAACAGTTGGTCCTTTGGCTTTATTCTCTATCGGTTTACAGTTGAAATTTGGCGGATGGTTTGGAGAGATTAAACATATCAGCTTTGCTTTGTTGTTTAAATTAATTTTAGCACCACTTGCCATTTTAATGATCGCATTGCTCTTGGGCATGAATGGAATAATTACTAAAATAACTATTTTCGAAATGGCCATGCCAACTTTATTAACCGCTGGCGTTGTAGCCGATCAGTATAATTTAAATCCGAAGCTTTCTAATTTAGTTGTGGGCTTGGGCATTTTACTGTCGTTTATTACAACAGCCATCTGGTGGTTTGTGTTAACGCAATTTGGCTTGTTTTAAGCGTTATAACATGAGACTGGCTCTATTTTCAGCCTTATGGAAATTGATTAGACTGATAAAAGTAGAACAAAGAGATAATGCTTTGGCTTTTCAAAAGGTAAATCTGAACAGGTCATAAAAGCTCTTTTGACAAAATTTTAAATAAAATTGCTTATAAGTAAAGCAAAAAAAGCCGCAAAATTTCTTCTGCGGCTCTCAAATATTTTGAACGAATTACAATCCTAATTTCTTAGAGATTGCTGAAGGAATACCAGCTTTATTTAATAAAAACGCAGTTGTTTTATATTTTACGTAGTTCTTTGTTACGTATAAATAACCTTTATAATCGTTGGTAACGCCCCAAGAGTTTTTAACAATATAATATTCTTTACCATTTTGATCTTTAGCCAAACCAACAATGTGCATGCCATGATCATCAGTGGTCTGATAATTATCAAATGCAGCCTGACGGTTTTCCTGCGTGATTTCCATTTCTGGCTGAGGGCCATTAAACATATCTGCTTTTTGTTTCAATGACATATCATTAAATGGAATTTCAGGAACGAAAGCTACACCATTTTTATAACTGAAAGATTTCTCGCTTACATCTGTAGCCCAGGCAACTGTAAATCCATTTTTCAAAGCGTTATCAATAATTTCAGTGATTTCATTCACTTTAATATTATAAACCTGATCGAATGACCAGTTATCTGGAACCAGCAAAGTAAACTTGCTGTAGAAAGGATGATCATTAAAAGAAGATAATTCTACGTAATGATCGGGATTAATTCCTACAACTTCATTAGCAAAAGTTTTAGGCGTATATTTCTTTCCTTTAAATGTGAAGTTTTCGGGTACAGCTCCTAAATAAGCATCAATAACGCCAGAATATGCCTTTAACCAGTTTGGGGTCAGTTCGCCATTGGCATTTTTAACCACAGCCTCTAAAACGCCTTTCTCGATATCGCCAAGCTCTGCAGTTTTATTGGTTTTAGTACCATAGTTTAAGCCCGTGTAAACATCTTGCGGAACCGCACCATATTTTCTGTACATATTAATTACATCGTGTAATGCACCACCATCACCTAAGTTAACAGCGCCGTGCATGCGTACATAATTAATCCCTTTTTCTACATAAGCATTTCGGGCAGTAAAAATTTGTGATAACTGAACAGGTTGTTTGCCTGCCTTAATCATTTCAGATTCAATAAATGAATTTGTAGAATAGCTCCAGCAAGTACCGGATGAACCTTGATTTTGAACTGGCGTATTTGCTAAATTGATAACTTCGGTAAATTTAAAAGCATCCTTGCTGTTATCGCTTTGGTTATTTTTTAAAGAATTAACCAGATTGTCTTGGCCAAAAGTTACCAATGTTGATAACGATAATGCCAAACCAATCAAAAATAGTTTGGTGTATTTGATCATTTTTATGAATAATTATTAAAATTTAGCGAATGTAAAAATTGTTGCCGATTTACAATCAGAAAGTTTTTAATAAATCGATAAATAAAGTCATTCAAATGCAACAATGTTGAATTAACATTCCGGCAAGCTGATTGGGATGTTTGTTGCCAAGCCTCCATCGGATGTTTCCTTGTATTTTGCATTCATATCCAGGGCTGTTTCCCACATCGTATTGACTACAGCATCCAGACTAACTTTTGCCTTATCAGGATTGCTTTGTAACGCCAGCTGACTTGCGGTGATGGCTTTGATAGCCCCCATGGTGTTTCTTTCAATGCATGGAATTTGAACCAAACCGCCAATAGGATCGCAGGTTAAGCCTAAATGATGCTCCATAGCGATCTCTGCAGCCATTAAAACCTGTCGCTGAGAGCCACCTAAACACTCTGTTAATGCCGCAGCCGCCATAGCAGACGAAACTCCGATTTCGGCCTGACATCCACCCATTGCTGCTGAGATGGTAGCACCTTTTTTAAAAATACTGCCTATTTCTGATGCACAGGCAATAAACTGAATAATCTTATCTTCTGCATAACCATCGCAAAAGGTAATAAAGTATTGAAGCACTGCAGGAATTACACCCGCAGCTCCATTTGTAGGTGCTGTTACCACACGCCCGAAAGAAGCATTTTCCTCATTTACAGCCAATGCAAAGCAGCTTACCCAATCCAAAATATAATTAAATCCATTCCCACCCTTTCTGATGGCTTCTACCCATGAGGTATAGTCCTGATAATCACTTTTACCGATCAATCGTTTATTTAGCGGGAACGCCCTGCGGGCAACATCCAAGCCTCCGGGTAAAAATCCGGTAGTATGGCAACCCCGGTAAATGCAATCCCTCATTACGGCAAAGTGCTGCAGCATCCGCATTTTAGTTTCGGCTTCAGGTCGCCAGGCCAGTTCATTTTCCAATACAATTTCACTCACCTTCAACCCTGTTGACAAACACCAGTGTAAAAGTTCTTTCGCTTTTTCTATTGGAAAAGGTAAATCAACCTGTGGCTTCTGACTGTTGTCTTCACCTTCCTTCACAACAAAACCTCCACCAATAGAATAATATGTTTCGGAAAAAGCTTTCCCAGTTGATAAAAAGGCCTGAAAAGTAACTGCATTCGGATGAAAGGGAAGACTTTCTGCAAAAAGAAAAAGCAGATCATTTTCATAGTCGAAATCAATTTCTAAATCTCCGGCAAGCTTAAGCTTTTTATCTTTTTGAATGGCTTCAAATGTGGGTGTAACTGCATCCACGTCAAAAGTAACCGGATCAGCACCTGATAATCCGAGTAAGACTGCCACATCCGTTCCATGGCCTTTACCTGTTTTAGCCAGTGATCCATAAAGGAGTATTTTAATCGTTTCTACCCGATCGATTAGACCTTGTTGATTTAGCGATGCCGTAAATTGTTGTGCAGCACGCCATGGCCCAAGTGTGTGTGAACTTGACGGACCAATGCCTATTTTAAAAATATCAAAAACGGAGATTTGCTCTTTTATCATGAAAAAAGTTAGTTATACAAAGCTATGATTGTTTTATTGAAACTGTAAAGAAATAATAATCAAAACATAATATAACAGACATATTTAATTCTTAAATCTGATTAACTTTGATCTATGAAATTACGCTTTTTAATATTGTTTAGCTTATTAATTGTTACTTCGGTACAGGCCCAGAAAGCTCAAAATATTTATTATTTAAAAAACAATGACGAACAAGTTCAAACAAAGGATAAAGCTGATTTTGTCAGAATTATCGAGGAACCTGATTCTGCTGATACCCGCTTCAAGCTTTTCGAGTTTTATAATAATGGTAAAAGGAAAAAGCTCGGTTATTTATCAGCTTTTGAGCCAAACTTAATTTACGAAGGTCACGTAATTGGTTATGATTCTTTAGGAAGAAGATCCGAAATAGTTAACTATAAAAACGGAATGCCTTCTGGCAGTTCGCTATATTATCATAGTAATGGCAAACTCTACAGGGAAACGGAATACATTCCTATTGAAGCGCGGCCAAATCAGATGTTGGGAATAAATTCTTCTTTGGCAGATCTCATTCTTGGTACCAGTTTCAAAATAATATTTGATGCTGACTCTTCAGGAAAAGTTAATATTGAAAACGGAAAAGGCCATTTAAAAGTAGTTGATAAGTATAAAGAATTTGAAAAGGGTGAGGAAGGTGATTATTTGAATGGCATGAAAAATGGAGTATGGACAGGCTATGATACCCGAATGGACTTAACATTTAAAGAAGTTTATGATGGAAACAAATTCATCTCCGGAGAAAGCTTAAAAGATGGAAAAACATATTCCTACACTTCGCCGCTGCAGGCTCCGGAATACAGAGGCGGAATCAAATCCTGGAATAACTTTATCGCAACAACAACAAAATATCCTCAGGATGCATACCGAAACGGAATAAGAGGAACTGTTAAAACCAGTTTTGTTGTAGACGTTACAGGGAAAATTACTGACATTGTTATTGAGAAATCTGTAGATAGATCATTAGACGAGGAAGCCATAAGGGTCTTAAAATACTCCTCAAAATGGGAGCCTGGTAAAGAGCGTGGCGTACCAGTTAAGGTAAAATATAATCAAAGTTTTAATTTTGCCTTTTAGAGGGCTATTGATGCTGATTAACCTAATAATCAAACTCCAGAATTTCCTTATCCTTTAACATTTGTTCCACAAACCGTTGGTGGTTTTGTGGTGTTCCGGTTGCGGTCCAGTTTCCGGTGATGACATGATTAACCAATTGGTGTTTGCCTCGTTGAGGCTTTAACTTATTTTCCCGAAAAACCTCCTCATAACTTTCTAAATCACCATGCGTATGTTGTTTTTTGACAATGCGATAGACCCTCTTGGTAAAACGACGATCGCCTATTTCTTCAACAAAAGGAAAAATAATCAAGGCCAGCAGCACCACACCGGTAACACCGATGGCCTGCTCGTAATATCCGGAACCAACAGCCATCCCAATGGCGGCAACGATCCAAATGATACAGGCAGTTGTTAAACCTTTAACCCGGTTTTCTTCCTTAAAAATTACACCTGCGCCCAGGAAACCAATACCCGTAACAATATTCGAAGCAATGCGATCCTGGCTTGCAGGTCCGATTTTAATAGATAAGATCGTAAATAATGTGGCACCCAAGCCAATCATCATCATGGTTTTTAATCCGGCAGATTTGCTTCTGTATTCACGCTCGGCGCCTATTAAACCGCATAATAATGTAGCCAGCAGGAATTTATTGACTTCACTTTGTGTAATAAAATGGCTGTTATCTAAAATTTCATTCATTGCCCTAAATTAATGGAAGCAAATTAATAAAAATCGTAACATCTTAAGCCATTGGCACGGCCACCACTAGAACTATTTGGGAAATATTTTTCATATCCCACACCTATTTCAGACGTTCCGCCGGTATTGGAATAATTGATTTTAGAAGTGGTTGCATCGTGACTGATTCCTAACCTAAACTTTTCGCCATTGGTTCTTCTGTTGAAAATATCGAAAATGACTGAAAAAACAATTGCATCGTTTCCATTTGAATTTCCATCATTTCGGTACCAGATCCCTGCGTTGACACCCGCATATTTGTATTGTGTGCCGATACTGAAGGAGTTTACGTTTCCCTGTCGATAAACCACCACTGACGGGATCAGGTAGCTTCCATCCCGGTCATACTGATCTGGAATAAGGCTGAGTTTATAACTTAAGTTAGCGGAAATACGCATGGGCAATTTCGCCTGGAAACCAGATAGAGACTCATCAGGCCGATTTAAATGATGTGCAGCTACACCTACCATAAACTTACCATAAACCAAATTGGTACCCGCATTGGCATCCAGGTAAAAGCGGCTATCAATAGCCGGCCTTTCTGCACCAGATACACTTCCGGGAATATAACCTGCATTGATATCAATCTGATCACCAAAAACCAGTTTATCCCAGTTTAATTTTTGGTTGGTTACACCAGCCTGCAAACCAAATGAAAGCGTAAAATCATCGCCACCAATAATATAAGAATAGCTGGCGGCTACATTATTTTTAACCAGATAAGCTGTTCCTTCACTGCTCCGGTTAAAAATTAATCCAATTCCACTGTTCATGCGGTGCAGATTTAAATCGGCCGATGCACTCATGTATGAAAAATCACTTGCCAAACCTGTCCATTGGTTTCTGTAAAGTGCATTAAACCTGATGTCGCCTTCAAACTGACCGGTTAATGCCGGATTTAAATAAATCGGTGCATTATAAAACTGCGAGTAAATATGATCCTGCCCTACCGAAATCAGCGGCAGTAGTAAAGCCAGCAAACATAATTTCATCCTCCTCATCATTATCTTATTAAATATATTACTCCTGTTTTCCTTGGGGATGATGAATCATATGTCATCCCTTTCCATTCGGTGCCATTAATGAACTTAACCTCTATCTTCCAGTAATAAACACCCTGTGGCTGCTCTTTTCCGTTATACGTTCCGTCCCACCCTTCCAAGGGTGCGCCATCGTCCAGCTTCGAGCTTTCCCATAGAAGCTGCCCCCATTTATTAAAGACAGACATGGTCCATTCCTTAATCCCACGGCCCTTTGCTTTGAAAACCCTGATTTCATTTTTCGCGCTTGCCGGCATAAATGAATTTGGAACATTTAAATACCCGGGCACACCAATGATCCTAACCGACTGCACCGTGGTAGAGCTGCAGCCTTCCTTATTAAGCACTTTTAACGTAACGGTATAAGTACCTTCATTGCCATAAGTATGATTTGGATTTTGCAGTGTTGAAACAGCACCATCTCCAAATGTCCATTCCCAGCTTACTGATCCGGTGCTCGTATCTTTAAAACCAAAGGAATAATTCGGGATTGATATTTCATTGCCAGGTGAAACGGCGAAGCCGGCAACCGGAGGTGCCACCACGCTAATCGGCGAAGCCAGGGTAATGGTATTGGTACAGCCCAAAATGTTGGTTGCGGTTAAGCTTACAATAAAATTTCTACCTGCTCCGGTAAAAGTATGACTGGGTTCAAAAGCCGTTGAGGTTGTTCCATCTCCAAAATCCCAAAGGTAGCCTATGGCATTTTTACTGTTGTTCTTAAAATTCACGGTTAAGCCATCACAGCCACTGGTTTTATCAGCAGTAAAACTGAGCTCGGGCTGAGCCAACACTTCAATTTCTTCAACGGTTGAGGCACTTGAGCAATCATTGGAAGCATAAAGTGTAACCCTATATTTTCCGGCTGTTGTAAAGGTATGCGAAACGACTTCTGGAGCAACATTTCTCACTACCGTACTTCCATCTCCAAAGTCATACACAAAGGTATTGGCACCTTTGGTATTATTAAAGAAATCAACTTTTAAAGGTGCGCAACCCCGCAGCTGACTACTATTGACCACCATTTCTGCCGTAATATCATTTGGTGCCACATTAATGTTGTAGGAAGATTCATTGGTACCGCATTCGTTAGTAGCAGTCATTTTCACCACATAGTTTGTTACAACGATGGTGTTGTAGGTGTGTGATACATTACTTTTATCCGTTTTTGTAAGTGTTGTTCCATCGCCAAAATCATAGGTATAGCTACTGTTATTTCCTAACGAAGTGTTGCTGAAAGTAACCGTAAAGGGTGAACATCCCGCTGTTTTATCAGGAGAAAAAACTGATATCGGTGCTGCTTTCACTAAAACCGTAGAGGTTTGTCTGCTCACGCCACAAGGTGTAGTCGCTTCCATTGTTACCGTATAAGTGATATCTCTCCCATTTAAATCGGCAGGGTAAACTACATCTTCAGGTTGAACCAGATTAGAAGTCGTTCCGTTACCGAAATCCCATCTAAAAGTTGCTGCAGTTAATGAATTTGAAGTATTCGTAAACCGCACATTAAGTGGGCCACACCCTTCTGTAACGCTTTGCGTATAAGCTGCTGTAACATCTTGCCGGGTTGAAAAAGTATGAGAAAACTCATCACTGTTACAGCCTAAACTGCTAGTGACGACCAACTTAATCACTACAGATTGATTTTCACCTGTAATGGTATAACCTGGAAAATTAATACCTGTACCAATTTGCCCATTGTTGGCAAACCAGGTATAAGTAGCATTCCGATCCGGATAAGCGATTGCAGTAATGTTGGCTGTACTCAATTCAAAAGGAACACAGCCTTTATCAATAGTATAAGTAAACGCTGCCTTTGCAGGTAGATTTACTGTAATTTTAACCTGATTACTGATGATTGCAGAACAAGAGCCACTAACCACAGCTCGCCTGTAATAGATTGTTGCTGTAGGTACAGGAGGTGCAAAATTGATGTCAGTTGCGCCAGACACATCCGTCCAGGTCGTTCCGTTTAAACTGGTTTGCCATTGGTAAGTGTAAGTTCCGTTTCCGCCACCCGGCACAGAACCAGTTAGCGGCGCTGCTGCAGCGCCTATACAAATGGTCTGATCTGCAGTAATCGTATTATTGGTTAATGCAGGTAAAACAACCACCTCAACGCTATTGCTTTCTGATGTACAGATATTGCTGTTAACTAATCTGCGGTAGAAAGCAGAAGCTGTTACAGTTAAAGTTAGGTCTTTACTGGTTGCAGCAGATATATTTGACCATGTATTCCCGTCAATACTGCTTTGCCATTGATAGCTATATGTACCATTTCCTCCGGTCGGCGTACTTCCGGTGATCGTTGTACTCTGCCCATAGCAAACAGGGATAGCAGACGTAGAAACACTATTGGTTACAGGTAGAAAATAGGTAACTGTTGTTTCTGATACTGATGGCGGACAACCTGTAAATCCGGAGATGGCCCAACTGAACCGGTAAGTTTGTCCGGGCACTAATCCTGTTACAGGGGTATTAAACAAGGTTGGATCAGCAATCACCACATCACTTTGCCCGGAAACCAGTGTCCATAAACCAGTATTAGGTGATGGATCATTTCCGCTTAAGATAATGGTATTGCCACTACATAAGCTCTGGTTTGCACCCGCATTTGAAACTACAGTTGCTGGATTAATGGTAATAGTAGTTACTGATGATTGCGCTTCTGAGCAAGGAAAACTCTGAACGATTGCCCTGAATTTGGTGGTTACCGTGAGGTTTGAAAAAACATATGGATTTGCCCTTGAGCTTAAGCCTGCCCATGTCACACCATTATCTATAGACATTTCCCATCTTAAGATATCGCCAACCTGACCTGTTAAAGCAATTGCACCATTATTTGCACCGGCGCACAATGTTAAGTCATTACCGGTTGTACCACCAACACTTGGGAGATTTACCCTGATCACTACATCATCACTGCTATTGCTGCAATTCTGATCACTGATGGTCCAACGTAAAGTATAACTGTTGCCGCCAACTAAATCAGAAATTACTGCATTGTTCTTAGTATCATCATCAAAAGTAATGGTTGTCGGCGCAGAAACCACAGTCCACTTGCCCGTTCCCACCACCGGAACATTTCCTTTTAAGGTATAGGTTGAAGCATTACAAATGGATTCGTCCGGCCCGGCACTGGCTAATGTGGGCGTTGGTAAAACTGTAACGGTAATAGATGTTGATGCTCCGGTACAACCGCCTGAAGAAACCGGAGTAATCGTATAGGTTACTGTTTCGGTAGTGGTTCCGGTATTGATTAAAATATCATTAATCTGAGTTGCCGCAGTGGCAACAGGACGGTTGCTGTTTCCAGTAATGGTACCTGTTGCTGCGCTGGTATAAGTATAATTAACATTGGTCAATGCCGAAGTTAAGGTGATGGCAGAAGATGTGCTGCTACAAATGGTTTGATTGGCGGCTGTAGCGACCACGTCAGGATTTGGGGTAACAGTAACCACAAAGTTAAATGGAGCGCCATCACAACCATCCTTTTGGGGTGTAATGATATACGTTACTGTTCCGTTAGAAACCGGATCATTATTCACCAGTACATCATTGATCATACCTGTTCCGGATGCCGTAACTCCGGTTACATTAGCAGATCCGGTAGCCGTCCAGTTAAATGTGGTACCGCTAACTAATCCTGTTGGGGTATAATCAACATTTTTTCCTGTACAGATAGATTTTCTTGCTGCACTGTTTACGCTAATATCAGGTTTTATCCTTAATACGATTTCATCCTCAATCTGGTTACAGGGTGGTGCCAGTGTAGTGGTTGCTCTTAAGATTAAGTTTACGGTGCCATTGGCTTTCTCTGCTGCCGTTGGAGTATACACTGCATTCAGGTCATTTCGGCTTGGTGTAAATGCGCCTAGACCACCTATCCATGTCTGGGTACTTACGGTACCCGAAATGGTTCCAGCCAGATTAAAACTGGTGCCCGTAAAACATAAACTTTGATCTTCTCCTGCATTAATCACTGGTGCAGTACTGAAGGTTAATTTTTGTGTTTTGGATACTGTTCCGCAGTTATTTTTGTGGGTAACGGTAATATTGTACTCATCATAATTATCAAATTTTATGGAAGGATATTTGGAATTTGCTGTTGTTCCATTGGTAAAGCTGTATGTTCCAGATCCGGTAGGTGTAACTGTCCAGGTATAGGTATCTGCCAGGTCCTGATAAGTTCCCGAAATTAATGTACGCGTTGGTCCGGTGGTGGTATTATTAAAATCATACGTTGTCAGATTACAAAGGGTAATATCAGGAGAAAGTGTGGCTGTTGGTAACTCGTTAACAATAACCGTTTGCGGGGCAGACGCCACTAAGCCACATGATGGGGTAGAAATATTTAAAGTAATGGTATAAATACCCGGATTCGTAAATATAAATGCAGGTTCTTTGCTTGATGCATTGGTTCCATTCGCATACGTTACAGCAGGAGAAACATTCCAAGAGTAGGTATTGGCCGCTTCACAAATATTATCCAGTACAGATAAATCGGTAGCGGTTAAGGTAGTCCCTGCGCAGATGGTGGTTTGCGGCAGTGAAAATGCTGGTTTCGGGGGATCCTGAATACAAATCTGCATCTCTACAGGATCGGCGTTACAAGCGCCTGAACTGTTTGATTCCAGGCGAATAGTATGCACGCCATGTGTTAAAAATCTGGTAATAAGATTGTATGAACGTGGCTTGTTAGCTTGTTCAATTGCCCCATCCACAAACCAGTTATAGGTAACATTGTTGGGTGCACAGGCCGGCGTATTGGTATCCGGATTTTCCCCTAAAATAGATGTATTGTAAAATGTGACATCCGTATTGGTACAGGATGGCGTTTGATACGTGAAGGCATTCATGGGTTTAACCACTACCTTCGCCGATGAAGAAACCGGTGTTCCTACGGTACCGCAAAAATCATTTGATACATTTATGGTCACAGGAAATGCATTGTAAATGGTACCTGCACTGGTTACCGAATTGCTACCGCATGATGACCTGGTATATGGATGTGTTACTTTTCCTGAATTATTAATAATATCGCATAAGGTATAAACCGTTTGGCTTCCGTCTCCCCAGCTAATGGTATAACGGTTACCTGGAAAGTTGTTCTGAATACCTGCCGGAGAAGTATAATCCACGTTGAATTCTAACGCGCCTAGGGGCAGGCATACAATGTTATTACCAGAAGTACCAAATGCGGTAATGGTTCTGTTATTCACCAGCAAATAAGCTTTGGTTCCGATTGTACCATTTGGCATAATCGCTGTGGCAATAATGGTATAGTGGGTCTGATCAGCCGTAAAAGTTTGATTGGGATTAGTAAAAGTGAGGCTTGATGTACTTCCAGATGATTCATTTTTAATAGCCGCTGTAACTGCTGCTGTTGCCGTAGATTCATTACTGATGATAAATGAATTATTAGGTCTGCTTACACAAGTGCCAAAGGTTTCATTATTTGAGGAATTAAGATACGAGGTTACCAACCTGGCTTGTACCGAAGGTCCGGCTTTTATTTCAAAGGCCGAAGATGCATTGCTGACTGAAACGGGTTGTGTGGTTTTTACCCTTACCTTATACCCTATTCCCGGTACCACTCCTGTAGCTGGGATGATCCCATTTACATAAGTACTATAAAATCCCGAGTAAGTGCCGATTAACTTTTCTGTACTAAAGTCTCCATTCTGGTCAGATAAGTAAAGTTGAAACGTATTGCCTTGTTGCGTACAACCGTTGGCAATGCTGAATGGAACTGCTATAGTGCTTCCGGGGGTGAAAGGACCTGCATTTACGGCACCAATGTTGATCTGTGTATAACCGGCGAAGGAAATAAAAAACAGCGCAACAAATAGCACAAAAACCGGCCATTTCCGTTTCAAACAGATCTTCATAGTCGCAAACACGTAGGGGGAATGATTAATTCTGTTTATTTAAGCGCGCAAACACCTTCTAATGTTGTATGATTTCATCCTCATCCTAACGTTTACACATTTCTTAAATATTAATGTAAAGTACGATATTTTTGTATAATAATTGCAATTTTTAGTATCAAGACGAACAAAATGAATGAATCAATATTAATCTAAATGTTGGGCAACTTTCTTTAAGATTCCATGGGCAAAAAAAAACCCGGAAACTTATAGCCTCCGGGAATTTTTTTATACGAAATGATTTCGCCACAAGTGATATTACATCATACCACCCATACCGCCGCCACCCATAGGAGGCATTGGTGCACCACCTTCTTCAGGCTCGTCTGCTAAAACAACTTCTGTAGTCAATAACATGGCTGCAATAGATGCTGCATTTTCTAAGGCTACACGACTTACTTTAGTTGGATCGATTACACCGGCACCAATTAAATTTTCGTAAACATCAGTACGGGCGTTATAACCGTAATCTGCAGTACCTTCTTTCACTTTCTGAACTACGATAGAACCTTCAATACCGGCATTTTCACAAATCTGACGTAAAGGCTCTTCAATCGCACGACGGATGATTTGGATACCTGTATTCTCATCTTCGTTAGCACCTTTTAAATCGGCAAGAGCAGCTACCGCACGGATAAATGCTACACCACCACCAGCAACAATACCTTCTTCTACTGCTGCACGTGTAGCATGTAAAGCATCATCAACACGGTCTTTTTTCTCTTTCATTTCCACTTCACTTGCTGCACCTACATAAAGAACGGCAACACCGCCAGCCAATTTAGCTAAACGCTCTTGTAATTTTTCTTTATCATAATCAGAAGTAGTGGTTTCAATCTGTGCTTTAATCTGACTTACACGAGATTTAATATCTTCTGAATTTCCGGCACCATTAATAACAGTGGTATTGTCTTTATCAACTACCACTTTCTCCGCAGAACCTAAATAAGTTAAATCAGCATTTTCTAATTTATAACCTCTTTCTTCTGACACTACGATACCGCCAGTTAAAATTGCGATATCTTCTAACATGGCTTTTCTTCTGTCTCCAAAACCTGGCGCTTTCACTGCAACCACTTTCAGAGAACCACGGATTTTGTTCACTACTAATGTAGCTAAAGCTTCGCCGTCTAAATCTTCAGAAATGATCACCAATGGTTTACCAGTCTGAACAGTTTTTTCCAATACCGGCAACAATTCTTTCATGTTGCTGATTTTTTTATCGTAGATTAAAATGTATGGGCTATCTAATTCAGCTTCCATTTTATCTGCGTTGGTTACAAAGTATGGAGATAAATAACCTCTGTCAAACTGCATACCTTCTACCGTTTTTACTTCAGTTTCAGTACCTTTTGCTTCCTCAACAGTGATTACACCATCTTTACCCACTTTGCTCATGGCTTCAGCAATTAAAGCACCGATTACCTCATCATTGTTTGCAGAAATGGATGCAACTTGTTTGATTTTATTATTGTCTTCACCAACCGTTTGAGATTGCTCTTTTAAGTTAGCTACAACAGCAGCAACAGCTTTATCAATACCGCGTTTTAAATCCATCGGATTTGCACCGGCAGCAACATTTTTAATACCAGTTGTAATGATGGCCTGAGCCAACACAGTTGCAGTAGTCGTTCCGTCACCAGCAATATCTGCTGTTTTAGAAGCCACTTCTTTAACCATTTGTGCACCCATGTTTTCAACCGCATCTTTCAATTCGATCTCTTTAGCAACGGTAACACCATCTTTGGTAATTGCCGGAGAACCGAATTTTTTATCGATAATTACATTACGACCTTTAGGGCCTAAAGTTACTTTTACCGCATTCGCTAAGATATCAACACCACGTTTCAGGGCGTCACGTGCTTCCACGTTATATTTTACTTGTTTTGACATTTCTTTTTAAATTTTTGAATAATTGTGTGATAGAATAGTTAAATACCCGATCTTATAATTAGTTACCTGATTAATGCTGAATTCACGCATTCGAAATTCAGTCATTCAATCATTATTTATTATCCTACAACAGCGTAAATATCAGTTTCACGCATGATCAGGTAATCTTTGCCTTCATAAGGAAACTCGGTGCCACCGTATTTACCATAAATTACAACATCTCCAACTTTTACACTCGCTTTTTTACCTTCAGCATCTTCTTCAGAAACAGAAACTACGGTTCCCTTAGATGGTTTTTCTTTAGCAGTATCAGGGATATACAAACCCGATGCAGTTTTTTCTTCCGCCGCAGCTGGTTCAACTATTACTCTGTTCGAACTGCCAGCAATTGGTTTTAGGTTTAACGCCATAACTTTTATTATTTTTTATATTAATTTGAGTTTTTACTAAGCCTGCAAGTACACTTTTTATGCCAATAGGTTTTGAGGGACAAATTTACACCCGTACTGTCAAAATATAAATGATCAGGGGATAGAAGGTGTCAGCTTGGCAGGCCCGATAGCACACATTGCAGGTTATAAAGCTCCTTTAAAAAGAGCAAGGGTTAAGCAGGGTTTGAAAAAATTATTTTAATGTCGCGGTTGGATAGGTACCTTTATCAACTACTGTTTTAATGTTACCTTTTAAATCGGAAACATAAATCTTACTTTGACTAAATGGTTTTTCAGCTCCGCTGAAGAAAATCCGATTATCGGCCGTTACAAAAACATCCAGCGCGTTCATGCCTTCAAGCGAAATGCGGCTTACTTTTTTCGAATCCGCTTCTAGGATAAAAACAGCTTCAGCCTGATGATGTAATTCTTCAACCGGCTTCCCGTATCTGGCATTAAAAATCAGTTTTCTCCCATCATTGGTATAAAAGAAACGGCTGCTGCTCAAAAATTGATAATCAGTGCCAAAACAGTCTGTTATTTTCTCTGTGTCTGTCAGCTTTCCAGTCACATTAAACGTATACAGATTTTTCAGATCGTGTGCAACCAATTCAGTTTCATTTTTCCAGCTTGGTGAAAACAGACTATCTGCCGGTTTACTATCCAGCAAGATAAAACCTGTATTATCCGCTTTTATGATCCCCACCTTCCAAATATGTTGCTTATCTAAAAAATTAAAGGCTATAGTTTTCCCGTCCGGCGACCACATGGCATGATCATAGTCCTTACTGTCAGCCTGTAATTGCAACTGACTTTTACTTTCCATATCCGCAATCCAGATGCTTTTATTGCCTGCGCTATCGGTTACGGTATAAGCCAGTTTATTTCCATCAGGGGAGATTGCTGGATGCGTAGCACCACCAAAGGAAATCTGTTTCATGGTATCAATACTGGTGGCCACAATTTTACTTCCATCCTGATATGCAAGGGCAAAACTTTTACTGCTTAATGAAACCGTATCTAAAACTGCTGAAGTTTTTTGTTGACGATCGTTATTGGCATTACAGGCCAAAAATAAACCAAGGCCGGTAACCGCGATTACCACTAAATATAAATTCAATTTAATCATCCACAATTTTACGAATTGTTTAAAGCAAAAAAGATCCGGTTGCTATAGAAACACGGATCTTCTCTTATTTATGATTTTAACAAGACTTAACGCATATGACCTGCAAGATTCTTTTAACCTTTTTTCCTATCGGCGTAACCAAATACCTTTTGCAGCAATGTGGTACTTCGTGAATTAAGATTTCCCCTGATTTTGAGTTCCTCTTTTGCCACTTCTATAAACAAACCATCTATTGCCTTTTGTGTAACATAACCGGTTAAATCTGTGCTTACGGGCTTAACCAATGGCAAACGGTTATATTGGGTAGTCAGATCTGAATAGTATCTACTTGCATTTACCTTATTCAAACTATTCTTAACGACAGGGCTAAATTTCTCAAGCAATTGCGCGGTAGTTACACGTTTAAAATAAGAAGTTGCAGCATCATTATTGCCAAGTAAAATATTGCTGGCATCCGCTAAAGTCATTTGCTTAATTGCAGCAATAAAAATTGGCTTTGCTTCTTTGGCTGCATCTTCAGCAGCACGGTTCAAACTCAAAATAACATTGTCGCAAAGACTGTTTAAGCCAATGCTGCGTAATGTTTTTTCTACCTTCTGCGCTTCAGGTGGCATTAAAATTTTAACCGCTAAATTACCCAGAAACCCATCTCTTGCAGATAATCGGTCAGCGCCGGCTGAAACACCAATTTGTAAGGCTTCCTTTATTCCCTGCCCAATCTCCAGTTGGCTCGGTGTTCCGGTGGAAGAAGTAGTGCGCTGTTTTTCGGTAACCTTTTTAAAAATATCGTTCAGTTTAATCTGAGCATCTGCCCGCAGGTTGGCCAATAAAATAAGTGCCAGGGATGCCGATAAAATAATTTTTTTCATTGTATGTGTTTATCCCTTCAGGAGCAAAAGATCTGCCATAAACTAAAGTGCGCATTTGTTTTTCAAATATAACACTTTGACGGACTGACAAATGTTATATTTAATACCGGTAAGGTTTTTAAAAATTAAAGTCTATTCCTTAATTCATGAGTTTATTCCATATCACTCAGAAATATTTTTTATACTTGAAAGATTATTTGATATAGCTACCCATTTTTTGAAGTTTATAAAAAACACAGCTGGAAATCACCAGCAAGATGATGCCAAATTAATTGCCGAGTATAAAAGTACCGGCAATTTAGATGCATTAGGTACGCTTTACAATAAATACATGCATTTGGTTTTTGGGGTTTGTTTAAATTATTTTAAAGATGAAGAGCAAAGCAAAGATGCGGTGATGCAAATCTTTGAAGAATTAGTAACCAAGCTGAAAGTTCATGAAGTGCAGAACTTCAAAAGCTGGCTTCATGTTTTAACCCGAAACCATTGTTTAATGGCACTCAGGAAATCTGCGAAGCAAAATAACGTTTCTATTGATGACACTTTTGTGGAAAACAGCGAGTTGGTGCATCTAGATATGGACAACACAAAAGAAACGCAGCTTACCATTATGGAAAAGTGCATGGAAACCTTGCCTGAAGAACAGCGGAAAAGCGTAGATTTATTTTATCTACAAGAAAAGTGCTATAAAGAAGTGGCCGACATAACCGGCTATGATATGCTGAAGGTAAAAAGTTATATTCAGAATGGTAAGCGTAACCTGAAGATTTGTATAGAAAAAAACAGTGGTGAATAACGATTGGTTAGATATTGATGTACTGGAGGATTACCTGGATGGTAAGCTTGATGCTAAGGCTATGCACTTTGTAGAAAGGCAGGCTTTGGAGGATCCTTTCGTGGCTGATGCACTGGAAGGGCTGAAACAGTCACCGAAACGCAAACAGACGCTTTCTATCCTGCAAAAACAACTTCATGATCGCATTTCTCAAAAACCGGTTAAACGCAAACTCTGGGGAGTTACCACACAAAGGTTAAGCATTGCGGCCACAGCCACTGTTGCCTTTATTGCAGTAAGCATTCTTTTCTTTATGCGGGAAACTAACCGTAGAAATGCTGAAACTGCCGCCCGGAGGGCAAATGGTGTTATCGTAAATTTAGACACCAACACTTCAATTGCTGCAACATCAAAACCAAAGGATACGGCATTAAAAGCTGCTGACCAGACTAAATCAACTTTAATTGATCAGGCGATTGCCAAAGCGAAAACAGGAGATTTAGCCAAAAATACAAAAGCTGCACCAATAGTTAAGGCTGCAGAAAAAGCGGCTTCAACACCTAAGCCAGCCGATCAATATGAAAGGTTTAGTCAGGTTAAACAGGCACCACTTTCTACTGCACGCCAAATGGAAACCATGACTGACCAGCAAAATACGGTAATGGCTTCCGCTGCACCATCTGTTGCTGCCGATAAAATTATTTTTAGTGGCAATGTGGTTGATCAAAGAAATGGATTACCTGTTCAGGGTGCGGTAGTAAAAATTGCAGGTTCAGATAAAATTACGGCGACCAATGCCAATGGTTATTTTGCTTTACCTGCAGACAGCAATGCCAAAAACAAAGACCTGGTGATTAATGCCATTGGTTACAGGGAAACGCCTGTTTCGGGCACTCAAGACCCTAATATGATTCGAGAAGCTTTAAGCGGCAACAAATCACTCAATGAAATGGCCTTGATTACCAGATCAAATGGCAGAAAAAAGGAAAATGTACCTGCTCCTAAAATCGTATTGCGGTCTGAACAAAATCTGGACGGGAAAGTAATCGGAGAAATCACTAAACCCATCCCCGTTTCTACTATTGATTATAAACAGTATTTAGAAAATAACAATAAGCTTTATAATCCTAAAGGACCATCACAGTTTGTTATTTTAGGTTTTAAAGTTAAAAAGAACGGAAGGCCAACCAACATTAAGGTTGTAAAATCATTGAATAAAAAGGCTGATGCAGAAGCCAAACGACTGATCGAAACTGGCCCGGATTGGGTATTGCCAAAACAAGGGACTGACCTGGTTGAAATGAGTGTGAAGTTTTAATCATATTAGCGTTGATGATTAATTTAAAGCCTTCAAAGAAAAACCTTAATTTCATCTTATCGAACCTTTAACATTTCAGATTGATGGTCGTATGATTAATTCGTTTTGGTGAATAGTTCCCGCTAATTTAAAAAGATAAACGCCGATTCATAAAGCCTCTGCGAAAATTTGTGCAATCAGCAGGGAGAAATTTAGCTCGTATGATATTCCGACTCTATTTTTAATCCTATATATACACTTTCCCCTCTTTGCGAAAAACTTAGCAATCTTTGCAGTTACAAACGACCACTTTGATCATAAAAAAAGACCAGAGCTAAAGCTTTGGTCTTTCTATATTTTTAAAATATGATCAATTATTTGAAGTAATAAATACCAGCATAAATGATCGCTGCCAATGTTGCTGATACCGGAATGGTTAATACCCAGGCCCAGATCAGGTTAATGGTTACCCCCCAACGTACTGCTGATACACTTTTTACCAAGCCTACACCCACAATTGAACCTGTTATGGTATGTGTGGTAGAAACCGGAATAGCAAAATGTTCTGTAATCCCTAAGGTTACCGCACCTGCCGTTTCAGCAGCAACACCCTCGAGCGCTGTTACCTTCGTGATTTTAGAACCCATTGTTTTCACAATTTTCCAGCCACCGCTCATGGTACCTAAAGATATGGCTGAATAACAGGCAATCGGAACCCAGGTTGGTAGTGCTTCAAAATCAGGAATTACCTTTGATGCGATTAAAGCCGTAGCAATAATACCCATTACCTTCTGTGCATCGTTACCACCGTGGAAGAAACTTAAAGCTGCTGAAGAGAGTAATTGTAACCGCTTAAACCATTTTTCTGCAGTTGAAGGCTTTGCATAACGACAAATGTTGATGATGATCAGGGTAATGACTACCGAAATCACCATACCAATAATCGGTGCCAATACAATAAATGAAACAATTTTAACGACATAGCTCATATTAACCGCATCCAGCGGACTAGCACCGGTAAGTAAAGCATGTGTCATCCCTGCGCCAGCAAAACCACCAATCAGTGTATGCGACGAACTCGATGGAATACCATACCACCAGGTTAAAAGGTTCCAGATAATTGCGGCAACAAGGCCCGCCAGAATAACTTCAAGCGTAATATAATTTTCGATCACCGTTTTAGCAACCGTATTGGCTACCTTATGATCGGTAAAATAAAAGTAAGCGGCAAAATTGAAAAGTGCAGCCCACAAAACCGCCTGAAAAGGCGTAAGAACTTTTGTAGAAACAACCGTTGCAATCGAATTAGCGGCATCGTGAAAGCCGTTAATGTAATCGAAAGCAATGGCCAGAATTACAACAACAACCAATAAGGTAGTTACCATGTTTGTTTTTTATTAAGCGTTTTTAACCAGGATAGTTTCAAGCACATTCGCCACATCTTCGCACTTATCTGTCGCTTTTTCTATCGTTTGTAAAACCTCTTTTTGTTTAATTAATTCAATTGCATTGGTTTCATATTCAAACAAACGCGCAACCGCCAGCGTAAATACGTAGTCGGCCTGGTTTTCACCACTGTTAATACGGATACAGGCATCGGCAATTACACGAATATTTTTAAAGCTGCGCAATTCTTTAATCGCCTTATCAATGTCGGTACACATTTCCACCAAAAGCTCTGCAATTTTAACAATTGGTTCATTAATGGTGTTCATATTGTACATCTGCATACGATTTGCAGTGCCATAAATATAATCAGCAACATCATCAACAGCCGTTGCCAGCTGGTGGATATCTTCACGATCAAACGGTGTAATAAAATTTCTGCTTAATTCCAGAAAGATGGAGTGCGTAATATCATCACCTACATGCTCCAGGCGTTCAATTTCTTTAAAAATAGTTTTTCTGCTTTCAGCATCTGCGGTGCTAACCATCTCTAAAAGAGATTCTGCAATCTTTAAAGCGTTACTGCCAGCTTGCTCAAAAAGAGGATGGAATTTTCTATCTTGAGGGGTAAAGAACTTAAAAATATTGTTCATGTTAATTCTTAATATGGCACAAATCTACAAGCTCAATGTTAAGTTAATGTTAATTTACATATTATTATTAAGGATTAAATGTAAATAAGCTAAGTTTCTGTTATTCTGAGCTTACCGTAACATTAATTTAAATAACTTTCATATAAACTGATACATACTCAGACAGCATTACCAATTGTAACGCAAACTGTTAAAAAACCTTTCCAACATAGAATTGTTTAACACCGATAAGCCATAATCATGAAAGCTCAAAACAGTAATAAACTTTGGATTTGGATTGGAAGTATTTTAGGCTTTTTAATTTTAGTCCTTTCATTTGGTGCCATGTTTCTAAGCGCAAGATGGAAACCCATGCTGAGCGAAAAAATTAGGGCGGGTGTTTATAATGGCTCAGATCACCTTTACACCATTGATTTTAAAAGCATCAATCTTAACGTTATCACCGGAAGCCTGGCATTAAGAGACGTAACATTAAAGGCCAATCCATCAGTTTATGATAGCTTAAAAAAGAAAAGCCTTGCTCCGGCACACGTTTTTGATATTAAACTCAAAAAACTGCAGATCACCAGGGCCAGTATATTAACGGCATACTTTAAAAAACGTTTGGATATTAATGCCATTATACTTGATAAACCTTCTATTCATGTAACTTTTAACAAAGTGCCAAAGCCTGTTAAAGACAATAAAGGAGAAAAATCACTTTATGAGCAAATTTCCAAAACCTTTAAATCGGCAAGAGTTCATGCTATCAAAATCAATGATGCAGATTTCAGCTACATTAATAGCGGTGCACCAAAGAAAACCCGTAATGCCATTAAACACCTTGATATTAATGTTGAAGATTTTCTCTTAGATTCCCTTTCCAAAGATGATTCTTCACGCTTTTACTATACAAAAGATATCTCCTTTCAGATTGCAGGTTATAAATCAACCACAAAAGATAAGATGTATAACATGAGGGTGGATACCATTAAAGGCTCAACATCATCGAAAAAGGTCTCCATTAAAGGTTTAAAACTTATTCCGCTATACGATGAACTGGCATTTTCACGAAAGTACAAAGTCCAGAAAGACCGTTATAACCTAAATTTTAACGACATTGAATTTGAAGGAATGGATTTTGCCAGCTTCAATACGGATGAAAAAATTCACGCCAGGGCAGTTACCATTGGTCCGGCTCAGGTTGAGGTTTTTATGAGCCGTGAATCTCCCCCGCCTCCGGGGCTGGACAAAGGACAAAATTATCCGCACATAGCCCTTAAAAGACTAAATATGCCAGTTATCATTGACACCGTAAAACTTAACCAGGTTGATGTAAAGTATGGCGAGTATAACCTGGCCAGTAAGAAAACGGGCTCAGTCAGTTTTAAATCCATTAATGGCACCATTGTAAATGTAACTAACGACAGTTTAAGACTGACCAAAAACAACCATGCCCTGGCTAATCTTAATACATTATTGATGGGTAATGGAAAAATGAATGTTAAGATAGATTTTAACCTTACCGATCAAAATGGCTCATTTGGTTACAGTGGAAACCTGAAGTCTTTCAATATGAAAGACCTGAATCCTTTATCAATAGCATTAGGACTGGTGGAAATAGAAAGCGGAAATATTCAACAACTGGATTTTAAAGCCAATGGGAATCTTCGTACCGCTTCAGGCACAATGAACATGCTTTACAGCGATTTAAAGGTAAAGTTACTGTCTGATAATATTGATGGCGAAGGCACAAAACAAAAAGGTTTTTTATCCCTTTTGGCCAATAATATTTTAATTAAGGACGCTAACCCTGATAAAGGAGAAGCACCACGCAAGGCGGTTATGAGCAGTACCAGACTTAATTCTGGTTCCTTTTTTAACCTGATGTGGAAAACTGTTTTCGTGGGCATAAAGGATATTGTTGGTGTGGGTATTGTGCCCGAGAAAAATCCTGTAAAACAGCAAAAAGCGATTGCCAAAAAAATCCGGAAGCAAAAAAGGGCCGATAGACGGGAAGCTAGAAAAGCAAAACGAGAGAAAAATTAAAGGCTGGCATTTAAGAAATACGTTTATAAACGTATATTGCTGTTGAATCCAGTCCATTCGTTAAATGCCAGAAACAAAGAGACATCGATATAAAATTATAAAATGGATTGCAGCGACAATAATTATCGCTTTTGGCCTTTTATCTGCCACTGCCTGGTTTTTGAATGTTAAATCTCGCCCCTTACTGACCGCGCAGATAAAAACACTTCTCTATAAATCAACAGATAGCTTATATACCATCAGCTTCTCCAATGTTTCTACCAATATATTAACAGGAAGTGCAACCTTACAAAATGTTAAAATCACTGCCGATACCATCCGGTTTAAAGAGTTAATCCGTTTAAAAAGGGCACCTAATAATCTTTACACCGTAACTTTAAAAAAACTGGTGGTAAAACACTTTCATCCGTTCACGCTTTACCGACAAAAAAAGCTTCAGATTGAAGAGGTGATTTTTGACAAACCTGAGGTATTGATGATGAACAGACAGTTTGATTTTAATGAGAACAGACCCCCTCGTCCAATTAAATCACCCTATTCATTTATTGCTAAAAACCTGGAAGAATTTCGCATCAATGCCATTCGCTTTCAGGATGCCAGCTTCAAATACATCAACAAAAATGTGAATCAATTAAATGTTTTTGCCATAGACGACCTCAACATCACCTTATCAGATTTACTGGTTGATTCTACTTCTGCTGATGACCCAACAAGATTTTATTTACTGAAAGACGTCATCATTAATCTGAATGATTATCAATATACCACGCCCAATAAACTGTACAATATTAAGCTAAATAAGCTTGATTTCCGGGCATCTACAGGAAAGCTAAGGATCAATAAATTTGAACTGGAGCCACGCTATGATGAAATGAAATTTGCTCAAGTTGCAGGGCATGCCACGGAAAGGTTTCACATCCAGATGAGTGACATATTAATGAACGGCATTGATTTACCTGTTTATATTAGTAAGCAGGAGTTGCGGGCAAAGGAAATGGGTATTGCTAATGGCTTTATCTCTGTATTTAATAATGGCAGCACTAAAAAAGCAGAAGGCGAAATTAAAAAAGGCCGGTTTCCACATCAGCTCCTGCAGAAACTGGCTCCTCCTGTGTTAATCCAGAAAATTAAACTTAAAGACGTTAATATCAGTTATACCATTTATAATGATGAAAGTAAGCAACGCGGCAGAATTTCTTTTGAACACACCTCTGGTATATTTAAAAATGTAACCAACTTACCTAAAATTAAGGCGATCAACCCCAAAATGGAGGTTAGCCTGAACACCTATCTATTAGGACAGGCAAGTTTGGATTTGAACTTTAAATTTGATCTGAAGTCTCCTAAAGGATATTTCGAATACAAGGGCATATTGCATAATTTTAATGCCCGAATATTGAATCAGATTACAAAACCTTTAGGCCTGGTGAGAATAAACAGAGGCATTGTAGATAAGTTGCAGTTTGATTTTAAAGCAGACAATACGGGCGCGAAGGGAAAGGTAGATTTTTATTATTATGATTTATCTGTTGCACTGATGCGCAATGATCCCGCTAAAGACCATTTGGTAACCCGTGGGCTGATTTCTATTCTGGCCAATGCGCTTATCATCAATTCAGAAAATCCAAACCGGCATAATCAGTTTATTTCATCTGATGTAAGTTATAAGAAACCGGATAGTTCATCGTTTTTTAGCCTGATCTGGCGAAGTTTATATACAGGCATTAAAAACAGTATTGGGATTACAGAAGAAAAGCAAAATGAGATTAAGCAACACATTGCAAATTTTAGGGAAATGCGGGCAAACCACGAAATCAGAAAAAGAAACCGGCTAAAACGCAGGATGCAAAGAGAAAAGCAGCGCAAGCTGAATGAGCGTAGATAGCTTAAAATTCTGTAACCTTTTATTATATTTAAAATCTAATCTAAAAACGATAATCATGATCCTTGTAATTATTCTCTTGGTGCTCTTACTTTTTGGGTTTTTCTTTTACAACAACATCATTGGAAAGAAAAACCAGGTAACTAATGCTTTTTCTGCAATTGATGTGATGCTGAAAAAACGTTTTGATTTGATCCCAAATCTGGTTGAAGTAGTAAAACAATATACTTCCTACGAACAGGATACTTTAAGCAAGATTGTTGAATTAAGATCAAAGGCCACTTCTGACAGTATTTCCAGTGCTGAAAAAGCCTCCATTGATGCTGAATTAAGCAGCAGCATGAAAGGCTTAATGGTTAATGTAGAAAATTATCCTGATTTAAAAGCGAATACAAATTTTATTAACCTTCAAAGTACATGGACAGAAAGTGAAGAACAGATTGCCGCAGCCAGAAGGACATATAATGCTGCTGTTACTGATTATAACAATTCAATTATGATGTTTCCTGGAAATTTATTTGCGGGCTTGTTTAACTTCTATCCGGTTACCGTATTGACCACTACTGAAGAGGAGCGAAAAAACATCAGCGCCAAAGACCTTTTTAATCGTTAATGCAAAATTATTTAAATGATAATGTGGCTTTGCAAAACACCATTGCCAAGATGGAAGTTGAGCGAAAGAAGGTTGCCGCCGAGCAAACCAAAGGCTTTACTTTTATTGGAATAGGGGTTGGGGTTGCCATTATTGGCCTTTTATTTGGATTGCTTTTCTGGGCCGTGCTTGCAGGCCTGATTCCGGTGCTATATGGCTGCATTATTTTATATCAGATTAATGATGCCCTGAAGGCTTACCAGCAAGCTTATAAGCAAAATATCATTGGTGAAGCACTAAAATTTTTAGATCCAAGTTTAACCATAAACCCAAAAGAAGGCATTTCATCTGACGAATTTAGCTATTCGCAGCTTTTTAATAAATCCGTTGACCGGTATAAAACAGAAGATCTGGTTAGCGGAAAAGCAGAGAAAACAAGTTTTTACTTTGCAGAAGTTCATGCAGAGTATAAAACAGAAAGGCAAACTGATAAAGGAACCGAAACCAGCTGGAGTAATATTTTTAAGGGTATTATATTCGTAGCCGACTTTAATAAACACTTAAGCAGCATAACTATCGTGAGGCCTAAAGACCTTGGCAATACAATCAGCTCCTGGTTTTCCAAAAATGTTTTTTCTTTTAGCGATCGGGATGTGATACAATTGGAAAATCCTGATTTTAGTCGTGCCTTTATTACTTATGGAAGTAATCAGGTCGAATCCCGATACATTTTAACTCCTTCTTTAATGGAGCGAATATTGTACCTGAATGCCAATTCAGAAGCAACGATTTCCTTATCCTTTATAGCATCAAGAATGTATATCGCTTTCCCTTTGGATAGAAATTGCTTTGAAGCCCCCATTTTTGAATCCTTGATCAATCCTGCTTCGCTTAATACAGACATCAACACCATTCGTTTTATGTATGATATTGTGAAAGAACTTGATTTAAATACCAGAATTTGGGGAAAGGAATAATTAGCTTAAATGCTTTTTAACAATATCTTCCAGGGCTGCAATATCAAAGGGTTTTGACAAGTAGCTATCTGCTCCGGCCTCATCCGCAAGTGAAGAAATATCATTATTGGCAGAGAAATAAATTACAGGAATATGTTTTAAATCAGGATTGCTTTTAATTGCCCTTGTTGCCTGTATACCACCTAAATCTGGTAACCAGTTATCCATAAAAATAAGATCTGGCATAAAAGCCGATACTTGTTTCTCTATGTCATTAGCACTTTCAGATGTTTTGATTTCATATCCTGCATCCTCCAAAATGAATGTACAAAGATCTAGTATATCCCTATTATCATCAAAAACAAATACTTTTTTTGTATCAGCCATAAATCTTTTTCGTGATGCAAATTTAACTACTATTTATGAATTAATCCATTTATATAGCCTGCCATTTTAAAGCTATCTAAAATTAAGTGTGGATTTACTTCATTTACAGCCTGCTGCGGCATATAGCCCATACTCGCTGTTTCAGGATTTTGTATCAGCACCAAGCCTCCATACTTGTTTACTACTTTTAGTCCTTCAACCCCGTCTGCATTGGATCCTGACAATAAGATACAGGTCAATTGATTTTTAAAAACCTCTGCTGCAGACTGAAACGTCACATCGATTGACGGACGGGAATAGTTTACTTTTTCTGAATAATCCAATGAGATGGTATGATCTTGCTCGATCAGCAAATGATAATCAGCGGGTGCGATATAAACACAGCCAGGTAATAATTTTTCCTTTTCTTCGGCTTCTCTTACCGTTAAGCTCGTTCGGTTTTTTAATAATTCTGTGAGGAGTGAATCATTACCAGCCTTACGATGGGTAACTAAAATAATCGGAAAGTTAATGTTCACACTTAGGCTAGGGAAAATTTCCAGCAACACATCCAAACTCCCAGCAGAGCCTCCGATAACCAAAGCGCTACATTTGCCTTGAGTTAAAGTTTCCGCCATATTTTTTCGTTTTTTATGCGCTTATAGTCTTTTGCATTTGACCAAAAATCAAGACTTTCCTTACTACCTAAGGCCAGAAAACCTAATTTTTCAAGACTGTTATCAAACAAATGAAAAACCTTGTGTTGTAAATCTTTATCAAAATAGATTAATACATTTCTGCATAAAATGAGCTGAAACTCGTTAAACGAGTGGTCAGAAACCAGATTATGTGTAGAAAAAATCATTTTGCTGCTTAAAGACTCATCAAATTTAACAAGTGAATAATTTGCAGCGTAGTAAGATGAAAAATCTTTTATTCCACCAGATTGAACATAGTTTTCAGAGTAACCCTTCAGGTAATTTAAAGGAAACATTCCATTTTTTGCCTTCTCTAAAACCGATGGATTAATATCAGTGGCATAAATCAGCGATTTATTAAGCAGATTAAGTTCTCTTAATAAAATCGCTAAAGAATAAGCTTCTTCTCCGGTTGAACAGCCAGCTACCCAAATCCGGATAAAGGGATAAGTACCTAACACCGGTAATACATCATTTCTAAGCGATTTATAGAAAGTAGGATCACGAAACATTTCGGTAACATTCACCGTAATTTCCTCTAAAAATCTTTTAAAATACTGTTTATCTGTTTTAACAGCATACCTGAATTCTGCAAAGCTGACAAAGCTATCCAGCGAATATAACCGGGTAATCCTCCTTTTGATTGATGCATGAGAATACTCCAAGAAATCATAACCGTGAGCTTCCAGCACGTCATTCAGCAGCAATTCTACCTGTTCATTATCTATCGCGTCAATTATCACCTTATTTTGTAACTTCTTCTATCTGTACAACCAATTCGTCAACATTAATGGGCTTTGAAACATAACCCGCGGCACCGGCACTGAGGCAGCGTTCCTTATCTCCAACCATGGCTTGCGCCGTAACAGCCAACACCGGAATATTCTGCATTTTTGGTGATTTTTTCATTGCCGCCATGGCCTGATAGCCATCCATATCCGGCATCATCATATCCATTAACACAACGGAAATATTTTCTCTTTCTTCTATGATGGAAAAACCATCACGCGCACTGATTGCCGACAAACATTCGTAACCTTTGGCCTTTAAAACAGCTTTTAAAGCAAAAATGTTTCGGTTGTCATCATCAATAATCAGAATTATTTTTTGAGGCATATGAGGTAAAAACGTACTTAAGATTTATAATGATTTTCGTATAACCATACGCGTAAAAGTGATACCAACTGATCCATATCCACTGGTTTGCTGATATAATCTGAAGCGCCGGCAGCAATACATTTTTCCCGGTCGCCCATCATGGCTTTTGCGGTAACGGCTAAAATAGGCAAATTTCTATATTTCAGGTTCTGCCTGATGGCCGTAGTGGTTTCATAACCATCCAGTTCAGGCATCATCATATCCATTAAAACCACATCAATATCAGAATTTTCATCCAATAATTTCAGTGCCTCCTTACCATCTATGGCTGCCAAAACTTTCATTTGATGCTGCTCTAAAATTTTTGTCAGAGAGAAAATATTTCTAACATCATCATCGGCCACGAGAACTGTTTTCCCTTTTAATACATCCTGTAATTCAGAAAATTTTTGAGGCAGTTTCGTTTTTTCCTTATTTTTTTCTTCTATCAAATGAAGGAATAAGCCGGCTTCATCCAGTATTCGCTGGTAAGAATGAGCGGTTTTCACCACGATTGAATCTGCATATTGTTTAATCCGGTTTTCTTCACCTTTGGATAAATTTTTTCCAGTAAAGATGATAATAGGAAGGTTTTCCAGTCCTGGTGTTTTCTTTACTACTTCAAGTGTTTCATAAGCATGTTTATCCGGAATACCCATATCCAGGATAACACAGTTTACCTCCGGCTTGTGCAAGGCTGAAACGCTGTCACCTACTTCGTTAACAATCTCGGTTTGGATATTGAAATTGCTTAAGAAATAACTCAATGCTTTGGCATGCTGCTTATTCTCTTCAACAATTAACACTTTTTTAGGGTGACGGCTTAAGGCATGCTCCAGTTTAGAGAAGATTTCCTGCATGTGCTCAAACGCAAAAGGCTTATTGATAAAATCTACCGCACCTTTAAGTAAACTTTCTTTTTTTACCTGTAGGGATGACATGATATGAACAGGAATCGGGCGCGTATCAGGGTCAGATTTTAATTCTTCCATCACCTGCCAGCCATCTTTTACAGGCAGCTGGATATCCAGCAATATGGCTATTGGTTTATAGGCCTTAGCCATCTCGATGCCCACATCGCCACGAACGGCAACCAACCCTTTGTAATTTCGTTTTCGGGTAAAATCCAGCAGCATTTTTGCAAAAGGCGTATCATCTTCTACAATTAAAATTACTTTATCACCAGGTTCAATGCTGTTGCGATCATCTTCTATTTCCTGCGGAATAGCATTCACGGTTAAATAATTTACCTTTGCAACAGGCACATCTATTGAAGGTACACTGGGCACATTCATTAATGGAACTGCACCTTCCATACCCTTGTTTTTGTCAATAGGTAGGGTTAGGGTAAAAACACTGCCCTCATTTTCCTTACTTTTTAAATCAATGAAACCACCTAAAAGCTTGGCCAGTTCTCTACTGATAGACAAGCCTAAACCTGTTCCGCCAAATTTGCGGCGCGTAGATCCATCAGCTTGTTGGAAAGCTTCAAAAACCATGGCCTGCTTATCGGCTGGAATGCCTACGCCAGTATCGGCTACTTCAAAAATGAGGGCATTTAATTTTTCATTCTTCGTGATGTTAAATTTGACAGCACCGTTAGATGTAAATTTAATGGCGTTTGAGAGTAAATTTTTGATAATCTGCTCCAGGCGCATTTTATCCGTATGAAAATATTCAGGAACATCTTCCGCTTGATCAATCACCAGCTCCAGTGATTTTTCTTTCGCTAAAGGATTAAACAATGCACGCATGTTAGCCGCAATATCGCTCACTTTAACATTGGATTGGTCGAGTTCCATTTTACCCGCTTCAATTTTAGAAAGATCCAGAATTTCATCGATCAAACTCAGCAAGCCCTGGCCGGAACTCTGGATTACTTCTGCATATTCCTGGTGTTCCTTATCCATCTCTTCATTTTCTGCCATTAACCTTGACAATAACAAAATGGAATTTAAGGGCGTACGCAACTCGTGCGACATGTTGGCCAGGAATTCTGATTTATACCTTGTACTCAATTCAAGTGCCTCTGCCTTTTGCTGGATTTCAGCATTTCTGATCTCAATCAGTTCGTTTTTCTCTTCTAACAAACTGCTTCTTTCTTCAAGTTCCTGATTGCTTTGCAATAATTCTTCCTGCTGTACGCGTAACTCCTCTTCTGAGGCCTGTAGTTTTTGCGCCTGCGCTTCAAGTTCGGCATTCATCCCTTCCAGCTCGTTATGTTGCACCTGAAGTTCTTCAGACTGGGCTTGTGTTTCTTCCAGGAATTGCTGTAGTTTTTGCCTGTTCTGTGCACCTAAAAGTGCGGATCCAACGTCAGACAGGATGAGGTTTAAAAAGTGCAGCTGAAGATCTGAAAGCGGTTTAACCGCACCAATTTCAAGGCCACCTATAGATATTCCGTTTCTGATAATTGGCAATACAATCAGTTGTGCGGGTTTGATGTTTCCGGTTGCATATGTAATGGTCAGTTCATTATCAGGAACGTCATCAATAATAATGTTTTTACCAGATTTTACAGCCTGACCAATTAATCCTTGTCCCAATTCAATAACCGGCAAAAGATTTTGTCCTTCTAAAGCATATTTACCTTTTAAATGCAGGTATCCATCATCTTTAAACAAATAAACTGCTCCTATCTGGCTTTTAGTATAGGTTACTAAAAATTCGATAATGTCATCTGCCAGGTGAAAAACATCTTTCTCACCAACCATTCTTACATTCAGGTTGGCAACTCCGGTTTGCAGCCATTCATTTTCTGCCAGCGTATCAAAAGATTTCTTTAACGATAAAGACATCGCATTTAAAGAACCTGAAAGCTCGCCGATATCATCACGTGATTTTGTATCGAGTAAAACGCCGTAGTTGCCACTTGAAATTTGATGCGCAATTTCCTTAATGGCAATAATGCGTTTTTCCATTTCACTTTTCTTGTCTTCAATCTCCTGCTGAAGCTTAACGCGTTCATCAAAATCAACCGAAACTTTTCTGTAAAAGAATAATGTGATCAATATGGCCAGGATGGCGGCCACCATGATGAGAACGGGTGTGTAGGAGGTTAGTTTATTTAATTCTTCAGTACGCTCATTCAGTAACCTTTTTTCCTCGTTTACCATTTTGTTTACGGCAGAACGTGCCTGATCCATATAGGTTTTACCCTGAAGAAGCACGGTGGGGTCTATTTTACCCCCTAGTGATTTAATTTCAATAGTGGAGGAAATAATGCTCAGGCGCCTCACCAGTATATCTTTCAGTTCATGAATGGTTTTCTGCTGTGCCGGATTATCACTTGTAGCCAAAGCAATAGAGTCTATGGCTTTCATCGCTACATCTCTGGCGCCCGTATAAGGTTCCAGAAATAATTTATTCCCGGTGAGCAGATAACCTCTTTGCCCGGTTTCAGCATCTTTCAATGTAGATATTACAGATTCGAGATTCAGGATAACCTGATCGCTATGTTTTACCAGTTCAGTGCTTCTGATCAGGTTACGAATGCTGACAAAAGAAGCGAGCGAACTAATAAAAAGAATAATTAGCGACAAGCCTAAGCCTAAACGTAGATTATTTTTCAGCGTGGTTTTCATTAATATATTTTAGAAATCTTAGATTATGGTAAGTTCAGCGGTTCAGTAGTCGGAATGATAAAATAAAATTCAGAGCCTTCATCCGGCACACTGTTAACGCCAATGGTACCGCTATGCCTGTTGATAATTTCAGAACAGATATACAATCCAATTCCCAGGCCATTAAAGCGGTTACTGTGTTCCTCTACACGGTAAAATTTATCAAAAATTTTAGCCTGCTGTTCTTTAGAAATACCTATACCGAAATCTTTAACAGCCAGGTAAAGTTTGCCATCTTTAATATTGATAGTAACATTAACCTGATTGGTTCCGGGGGCATATTTAATGGCATTGGTAATAAAATTGATGACCACCTGCTCCAGGCGCATTTCGTCTCCGTAAATGTTTTCATTTGTTTTACCAAGTTTGTTGATGATAAAACCCGGATTGGATTGCTGCAGCATTTCAATGGCATTATTCACCATATTGTCTGCACAAAAGTACTGCATATTGAACTTCATCTTTCCACTTTCAATCTTCGAAATATCAAGCAGATCTACAATAAGCTCATTTAGTTTTTCCAGCTGAACACTTGCCTTTTGCAAATGATTTTGTGCCATGGTTTTATCATCCTTATTCAGGCTGCGTTGAAGCAATTGAATATAGCCTTTAACACTGGTTAAGGGTGTTTTAAGCTCATGGCTGGCAATACTGATGAATTCGTCTTTTTTATTCTCAGCCTGTTTGCGAAATTCAATTTCTTCCAAAAGCTTTTCCTGTACTTCATTCAGTTTCCTGCTCTGCTCATAGATGCGGTAAAATGTTTTGATTTTGAGCAACAGGACATTAATATCGACAGGTTTTGTAATGTAATCCAATCCGCCGCTTAAATAACCCTTGGTTATAAACTTAAGTTCCGTATTTACTGCTGATAGAAAAATAATGGCCGTATCCTTTGCTTTGCTAAAACCGGAGATGGCCTCTGCAACCTCAAAACCATCCATATCCGGCATCTGAACATCCAGAATAATCAGCACATAGTTGTTTTTTAAAACTTTTTTTAGTGCGTCTTCACCTGATGATGCGGTATCCACCTCAAAATTATGTGCCTGCAGTACTTTTTGTAAGGAGATCAGGTTTTCAGGCCTGTCATCAACTATAAGGATCATTTTATATTATACAAATGAAAAGCTTAAGATAATTACGTTTGGTTCAGATACAAAAGATCTTTAAAATGTATACAAACAACCGGGCGCTTAAAAATGTTTTATTTATTTACAAATTATTGGCATTGAAAGTATCACCTTGTTTCATATCACCAGTTTCAAAACCCTTTTTAAACCAAAAAACCCGCTGTGCTGAGGTACCATGTGTAAAGGAATCAGGTTGTACATCACCATTGGCTTGTTTTTGTAACTTATCATCACCAATAGCATTAGCTGCTGTTAAGGCTTCTTCTATGTCACCCTCTTCCAGTTTAAAATCCTTTAGGTTTTGAGCGTGATGCGCCCAGAGACCGGCAAAAAAATCAGCCTGCAATTCCAATTTTACAGATAACCTGTTATATTCTTTCTCACTTACTTGGCCACGAGCCTGATCCAGTTTTTCAGAAATCCCTAATAAGTTCTGCACGTGATGACCCACTTCATGTGCAATCACATAGGCTTGAGCAAAATCACCGGCGGCACCAAAACGGTTTTTTAAATCATCATAAAATGATAAATCGATATAAACTTTATGATCGCCCGGGCAGTAAAATGGCCCTACATCTGCACTTGCATTTCCACAAGCTGTTTGAACACCATCTCTGAATAATACAAGTTTCGGATTTTCATACGTTTGACCCATTTTTTGGAATTCCTGCTCCCACACTTCATATGTTGATTGCAAAATATTAGAAACAAAGCGACCTTGCTCGTCCTCGGGAACACCCATCTTTCCTTCTACTTGTGCGCCTCCTGCATTTCCCGGCACCTGACTCACTAGTCCTGTTAAGTCCTTACCAAAAATTAGCCCTAGAACAACAACAATAATTCCAACGCCACCCCCTAAAATTGTTCGTCCACCGCCACCACTACTTCTTCTATCTTCAACGTCGCCGCTACCTTTACCAAACCACTGCATAATTTTATTTTTTATTTGAATGAATAACCTTGTATTCACTCAATTGTTAGGCTAAAGTAGAAAATTTTTTAAGCAATATTTTTTGCTAACAAATTAGATACAAAAAGAGCCATATAAATGATATGGCCCTTTCTTTAATCAAACTTAAAAAGATTAGTCATTAAAAACCTCAATGGCTCTTTCAATTCGGTTTTTTGTTTCTTGTACGCCCAATAAGATTGCAATATCAAAAACACCAGGTCCAAATTTGCCGCCTACCAGCATAATCCGGAAAGGCAACATCAGTTCGCCGGGTTTAAATCCCTTTTCTGTTGCCAAAGCCTTGAAAGCTTCTTCTGCTGAAACCGCATCATTAAGAGATAAATTTTCAGAAAAAGCATTAAAAAAGTCAGCCTTTTCTGTCGTCCATTTTGGTTTAACAGATGCCACGTCATATTCTCCCGGACTGGCGAAAAAATACCCGCTCTGCACTACGAAATCTGGCAAAAGTGTACAACGATCTTTAATCAGGTCAATTATTGTATTTAAAAAATCAGCATCATTTACTTCAATGCCAGCCTTTTGCAATTCAGCTTTTACGCTTGGTGCTAAACGCTCAGCACTTTGTGTTTTAATCCACTCATGATTATACCATTTTGCTTTTTCGAAATCAAACTTTGCCCCTGCTTTACTGATTCTATCTATAGAGAATTTTTCTTCCAGTTCACCTAATGAAAATAATTCCTGGTCAGTCCCGTCATTCCAACCCAATAAGGCCAGCATATTCACGAAAGCTTCAGGAAGAAAACCCATTTCCTTGAAGCCTTTGGTGATGTCATTGGTTTTAGGATCTGTCCAGTTCATGGCATACACCGGGAAACCTAAACGGTCGCCATCACGCTTGCTTAACTTACCATGGCCGTCAGGCTTCAGAATTAAAGGTAAATGGGCCCATTGTGGCATATCGCTTTCCCATCCCAGATATTTCCATAATAAAATATGTGTTGGTGCTGAGGGCAACCATTCTTCACCGCGGAAAGCATGGGTAATTTCCATGGCCTTATCATCAACTACTACAGCTAAATGATAGGTAGGCATGCCATCTGCTTTTAATAAAACCTTATCATCAACCAATGACGTTTCAAAGCTGACATCTCCACGAATTAAATCATTAAAATGCACAATTTCATTTTCAGGCACTTTAATGCGGATAACATGTGGTATTTTCGCTGCCAGCAAATCTTCTACTTCGCTTATGGTCAATGTTAAAGAGTTCCGCATTTCCATCCTCGTAGCCTGGCCATACTGAAAATTCGGAATTTCCTTTCGCTTTGCATCCAGCTCCTCAGGGGTATCAAAGGCATAATAAGCATAACCATCGCTGATCAACTGCTCTGCAAATTTCCTGTAACTGGGTTTACGTTCACTCTGGCGATATGGCCCGTAATTACCCGGCTTGGAAGGGCTCTCATCTGGCGTAATGCCACACCAGTTTAAACAGTTTACAATATATTCTTCTGCACCTTCTACAAAGCGGTTCTGATCGGTATCTTCCACACGCAGCACAAAAGTTCCGTTGTTTTTTCTGGCAAATAAATAATTGAATAAAGCCGTGCGAACACCACCTAAATGCAGTCCTCCGGTTGGGCTTGGGGCAAATCTTACTCTAACTTTTTTATCCATAATTGCTATGTTGAGCGATTGACATGTGGCATATGGCGTATGAAACGCTTGACGCCAGATGCAAAACGCAAGACGGCACAAAGATATGTTTTTCCTCCATTTTATGTTGTTTTCACGGGTAAGGAATCCATTATGCCTTTATCATGTTAACTTATCGTTTTTGAAAAAGCATAATGGTTTTCTGTTTTTTTCGTTTTGTTATCGTAATTTGGCTACCCAAAGCATGAATCCTTATCAAAAGAAACGCCGCTGGAAGTTTTTCCTTCTCATATTCGCTATCCTAATTGGCATTGCATCAGTATTTTATACCGATTCTTTTGTAAAAAAGATGGAACGCGAGGAAGCCAATCAGTTTCAGCTTTGGGTGAAGGTTCAGGAAAGATCCATGTTATTAATGGATAATGACAACTTTCGTGAGGTAGTAGAAAGTGTAAGGAAAAATACCAAGACACCTGTAATTGTTGTTGATTCTTCTCAAAACATTACCACCTATTTTGGTCTGGATTCTACGAAAACCAATTATTCAACAGATACCAAACTCACTTACGACAGTTTATATTTTGTTCATCAGTTAAGAAAAATGAGTGCGCAGCACAGGCCTTTAACCATGAATATTCTGGGCAGTAGCTATCAGGCTTATTATAAAGATTCTTTCATCCTGACACAACTCCGCTATTTCCCCTATATTCAGATGGCAGTTATTTTTCTTTTCCTGCTTACGGCCTATGCAGCATTTAGTTCGGCACGGCGGGATGAACAGGACCATGTTTGGGTTGGCCTGGCCAAGGAAACCGCGCATCAGTTAGGCACTCCGATATCATCACTGATGGCATGGACCGAACTCATGAAATCGAAATTTGATGCTGAAGATGATCCGCTTATTGCGGAGATGGAAAATGACATCAAACGCCTGGAAATTATTGCCGATCGCTTTTCAAAAATTGGCTCCAAACCTATCTTGGAAGATCATACGGTATACATTGTGGTTAGTGATTTTATCCGGTACTTCAAAGTCAGAACATCTGATAAAGTTAAATTCAGCATTTCAGGAGATGAACAGGTTCGGGCTTTATTAAATATTCCACTGTTTGATTGGGTGATTGAAAACCTACTTAAAAATGCAGCCAATGCCATTGAAAATGAAGGGTCTATTTCCATTAACATTATTGAAAACCTGGCCAAAGAACAGGTATTTATTGATGTAACCGATACGGGAAAGGGCATTCCACGTTCCAAATTTGATGCGGTTTTTCAGCCGGGCTACACCACCAGAAAGCGTGGCTGGGGTTTAGGCCTTTCCCTTACGAAAAGGATTGTAGAGAATTACCATAGCGGAGAAATCTTTGTAAAAGATTCTGAAGTAGGCAGGGGAACAACATTTAGAATAATATTAAAAAGCAGCTTAAGATATGAACCGACCACAGCCTAACGAATACCCGATCTGGGCAGAAGCCTATATTAGCAAGGTTAATCATGATATTTTCGAAATTCTGGAAGAACAGGTTTTTAGTGTTCCGGCTTTGTTTGCAAGAAATCAAGACAAAGAAAACTTTGCCTATGCGGCGCATAAGTGGACACTAAAAGAAATGCTCGGCCATATTATTGATTGCGAGCGCATTTTTGCCTACCGCATTACTTGTTTCGCCAGAAATGAGCAGCAACACTTACCTGGTTTTAATGAAGATGATTACGTTTCAAACGCCCGTTTCAGCGAAAGAAATTACGAAGACATGATTGAAGAGTTTGCTACGTTAAGAAAGGCGAACCTTTACCTCTACAGAAGTTTAAATGATGATGAACTTGATCGCGGAGGAACAGCATCTGGCCGGGCCATTAATATAAAATCTATTTTATTTGTTGCGGCGGGGCATATCATTCATCATTTTGAAATCTTAAAACAACGTTATGATGTGGTTTAAAGAATTTAACGTTGATGAATTAAATAGTCGCCCGAAAAATCATATCGGCGCATTGCTTGGCATCGAATTTACCGAAATTGGTGAAGACTTTATTAAGGGTACCATGCCTGTTGATGAACGCACCCATCAGCCTGCAGGCATTTTGCATGGTGGTGCCTCTGTGGTTTTAGCAGAGACTCTTGGCAGCATTGCTTCCTACATGTGTATCGATCCAGAAAAATACCTAGCTGTAGGTTTGGAAGTGAATGCCAATCACCTCAGACCGGTAAAAAGCGGGCTCGTAACCGGAATATGCAAAGTTATCCACCGCGGTGGCAAAACCCATATCTGGGACATTAAACTTTATGACGACCGGGGCAAAATGAGTTGCATCAGCCGTTTAACGGTAGCCATTATCAATAAGCCGCAATAAAAATTGCCGATGGCCTTTGACCATCGGCAATTTTACCTAAATGACCTATTTCAGGGGCTGATGATCAATGGCTTTCTTTTCGATAATAAAAGAAGTGATCAATCCAAATCCGCCAAAAACACCCAGGAAACCAAAGTAAATGGCCGCGGCCTGACTTTCTTCATTATGGGTCATCTCTGATCCAAATATGCTCCTTACCGTAAGCAGCGCGACCAACAGGCCCAGGCCTAAACCAACCATCAACAAACCGAATTTTAAACTTAAGTAAGGCCTTGGTATTGATTTTGAAATGCCCGGATCGATTCCGCGTTCAATCATAGCCATTTTTTCCTTGTTGGACAGATAACGGATTCCAAAGATCATTGCAAATGTGCCCAGGAAGAATGTAATCGGAACTAATATTGCTTGCATAATAATATTTTTTTATGTTAATTTTTGTTTCTATCTATTTGAACCGTGTTCTGTGTATTATGACAACACCATTTCCAATCAGGTTACATGCCGTAGAAAAAAAAATCATTAGCTTTACAGATCTTGCATCAGCCATTAAAAAATATAGAAATCTTTACATCACTCAGCGATGCGGCATTTGCTGAAATCGCGAGGGATATCCGGATGGTCAGTTATCCTAAAGGAACATTACTGATTCACGCAGATAAAATAGAACCTTATTTTTATATTCTCCAAAGCGGCATTGCCAGAGCTTATTCTGATGGTGAAAATCAACAAATTACTTTTTGGTTTGGAGAAAGCGGGAGCGTATTGTTTTCCTTCAACAGCTACATTAATAATAAGCCTGGATACGAAAACATCGAACTTTTAGAGGATTGTATATTGATTCAAATTCGGCTCACAGATTTATTTAAACTGTATAATGCAAATACAGAAATCGCGAACTGGGGACGAAAAATGGCTGAACATGAACTAATCGCAACCGAACGGCGATTAATTGACAGGTCATTCAAAAGTGCGGCAGAGCGGTATCAAGAATTCGCCGGTCATTCGCCATCCCTGCTCAAACGGGTGGCCTTAAAGCATATCGCTTCTTATTTGGGGGTTACCCAGGTTACCTTAAGTAGAATCAGAGCTGAAAAATAATGCTATTTTTTAACAAATGTAAAAGGTGCGCTGAATGGTGCTTGATACCTTTGTGCAAACACATTTATATGAACTGGATCCTTTTAATCACTGCCGGACTTTTCGAAGTTGGCTTTACCACCTGCTTGCAATTGTCTAAAAATTTTACAAATATCAAGTGGACCACGGCCTTTATTGTTTGTATTGCCCTAAGCTTTTTACTATTGAATAAGGCCACGCAAACGCTGCCGATGGGAACGGCTTATGCCGTATGGACGGGAATTGGTGCCGTTGGAACAGTCATCGTAGGTATCCTCTATTTTAATGAGCCGGCTACTTTCTGGCGAATATTTTTTATCTGTACTTTGATCGGATCTATTTCAGGACTAAAGTTTTTTGCAGCTCATTAACTTGATATTCATTTAAATCTTTGGGAAAAACATGGAGGTTTAATTGTAAATGGGAGATACCAAAATCATCCCGCTGATTGCGGAGATTCTGCAGACCGTAGAAACTAAATCATTTTAAATCCGCATCTTTTTCTGTTAAATCTGCGGGAGAAATATTGATAATACAAAACAATCATGTCCAGATAATTTCAATCCATCTTTCAAAAATCTTTACTTAAACAAGAAAAATCCCTGTAACCTCCATCCCACAACTGTAGTCTTATGGCTAAACATGGAGCAAACAAATACGGATTTAATGCTGATCGAAAAGATATTGAACGGGCAAACCGATCAATATTCCTTATTGGTTAAACGCCATCAGCGATTTGTATTTACGCTTGCGCTTCGTTTTGCAAAAAACAGGGAAGATGCAGAAGAGATTGCGCAGGATTGTTTCATTAAAGCTTATAAAGCGCTTGGAACTTTCAAGCAAACTTCAAAATTTAGTACCTGGCTGTATACCATTACCTATACCACGGCCATGACTTTTTTGAGAAAAAAGCGCTTGGATACTTCATCAATTGATGATGAAGATACATTTATCCAGCTGGAGAATCACACTTCGGGCTTTATGGCAAACGGATACGAAAAGAAGGATGGCTACAAATTTTTAAATGAAGCAATTACACAACTAATGCCGGATGATGCTGCCATTATTACCTTGTTTTATCAGGGAGAGCAAAGCCTGGAAGAAATTGGTGCAAGCCTTAACATGGAGCCGAATACGGTTAAAGTAAAATTGCACCGTGCCCGGCAAAGGCTGAGAGAAAAATTACAATATTTGTTAAAGGATGAAGTAAAAGAGCTGCTATGAATACGATAGAGGAACAACTTTGGGATTATATTGACGGAAACCTGGATGCCGCCCAGGCCATTGCCATCAAAGAAAAGATTGATACAGATGCAGAGGTTAAATTTCAGTATGAAGAATTACTGCGTTTCAACAATGCTTTTGATAAAATGGAATTTGAAGAACCATCCATGTCTTTCATTAGAAATGTAATGGAAAGCATTGCGCTTGAACCTGCTCCAATAGCAATGAAAACAAAGGTTGATAAAAAGATTATTTATGGTATTGGTAGCTTTTTCGTACTCTCTTTACTCATGTTATTTGGCTATGTACTTTATAATTCAAATCTAACTATGCCTGGTTTTGATCAGAAAGTTAGTTTCGATTTCAATTTAAACCAACACATCACACCTGCCACTATTTATAGCTTCTTATTTGCTGATCTGGTTATCGGATTAATTTTTATTGATCAGCTTTTAAGAGAAAGGTTGGCTCAAATCAAGAAAGTTTAATCGTCCCGCAGATTACATTCATTTGCATTTTCAGAAATCTGCGGGAACCCAAAAGATAAATTTTACCCCAAAGTTTTTAAAATCTCCAGTCCTTCTGCCCATTTACCGTATCCGGCTGTGGCATTGATATGCCCCGCATTGCCAATATTAATAAAATCACTGCCCCATTTCTCTGCAAAGAACGCAGCTCTTTCTATACTCACCCATTCATCATCCGTACTGGCCACTATAATGGTTTTAAAATTAATTTTGTCCAGTGGAACATGATCAAAGCCAACAGTATCAAAGGTATATTGAGGTGCTTCCAGATCACTTGGCGCAACCAATAATGCCCCCTTAATGGTCTTTTGATAATGTTTGGCCCAATTGGCAATTGCCGTACAGCCCAAACTATGGCCAATTAAAACCACTGTAGCTAAATCATAACCAGCCAATGCCTCATCAATATTTTTAATCCAGTCAGCTGATGTTGGCGTTTCCCAGTCGGCCTGATTGATTCTGGTAAAATTTTCACCTGATTGTTCAAAGTATGTTTGCCAATGGTCTGGCCCCGAATTACCCAAACCCGGAATAATAAAGTAATTTGTCATGGATCAACAGGTGTTATTAGTACTCTTTTTTAAAATGAGCAGTGTTAGCCATTTTTCGGATATAAAAAAAGCCCCGACTGAGATCGGGGCCTTTTTGTAAATATGATAATAAATTAAATTACTTTCACATTAACGGCATTTAAGCCTTTTTTACCGTTAGCAACTTCGTACTGTACTTTGTCGTTTTCACGGATTTCGTCGATAAGACCTGTTGAATGAACAAAAATTTCGCTGTCGCCATTCGCAGGAATGATAAAGCCAAAACCTTTAGTTACATTGAAGAATTTTACTGTGCCTTCTTGCATTGTATTAAATATTAAAATTAAGTCTGCAAGGTAAGTTTTAATTTTTAAAATCAAAATAAATTTTAACATTTTTTTAACGTTAAAACTTTGTAAACATCAGATTACTAAGGCTTTTTAATTGCCTTCCCAACAATAGTTACTGTGATTTCACTATTGTGTGGTATTCCAAGGGTTGTTCCGGGAACAACATTAAAAAGGTTCCTGATATAAATATCGGCTACCCCCTGCATCATTCTTTTCTTTCCTTCTGCGGCCTCCGGCAACACACCATTTACATTCAAAATCCGCATTGTTCCGGTATAATCTACAACAGCAAGGCATTCATAAGCAAAATCTTTATACGCCCGCTGAATTTCAATCCGGTAACGTGGAAACATATAATCGTAAGCGGCTGTTCGTTTCTGCAGTTTATCTACTGTACTAAACTTTTCTACCTTTACAATTTTACTCTTCGGAATAAACTGAACAGGTACTCTCGCGGCAAATGCTCCTGTATCAGTACGGTTAACTTCATCAGATCTTTTCTGAATAAATAAGGTATCTGCCTTTGAGGGTTTCTGCAAGGCTGCTGCCGTTGTTTTCAATTTATTTTTAATGTAGGTCTGCGCATAAAATGTCATATTCACATCTGAACGGATATCATTAGCGATTACTTTTCCATCAACCTGAATCCGCTGAAAAACCAGGCTATCCTTACTGATGTGTTTCACCTTGAAAAACTCTTCCGCAAAGTTGTACACATTGCCATGGTCATATTGCAGGTAAAATTTCTGCATGATTTGTTTCTGCGGGCTCCAGGCCATCATGGTATCCTCTGCGGCTACCTCAATAATCCAGGAAGGTTGCTGCATAAATCCTTCTTTATTGAAAGAAAGGTTATTGCTGAAGCGACGTTTAACCTCTTCAAACCGGATGCCTTTTACAGGTGCAAAGCTGAAGTCTCTCAGGCTGGCATCATTTTTTTTCGATCGTGAATTACAGGCAGAAAGCACCAGCACGATAAGAAAGAGTTTTAAAATATTTTGAATCATTGGTGCTAAAATAATTATTTCTTTTTAACCAGTACCACATTGGCCACTTTACGCTGCCCCGCATGGTCCCATTTCTTGTTATCTGATGGATAATTAACTACCCCATCATCAGGCATTCCATCAACTCATAAAGTAGTGGAACCTCCGCCATCAAAATTAATGGCACAGCTACACCCCAGCCATTTCATCAATTTGGTTAGCTCCGGTAAGTTCATCCCTGCAGCGTTTTCGCTTCGCCCATCAACCGTTAACAAAATTACCCTGCCATTTGATTTGATGCCTAAGCAGGTTCTTGGATGACGAAGGCGCGTAAAAGATGTGGTATCTAAATCTTCATTTTGGTTATGATAGGTTAATAACGGACCATTCAGCAAAACATTTTCTTCGCTGAGTTTTGTTTCCCAATCTGCTGTTCCATCCCATTTTTTGATGGCGATTTTACCATTATCTACAACCACCGCAGCCTGTTGATGCCTTGCTCTATTTCCATTTTTGTCCAATCGGTTGGTATTGATTATATTTCCCTTTACCTTGACAAAATCAACCGATCCGCCATTTTTTACATCAAAAAAATTTCCATTTAAAGCTGCAATTGCGGTATCGCGAATACCAAAATTACTGGTTGTGATTAATTCTTTTTCTTCGGCACCCAATGCAAAAATTGCTTTTCTACCTGTATTTTTTACTTCAAGAAAAGAAATGTTTTCATTTGCTCCAAAAAGATCCTTATTGTTAAAATGATGGCGAAATAGTTTCACTTGCCGTGCAATTTTAGTTTTCTTCCATTTGGTTCTAACCACACAAACCGAATCAGCATTTTGTGCAAAACCCGGCATTAAATAAAGCGAGAATAAGATAATGATTGATAGTTTTCTAAACATTGGTATTCAATTTGCCATAAAACTAAATCTTTGTTTTAAACTTCGAATTAAGCCATCAATAATTATACATTCAATTTTAAGCAAAAACGGAGCAACCAACTTCATGATTAACTCCGTTTTTGCTGAATGATGGAATGACTAAATTAGTGAATGATGGAATTGGGGTGTTGCTTTGCCAATCATTCTATAATTCAATCATTTATTTCTTCGGGTCTAAAATATCTTTGATTCTGATATTCAAATCTTCATAATGTGCTTTTGTTATGGCATCACCTGCGGCAGATCTGGCTTTTGTAGTGGCCAGTAATGTTTTCAGTTCTGCCCTGACTAATGGCCTGATATCTGATAAAGCAACATTAACCGGTGTTAAACCGTAGCTTGCTGCGTAATCAACCGGAAAGCCCACAGGAAGTTCTGCCTCTTTGGTCATCAGATTTTCTAATTGGTCTACATAAGCACGCTGTAAGTTACGTTTAAATGCATCTGCCCTGCCGTTGGCGAATACGGAAGACCTTAAATCGGTAAACAACTGCGGCATTGTGTAGGCCTTTGCTGGCCCGTTTTTAGTTTCATTATCAATCAAACGGGCAAGGCGTGGCGCGGCCAACAGGTTACCCAATGTATTGGTCTGAACGGCCTTAATGCGGTTTAACAATACGCCATTATCAAATTTATTTAATTGCTCATTGCTGATGAGCCATAAAGGAGTAGTGAACAATTGCTGATTGAAAAAAGTTATCGCCTCCTTTTGTTTTGCCTTAGGCAGATAAGCATAAACGGCACCTGTTTGGTCGTACGTTTTAAAGTTTTCACTCAAGCCACCAACATTGGTAGTTACATGGCCCATATAACGGTTAAATTGCGAAATAATTTCATTGTAAATTTCTTTTAAATCGCTGTAATCTTTCCCTTTCTGGTAGGTCCATTTTTCAACATTAGGGAGAATCCGTTTAAGGTTGGCAATGCCATAAGTACTGGCTTTCATGGCATTATCACCCAGATCTTCACTTTGTAAGCGCGGATCTAAAGTGGTTCCCTGCCTGCCATAAAAGTATAATGGATTTCCAGCATTTTTTATTACCCATTGATTCAAAATTTCCTTTTCCTGCTCGGCAGTTTTATTTCCGGGAATCCATGAATAACCCCATTTGATCGCCCACTTGTCATATTCACCAATTTGTGGATGTAGTTTCGTTACGCCATCGCCCGGCTGGGCAATGTAATTAAAACGGGCATAATCCATAATGGACGGCGCAGTTCCATGTGTATCTGTAAAAGTTTTAGATCGCAGTGAATCTACCGGATAAGCATAACTTGAACCAAAGTTGTGGGGCAAGCCCAAGGTATGGCCAATTTCATGGGAAGATACGAAACGAATCAATTCGCCCATTTGTGCATCAGAAAATTTAGCCTTACGCACTTCTGGATTTATGGCCGCAGTTTGTACAAAATACCAGTTGCGTAGCAGGTTCATCACATTGTGGTACCAGCCGATATGTGTTTCCAGGATCTGACCGGTACGGGGATCACTCACATGTGGACCATAAGCATTGGCAATATCTGAGGCAAAATAACGGACAACAGAATATCTGGAATCTTCAACACTAAACTGTGGATCTTCCTGTGGGGTCGGTGCTTGCTTACCAATAATCGCATTTTTGAAACCTGCAGCCTCAAATCCGGCCTGCCAGTCGTTAATTCCCTGAATTAAATAAGGTACCCATTTTTTAGGTGTAGCCGGATCAATGTAAATAATAATCGGTTTTACCGGCTCCACCATTTCACCCCTCATATATGCAGCCGTATCTTTTGGAACCAGATTCCAGCGGTGAATGTAAGCAGTACGTTCTGCCTTTTGTGCATCAGTACCATAATCCAGCTGAGATTGCCCAAAGTATCCCACTCGGCTATCCATAATTCTGGCCTTCACTGGTATTTTAGGCAACAACAACATGGAGGTATTAAATTCAAAAGTTACTGCAGCATTGCTGTTATCGGTTGGTGATTCTGCAGCCTTGTACGTTTTGGCCGTTTTAACTTCAATATTGATGGGGAAGGTTTTAACGGTATCAATGTATGAACGCGTGGCATCATAGGCAATCACTTTATATGCCTTACGGATCTGGTCTGTCGCACCAATCGCCATAATGTCGCCATTGTAAAAATCAGTGACATCTATAACCACACCTGTTGTGTCCTTATTATAAGCCTTCACTTCAAAACCGGCCAGAATCTGATCCAGGTTTGAATTTCTAACCGACTCATACATATCACTATTTGGGTCTGCTTGAGTAGCATAGCTTGGTACACGGATATAAATCTGTTTACCCCTGCGCTCCCATTTCCAAACCTGTTCATTCAATTCCTCTCCGCCGTATTGCTGGTTGCCAACTTTTACACCCACCGGTGATTTTGCCAGGCGGGTGACCACCAGCATTTCGCGGTTAATTAAACTATCCGGAATTTCAAAGTACCACTTATCTTCTACCTTATGTGTTTTAAATAAACCGTTGGTGGTTCTGGCTTTGGCAGTAATAACCTCTGAATAAGGTTTAATCCCTTCCTTTTTGGGAGTTGCAGCAGGCGTAGCTGCTGCCGGAGTGGCTGAACCTGTTGTACCTTTTTTGTTCTTTTTTTGTGCGTATACTGAGTTTGATCCTGCCAAACCGAACGCAACCATACCTGCCAATGCAAGCATGCCGAGTTGTTTCTTCATTGATGTGAAATATGCTATAATAGAGTCCGAAGTTAGAGGCTTGTTACAGCATAATCAATGTGTAACTAGAAAATTACGGGCAGCATCAGATTCTTTTTTCCAGTTGAACAAATTTGAATAAAGTATGGTTATCACGATAGATTTCGAAAAGGAGTCTTCTGCCCGGCAATGATTTAAAAAGTTCATTAATGTCATTTAAGGTATAAGATTGTATAGGTTTAAAATCTATACTGATAATTTCATCATAAGGCATAAAGCCAGCCCTTTTGGCAGGTGAGCCTTCATCTACCTCACCGATCAGAACTCTTTTAAATTCATTCTGCTCCAGGTAAACCACCATGCCCACCATATCATGCTGAAACGGCTTTCTGAAATTAGAATTTGGTTTTATTGATATAAAGCCTTGTTGATAATTGAACTGAACATCAAACTTGCGCAGCATTTCACCACCTAAATTTCCATTCCGTTTACTCAGGTCAATTCTTTTTGATATGTATTCAAAATCCGGAAAACCGGCAACAACCTGATCAAATGTGTAATTGCCGATATAAAACTTCGAAATGCGACCAACATAACCTTTGATTTCTCCGCTTAAACTCATGCCTAAATTTGCTTTTACCTTTTTAGATGGTGCAGGGAAAGCATCTTTATCTAACATTTCCATAGATAAAGCATGGCTTGCGCCGGTATCAATAATTAACCTGGCTTTTACCTTTACTGTATCGTCAATCAATACTTGTGTTTCAATGTATGGTTTTTGTTTTTCAATGAAGATTGGAATTTTTGATCCACGGTATTTTACCTTACTTTTTGTATCATAAAAAATAAGTGTGTTATGGCTATACCTGATATCTACAATAAAGCTGTTGAAAAAATCAAATCCTATCAGTCCATAAATTTTAATTCCCAAATGGCCAGACAGATTAAATAAATCTTCTTTTAGAACGGCAGTAGGGATGTATTTAATTTTTGCCTTTCCTAATTGCGCACGCACATTTTGCGAAACATAAGCATCCACACTTTCTACCCCGAGACCAGATAACTTGATCTTACGCATGGCGCTAAAGTCCAGCGAATCAATAATAGCGGGTTCTGTGATAATTAAAGGCCCAACCCCGGTATCGAGAACAAAATCATAGGGGCCCTTTCCATTCACCATCAGTGGAATAATAATGAGATTTTTAATGCACTTAAACGAAACAGATTGCTTAAATTTATGCTTTGGAAATGCAAATTCCTGCCCATACCCCTTAATAAAAGCCAAAAGGCAGATCAGGCAAATGAATACTTTGCGACATCCTGAAAAGGTTACAATGGCATATTCGGTTAACATTAAATTAAATTTAATAAATTAGTTGGCAATTGTCACTCTAATCCAGCATGATGTTTATCCCTAAAGTTCATTATTTATCTTTTGCAGCCATAATTTTTATCGTATCAGGCTTAATTGGCTGTTCTGCAGACCAAATGCTTTCAAAAAAAGTGGCTAAAACATTTAAAAATTCGGAGGTGATCAAGCAATATGAGGTGGGTTTTGCTTTGTATGATATGAAAGGCCATAAGATGATCTATCAGAAAGATGCCGACAAATATTTCACACCCGCATCCAACACTAAACTGTATACCTTTTATGCGAGTTTGCAAATGTTGCCTGAAAGAATGCCCGCCTTAAAATATGTGGAACGAAATGATTCCCTGATTTTCTGGGGGACGGGAGACCCTTCATTTTTACAATTTGCAGTAAAGGATCAGTCGGCCTTTCATTTTCTTCAGGCAAGCAATAAAAAACTCTTTTTTGCACCGGGTCGCTATTCCGGATCTTTTTTTGGCGAGGGATGGAGCTGGGATGATTACGATTATTATTACCAGCCGGAAATTACGGAAATGCCCATAATGGATAATATGGTAACCTCCACTTACGCTAGTGCACATAAAATCAACATTGAACCAAAGGTTTTTGCTCCTTGCTTTGAAGTTGATTCTACGAAGACTACAGGGAATTTCCAGGTGACCAGAGATTTTTTGGCAAACCATTTCCGCTATCCTGCCGTTGATGTAAAACCGGGTTATCATCAGCAAAACCCTTATAAAACGAGTGTCCAGACCACCATTGAGGTTTTGACAGATACCCTGCATAAAACAGTAGGGATTGTTAACATGAAGATTCCGGCAGATGCAAAAACATTATCCGGAGCCAAAAGAGATTCTGTTTTGAAGCACATGATGTTACCCAGTGATAATTTTATTGCCGAACACCTGCTATTGGCTTGTTCCAACCAGATCGGAGATACACTGAGCACCGCAAAAGCCATTCAATATGTAACTAAAAAGTACTTATCTTTTTTGCCAGACAAAGTTCAATGGGCAGATGGTTCAGGTTTGTCCCGGCAGAATTTATTTACACCCCGTGATAACGTTTACCTGCTGGATTCTATCTATAAACTGGTGAATAACCGCGAAAAGCTTTTCGATATGCTCCCTGCCGGCGGGAAAACCGGCACCTTGAAAAATGCCTATCCGAAAACTGATCAGCCGTTTATTTATGGCAAAACAGGATCTTTGGGTGGTGTGCATAATCAAAGTGGTTATGTATTGACAAAAAAGGGTAAAACTTATATTTACGCTTTTATGAACAATAATTATATTAAACCAACAGCCGAAGTAAGGGCAGAAATGGTGAGAATCATGACCTATATTCATGATCGTTTTTAATGTATCGCAGCATCAGGCCAACCAATCATCACAGCCGATAACACGCCCGAAGAAAATTTCAATTGCGCAATGAACCAGAGATTACGGTCTATCGATCAACCCTTTTCCAATGAGATACTCCTTGATGGTAAAAATTACCTGTATTTTGGAGGTACAGCTTACCTGGGTATTCCGCAGCAGCATGATTTTCTTTCTTTATATCTGGAAGGCCTAAAAAAATATGGCCTGAATAATGGTACCAGCCGCAACAACAACATTCAGCTTGGAATCTACCAGGAAGCTGAACATGTGGCTGCCATACGTTACCAGGCAGAAGCAGCATTAATCACATCAAGCGGATACCTGGCTGCTCAGTTAACGGTTAAAAAACTTGCAGCCCCCGGACATGTAATTTATGCGCCTAATACCCATCCTTCACTTTGGATAAATGAACAACCCGAAGCTAACGGTACTTTCAAAAACTGGAGCAAAGAAACCCTGCAGTTAATCAATACTTCAACAGAAAAAAACTGGATATTGATCAGTAATGCGATGAACAACCTGGTTCCTGAAGTTTATGATTTCAGCTTCCTGAATAATATTGAACCGGATAAAAACATCACTTTAATTGTAGATGATTCTCATGGGATCGGAATAAACAATCAGGGTTTAAGTGCATTGTCCTCCTTACCTGAAAGAGAAAACATCAGTCATGTGGTGGTGGCTTCAATGGCCAAAGCCCTTGGCGTAGACGCCGGATTGATATTGGGTTCAGAAAAAATAATTACGCAGCTCAAATCTACCAGTACCTTTGTTGGCGCATCTCCTCCTGCCGCAGCTGGTATTTATGCTTTTATGCATGCAGAAAGTATATATAAAAAACAGTGGTTAAAACTTCAGGACAACATAAACTTATTAACCAGGAACCTGAATCAATCATGGAAATATGCACCTGGTTTTCCCGCATTTTTAATTGATGATGCTACAATTGACCAGCAATTATGGAAACACAACATTTTAATTTCGTCTTTTCCTTACCCTACGCCCGCAAGCAAACCCATTAATCGGGTTATTTTATGCAGCTGGCACGAACATTCTGATATTAACCGATTATGCAATACCATTGGCTTGTTTTCTTAACCGATAAATTTTTCAATCTTTATAAAATGAAAAAGATCATTCTATTCTGCTCCTTAAGTTTACTTTTTTCTATCGCTACCTTTGCTCAAACAACAGAAATATGGATTGTAAGACATGCTGAAAAAGATAAAACCAATCCTGAAGATAAGGACCCTAACCTATCCGATGAAGGTAAAATCAGAGCAGGTGATTTAGCCACCTTTCTCCAAAAGATAAACTTTGATGTTGCCTTTTCTACACCCTACAAAAGAACGCATCAAACTTTAGATTCACTGATCATCCCAAAGGTGATTAACTATAATGACCCAAAATCACTGGTTGATTCTGTTAAAAAAAATTATGCAGGCAAGAAAGTTATCATAGCGGGTCATTCCAATACCCTGCTGGAAATTATTGAAGCTTTTGGTGCCAAAAGACCTATGGAAATGCTTACGGAGGATGATTATGACTATATTTTTCACCTCACCCTGAAAGATGAGAAGGCTAAGGTGAAAATGGATCAGTTTGGCAGGCCACATCACCTTTAGTTCGGAGTGATCAGTTTGGAGCTATCATGCTTCTCGCTTGTTTAACCGCCCAAACAAATGAACTATTGACCAATGACTATTCAACCAACTTAAAGTTTTTCAAAAGGAATATTCATTAACGGATAGTTTTGCCATCCGCTAAAATCATAGTGCCACCATTCATTTTTAAGTACATTGAGTCCGTACTTTTTCATGATCCTGATTAAAAAGTTGCGGTTCTTTCTTACCTCTTGGTTCACCGGCTCATAGTTTGCAGCCGCAGCAGCGGAGAAACTATCATAAGGCGTAGCCATTGCAATTTCTTTACCGGTCTTCAGGTTAATCAGTGTTAAATCAACAGCACATCCCCGGTTATGTTTTGATCCCTTTGCAGGATTAGCCACGAAGTTTTTATCACTTGCCTTTTTATAAAACTCAACTGTAGTGGCATAAGGGCGATAGCCATCAAAAATTTTCAATCCGTAGCCTTTTTTATTTAATTCCTGCTGGATTTTCTTCAATGAAGCGACAACTGGTTTACGGGCAAATGCCCTCGCCTGCTTATACATCACCTGCTTCATGAAGTTATTCTTCGTGGCATAGCGAATATCCAGTGTAATGTTCGGAATGGCTTTTTTAATCTCCACTAACTCATTATCCGGATTGGTTTTAACAGAAGCTAAATATTGATTGTAAGAGTTAACGACAACTAACTTTGGCCTCTTGCCGTTTTGAGCAGAAGCAGAGAAAGAAACAAATAGGAATAAGATGAGGAGTTTAGTTTTCATAGTGTCGTTTCTATAAACAGGTCACCATTTCAAAGTACAAAGCAACCTCATTCATGAAAATGATTATTTCGTACCTCAGCATAGCGAAAAATAAATTTACTGATTAGATACCACCAACAATTCTAGGTCTTTAAAAGGCAGGTTAAACATATCTGACAAATCCTTATTGGTACAATTTCCCTGATACATGTAAAGTGCCTCCCGAATACCGGGATTATTCCAAACCATATTCATTAAACCACCAAATTCACCAATATCCAATAAAATAGGTGCGAAAATATTGGTAAGCGCATAAGATGCCGTACGCGGAACCCGGGATGCGATATTGGGCACGCAATAATGAATCACATCATATTTTCTAAAAATGGGGTTGGTATGATTGGTTACTTCTGATGTTTCAAAACAACCACCCTGATCAATGCTGACATCAATCACCACTGAATGGGGTTTCATTCTCGCCACCGTTTCTTCCATTACAATGCAAGGACTACGCCCGTGGCTTGCCCTGATGGCACCAATCACGACATCGCAGGTAACAATTGCTTTATTTAGCACAATCGGCTGCATTACAGAAGTAAAAACCCGGCTTCCCAAATTATTTTGTAATCTGCGTAAGCGGTAAATAGAGCTATCAAAAACCTTTACTTCAGCTCCAAGAGCCAATGCTGTTCTGGCCGCATATTCGCCAACTGTTCCGGCACCTAAAATTACAATCTCGGTAGGCGGCACACCAGTAAAACCACCAAGCATTAACCCTTTTCCACCGGTTACATTGCTTAAATACTCTGCAGCAATTAATATGGAAGTAGAACCTACAATTTCACTCATTGCTCTTACTACACTCAGTACATTCCCTTCATCACGCAGGTTTTCAAAGCACAAAGCATTAATCTTTTTATGCATCAAAGCTTTCAGGTAGTCCTGCTTCAGCGTGCCGGTTTGTAAAGAAGAAATTAAAGTCTGCCCCTTATGCATCATGGCAATTTCTTCCAGCATGGGCGGGGCAATTTTCACAATGATATCAGCATCAAAAACTTCTTTTTTATCGTAAACAATTTTGGCTCCCTGCTCTGCATATTCCGAATCAGAAAAGTTGGCGGCAATACCCGCACCACTTTCTAGAATAACGTGGTGGCCATTGTTAACCAATAAGGCAACAGATAATGGTGTTAAAGCGATCCTGTTTTCCTGAAACGAAATTTCTTTTGGTATCCCAATGTTCAGGCTGTTCTTCCTGTTTCTGGTTTCCAGTGTTGCCTCCTGGGTTTGCAATAAACCCTGACGGGCGATATCGGCCATTCCTTCGCGTATTCCTGTAGCCATGCTGCTTTTAAAAAAATTGTTTCTGTTTAAGGTTGTTCAAGGTACGGAAATTCTGGTAATTAATTCAGATCAAATGTTATACCTTACTGAAATTGAACACCCTCCGGTTTTCATCCATAATGGTAATTTCTGTTTTAATGAAATGATCAGGCAATAATTCAGCTACCTTTTCCGGCCACTCAATTAAACACATTCCACCACCGTAAAAATACTCTTCATAGCCTAAGTCAAATGCTTCCTGAATATCCTTGATGCGGTAAAAATCGAAATGATATACTTGGCCTGTGGCACTATCATATTCATTTACAATGGAATAAGTTGGACTTGATACCACATCATGAACACCTAAAACCTGACAAAAAGTTTTGATAAAAGTGGTTTTGCCAGCACCCATATCACCATCAAAAATGAAAATCTTTTCGTTGCCTGCAAATTTTAAAAGTTGCTGCGCTACAAGTGGTAAATCTGATAAATTGTTAACGGCTATTTCCATCTTAAATAAATAAAGGCAAAAGTAATACATAATTGCATCGCTTTTGCCTTTTAGTCGTTTTCATGTCTCAAATCTGGTATCTCAGCGCGCTCAAACTACCGCGGTGAATAGGTCACCACCGGAATGATCATTTCTTCCAGAGAAATCCCTCCATGCTGGAAGGTTTCATTATAATAATTTACAAACTGGTTATAGTTATTCGGGTAAACAAAATAGCTATCCTCACGTGCAAAAATATAACTGCTGCTGATGTTGATCTTAGGCAATAAAGCATCATGAGGGTTTTTAATTAAAAAGACCTCTTTTGCATTGAAGTTTAAATTCCGGCCTTGCTTGTATCTGAGATTTGTATTGGTAGCGCGATCACCAATTACTTTTACTGGTTTTTTAACGCGAATGGTTCCATGATCGGTTGTGATCACCACTTTTACTTGTTTTTGAGAAATTTTCTTTAATAAATCCCACAGTGGTGAATGTTCAAACCAAGATAATGTTAGTGAACGATAAGCTGCATCATCATTCGCCAGTTCACGAATCATTTGCATATCCGTACGGGCATGGCTCAGCATATCAACAAAGTTGAATACAATGGCATTGAAATCATTTTGTAATAGGTTATTGGTTTGATCAACCAGATCTTTACCCTGCTCAAAAGTTAAAATTTTATTGTAGCTAAATTTACAATCCTTGCGAAGATTCCGCTTAATGTTATCCGCTAAAAAAGCCTCTTCATGCATGTTTTTTCCACCCTCATCATCATCATTCTGCCACAGTTGGGGGAAACGTTTTTCCATTTCCAATGGCATTAGACCGGAGAAGATGGCATTTCTTGCATATTGCGTTGCCGTTGGAAGAATACTGGTATACATATCTTCTTCATCAATCCTGAAATATTCAGAAATTAACGGGTTTATAATTTTCCACTGATCATAACGCAGGTTATCAATTAAAATGAAAAATACAGGAGTGGTATCATTAATATGCGGAAAGGCTTTTTTCTTCAGCAGTTCATTGGATAACAATGGTGCTGTATCTTTATTTTTGATCCAGTCCAGGTAGTTTTCCTCAATAAATTTGGTAAATTGTGTATTGGCTTCCTGCTTTTGCATGGTTAAAATCTCATGCATCTGTGGGTCATCAAGTTTTTCGAGCTCTAATTCCCAGAAAACAATTTTCTTATAGACATCAATCCATTCCTCATAATTCAGGCGATCGCCCAAGGTCATGCCCAAACGACGGAAATCCTGCTGATAAGCCATGGAAGTTTTTTCACTCACCAGCCTTTTGTTATCAATCAGCTTTTTAATGGTGAGCAACACCTGTTTTGGATTAACAGGTTTAATCAGATAGTCATCAATTTTACTGCCGATGGCATCCTCCATCAGGTTTTCTTCTTCACTTTTGGTAATTAATACAACAGGAACATCGGGATTTAAATTTTTAATGGCCGAGAGGGTTTCAATACCGCTCATTCCGGGCATGTTTTCATCAAGGAAAACCAGATCAAAATGTGCCTTTCCAAAAGCTTCCAACGCATCATTTCCATTGGTAAAAGTGGTTACATCATAACCTTTATCATTGAGTAATAAAATATGGGGTTTTAGTAAGTCGATTTCATCATCGGCCCACAATATTTTCGTTTCTTGCATGTTTTTGTAAAAATAGATATGTATTGCCTTTTAATTTCGGCGGGTAAATCAAACTACAAATAAAAATAGCAATTTTTGTACCGTATCTATCTATTTAACTATTTTTAACGATTGAATAAGAAGAAAATCATAAATGATCCCGTTTACGGCTTCATTAGTATTCCATCCGAATTGGTATATGATGTCATTTCGCATCCGTATTTCCAGCGGCTGCGTTACATTAAGCAACTTGGGATGACCCATCTGGTTTATCCGGGTGCTTTACACACGCGTTTTCACCATGCCCTGGGTGCCATGCATTTAATGGGGCTGGCCATCGAAGTTTTAAGAAGTAAGGATCATATCATTACCGAAGGTGAAGAAGAAGCTGCTATGCTGGCTATTTTACTACACGATATTGGTCATGGTCCTTTCTCACATGCCTTAGAGCATTCTTTGGTAACCGGTATCAGGCATGAAGATATATCGGCAAAGCTGATGGATGACCTGAACCATCATTTCGATGGAAAATTAACGCACGCCATTGAAATTTTTAACGGCACCTACCCTAAAAAATTCCTTTATCAGCTCATTTCCGGTCAGCTGGATTTAGACAGGATGGATTATTTAAACCGCGACAGCTTTTTCACAGGCGTAAGCGAGGGTGTAATCAGTTTCGATCGCATCATTAAAATGTTAAACATTTTTGATGATAACCTGGTGATTGAAGAGAAAGGCATTTATTCAATTGAAAAATTCCTGATTGCCAGAAGGTTGATGTACTGGCAAGTTTACCTGCATAAAACCGTGATTTCGGGTGAAATGATCCTGGTAAAATTACTGGAAAGGGCTAAAGAACTTTCTGCAGCCGGAGAAAGCCTTTTTGCATCACCATCCTTAAGCTACTTCCTAAGCAATAACATCAGCGAACTTAATTTCTTTTCCAACCATTTCAACCTGGAACACTTTACCAATCTGGATGATCAGGATATTTATGCTGCGGTAAAAGTGTGGGTAAAACATCCCGATAAAATATTATCAACACTTTGCCGGATGCTCACCTCCAGAAACCTGTATAAGGTAGAGATGGGTAATGCAATGGCAGAAACCGATCGGGTTGCCTTTTTAAAAGACGCAGCCATTCATTTGCTGGACATCAGTCCGGAAGAGGCCCGGTACTTTGTATTCACCAGCGCCATTCAAAACAGGGCCTATAATGCTGGCGTTGGAAACATCAAAATTCTAATGAAAAATAACGATATTGTTGATATTGCAAAAGCTTCAGATTTATCCAATCTGGAATCACTACAAAAAACTGTAGAGAAGTACATTCTCTGCTACCCACGGGGGATTTAAGATTAATTAACAAAATATTTGACTTTTACTGCCGTTTTAAGTCTTACTATTGTGTAAAATATACGCGGCTTAACCCTTACAGGTTTTTTTGTTCATATCAATTTAACATATACCTTTGTACGATGCAATTTACTGCAAAGCAGATAAGCGAGTTTTTAGAAGGTTCCATTGATGGCAACCCTGATGTAGCCATTACTGAACTTTCCAAAATAGAAGACGGGAAAGAAGGCTCATTGTCTTTTCTTTCAAACCCTAAGTACGAGAACTTTTTGTATTCCACGCAGGCATCAGTAGTGATCGTTTCAAAAGATTTTACGCCTAGCCAACCCTTTACAAGTACCCTCATCCGGGTAGATAATCCATATAGTTCATTTACCATTTTACTGGATAAATATAACGAGGCGATGAATGCGCAAGCAGCATCGTCTGGAATAGATAAACTCGCATTTGTACATCCTACGGCAAAAATCGGATCGAATGTTTTTATTGACGCTTTTGCCTATGTTGCTGAAAATGCGGTGATTGGTAATGGTTGCAGGCTCAATGCCCAGACTTTCGTAGGTGCGAATACGAACATAGGTGAAAACAGCATTATTTTTCCCGGCGTAAAGATTTATCACAATGCGGTGATCGGAAACCGCGTAATCATACATGCCAATACTGTAATTGGCAGTGATGGTTTTGGCTTTGCCCCACAAAAAGACGGGACCTATAATAAGATTCCTCAAATAGGAAATGTAGTAATTGAAGATGATGTGGAAATTGGCGCAAATACTACGGTAGACCGCGCAACAATGGGTTCTACGATCATTAAAAAAGGTGCCAAAATTGATAACCTTATCCAAATTGCACACAATGTTGAAATTGGTGAAAACACCGTTTTGGCGGCACAATCCGGCATTTCTGGGAGCACAAAAATCGGCCCGAACAGTGTTGTTGGCGGACAGGTAGGTATTGCCGGTCATTTAACTTTGGCAAAAGGCACCCAGATCGGCGCACAGGCCGGAATCAACTTTAACATCAACGAAGAAAACAAACAATGGCATGGTAGTCCGGCGCAACCTTTGCGTAACTGGATGCGGGCATCCGTAATTTTCAAACACCTGCCAGATGTGGATAAAAGAATAAATATACTTGAAGACGAATTGAAAAAGCTTACGGCTGAACTGGAAAAGAATACAATACACAATGAACGTTAGACAAAGAACGATTAGACAAGAAGTATCGGCATCTGGTGTTGGTTTACACACAGGTGCTAATGTGACTTTAACATTTTGCCCCGCCCCTGAAAATCACGGGTTTAAATTTCAACGTATTGATTTAGATGGCCTTCCCATCATTGATGCTGATGCAGATAATGTAACTGACACTTCCCGCGGCACTACTATCACACAGAACGGGGCGAGTGTCAGTACGGTTGAGCATGTAATGGCTGCCCTGGTAGGAATGGATTTAGATAATATCCTGATTAAACTTGATGGCCCTGAAACACCAATCATGGATGGAAGTTCGATCCAGTTCATTGATCTATTGGAAGAAGTTGGAACAATAGAACAAAATGCTGATCGGGAGTATTTTACTATTCCGCATAACATTACTTATACTGAAGAAGACAGGAAGGTAGAAATTGTAGCGATGCCGCTTGATGATTACCGTTTTACTTGTATGATTGACTATAATTCTCCGGTTTTAGGCAGTCAACACGCAGGTATTAATACCATTGCAGAGTTTAAAAAAGAAATCGCATCCTGCCGCACTTTCTGCTTTTTACATGAACTGGAATACCAATTATCACACAACTTAATTAAAGGTGGCGATTTAAATAATGCAATCGTTATTGTAGATAAGGAAGTCACGAAAGATGAGTTAAGTCATCTTGCCAAACTCTTTAACCGTGCTGATATCGATGTGGCTCCTCAGGGAATTTTAAACAACATGGAGCTGCGCTACCAGAATGAGCCTGCCCGTCATAAATTATTAGATATGATTGGCGATTTAGCTTTGGTAGGCATGCACTTAAAAGGCCATATTATGGCAGCACGCCCTGGTCATGCGGCAAATGTGGCCTTTGCGAAGAAAATCAAAGCCGCCATCAAAAAAGAAAAAAACAAAAAAATACAGAAGGTGTACGATCCAAGTTCAAAACCATTGTATGATATCAATCAGGTAATGGACATTTTGCCGCACCGTCAGCCATTTTTATTTGTAGATAAAATTTTAGAACTTTCTAAAAACCATGTGGTTGGCGTGAAAAACGTCACCATGAATGAAGAATTTTTCAAGGGCCATTTCCCTGGTGCACCGGTTTTTCCCGGGGTTATTCAGATTGAAGCCATGGCTCAGGTAGGCGGTATTTTAGTGCTGAGCACAGTACCAGACCCCAGAAACTACCTTACTTATTTTTTAAAAATAGATAACGTTCGCTTTAGGGCTCAGGTTCTTCCCGGCGATACGATTGTTTTCCGTTGCGACTTGCTTGAACCGATCAGAAGGGGTATTGCCCAAATGAAAGGCGTAGGCATGGTAGGCGAGAAAATTGTCGTCGAAGCCGAAATGATGGCACAAATTTCAAAAATTAAACAAGCAGAACCAGCCGAATCATGATACAACCTTTAGCATATATACACCCGCAGGCTAAAATTGCCGAAAACGTAGTGATCGAACCCTTTGTCGTGATACATAAAGATGTTGTGATTGGCGAAGGAACTTGGATTGGTTCTAATGTGACCATTATGGATGGTGCGCGGATCGGTAAAAACTGCCGCATTTTTCCAGGAGCAGTCATTTCAGGTGAGCCTCAGGATTTAAAATTTGCCGGTGAAGTGACTACAGCGGAAATTGGCGATAACACCACAATTCGTGAATGCGTAACCATTAACCGTGGCACCAAAGATAAATGGAAAACTGTGATCGGGAGTAATTGCTTAATTCAGGCTTATTCTCACATCGCACATGATTGTGAGGTGGGTAACAACTGTATCTTTTCAAACAGTACGACATTAGCGGGCCACATTACTATTGGAAACAATGTGGTGCTGGCTGGATTAGTGGCCATCCATCAATTCGTTAAAGTAGGTTCTTATGCATTTGTAACCGGTGGATCATTGGTTCGTAAAGACGTGCCTCCATACGTTAAGGCTGCACGCGAACCCCTTTCTTATGCCGGAATCAATTCTGTAGGTTTGCGCAGAAGAGGTTTTACCAATGAACAGATTGACGAAATCCAGGAAATTTACCGGGTACTTTTTGTAAAGCACAATAATGTAACCAAAGCTTTAGACATGATTGAAGCAGAATTCAAACCTACGGAGATCCGTGATGAGATTGTTGATTTCATCCGTAATTCTAACCGTGGGGTAATGAAGGGCTTCGGTATGGGCAGCTAGGTTTAGGGTTTAGGGTTTAGGGTTTAGGGTTTAGGGTTTAGGGTTTAGGGTTTAGGGTTTAGGGTTTAGGGTTTAGGGTTTAGGGTAAATTTATTCCATAAAGCACTGTTTTAGTGTATTTTAAAAAAAATACCGGTATCTACATTATCCCTAAACCATTTATTTCTTCTTTAATCTTGGGTTGCTAAGGTGGTGAATACATTTCAGAGTTATGAATAATTTAACGTTAATCAAAACCAATTCAGAAAATACCGATTTCAGGCAGCTGGTTACTTTGTTGGATAATGACCTGGCCGTTAGAGATGGAGATGATCATGCTTTTTATTCACAGTTTAATAAAATAGACATGATTAAAGAAGTCGTGGTAGCTTACCAAAATGACATCCCCGCAGGCTGTGGTGCCATAAAACCATTTTCAGGTAACGCTGCCGAAATTAAACGCATGTTTGTTCATCCTGATTTCAGGAGACAAGGTATTTCAGCGAAGATATTAATGGAACTGGAGCATTGGGCCAAAGAACTTGGCTTTAAAGAATGTATACTGGAAACCGGCAAAAAACAACCTGAAGCAATTGCACTTTACCAAAAAGTAGGTTATCAGATTACGCCAAATTATGGCCAGTACATCGATGTAGATAACAGCGTTTGCATGGCAAAACCGCTCAACGTTAATCCAACGCACAACGATTAATGAAGATCAATTTAAATAATGTTGGCAGAAGGTTTAACAAAGAATGGATTTTCAGAGGCTTAAGTACTGAACTCTCCTCCGGAAACAGCTATGCTGTACTGGGCCCTAATGGTTCAGGAAAATCGACTTTGTTAAGCGTATTAACCGGAAGTTTATCCCCATCTGAAGGACAGATATCTTTTTCAGATTCCAAAGATATTCCGGTTGAAGATATCTACCGGCACATCAGTTTCGCAGCTCCTTATTTAGAGCTGGTGGAAACTTTTACCTTAGCAGAAATTATTGATTTTCATTTTAAGTTTAAAAATTTTGCTCCCGGACTTAACCGCAAATTACTCATCTCTATTCTTGGCTTAGAGAAGTCTGCCCATAAGGAAATTAAGTATTTCTCTTCTGGCATGAAACAAAGAACCAAGCTGGCCCTGGCCTGCTGTGCCGATTCTCCTATCCTTTTTTTAGATGAACCCACCAGTAATTTAGATATTCAGGGTGAAGATTGGTATCGTGAGTTAATTAAAAACTTCGCTCAAGACAGGCTGACTATTGTTGGCTCTAATCAATTTCGCGAATATGAATTTTGCAATACTCAGATTCAAATCGCTGATTACAAGTAATATAATCCAACTTTTACTCCTATTTAACTGACCTCTTTTGTCATCCATTTGTATTATAAAAATATTTTCAATAAAATATTTTGCAATTAAGAAATAGTTAGTACCTTTGCACCACCAAAAAGAGAAACAAATATTAATTATTCTCTTCCTGGAAATGAAGCGATTTCTGTTTTAACAGCGTTAAAAATATAGCCGTAAAAAGGCACAAGAGTTTTTCATAGTTTAGTTTGAGGTTTAGGTTGATTATGCCTTTGGAGTGGTTCCCAAAGGCATTTCTTTTATATGTATATTTTGCCGCCTTAACCCATATTCAAAAGACGATAGGCTTCCGAATCATCATCCATTTTTTTAACTTTGGTTTTTAGTCAAAACAACATTTCATTATAAAATGGCAAAAGCATCAGAAATATGGTCGGGAGCTGTTCTCCGCATCAACGGCGAACTGGTAGCAGTAGAAGAGTTCATCCATCGCACCCCAGGAAATTTAAGGGCTTTTTATCAGGCCCGCATGCGCAATATCAAAACAGGAAAAATTGTAGAGTACCGTTTCCGCCCGGATGAGGAGGTTACCTTTGCCCGCGTAGAAACCAACGACTACCAATATCTTTATGAAGATGGCGACTATTTAGTCGTGATGGACAATGGAACTTTCGAGCAGCACAACATCCCGAAATTCCTTTTTGGCGATTCCATCAGATTTTTAAAGGAAAGTATGACTTTAACCGTGGCTTTCGAAAGCGATGAGCCCATTATTGCGCGCCTCCCGAACAGTGTTGAGCTGGAGGTAACCTATTCCGAACCTGCAGTTAAAGGTGATACTGCAACCAATGCTTTAAAACTGGCCATAGTAGAAACCGGCGCCGAAGTGAGGGTTCCATTATTTGTAAATCAGGGTGATAAAATCAAGATTGATACACGTTATGGCGAATACATAGAAAGGGTAAGGTAATATCCATAAAGCTTATACCTTAAAGCTTTATAGGTTTTTATCAAAATAATTTTACCTTTGCCGTCACGAAAAACTAAAAATAAATCCAATTAAGGATCACACAATATGGCTAAAGCATCAGAAATTAAAAACGGTAACATCCTGCGTGTAAACGGCGAGTTAGTTACTGTTGACGAATGGAATCACCGTACACCAGGTAAAGGCGGTGCCTTTTACACAGGTAAATTTCGTAACATTAAATCAGGTAGAATTGTAGAGGCAAGGATGAATACAGATGAGGCTGTAGAAATCTGCAGGGTAGAAACCAGCGATTACCAATATCTTTATGAAGATGGTGATTATTTGGTGGTAATGGATAACAATACCTACGAACAATATAACGTTGAAAAATCATTATTTGGTTCGGCCATCAAGTTCTTAAAAGAAGGCATGAGCGTGATCGTTTCAATGGAAAGCGATGAGGCAATTATGGGGCAGCTGCCAAATTTTGCAGAATTTGAAATTACCTATTCAGAACCAGCTGTAAAAGGTGATACTTCTACTAATGCGTTAAAAGCGGCAACACTCGAAAATGGCGTTGAAGTTAAAGTACCAATGTTCGTTAACCAGGGCGATAAAATTAAAATTGATACCCGTACCGGTGAGTATGTTGAACGTGTAAAATAATATTTAATTAATAACGGAAAGCCTCTGAAGTAAATATTTCAGAGGCTTTTTTATTTAACCTGTAATGCTTTAAACCTTATGGATTTAAGTATAATCTTTAACTTTGTGATTATGCTAAAAGCCGAAATCAGAAAAAAAGCTTTAAAAGATAGATTAGCCATTACCGGTGAAGAATATGAAACGCTAAGCAAAGGTTTATATCATCAATTTATTGCCCTCAACTTTAGCAACATCAAAACACTTCATATCTTTCTCCCCATTCTGGAAAAGAAAGAACCTGACACCTTCTTGTTTATCCAATGGCTGGCAGAAAATCATCCACAAATTAAAATCATTGTTCCCAAAGCTGATTTTGAAACAGCCTTAATGACCAACCATGAATACATTGGGGTACATGATCTACAGAAAAACCTATATGATATCCTCGAACCGCAAAAGGGAGCTGCTTATCATGGCAAAATAGATCTGGTTTTAATTCCGCTTTTAGCTTTTGATCAATATGGTTATCGCGTAGGTTATGGAAAAGGCTTTTATGACCGCTTTCTCGAAAATATAATTGCTCAAAAAATAGGCTTATCTTTGTTGCCTGCAATTGATAAAATTGATGATGTGAACGAGCACGATATCCGTTTAGATTTTTGCATTACACCAACTGAAACCATCAAATTTTAAACTGAATCGGCATGCCACAGGAAATCATAATCAAAACTGAAAAACAATACGAAGATAATATGATTGCTGTATTTGAATTACAGGAAAAAGAAGAGCTTACCACAGAAGATTTAAAGCAAATTGAATTAATGTTAAAAGCAGGCGAAAAGTATGAAGCAGATCATCTTTAAGTCTACACAAACGACTAACAATTCCGCAATTAACCTTCTCTTACTCCTTTCACTCTATTTCTAGCAAAACCGGACAATGATCAGAATGAATGGCGTCTGGTAAAATTCTTACATTACGTAATCGACTTTCCATCGGCTTGGTTACGAGGTGATAATCAATTCGCCAACCCAGATTCTTTCCTCTTGAGCCAGCCCTGTAACTCCACCAGGTATAATGATGTGGATCTTTATTAAAATAGCGAAAAGCATCAATAAAACCGTTATCTAAAAACAGCTGCATCCATTCGCGCTCCTCCGGTAAGAATCCGGAAGAATTGGCATTCGATTTTGGGTTATGAATATCAATCGCCGCGTGGCAAATGTTGTAATCGCCACTGACAATGAGATGGGGTATTTCTTTTTTAAGGTGCTCAATATAACTGTCGAAAAACCTCATGAAAGCATACTTTTTAACCTGTCTTTCATCTCCGCTCGAACCCGAAGGCATATATAAACTCATTAATGAAAAATCGTCAAAATCTGCCCGTAAAATTCTGCCTTCCTGGTCAATCCATTCTTCTCCACAACCAAAAACAACATGGTTTGGTTTAATTTTAGTGAGGATGGCTACACCACTATAACCTTTTTTTTGTGCCGGAAACCAATAATGATGATAGCCTAACTGCTCAATCAAGGCGATAATTTCTGTAATTTGTTCGGGCAATGCTTTTACCTCCTGTAAACAAATCATATCTGCATTTGTGGCTTTTAGCCATCCAAAAAAGTTTTTCGTACTTGCCGCACGAATACCATTTACGTTATAGGAGATAATTTTCATTCACTAGATTCATTTGTCGTGGGTGTAAATTTATAAATTAATTGAGTAAATGCTTAGCAATTGAGATTTGCTTTAACTCCTTATGATGAAGTTAAAAAAAGACTTTCTGAGAAATGGCATTAACAGTTTCTTTTCTGAGAAAGGATAATGAAACACGACCGGAAATTGGAATTTTCATTGAAGAAACCCGGGGATTCGATTGCGCCGAAAACTTTATCCAAACCAATTATAAAAGAATTAATTAATTGCCATTCTATCCTTTATCTATGAGCCAATATCATAAGTAGCCAGGTAAGAAAAGGAGTAATTTCAAAACACACCTCTTTTTTATCATCTGGTTCATCAAGAGGAGACTAAAATCCTTTTCTTTTTCGACAATAGACAAGATCCCTTGATTACATAGTCACCTTATCCTTCAGCATGGCTTGAAACACCTGTTTCTCTATTTTTTTCGCCTCTCTTCTTTTCAAAACTGTAATCTTCATTTTTATATCCTGTTTAGGCCGGTCGTTTTTATCTGTTTCCATGGCAGCAATTTTATCAACCAGCTCCAAGCCCATTACAATTTCACCATAAACGGTATAATTTCTATCCAGATGTGGCACACCGCCAACCGTTTTATAAACCTGTCTTTGCCATTCAGGTATTTTGAATTTCAGGCGCTTTTCTTCTAAGGCATTTAACTGCTCATCCGTAAAAACTTTTCCCTGCACTAAATAGAACTGACTTCCACTGGATGCCTTAGATGGATTAACAATATCTCCTTCCCTGGCCGCAGCCAGTACGCCCTTTTTATGAAATAAACTATCTCTAAATTCTGCCGGAATAGTATACTTTGGTCCACCCTCCCCTAACAAAGAATCAGGCTTTGCATTTCTGGAATCAGGATCACCGCCTTGGATCATAAAACCTTTAATTACCCGGTGAAATAAGGTTCCGTTATAATAGCCCTTTTTTACAAGCTTCAGTAAATTATCACGATGCAAAGGAGTTTCGTTATAAAGCTTAACGATGCATTCCCCGAATTCCGTTTTAATCCGGATATATTGATTTTTTGGTTTAGCCGCAAAAGCAGAAAACATTGAAAATACGCAGATAATTAATAAAAGTTTCTTCATTGAATGGTGTTTGAGGCTAAATTAAGCTAAAAAATGAAATTCATTAAATAATAGGGTTTATTATTCAATTTTTTTTACCATACCTTTGTATCAATGAAGTTAAAACAAAAAATAGCACTTTCTTTAGCCGTATTCTATGCGGTTAGTGTTATGGGTTTGGCTTTAAGTTTACATTTCTGTGGTGGTAAATTAGAGAACGTAAAACTGTTCAGCAATGAAATTTCCTGTAAATTCTGCAAGGATATTCCAGCAGAAAAAATTAAGGATGATGGCTGTTGCAAAAATACACAGGTTACAGTTAAGGTAAAGGATAGTCATCAAACTGAAGCGCAGACACAAATGCCTAAGTTATTTTCTATCCAGCTATTTCTTCATCCACCCGTTTTAGAATTTCTTTCAAACGTTACCTCTGCTTTTTTTAGCAAAATTACAAACAAAGCACCTCCGCTTTCCTCAGGGGTTGCAATACATGTTTTCAACTGTATTTTCAGGAATTAGGATTATCCATTCATCAGTCAGTGCTTTAAGCATTTCGACAGGTTCAATGTGACATTTTCTTAAATTCTAATTCAAAAAATCATGAAAACGATTAAATTATTCAGCATTATTATGCTTCTTTTTGCCGTTAAAGTTTCGGCCCAACAAATATCAACTGCAGATTTACAGGTAACTGGCTTAACCTGTTCCATGTGTTCCAATGCTACGCAAAAGTCGCTTGAAACCTTAAGTTTTGTGCATGCGGTTAAACCAGATTTAAACAAAAATATCTTTGTACTTACCTTTAAAAAGGGTGCCGATGTCAACCTGGATATGGTTCGTAAAAAGGTACAGGATGCCGGCTTTTCTATTGGTGGCTTAACTGCAGACTTTGCCTTTAACCAGGTTAAAGTTGATGATAAAGGTCAGGCCATTGTAGATGGAAATGTATATCGTTTCATTAATGCCAAGAGTAAAACCCTGAACGGAACGGTAAAAGCATCTGTTGTAGACAAAAATTTCATTTCTGGCCCGGCATTCAAAAAACAAGCACCAGTGGTTTCATCTGATGCCTATGCGAGCGGAACAGCTGTTATAAATGGCAAGAAAACCCGTGTTTACCACCTCATTCTTTCTTAAAAATGAAGCGGTTGATATTTATGGTGCTGGTTATTTCCGGCGCCTTCCAGGCTGCTTTTAGTCAGGAGTTGTACGTTTTCACTGAACCTGCAAGCAACATGCCTGCCAAATCCCTTGGCGTTCGTTTAACCAATGAAGGGATGTTCAATAATCCAGGTTTTGTAAGCCGGTCGATTCCTGAAGTAATGTTTGGTTTTAACAAAAACCTGATGGCACATGCGCAGGCTTTCCTGTCAGATATGGACGGGAAATATCGTCTAGAAGGAGGCAGTTTATATGCGAAATACCGCTTTCTTTCTATTGATGAAGCCCAAAGTCATTTCAGGGCTGCGGCTTTCGCAAGAATCAGCACCAGCAAAAGACCAACTTACACCAGGGATATTAATCTGGAGGGGGATAATAGCGGCGTTCAGGGTGGGTTTGTTTTTACACAACTGCTTCATAAACTCGCCCTATCAGCCACACTTGGTTATGCTCATGCATTTAAAGACATTGATAAACAGCTATCAAAAATGCCAAGACCTAACAATATGCTTTCTTACAGTTTATCGTCTGGTTATTTAGTTTTACCTTTCGTATATAAAAACTATAAAGAGCCTAATTTCAATGTCTACTTTGAAATGTTGGGTAAAACCGATCCGGGTACAGGCCAAAGTTATCTGGATTTGGCTCCGGCAGTTCAGGTGATTTTAAATAGCACCACAAGGATAGATCTGGGCTACCGCTTTCAGGCAGCCGGAAACATGACCGATAGGTACACCAAAAACATGTATCTGGTTAGGGCAGAATTTAATTTTTTTAATGTCCTGAAATAATTTAAAAATAAAACGAAGCGCATGTTGATGCCTATCTTAAATGATGCAAAATATATGAACTTCTCAAAAATGAAACAAGATGAAAAAAATAATGATCATGATGGCTATTATCGCCATTGCAGGTACGAAATTAACATTTGCACAAAGCAAAACTGACGCAGCTTTCAATCAGTTATTAACGGCATATTATGATGTTAAAAATGCTTTAGCTACTGACAAGAAAGATGTAGCTGCTGAGAAAGTAAAGGCATTATCGGCTAAAGTTGATGCCATTCCACACAAAGATTTACCAGCAACGCAGCACACGCTTTGGATGGAGCAGGCAAAAATGATCAAGGCAAAAGCAACTGAACTTGCCGCAGGTAAAGATATCAAAATGCAAAGAAAATCTTTCGAAGGCATTTCATCTGCCATGATTAAAACGGTCAGAAATATCAGATTTAATAATAGTACCGTTTACGTCCAGCATTGCCCGATGGCAAAAGCAAGTTGGTTGAATGAAAAGGAAAGCATCGAAAATCCGTATTATGGAAGTATGATGTTCGATTGTGGTGACGTTTCGGAAACGATCAAATCAAAATAATGGAACTGCATATCAAAAACATGGTATGCAACCGCTGCAAAATGGTGGTTAAAGCTGAGCTCGAAAAGCTTGGCTTTGATCCTGTTTCGGTTGAATTAGGCAAAGTTTCATTCGTGGAAAATATTTCTTTCACTGATAAAGTGAAAATTGCTGAAAAACTAAATCAGTTGGGTTTTGAGTTACTTGAGGATAAGAAAGCTCAAATTACCGAGCAAATAAAAACGGTTATCATTAACCTGGTTCACTACACCAAAGAGCCTTTAAAAATAAATTTATCATCCTTCTTGAGCGAACGCATCCACCTTGAATACCCGCAACTTAGTGCGCTATTTTCTGAGCTTGAAAATCAAACCATAGCGAAATATTTTATCGCACAAAAAGTTGAAAAAGCGAAAGAAATGCTTACTTATCGAGAGCTTACTTTAAGCGAAATCGCTTATCAGCTTAATTATAGCAGCGTTGCGCATCTTTCAAGTCAATTTAAACAGGTTACCGGTTTAACACCGTCCACCTACAAAAATCTCCTTTTAGCTAACCGGAAATCGCTGGATGAGGTTTGACAGGATGTAAAATGGAATGTCCTGCCTTTTCTTAACATACATCAAGTCCTTAACCTGAAAGTAGGCGTACTTTTGCTTAAATAAAAATCACAAAACAAAAGTTATGAAAAAATTATTCTTATTTCTGATAGCTACTTCTATAAGTGTGGCATCTTTTGCACAAACCAGCTGGAAAATAGATCCGATGCATTCATTTGTTAACTTCTCTGTTAAACACATGGGCATTTCTTTCGTGGATGGTTCATTCAAGAAATTTGATGGAACGGTTACTGCTGCCAAACCAGACTTAACGGATGCTAAAATTACTTTTACTGTTGATGTGAATAGCATTACCACCGGTGTTGAAATGCGCGATGGTCATTTAAAAACTGATGATTTCTTCAATGCAGAAAAATTTCCAACAATGAAATTTGAGAGCACTTCTTTCAAAAAGTTAAGCGGCAACAATTATGAGTTAAGTGGTAAATTAACCATTCGTGATGTAACCAAAGATGTAAAATTTGCCGTAGTATATGGCGGAACAGCAAAAGACCAACAAGGAAATACCAAAGCTGGTTTTGGTGCAACAACGACCATTAACCGCTTAGATTATCATATTAAATATGATCCTACCGGTGCAGGTGTGGCCAAAGATGTTACCATTAAGTTAAACTTAGAGTTTGCTCAATCGAAATAATTGACAAGGTTGTCATTTATCAATCTGTTATCTGGCGAAATATTCAAATAAAAATCTGCAAAGGAGCCTGTTGAGTAGCCATAAGTGCATCAACAGGCTCTTTTAGCATGGAGAAATGATATTATGGCTGCATTATCTCAATTCAGGAATTTTACTCAGGGTTTAACTCAAACGGACTTCATGCCTACCCTATTTATTGGCCACGGGTCACCGATGAATGGTATTGAGCACAACGAGTATAGTGAAAGCTGGACTAATCTGGCGAAAAATATTCCTGTTCCTAAAGCCGTTCTGGTGGTTTCTGCACATTGGTATACACATGGAACCTTTGTTACCGCGATGGACTTTCCGTCTACCATACATGATTTTGGTGGTTTCCCGCAGGCCTTATTTGATGTGCAGTATCCTGCACCTGGAGATCCGGGCCTGGCTTTGGAAATCCCCACATTGGTTCACTCTACCCATGTAGCGCTTGATCACGACTGGGGATTAGATCATGGTACGTGGACAATCGTCAGACACATGTATCCTGATGCCAATATTCCAGTGCTCCAGTTGAGTATTGATTATACCAAATCTCCTGCGCAGCATTACGAAATAGCGAAGGAAATATATTCCCTTCGCAAAAAAGGCGTCTTGATTATCGGCAGTGGAAATATGGTACACAACCTTCGTATGTTGAACTGGGACATGATTAATGGCGGCGGTTATGATTGGGCAAATGAGATGAATGACAAATTTAAAAACCTCATTGCACACGGTGATCACAAACCTTTAATTAATTACCGCAGCTTGGGTACTGATGCCATGCTGGCCATTCCAACACCAGAACATTATCTACCATTAATCTATACTTTAGGTTTAAAAAACGACAAGGAAGATCTCTCTTTCTTTAATGACAAAGCGGTTGGTGGCTCTTTAACGATGACTTCAGTTTTGGTAGGGTGACGAGGGGTTTAGGGTTTAAGGGTCTAGGGAAAATATGCCATCAATAGAATGGTTTTACTTACCTAAAATATTATAACATTTTATGATTATTCTATAACGGTTATTGCCCTCCAGATAGGTAGATTTACATAAAAATTTAAAATGACACATACCTATCAACTCACCGGCATGACTTGCGGTGGTTGCGAAAATAAAGTAAAAAGCAACCTTTTAATTTTACCTGATGTAACTGCCGTTGAAGTTTCTAAAGATACGCAATCGGCAACCATCAGTATGGAAAAACACATCGGATTATCCGCACTGCAACAGGCATTGGGAGGGCCAGAGAGCAAATATAAAATCACCAGCCAATCTCCTGTCAAAGCTGCTACAGACACCAAAACCTGGGCACAAACCTATAAACCAATCTTATTGATTTTTGGATACGTTACCGCAATCTCCCTAATCGCTTCCTGGCAACAAAATACAATAGATACGATGGTTTTTATGCGCATCTTCATGGCAGGATTTTTCCTGACTTTCTCTTTTTTCAAAATCCTTAACCTAAAAGCATTTTCCGAAAGTTATGCCATGTACGATATCGTGGCGAAAAAATTCAGTGCCTGGGGTTATATCTATGCCTTTATCGAATTAGGCTTAGGCTTATCCTTTGCATTAAACCTATCGCCTGTTATCGTGAATTGGGTCACCCTGATTGTCATGATCATCAGTATTTTTGGGGTTTTAGAAAGCGTTTTAAACAAAAAGAAAATTCAATGTGCCTGTTTAGGTGCTGTTTTTAATCTACCCATGAGTACCGTAACCATTGTTGAAGATGCGATGATGATTGCCATGAGCGCAGCCATGTTAATTTTGATGTAAGCTATTGCCGCTTATATCTAAATTCCGATTTTCGGCTTTTCCCATTAAGCTCGCCTTCAATCCAGGCGAGCATTTCATTTTTCCCCTGGTTTTGGTAAACTATTCTTTGTGGAAAATCGTGTGCCGCATTTTCGAAAATATAGATCTGATCTTTTGTGGAAATAAGCTTAAAACAGACTTCTTTACCTTCATTCTGATTAGCAACCGTTGAACAATAGTAAACATTTTTTCCTATTTTTCTGATCTGTAATGTTTCAGTAAGTATACTATCCCCTTTTGCATTAACGCGATAACTCTTGCCTTTCAGGATGGCATTGGTACTCTCACTCCACTGTTCCACTATTTTCCCTTTAGGTGTCTGCATTTCCCATGAGCCTAACACAAAAGAAAAGGTTTTGGATGGATCTCTTTGCGCTTTAACATTGCTGTAAAAACCAGCAAAAAATAAAATCAAGGAGTATAAATAGATTCTTTTCACTTTGTTATAGTATTGGTGAGGTGTGCCAGGTGATGCTTTCCGTGCCAGGCATACATGCCCAGCATATTGGCCAAAGTGAGTTCAATGCCCTGGGCCGGGTGGACATATTTGCGCTGATAATCTTGGAGTTCCAGTGTTTTGAGAAAAGCAACCCAGCGCTGATGTAAACCTGTTAACAGATCAATTGATAGTTTAATATCACCGTTTTTTGCCTCTTCGGTTTCTGCCCAGCGTTCTTCATAATACGGCCTGATTATCGGAATGTCTTCGGTAATAGCCTGCTTAAAACGAATATAGGCATTCATATGGCTATCCGGAAGGTGATGAATAACCTGTTTCAATGTCCAGCCGCCAGGCCGATAGGTTTGGTTTAATTCTTTTTCGCTTAAATGTGCTGTGCTATGTTTAATTTGAACCGGAAGTGCTTCGATTTCGGCTATCCAGATATCTGTCTGGTGTTTATCGAAAACTTCAGGCATGATGAATTGTCCGATGGGGTATTTAAGTTGATCTAAATTCATTATTTAATCTTTAATACATCTTATGGAGTAACCCAAGTTTTTAAAACTCTCTGCAACCTCAATGTAACCTTTAACATATAAATTGTAATACTGCGCTGTTCCGGTAGAATTAGTCGTGTTAGTCCACCAATAAGCATTATAAGAAAGGTTTTCGTATGTACCATTTCCGTTTCTTTTCCCCCCCGGTAAACCAGTAAACTTTGTACTGTTTGAAGCCCCGGTATCGTCTATCCAATGACTAACACCACTTTCTTGAATTTTGCTTCCACTATAACGGTCTCCTCCAATATAATCATATAAAACGTTCCATTCCGCATTAGTTGGGATATGCCAACCCTGTGGTGCAAGTTGATGGTTATTGTTTACTGCATACCAATTATATAAAAACCCATATGTTTTACCTAGTTCAGGATTGTTATTATAAGTACAATAAGCCCCGCTTGATTGTGTAGACCAATCGGAGTTGCCTATCACATTTTGTATTGGTGTTTTATCCCTGTAATGTGCAGTCCGTAAATTTTCCATCATCCATGTCTGGTTTCCTAGTTTTACCGTTTTATATACGTTCCCATCCACATCGGTTAATGTTTCAGCGATTAAGGCATCGGTAACAAAAAGATCTGCAGAAATACTATATGCGCTGTAAATTCCAGATTGGGCTTGGTAAGCGGTAATGATTGCCTTCCCGGCACCTTTAATGGTTATCAGGCTTCCTGTAACAACCGCAACCGCGGCATTATTACTCCTAAAAGTGATTTCTCCATTGCTGTTGCTTTTAAGTGAGGTTAGGATAAACGGAGGATCAGTTACTTTTTTATCAGGTATGACAAAGCCGGTAAGCATTGGGGCAAGGCGAGGCGAAATGACTAAAGTTGCTTTAATAGAATCTTTGCGGAAACCTTCTGCTTCCTGTTGTATAGCCGTTATCACACAAGTTCCATTTTTCCTTATGATAACAAGATTTTCCTGGATGGTAATCATCGAAGTATCGCTTGTTTTAAAAGAGAAGGTCCCGCTACTTTTACTTTTCGGATGGGTAAGCAGAAAAGCTGGCTCTCCAACTCTCACTCCACCCAGGATAAAATCAGAGAGTTCGGGTGATTGAACCGGGTTGCTTTCCTTTTGACATCCGAATAAACTTATCAAAAGAAAAAAAATGGGGGTATACGAGCGCTTTTTCATTATTTTATTTCAAATATAAAAATCTGTCTTTAAGTACAGTAATAAAATTCTACATCACTTTTTATTAACGATCTCAACAAACCTTTTTTTGATTATTGCGAGGAAAAATGATTATGGTTAGATCTAATTTCGATTGAAAATCACAACTCTTTCGGAAGGTTTTGAAACGAGATGCCAGGCAGCGTCTCATTTCAATTGCGATATAATCGTTCTGTTCGGGATAGTTAGTAAAATGAATACGCCTGATCATAAAAAATTCATGCTTTTAAAGCATATTGCAATGAATTTAAAATCCACAGATGAAGAAGTTATTTTTTGCTTTCGCATGTTTGATTCCTACACTTGTTTTCGCACAAACCATTAAAACGGATGTATTAATACTGGGAAATGCTGATGCCGCCTATTCTTCAGGTTTACAGGTTTCACGCTCTGGCGCCAGCGTGGTCATTTTAACGCAAAGCCATCCTTTTAGTCTGGATAAAATTAAAGAGACGAAATCAGCAGAAGTTTATAAAATTTATGAAAATGTACAGCTAAAGAGAATTGCATACATCAAGGATTTAGAAAAAAAATCAACCCAAACAAAAAAGAAAAATTCAGCTAAAAATAAGGTAGACAGCATCAAATTATTTAGAGTTATAAACGATACGACCATTAGTGCTGTTGAACGTTCTGGTAGTGGATGGGAAGCAAAAATTAGTAAAGGTAAAAGTATAAAAGCTAAAGTTCTTATTATTGCAGACAACAATGATCAGCTTTCTAATTTAAATATTACCGGTTTAAAACCAGTGCACCTGAGTGCTTTAAATTATACCGAAAACTTATATCGCACAACCATTTCCGGGATTACCAGTACCTCAAGCTTTCTATCTTTATATCACTTGTTAATTCCTGATCAGGAAAACTTACTTTACATTGATCCCATCAGTATAGAGATCGGCCAGGCAGCCGGAGCTACCGCGACCTACGCGGCCTTCTTTAAAACGAAAACCAGCTTATCTAACTTAAAAACAATTCAAAGCGAACTCTTAACCTATAAACTTCCGTTGATCCCTTTTGCCGATGTAAAAGTCACCGATTCGAACTGGCTGGCGATCCAGAAAATTGGGATTACCGGAATCTTAAAAGCGGAGATTAAAAATAAAAAGGCTTTCTTTAACCCGGAAAAGGAAGTTACTGATGAAGAAATTAAACAGCCGATAAAAGATTATTATTATAAGGCTCAGATCTGGTTCGATGACCATAAAGATGTGCCGGTTAATCTGGAAAATACCGTGTTATTGGTGTCATATGTTGGCAATAAAGCCGTTGATGCCACTAAAACAGAGTTACAAAAAAAGTGGAACAACAGCTATAAATTTTCGTCTAAATATGACTTGAAAAAGGTACTAACGCGAAGAGAATTTTCGGTAATTATTAATGAATATTTAAAGCCATTCGACCAGGTAAATGTGGATAAAACCGGGCGAGTAATCAGATAGTTACTTTTTATTTTGCAATCTTTTGCCGCAGCAAGCTAAATATATCTTAAACCGATAGTTAAATTTGGTTGTAACATTTCCATTTCCTTCTAAAAGTAGTTTGTGCTTTGCCTAAATTGCATCCAAACCCAAATTCATGAAGAAATATTTACTTTTCCTTTTGCTCTGCACGGGCGAATATACTTTTGCACAACAAATTGCTCCATTAACAGTAGAAAAAATTATGCGTGACCCTAAATGGATGGGAATTTCGCCAACTAATTTCCACTGGACAGCCGATAGTAAAACACTTTACTTTAACTGGAATCCTGAAAATAAGGTTAAAGAAGAACTTTACAAAGTGACCACCTCATCTCCTAAACCTGTTAAAGCTGCCGATAAGGAAGATGAAAAGCACTTAAGTTTAAACTATGTTTATAACCAAAATCACTCGCTTAGCCTGGTAGAGAAAAGCGGAGATATTTACCTTCAAAACCTAAAATCCAATAAAGAAACACGATTAACCAATACCCTGGAACGTGAGAGTAATCCTGTTTTCCTGGTTAATGGAAATGTCGTTTATCAATTGGGAGATAACCTTTTTGAGGTAGATTTAAAATCTGCAGAAACCAAGCAGCTCACCAATTTTGTGAAAGGTAAAAAAGCCGGAAAAACAAAAACACAACCGGCAACAGAACAGGATCAATGGCTAAAGACTGAACAAACAGCACTCTTTGATATTATTAAGAAACGAAATGCCGAAACAAAGGACAACAATCGCAATGGCAGAAATCGTTTTGGCGTAACATCTGCTGATATAAAACCACTGAAGGAACTGTATACAGAAGACAAATTTTTAAATGGAGTGGTGATCAGTTCAGATGGTCGTTATATTACTTATAAGCTCACTACTCCGGCACAAAACAACCACAATACCATTGTTCCCAATTATGTAACAGCATCAGGCTATACAGAAGATATTCCGGGAAGAACAAAGGTTGGGGAAAATGAAAATCTATCTCAGGGATTTATTTATGACAGGCAAAGAGATTCGGTTTATGCCTTTCAAACCTCAACCATTCCGGGGATAAAAGATTTGCCTGATTATTTAAAAGATTACCCGAAAGAACTGGATACTTTAAAAAAGAAAAATGCAGACCGGCCGGTTAACTTTTTTGGTCCTTTATGGAATGAGAATGGAACTTCGGGAATTGTTATCGCCACATCGCAGGATAATAAAGACCGCTGGATTTTAAAATTAGAACCTTCGACGGGTCAGTTTTCTTTAATTGATCGCCAACGAGACGAGGCCTGGATTGGTGGACCGGGCATTAGCGGGTTTTATCAGGGAAATACAGGTTGGGTAGATAACAACCACTTCTATTACCAAAGTGAAGCAACAGGTTATTCTCACCTTTATGTAGTCAATGTTTCAACTGGGGAGAAAAAGCAGCTTACTTCAGGCAAATGGGAAGTGCAGTCTGTACAGCTTTCTAAAGATAAAAAAACCTTCTACTTTAAAGCCAACAAGGAACATCCCGGCATCACAAATTTCTTTAAAATCAGTACCAGTGGCGGTCAGCCTGTTCAAATCACAACCATGAAGGGCTTAAGTGAAATTATCCTTTCACCTGATGAAAAATATGTGGCCATCAATTATTCGTACATGAATAAACCGGGTGAACTTTATCTTCAGCGTAATCAGGCTGGCGCAAAAGCCCTGAAAATTACAGCATCAACTTCAGCAGAATTCAATTCTTATAAATGGCGTGAGCCGGATCTGGTCAGTTTTAAAAACCGTTATGGTACTGATGTTTATGCCCGGGTTTATAAATCCGAGAATCCACATCCTAATCATCCGGCAGTGGTTTTTGTACATGGTGCTGGTTATTTACAAAATGTTCACTTTGGCTGGAGCACGTATTTCCGGGAGTTTATGTTTAATAACCTATTGGCTGATCAGGGTTATACTGTCATTGATATTGATTATACCGGAAGTTCGGGTTATGGACGCGATCACCGCACAGGTATTTACCGCCATATGGGTGGAAAAGATTTAACCGATCAGGTAGACGGCGTAAAGTTCCTGGTAGAAAAATATGGCGTAAACCCCAGGCATGTTGGTTTATATGGCGGCTCATATGGTGGCTTTATCACCTTAATGGCCATGTTTAAAGAAGCTGATGTGTTTGCCAGCGGTGCAGCTCTACGTTCGGTTACCGATTGGGCGCATTACAATCATGGCTATACTTCGAATATTTTAAATGAACCTTTTAATGATCCTATTGCTTATAAACAAAGCTCTCCCATTTATTTTGCCGGTCAACTGAAGGGTAATTTATTAATGGCCCACGGAATGGTGGATGTGAATGTTCACTTTCAGGATATTGTTCGCATTACGCAGCGTTTCATAGAACTTGGAAAAGACAACTGGGAACTGGCAGTTTATCCGGTAGAAGACCATGGTTTTATTGAATCCAGCAGCTGGACCGATGAATATAAACGCATATTTAAATTATATGAGCGTACTTTGAAAAAGTAAGTTTATAAACTGCATAGCTAAACCTTATAAATCTTAAAATAATTATAGTTTTCATCTATATCAATATCAATAAATACAATGAACTATTCATAAACATGGGTTGATTTGGATGAGTTTTCACCGTACCTTTGTGGCATAAAATTAAAGACAAAATATTATGGCAATAGTAGGTAAAAAATTTCCGAGTGTTAGTATTGATGCAATGTCAGACATGGGTGATGACTTGAAAATCAATGTATTTGAAGAAGCTGTAAATAAAAATAAAAAAGTATTATTATTCTGGTACCCAAAAGATTTTACTTTTGTTTGCCCTACAGAATTACATGCTTTCCAAGCGGCTTTACCTGAATTTGAACAAAGAAATACCATCGTAATCGGTGCTTCATGCGATACGAATGAGGTTCACTTCGCCTGGTTAAATACACCAAAAGATAACGGCGGAATTGAAGGTGTTACTTATCCGATTTTAGCTGATACGCACAGACAATTATCTGGTATTTTAGACATTTTAGATCAGGAAGTAAACTATGACGAAGAAGGAAATGAATCCTTCTCTGGTTCAAATGTTTCTTTCAGAGCAACTTATTTAATTGATGAAACTGGTAAAGTTTTCCACGAAAGTGTTAACGATATGCCGCTTGGCAGAAACGTAAAAGAATATTTACGTTTAATTGACGCCTATACCCACGTTCAGAAACATGGTGAAGTTTGTCCTGCAAACTGGGAAGAAGGAAAAGAAGCCATGAACGCAAACAGAACCGGCGTTGCTGAATATTTAGCCGCTAACTAATTAAATAAAACCTCATGTTTTTAGAATTAACTGAAGATAATCTTCAACAATATTTGGCCGATCATTCAAAGGTTATGGTTCAGTATGCTGCATCATGGTGTGGCAACTGCAGAATCATGAAACCAAAGTTTAAAAAACTGGCTGCCGAAAATGAAGACGTTGCCTTCCTGATTGTTGATGCCGAGAAACTTCCAAATTCACGCAAATTTGCAAACGTTGATAATTTACCAACTTTTGCGGCTTTTGAAGGTGGTAAGCTGGTAGATCAGGTGCAAACGAACAAAGCAGAAGGTTTAACTGAACTTTTTAACAAAATAAAATAATGAAGATTCCGGTTATCAGACAATTATTTCAAAATACTACTCCTGCTGAACTGGAGACAACCTTAACGGTTTTAGAGGCTTTCTGTGAATTCAGAGGCGTCAGCGAACATGAAGTTGATGTTGCCGGCGAAATGATTACCAACATTTGCGGTGCGCTTGAAGTGCATCAGATGGTAAGCGAAGGTGCAGCAGAAAAAGATGCCCTTAATGCCTTTGGCCAAAAAGTGATGGGCTCAATTGACCGTTAGTATTAATTGACTTCAACAAAAACCCCGAGCAAATACATGATTTGCTCGGGGTTTGTTATTTATGGTAAACCTGTATGGTTTTTCTGGGTCTGCTTAGGCCAGATTCCGCCCAGCATTTACAATTCCAAATACCGTTCTTACTGCCAATTTCTCCAAGGCCGTCTGTTCGTTTGCATTTTGATCATGCTGCAGCTTTTCCAGTGCGAAATGCTGGATTAAAACAAGCGGTAAAATGATCCGCTCACGGGTGGCGATTGATTTTTTATCAACCGGATAATTGGCCATCAGGGTCTCCTGTCCGGAAAGCTTTAAAAGCATCCTCTTTGTTAACTCATACTCATCATGCAATTGGGTCCAGAAGGCACCAAATTCCTCGTCCGAAGCTAAATGGGCAGTAATGGCAAAGTCAGACTTGCTCATACTCATCATACAATTATCAACGATGGTTTTTAAATAGTCAGAATCTTCATAAGCTTTTATCACTTTATTCCAGTTTCCGGCTTTCTCCTGGTTACTTAAGGCTGTTCCCATACCATAGAATCCCGGAACATTTTGTTTCAACATACTCCAGGCCGTAACAAAGCTGATGGCCCTTAAGTCTTCCAGCTTCATTTCACCCCCACCATTTCGTTTTACCGGGCGGCTGCTGATATTCGCCTGGGATAATAATTTCAGTGGCGACAATTTTTCAAGATAGCTAACGAACAATGGATGTTCACGCAAATCAACAAAAGCTTTATAGGCATCATCAGCCATTTCATCCAGTAAAGTCTTATTTTCCGGATCCAAAAGGACATTGTGTTTCTCTTTCAGACCAGATGAAATCCCGGCATTGATAAGTTGCTCTATATTAAATTCAGCACTTTCTACTGAACCGTACTGTGAACTGATGGTTTGCCCCTGAACAGTTAGCTGCATGTTTTTATTGGCAATTTCTTTACCCATAGAAGCATAGAAACGGTGTGTTTTACCGCCCCCTCGAGCCGGAGGACCACCGCGGCCATCAAAGAATGCCAGTTGAATATTGTGCTCTTTGGCAATGGCCGTTAATGAAGTTTTTCCGTTGAAAATAGACCAGTTGGCCATTAAATAACCTCCATCTTTTGTACTGTCTGAATAGCCAAGCATAATATCTTGTTTATTACCCCTGCTTGCTAAATGTGCCTTGTAAAAAGGGTTGCGATATAAAGTATCCATCACGTCAGCGGCAACCTTTAAATCATTTACCGTTTCAAAAAGCGGCACGAAATCTATGGTTAAGGCATCCTTACTCCAGCCATTCCAAAGAAAAAGCTCCATGAGTTGAAGGATATCACTTGCCTGCTGGCAATTGCTGATGATAAAACGGTGGCAGGCTTTTTCGCCATTTCTTTGCTGGATACCTTTGATTTCTTTTATAGTCTGAATGGTATCTTTAATCAGGTCATCGCCTTCAGTAGCATAAACCGGCGTAGCTTCCTTAAATGAAATCAGCTTTAATTTTTCAGCTTCAGACAGCTGATCATAATTTTCAGGGTATAATGAAGAAATGGGTTTATTCTGCCGGCAGTAAGCATGTACACTTCTTAACACGCGGCTATCCTGGCGGATATCAAGTGATGCAAAATAATTCCCGTAGAGATCAATCTTTCTGATCAAATCGTTTACCAGATCAACAAATAAGCCTTCATGTTCGGAAAGCAATGTATCTTTAATTTTATTCAGGTTTTCTTTTAACTCATCAGAGATATCATGTGATTCACAAGCATGGTCAAAAGCATTTTTATACAGCACATCATGCAAATTGGCTATATTTTCTTCTACGCCTCTAAAAGTAATGCGCCGTTTAATCACCCTGAAATCACGATAATAGCAACGGAAAAGAATCTGACGCAACATTTTAGAAACTTCCAACGTGGTATCCACATGGATATTTGGATTGCCATCACGATCGCCTCCCGGCCAGAAACCCAGCTCCAGAATTTTCTTGGTTTCGAGGTTATATTCATCCAGATTCTGGTCAATCTCTGCCTGAATATTCGCCGCAGCAAAGTAAAAGGTATTTTCCAAAAACCAGGCTAAATTTAAAGCCTCATCTACAGGTGTAGGCGATTTTTTATTAAAAAATGGCGTTTTTCCGAGTTGCAGTAACAGTGAATTCATTGAGGTGATGTTGTTCTCCCGAATGGCATGGGTTAAATCGGTAATGATGGCCAATACATTTCCCGGATAAAACTGCGTAGGGTGTGCCGTTAAAACCAGGCGTAAAGATAGCTCATCAATCAGCTTCTCAATTTTGGAAAGCATGGGCTTGTTATCCGCATTTTTCTTCAGGATAAATGCAAGTGTGCTTTGCTCATCGGTGGTATTTAACTTTGTAAAAGAGGCATCTTCTACTGCATCAAAAAGTACCACCTGACGCTCAATATACTGTATAAAACGAAACAATAAATCAATAATATCTTTGCGTTCGGTATAGTGTGTATATTTTGCAAAAAACTCTTCAATTACCTGAGCCGGCTTCTGGCCATTTAAAATTCCTTCCTCGCAACTTTTAAAAAATAAAGGCAGCAATGTACCGGTATCTTTAATTTTATAGAATGGAAGGGTTAAAAAAAGACTGTTGAAGAGCTCAAATTTGGAAATGACTTCGTTATTGAAGATAGATTCGCGCTGTGTAGTCAAACGGAGTTTTGGCATAGCTTAAGCAATAGTTTTGTATAGGGTAATACTACAAAAAATGCATAAGGTATTAAAATTCTAGCGCTTACAATTTGGATAATTGTAGAATAAATTTTAATTTTAAAATCTTATTTGGCTACTAGCTAGCGAAGTAAGAATATTTGCAATGTTTAAGGGCATTGCATTGATTGTTAATTTTTTGGGTTAAAACAGCCGATGTACAAAATACACCGGCTGTTTTTATTTAGTCCCACCTAAATCTTCCGCAAAATCGAGTGCTTAAGGCAGCGTATATGAATTTTCGTAATTAATAGCTTTGTTCAACTGTTGTAACCCGTTGAATCATTTATACCAATACGGCTTAAAAGCATGACCATATCAATCCCTCTTCTGCAGAGGGAGCATACAAACCAGGCCTAACCACAAACCCTATAGGTTAAGGCCTTTAATGTGCATCTGTAACAATATTGGCATTTTTCTTAAATTTCTGCAGATATAAAAGCGGAATGGAAAATAACATAATTAGTCCTGCAACCCAGTAAGCATCGCTATAGGTAAGCAACATGGTTTGTTTAATAACACTGCCTTCAATTGCTTTCATCGCCATTAATTTTGCATCGATAAAAGAAGTTCCTTTAGCCATAAAGCCGCTGGTTAACGCATTTAACTTTTGCATAAAAGCCGGGTTATAGTCATTGATGTTGGTCAGCAGGTTATTTCTATGGAACCCCGCACGAACGTGAATTAAAGTGGTTAATGCTGCAATTCCAAATGACCCACCTAACTGCCGACTCATGTTATTTAATCCTGAACCCTGGCCAATCTCTGCCCCAGATAAATCTTGCATCGCCAGCGTAGTTAACGGCACGAACAATAAGGCCATACCAAAACCTCTAATCACCAGCGGCCAAAAGAAGTCACCTGTTCCGGAAGCCAATGTTGAATTACTCAGCATCCAACAAAAAACGAAGAATAAAAACATTCCTCCGGTAGCCATAAACTGTGCCGGAACTCCCTTTTTAAGCATAATACCAATAAATGGCATCATGGCTATGGTACAAATACCTCCCGCAATAAATAGCTTTCCGGTTTGTAAAGGCGTAAATCCTAACAAATTCTGTGCAAATACCGGGAAAACGAACACCGAACCATAAAGTCCGAATCCGAGAATAAAAGAGGTAAACATCCCGATAGAAAAGCTTCTTTTTTTCATAATCCGAAGGTTTACAATCGGAAACTCAGTAGCGGTTTCCCTCCAGATGAAAAGCAGTAAACCAAAAACAGATATCACAGCTAATGCGGTGATATATGGTGTTGAAAACCAGTCTTCGCTTTCTCCCTTTTCTAAAACTGTTTGTAAACTACCTACAGCTACGGCCAGCAATGCAATACCCCACCAATCCACAGGCTTCCCTTTTCCATCTTTTGGCGTCTCTCGAATAAAGGTGTAGGTACAATAGGCCGCGAGTATCCCGACGGGAATATTTACATAAAAAATCCATGGCCAATCTGCCACTTCTAAAATATAACCGCCAATGGTAGGACCAACAGTAGGGCCAACAACGGCACCTAAACCAAATAAAGCTGTAGCAATACCTACATCCTCACGAGGCCAGGTTTCGATCAGAATGGCTTGTGCTGTAGAAATCAATCCGCCACCGGCAACACCTTGTAAGATCCTAAATAAAATCAGTTCATTTAAAGATGTGGCGTTACCACATAAAAATGAAACCAATGTAAAAACGATAATAGAAGTTAAGAAATAATTTTTACGCCCGAAACGACTGCCTAACCAACCTGACATGGGCAGGATAATTACGTTCGCAACGGCATAACCAGTAGATAACCAGGCGATATCCTCAAGGGTAGCGCCCAGGTTTCCCTGTATTTGAGGGATTGCCACGTTTACAATAGTGGTATCAATCAACTCCAGTAAAGAAGCTGTGATTACCGTAAACGTAATAATCCATTTTTTTAAACCTACTTCGGCCATTTTAAATTTATTTAGTAGAAACTGAGGCCTTAACGCTCATTCCGGGGCGCAACTTTGCCAACATTTCTTTTGATGGATGAATTTTAATTTTGACAGGAATACGCTGAACAACCTTTACAAAGTTACCTGTAGCATTATCCGGAGGTAATAAAGAACCTTTGGCACCAGTTATCGGTGAGAAGTTATATACTTCACCCTGAATTTTTTCATCAGGATAGGCATCCACTTCAATTTCTACTTTAGAACCTGACTGAATTTTTTCTAACTGCGTTTCTTTAAAGTTCGCTGTTACGTAAATACTACCATCGTTTACTATAGAAAATAACGACTGACCTGGTTGAACCAGTTGTCCTTTTTGAACATTCTTTTTAGAGACGATACCTGTTGCAGGTGCCTTAATATCAGTATACGATAACTGAAGTTTGGCAAAATCGATATCGCTCTGGCGCTGGCTTATTACGTTACTGCTTACTGCCAGTTGAGATTGGGTTGTACCTACTTGCTTAATGGCAGCATTATACTGATCCTGAGCAGCTTGAAAAGCAGCTTCTGCTGATTCTTTCGATGCTTTTGCCTGATCAAATGCCTGCTGCGTAATCGAACCGTCCTTGATCAGGTTGGCATAACGGGCATAATCCTTATTCGCCAGGTTAAGCTTCACTCTTGCTGCTGCTACATTTGCTTTAGCCGTACTGGTATTGGCCTGAGTAGCTGCAATTTGTGATTGTGCAACCCCAACGCCTGCACTCGCACCTTTTTGACCAGATTGTGCCTGCTCCAACTTTACTTTATAATCATTATCATCAAGTTTTACTAAAACCTGTCCTTCGGTTACATGTGTGTTTTCTTCAAAATTAATGTCCTTCACATAACCACCTACCCTCGCTACAACAGGACTGATATCCCCATCAATCTGCGCATCATCCGTATCTACGTGTTTGCTGTAGTAATTCCATTCTATGATACCAAAAACGATACCTATTACTAGTAAAACACCTAAAATGATGGGTACTACTATATTCTTTTTTTTCTTTTCAGTTGTCATTGTTGTATTTATTGCGTTATTTTTCCTGTTGATTTTAATAATGTGTAATAAGCCAAACCTGCATCAGCTTTAGCGATTTCCAGATTGATCTTTGCCTGATATAAAAGTGTTTCGGCATCAATTCTATCGGTAACCGATGCTACGTTGTTTTTGTATTTCGAGGCCAGTAACTTATCATTTTCCGTAGCTTGGGCAATGGAAGTTTCCAGAACCTGGATTTTGTTTACCGCTACCTGATAGGTCTGAAAGTTTTTGTTGATATCCGTTTTAACCTGATCAGTTAAAATATCTTTTTGAACAGTGATGGCACTTTGTTCAATTTTAGCCTCACTTACTTTATTTCTGTTTGTCCAGAGACTTCCAATATTCCATGAAACAGTTGCACCAACCGTTACCGGCATTAAATATTGATTTACAGGCGGAATAAAACTACCACTAGGGTTAATGTAATATAGATTGGCACCAACGGCTACCGTAGGCAAAGTATTTGCTTTAATGGTTTTGATATTGTAATCAGCCACTTTATTTTGTACATCAAGTTGTTTCAGCTCCTGGCGGTTGGTCATGGCCTGGGCTATATATTCATTTAGAGAACCCACAGATTTCGGGCTTGCGTCCGGATCTGCAATCTTAACCTCTGTATCATCCGGTAAACCGAGCAGAATATCCAGATTATAGTTAATGATTTTACGGTTGCTCTCAATATCCATTTGGTTAAGGGTTACATTAGCCTGTTGTAACTGGAAACGCAACACATCATTTTTAGTGACGATACCCTGTTCAAAAAAACGTTGCGCTTGTTTAATCTGTGCAGCAATCGATTCCAGATTCTGATCAACCACTTTTTTACTTTGTGCCACCTTGTACAAAGCATAATAAGTGTTAATCACCGCATAGGTAATTTCTTCTTTGTTCTTATCAGCATCCAGCCGGGCCACGTCAGCCAATAATTTCGTTGACTCTTTTGCGTATTTTAGCTTGCCTCCGCCATATACCAATTCCTGCACTGCTGCCGTGCCTACAAAAGCATCAGCTCTTTTTGGCAATTGCAGAGAAGAGCCGCCGCCAGGTAAGGTAAATGTGCTTGTCGGAATTTCAGCATGGTTGTAAATGAAGTTTGCATTTGCCGATGGCAGCGCATTATCTTTAACTACTTCAAGCTTTGCTACCGCCTGATCTATTTTATTTTGTGATAATTTTAAGTTTTTACTATTGGCTATGCCAAGTTCAATTGCCTGATTGATGTTTAATTCCTTTGTACTTTGTGCAAATAAAGCTGCAGGAACTAATGATGCCATAAGCAATAATTTAATGGATTTGGGTATCATTTTTTTGTTGTTAAATAAACAGTTACTAGGTTTTGTAAATAAGCGATGGCTCGCTCCTTGATTAGTTTGTTGTCCTTGGGCGTACTTAAATCGATTGTAGTACCCTGAACAATTTTGTGCGGCGCAATAACCACATTTGTTAGCGTACCCATAATGGTTGAAATGACCATCCTTACATCAACATTGTTAAAACTCCCGTCTTCAATTCCATCAATAATTATCCTGTCAAGAAGCAACATGTTTTGGCTCATGGCATTCTTAATTTTGTCATACATCTCCGGCCTTTGCGTAAGTGATAACTCTCTATGCATCATTTTATGAAAGGCGATATTTGAAAATATCCTGTTGGCATAACCTTCAATTACTTTGTGCAATTTTTCGAGGGATGAAATTTTATCTTCATTAATGATTTTTAATTGAGAAGCAAACCCAGCGATTCTGTTGTTCATAATCTCAATAAAAACCCCTTCTTTTGAACCAAAATAATAATTTATCATTGCCATATTGGCCCCCGATTCTTTCGAAATCTGCCGGGTAGAAGTACCTTCATAACCTGTTTCGCAAAACAACTTTTCAGCTGCATCCAAAATGGCTTGTTTTTTATCTACTTTTTCTGTCTTCATCTCTTTTTGATGGCACAAAATTAATCAATCGTTTGATTAATATCCAAATGTTTCTAATGTTCTTTTACATTAGCCTGATAATTGTGACAAAAAGGATAAAAAAGGACAGCATGTTTACATAAAACAAAGGATCAAAATAAGGCTTAACCCTACTGATCTGTATTTGCATTGTCGAATTTTACAATCATTAAAAACTAAAGGGCTTTAAAAAGCTTTACATAATTAACATTTAGCAATAAATTGAGTACAGATCACAAATTATAATTTAAAATAAATATTAACTTTGCCACCAAATAATTAAAAAATGAACTTACAAGAAAACAGCAGCAATAATTTCAACTGGTTATATTATGCATTAGGATTATTCTTCGGGATTTTAACCGGGGCAATTATCACTCAAAATTATATTTTCGCTTTGCTGGGTGGCGTACTGGGTTTATTAACTGCCGGCTTATTTTTGAATGCCATTGTTAAAGGCAGAAAATACTAAGTGGTAACTTTTGCTTTCCTTTTGAATTAAAATGAACTCAAAGCAGATGAGAAATATTTTTGTTATCGCCTTCGCTTTGTTGTGCTTTAGTGTAAAAGCCCAGGAAAGTTTACCAGCAGAAATAAAGTTTCCGATTGCGGATCCCAGTCCTGCAGATATTCTTTATTTCCCCCTGAATAGTCCAAAGGCAAAGGATGCTGAAAACGTAAAGCCGGTTATTAAAATCATTTATTCGCGTCCTCAGAAAAAAGGCCGGGATATTTTTGGCGTGCTGGAACAGTACGGTAAAGTTTGGCGTTTCGGCGCGAATGAAAGTACAGAAATTCATTTCTTTAAGAAGGTAACTGTTGGTGGTAAAAAAATTAAGGCTGGTACTTATAGTTTATTTGCCATCCCAAATAAGGATAAATGGACCATCATCATCAATAAACAAACTGATAAATGGGGTGCTTTCACCTATAATCAATCTATGGATATCGTTCGTGTTGATGTTCCTGTTAAAACCTTAAACAAGCCAATCGAATATTTCTCCTTAACGTTTAACCCACTTCCGCAAGGTGCTGCATTGTTTGCAGCCTGGGATAAAACGCAGGTTGAACTGCCTATAATTTTTTAATTTAGCAGGCAACTGCACTGTCAGGAGAAACAAAAAACAATTTTTCACAACTCTTCCCCAAAGATTTCCCTTTCGGATGAAAGTGCCGATAGTCGGATTATTTAATAAGTGCTATTAATCACCGATTCTCCTGACGAACTAAAGCCAAGTCGTGAAATTTTGGCATGAAGCAATCTTTCACGCAATAAGCAATGCTACAGAGATAGCTTTGCCGGCTGAAATAACCTTCCCGCAATTACGATTTCTCTATACCACATTCCCCATAAAAGGATCAGTAGTTGTTACATCCCCTGTTTCTATTTTCCCCGCATAACGATGTTTAAATATTCTATTCCCCGTTTGGATAATGCTGAAATCATACCAGTTTTGGGATTTTGATAAACCTAAATTGACAGTAACAAAAGAGTGTGGTTTGATTTGCAGGTTTCGGGCTGCTGAACCATATTTCTGATCTGTAATTTGAATATTAACCGCAGATACACCTTTGTTTTCAATTGAAAAAATCAAATTGCCGGTAAGTTTTTTATTCACCAAACCACTTTGTTCCGGCTTTGCCTGTATAACAATTTGCGGATTATTTTTACTTCCTGTGAAATGCCTGAAAAAACCATTTGGTCCGGCAATACTGAAGTCGTAAATACCCTGATCGAAATCATCCAGGCTGATCTTTTCAGTAAGAATATCACCTGATTTTACAGCATAAGCCCATGTTTTCCCTACCACCCCTTTAAATTTGACAATGGTATTCATAATAAAAGGTGCTCCGGCAGTTTCGGTTTCGCTTCCAAACAGTGTTTTGGCAGATTGAAAACGCAGCTGTATTTCATTATTTATAACAGAAGCATCAACCATTAAGTGATAAGGTAATGCGCAGGCAGGTTTGGTCCCATTTTCCTGTTTTGGGGCATGCACAGATGTTTGATGCGAGAAAGCTTCAAACTTATTAATTTTATCAACCTCAACCTTATTTAACGCCGTCGGACCAGCCTGTGCAGGCTTGTTTTTCGCGTTTTCAATATTGGTTACAACAGTTTGCCTGTTTAAAGGTAAAGGCGACTTTATGTCTTCTCCGTTATAAGGCCTGAATACTGATGTCAGGTCGCCACAGATCGTTCTTCTCCAGTCACTGATGTTATTGCTCTTAACTTTCTTCCCTGTTTTCTTGCTCAGCCATTTCTCCATAAACATCAATGAAGATGTATGATCAAATACCTGTGAATTTACAAAACCACCTTTGCTCCAGGGCGATGCAATCACCATAGGCACACGGTAGCCTAAACCAATCGGACTTCCCTTTCTCCTTTCAAAATCTGTAGCATAATCGATTCCTGCTGATACTTTTCCTGAAGATGTATCATTTGGATTTGGCACGATAAAAGGTGGCTGATGATCAAAATAACCATCATTTTCATCATAAGTTAAAACGAAAATGGTTTTCTTCCATACATCAGGGTTCTTCGTCAGAATATTTAAAGCTTCGCTTACATACCAGGTACCGTAAAGTGGAGAACTGGTATGATCAGAAAATCGCTGCGGCGCCACCAACCAGGAAACAGTTGGTAGTTTCCCCTGGTCTACATCCTGTCTGAACTGATGGAAAATATCACCTTTTGGGATATTGATGGTTTCTGATTTTCCTTCATCATTAGTAAAGGTAAAAGGCGCGAGATCCAAATAATCTTTCTGACTGATGTTGGTTTGAAAAGCCTTATTGATCAGATTTTTTTCCCGCTGGGATAACCGATCATACTTTTCCTGAACTTCTTTTGCACTTAAAGCCGGTTTAACAGTATGATCACCATTCTTTCTGAAATATGCTGAAAGTTTAACCTGATGCCGGGAAACATATTCAACCGGATTATCGCCATAATTTCCCAGCCAATCATCAATTTCGCCTTCAGGCAATTTTGATGTCCACAGTTCATTCTGGTAAATGCGCCAATCGATTCCGTTATCTTCTAAAGTTTCCTGAAAAGTAGGCCAGTCTACGAAAACATTGTTTTGAGATTCTGCCTGGTCATTATTAACTACCGCAATGTCATTCGCGCTGTTCTCACCACGCACAGTTCCGGTGAAAAAGAAAAGCCTGTTTGGTGTGGTTCCGGTTAATGACGAGCAGAAATGCTGGTCACAAACAGTAAAGGCATCTGCCAAGGCATAATAGAAAGGAATATCATTCCGATCATAATAAGCTAATGACATGGCTGATTTTACGGGCACCCATTTATCATATCTTCCTCCATTTCTGGCAGCAACCTGGTCGTTCCAGGAATGTGGCAATCCGCCCTGCCAGGTAATTTTGGTCTTGTTTATATCAACATGAAAAGGCGCATAAGTATAACCCTGCCCATCTTTTTGCAGCCAAACTTTGTTACCATCTGGCTGAATATGCGGATGTGGATCATTGAAGCCCCGAACACCCTTCATTTTGCCAAACATATGGTCGAAAGAACGGTTTTCCTGCATCAGGAATACGATGTGCTCCGCATCCTGAAAAGTAGTACCAGGTTCAGCATTAATAGCCATTGCCTTCAAAACGGCGGCAGGTAAGGTATTAGCAGCACCTGTTGCGCCGGCTAACAGTGCTGCTTTTTTTAAAAATTCTCTCCTCGAATCCATAAATTCAGTTCACTATTTGTGGTTTAACATTATTTCTGGTAAACCCTTACATAATCCACTTTCATCGTTGCCGGGAAAATTGAATCATCAACACCCTTCTTACCGCCCCAGTTACCGCCAACAGCCATATTCAAGATGAGGTGAAAATTCTGATCAAACGGCCATTCAGGCGCACCCTTACCCGTGTTTTTAAAAGTCAGGTATTTTTGATCATCGACAAAAAAATCAATTCTGTCTTTGTACCATTCAATGGCATAAACATGGTAAGCATCATAAGGATTGATTTTAACGCCTTTCCCTACCTGTGTATGAATGGTATGGTTAAATTTTGCCGTATGAACGGTTCCATAAACACTATCCGGTTCATAGCCTACATGTTCCATGATATCAATTTCACCGCTTTTAGGCCAGTTACCGTATTTCCAGTCGGTAGGCAATGCCCAGATTGCCGGCCATAAGCCCCTGCCTTTGGGTAACATTGCCCTTACTTCTACCCTTCCGTATTTAAAATCAAATTTATTTTTACTCACCAGCCTTGCAGAGGTATAGTGATTTCCATCTTTATCTGCTTTAACAGCCGTGATATTCAGGTTTCCCTTTTTTACCTTTGCATTTGTTGAGTCGGCTTCGGTATAGTATTGCAATTCATTATTACCCCAGCCTTTTCCGCCTACATCGTACGACCAGTTTTTGCTAAGCGGAAGGCCTGTATCATAAAACTCATCTGCCCATTTTAATTTCCATCCAAGTGCAGATGGTGTTTTCTTCAGTTCATCAAAAGTTAATTCAGGTTCGTTAGTGGTGATATAATCGACCTGATGGGCCAGTAACCACTGAATTTCTGGTACAGTATTTACGGTCCAGGCATTTACAGTCAGGCCTAGCTGGTGTGCATTTTCAATCCAGCCTTCTTTTTGGTAAATGCTGTAATAATAGTCTACACCGGTTAAACGATCTGTTTTCATTTGTGCTGCACTAACATCACCTTTCAGGTAAGCCACCTTTGCATCAGGCATCAGTTCTAAAATACGTTTGCAATAATCATAATCGAAGCTGATGTACTCGGTCCATGCTACAGCACCAACTTTTTTCACCATATCCACACATCGACTGGTTACGTCGATTCCGCGTTCCTTGCTAACTAAAGAAGGTTTGATTTCGAGAATCAGTTTGGTTCTGCGTTGTTTCATCCCCACTTTCAGATAATCTTCAAGCGTTGGAATCTTTTCTCCATTGCTCATGGTTTTAGTCAGCAGGTCTTCATATTTGACTTTTTCGATGGTTAAACCTTGAAATTCAGGATCATGGTTAATCACTAAAATGTTATCGGCTGTCATCCATACATCAAACTCAGAACCGTAACAGCCAAGTTTAATCGCTTCATTTAAAGATGCTATTGAATTTTGAGGGTAATTATTCTTTTTCCAGGCACCACGATGGGCAATGACCTGGTTTTTATTCCAATGAAACTTTTGTGCAAATGAGGTGGTAAATACCAATACCATAATTGTTGAAATAACGATTCGCTTCATATTCAGGCTTAATATACAAAATCCAAAAGTAGATTTTTACCTGTACACTCATTTAAAATTTATGTAAATTTTATATTAACTATCCGCATCAAAATCCTCAATATTCTTAAAAACCTTGCAAGTTTATATTAAATTGATGGGAACAATTTTTTACATTTACGTTGATATGGTAAGCAATAACTACAGCGATTTACTGAGAAAGATAGAAGAGTTTATCCATAAGTTTTATCTCAATAAGATTTTAAGGGGAAGCATCTATACTGCTGCAATACTCTTAGGCTTGTATTTGCTGTTATTTTTGTGTTTGTATTACTTCCACCCCTCTGTCGGCTTAAAAACTTTTTCATTCTTTGGCTATTTGCTTATTGGTATGATATTGATCGGTTATCTAATCGTCCGGCCTTTGCTTTCCATGCTTAAATTAAATAAGCACCTTTCATTTGATGAGGCATCTGTAGTTATCGGAAATCATTTTCACGATATTAAAGATAAACTTTTAAATACACTTCAACTTTACCAGCTATCCGCCAGCCATCCGGAAAATAATCAATTGATTCTGGCCAGTATTGATCAGAAAATAATGGAATTAAAACCTGTTCCCTTTTATACAGCTGTTCGCATAAACGATAATAAGAAATACTTAAAATATCTTTTTGTACCCCTGTCTATCATCTTCCTGATTGGACTTCTTGCACCTGCAATTCTTCGTGAAGGCACGAATAGTTTTTTTAAATATGATGAATATATTGCTCCAAAAGCGCCCTTCACCTTTACCATTCTAAACCGCAATTTAACCGTTACCCAGGGCGATGATATTACCGTGGATTTAAAATTGGATGGGGATGAGTTACCCGCTGAAGTATATGTGGAAGATGGCAAGAATACTTATAAACTGGAAAAAAACAATATCAGCAGATTTAAATACAGCATCAAAAATATACAAAGTGATAAAAGCCTAATTTTCAGAGGTGGCGGTTTTAGCTCCTCCACATTTGCGCTTACCGTAAAACCCCGTCCTGAACTCCTTGGTGCAACAGCCACTTTAAATTTCCCATCCTATTTAGGCAAAAAAGCAGAGGTGGCCTCCAATGTTGGTGATTTACTTCTTCCCGAAGGCACGCATGTAACCTGGACCTTTAAAACCGGACAAAGCAATTCACTAATATTTAAATTGAATGATCAAGAGCATGTTTTAAAAGTGGAAAATAACCAGTCCACTTATCAGGCAACCCTTAAAAATAACGCCAGATACAGCATTACGCCGAAGAATGAATTTGTTACCTTAAGAGATTCCCTTTCCCATCAGGTTACCGTGGTGAAAGATCAATCACCTGCTATTCAGGTGGAACAGAAACAAGATTCGGTTAGTAATAAAGCTTTGTATTTCAGTGGACAAGTTACTGATGATTACGGATTTAGCCGTTTAAGTTTTAAATACAACATCAAAGAAAACAATAAAATAATCAGTACCGAAAGCAAAGATATTGCGATAAAGGCGAACACCACTGAAAATACATTTTTCTATTTTTGGGATCTAAAAGCAGTTGCTGCCAGGCCAGGACAACAAATTGAATATTATTTTGAAGTTGCCGATAATGACGGCGTAAATGGTTCAAAAATAACCCGCTCTGAAATCAAAACCTTTAGGCAAGCCACAAAAGGTGAAACTGCACAGCAGGTTAATGCAAGCAACCAGGCCCTGAAACAAAAAATGCAATCGGCCATTCGTTTAGCCAACACCATTGAAAAAGAAAGCAAAAAAGTTGCGGAAAGCCTGATCGATAAAAAGCAGATTTCCTTTGAAGATAAAAAGCAAATTGAAGCTTTGTTGGATAAACAGAAACAACTGGATGAAGCTGTAAAAGAGATTAAAGCCCAGAATGATCAAAACATTCAGCAACAGGAAGATCAAAAGCAAACTGAAGAATTACAGGAAAAGCAGAAACAAATTAAAGACCTGTTTGACAATGTGCTTGATGATAAAACCAAAGAACTTTTGCAGAAACTGCAAAACCTGATGAATGAGAAAAATAAAGACCAAACGCAGAACGAACTTTCGAAAATGCAGCTGGACAATAAAACCCTTAAAAATGAACTGGACAGAATCCTGGAACTCTATAAACAACTGGAATTTGAACAAAACCTTCAAAATGATATCGACCGTTTAAATGAACTGGCTAAAGAGCAAAAAGATTTAGCGAAGCAAACTGCAGATAAAAAACAGGACCAGGAAGCCCTTAAACAAAAACAGGAAGCCTTGAATAAGGAAATGAAGGATTTAAAGGATGACTTGAAAAAACTGGAAGAAAAAAATCAAAGTTTAGAAAAGCCAAATCCTTTCGAAAACCCGGAGAAAGATGTACAGGAGATTCAGAAAGAACAGCAGGACAGCAAGGATGCTTTAGAGAAGAAAGATTCAAAAAGTGCCGGTCAGAAGCAACAAAAAGCCGGTGAGCAGATGGAAAAACTTTCTAAAAAAATGAAAGACATGCAGCAGCAGGGAGAAGAACAAGAAAATAACCTGAATGCAAAAGAGTTACGCCGCTTACTGGAAAATTTATTGCATACTTCTTTCGAGCAGGAAAAAGTGATGCTTACACTGAAGAAAATGACTGCAGCGGATCCAGCTTACACAATCAATGTTCAGAAACAACGAAATATTAAGGATAACCTGAAGACCATTGCAGATAGTTTATATGCACTAAGCAAACGTGTTCCTCAAATTGAATCGACAGTGAATGAGGAAATGAATAAAATCAATTTTAACCTGGACAAAAGCTTAGATCGCCTGGGTGAACGAAGTACACCAGAAGCCAACCGCTACCAACAATTTACCATGACTTCCATCAATAACTTAAGTTTGATGTTGAGCGAGGCTTTAAATCAGTTACAGAATATGCAGAAAAACGCAAAAGGTGGAAGTGGTAAAAAGCAAAAGCAAGGCATGAAACAACTTTCGCAGATGCAGGAACAGTTAAATAAAAGCATGCAGAAAGCCAGAGAACAGATGCAAAAGTCGGGCGGAAACCAGGGTACAGTTGGTAAAGGTCAGATGAGCCAGGAATTTGGAAAAATGGCCCAACAACAGCAGATGATTCGACAAGCGCTGGAAAAGATTAATCGCGAAGAAAATAAGGATGGTTCTGGTAAAATGGGTAATCTCAATGAAGCCATTAAGGAAATGAAACAAACGGAAAGCGATCTGGTTAATAAACGTCTACAACAGGAAACCCTGAACAGGCAGAAAGAACTGTTAACTAAGCTATTAAATGCAGAAAAAGCAGAACGCGATCAAGAAGAGGATTCCAAACGCGAAAGCAAAGCTGCAAAAGAGTTTCCACCTTCCTACCAGAAAATGTTCGATCAATATAAAAAGCAACAACAAAACGGAAGCGATATGTTGCAAAAACTGCCACCAAGCTTGAACTACTACTATAGAAATAAAATCGCTGAATATTTAAAATCTTTAAATATGATACAATAGATTTAGCCACAAATTCGCAGCTTATTTTTTATTATATTTGTTAAATGACAAGTACAGCCATAAGAAAAAGATTAATTACGTATTTATCTGATGCAGAGGATAATAAGATAAAAGCTATTTACACTTTGCTTGAAAATGAGATTGAGAATGAAAAATCTTTTGTGCTTACAAAAGACCATTTAGAAATACTTGATAAAGAAAGAGAATTACATTTAAATGGCGTTACAGATTCTTATAGTAAACAAGATGCCCTTGATATTATTAAGGGAATCAAAGTATTATAATGCTTAGGCTTCAAATCAAACCCAGGGCCATTTTAATGGCAAAGGCTGCATATGATTGGTATGAAGAGCAAAAGAAAGGTTTAGGAGATTTATTTCTTGCCGAATTAAGTCGGTGTTACACGAAAATTGAAAAAAATCCTCAATACTATCAAAAAATCGAAAAAGAATATCGGCATTTAGTTCTCAATAAATTTCCTTATGTTATCATTTTTGAAATAATGGAAGATGAAATCATAATCTTTGCCATTTTCCATACGGCCCGAAATCCTAAATTGAAATTTAACAGATAATAATCTGCTAATATTAGTCCCCTCACTCCTACAATATTTTCTTAAATTTGCAGTCTTAAATAATTCAAAATGCCTGCAATTTCATTCTTTACAGAATCCATACGTTATAATTTACCGCAAAAACTTAAAGTAAAAAAATGGGTTAAAGAGACTATTGAAAAAGAAGGTTTTAAATTGCAGGAACTCAATTTCATTTTTTGTAGCGATGAATACTTACTGGGTATTAATCAGCAATATCTCAATCATGATACCTATACAGATATTATCACTTTTGATAACTCAGAGGAAGAAAAACTGATTATAAGTGATATTTTTATCAGCATAGAACGGGTTAAAGAAAATGCCAAAACCTTTAAAACAAACGATTTTGATGAGGTTTGCCGTATCATGATTCACGGAACATTGCATTTATTGGGCTATAAGGATAAAGGTAAAGCTGCTAAAACCTTAATGACACAAAAAGAAGATGAATACCTTAGTTACAGAAGCAAATCCGGAATTATCCTCTAATTAAATTTTTGCAAATGCAAGGGCTTCTTTAAATGCATCGAAAATTTTCTTATTATCTCTTCGCAACAATGTGGGATTCATTTTTACCTTCACAAAACCATCCTCTTGAGGCTGACCAAAAATAATGTTGTGTTCAGCTCTTAACCTTCCATTAAGTTTTTGAGCATCAATGGTTTTGTCTACCGCAACATTAAACTGATTCGTACCATTTTCAAACGGAATAAATGTTAACCCTTTCAGTTGCTTCATTTGTAACATAAAATCACTTGCTTTAGTCATTACCTTATTCATCACTTCATCAATATTGTTTAAATGATGTAATGCCATTGCCGCACTTGGCCAGTTGGTAAAAATCCCACCTCCATGTATTTTAATCAGATGGTGCATTTGATCAATAACCACTTTATCGCCACATAAAACAGCGCCACCTGTAGCGCCCAGATATTTATATAAGCACATGTAAACCGTGTCAAAATAAGAAGCGTATTCTTTAACTGTGGAATGGGTGAAAGCCGTAGCCATATGCAAGCGGGCACCATCTAAATGCATCTTATAGCCTTGCTCCTTACACCATGCTGAAATCCTCTTCATTTCACTTAAGGGAAAAGCTTGATTAAAGGTTCTTCTAACTGGTGTTTCTATTGAAACCGCTCCAATAGCACCAACAAAAGCTTCGTTTTCTTTATGATACCTAACCGATTCCTTCAATTCTTCTAAAGTAAAGTAAGTTTTGCCTGTCGCAAGCGGAATTAATCTTTTATTAAATAAAGTTTGTGCTGCATCTGCCTCATCACGGTACACATGGCTTGTTTCCTGAACAAAAGCTTTCGTATTATTTCCACATAAAACACTTATAGCCAATTGATTCGCTAATGTTCCGCTTGGAAGATAAACGGCGGACTCCTTCCCTGTTATATCCTTAAACTTATTTAATAGCTTTTCTACAGTAGCACCTTCACCATAACTATCTCTCTCTATTGGATTTAAGCTATTGATTTCCTGAAGTTTCTGAATAAAGTCTTCAGGACGATAAAAAATTCCATCATTAATGAAATATACTGCCTCACTGTCTTTTGAGACTTGACCGTTTTTTCTACTGAATGCATTCAAAGGTATTGATGATGCGATTAATGGCAATGTAGACAGTGTAGATAATTTCAGGAAATCACGTCGCTTAAATTCAGACATATCATTTAGCTTTAGAAGCTATCAATTTCTACTTTTTCTTTTTAAAATCCAATAGTTAACTACTATAGTTATCAGCTAAATCAATCTATTCTTTCTTACCTGTTCGTCTATTACTTGACGGCGTTCATCGATGATTAATATACACTTGTATAATAGAACGTTCATGCCTGCAACTTTTCAAGCATGTGTTAGTCTTATTTATAGAAAACATGCCGATGATTTGAAAATACTAATCAATCATCATAAAAATATAGTTTAGTTTTAGTTAATGATAGAAGCAGCGGCGGAGCGAGTCCAGCCGCTGTTTTCGTTTTAGAAAAAATTACTGGAACCATTATGGCAAATTAATTCCAATAACAATCAATAATTTGCCATTTTTAACTGATACATAGCTACTTTGAAACATCTATATACCCTACCAATTATTTTATCCTTACTTTTGCACTAATTTTCCTTTATAAATCCGAAATACAAAAAAATTGAGCACACTAATTGCGGCAGAAGGCTTAGGTCATGGTTATCATGATGAATGGCTATTTAAAAATTTAACCTTGGGTATTAACTCTGGTCAGCGTGTAGCGTTGGTTGGTATAAATGGCGCTGGTAAGAGTACACTTTTAAAACTATTGGCAGAAAGATTCCCTCCGCTCGAAGGAAAAATTGTAAAAAACAAAGCTGTTAAAATTGGCTTTTTAGATCAGGAGCCTCAGTTTACTGAAGGTTATTCTATTAGCGATCATATTTTTTCTTTAGAAAACAAGCAGCAACAGTTGATCAAAGAATATGAGGAATTAATTGAAAATCCGGATCCAGACGAAAAAACGCTGAATCGGTTATACGAAGAACTCAGCGAGCACAATGCCTGGGAGTATGAGCATGAGATCAAAACCATTTTAAATAGAATGGGCATTACTCATTTGCAGCAAAAAATCGCTACGCTTTCGGGTGGACAAAAGAAACGATTGGCCTTAGCCAAGTTACTCATTGAAGATCCTGAGATTTTAGTTTTAGATGAGCCAACCAACCATTTGGATATTGACACCATCGAATGGCTGGAGAAACTATTGACCACTGGTCAGAAAACAATCTTATTAGTTACTCACGATCGATACTTTTTAGATAATGTTTGTAATACCATCATCGAATTAGACAGAGGTAAGATTTTCAATTATAATGGAAACTATGCGTACTTTTTAGAAAAAAAATCTGAAAGAGAAGCTTTAGATGCGACTGTATTACACAAGAACCAGCAGCTATTAAAGAAAGAATTGGAGTGGATGAGACGCATGCCACAGGCTCGTGGAACAAAATCCAATGCCAGAATCAATGCTTTTTATGATTTAGAAGAGAAATCTAAGAAAAAGTCTGATAATCAGAGTATTAACCTTCAGATGAAGATGTCTCGCCAGGGTGGGAAGATTATTGAGGTTGAACACATTGCAAAATCCTTCGACGATCGTTCAATTATAGAGGATTTTAGTTACACCTTTAAAAAAGGAGATCGAATTGGTTTAGCCGGTAAAAATGGTACAGGAAAATCTACCCTCTTAAATATTATTACCAGTCAATTAGCTCCTGATGCTGGAAAAGTTGATACTGGTGAAACTACCGTTTTCGGTTACTATAAACAAGGTGGTTTAACTTTCGATCCGAAAGAACGGGTAATTGATATCGTTAAATCAGATGCCGAATATATTAAGATGGCAGATGGTTCTGTGATCACAGCTTCTGCCCTATTGACGCTTTTCCTCTTCCCGCCAAAGAAACAACACGGCATGGTAGAAAAATTAAGTGGTGGTGAAAAAAAGCGACTAAACCTCATGAAAGTGTTGATGCAAAATCCTAATTTTTTAATTCTGGATGAGCCAACAAATGATTTAGATATAGACACCTTAAATGTACTTGAAGAATTTTTAGAAAACTTTCCGGGCATATTAATGCTTGTTTCCCATGATAGGTACTTACTCGATAAGATGAGTGATCAGTTATTTATTATGGAAGGCGAAGGTGTAGTAAAAATATATAATGGCAACTATTCTGAATATCGTTTAAGTTTAGATCAACCAAAAGTTAAAGGAGAAACAAAAAAAGTTATTGTACCGATAGCAGAATCTACTCCAATCAAAGCTGTAAAGAAATTAAGTTTCAAAGAACAAAAGGAACTGGATGATAGTGAAAAGGCAATGAACGAAACTGAACATAAAATCACTGAATTAACCAAAATGCTCAACAATATTGATTCATCCGATTACGTTAAAATTCAAGAAGTTTCCTCAGAGATTGAAACCTTAAAAATTAAATTAGATGATTTAACCTTACGTTGGTTAGAATTATCAGAGTAAAAAGTCATTTTCAAATATGTTTCACGTGAAACATATTTGAAATAAATACTAAAAACATAATTGTTTCACGTGAAACAATTTTAATAAAGACTAAAATGTTTTCAAAATATGATTTGATTGTTGTTGGTGCAGGGCATGCGGGTTGTGAAGCTGCTGCTGCCGCTGCTAACTTAGGATCATCAGTTTTATTAATTACAATGAACATGGGTACTATTGCCCAAATGAGTTGTAACCCTGCAATGGGCGGTGTAGCAAAAGGACAGATTGTTCGGGAGGTAGACGCATTAGGAGGATATTCAGGTATAATCTCTGATAAATCTACTATTCAATTCAGAATGCTAAATAAATCTAAAGGCCCGGCGATGTGGAGCCCCAGAGCACAGATAGATCGGATGCGCTTTGCTGAAGAATGGCGTCTGGCATTAGAAAGCACACCAAATGTTGATATGTGGCAGGACAATGTAGTTGGTCTATTGGTAAAAGATAATACTGTATATGGCATAAAAACATCTTTAGGAATTGAAGTAGAAAGCAAAGCAGTTGTATTAACCAATGGTACATTTCTTAATGGTGTAATGCATATCGGTGAGAAAAAATTTGGCGGAGGGAGAACAGCAGAAAGAGCATCAACCGGAATCACAGAACAATTGGTAGAGCTGGGCATGGAATCCGGAAGAATGAAGACCGGCACTCCACCCCGTGTTGATGGAAGAAGTTTGGATTATACCAAAATGGAAGAACAATGGGGAGATGAAAATCCAGGTAAATTTTCCTTCACAGATACGGAGGTTTCAAAAGATCAAAGATGTTGCTGGATTACCTATACCAATAGTGAAGTTCATGAAACCTTAAAAGAAGGTTTTGAAAAATCACCTATGTTTACTGGTAGAATCAAAGGTTTAGGACCAAGATATTGTCCATCTATAGAAGATAAAATAAACCGCTTTGCAGAACGTGACAGACACCAGATTTTTGTAGAACCTGAAGGGTGGAATACTTGTGAAATTTATGTAAATGGTTTTTCAACCTCTCTTCCGGAAGATGTTCAACAAAGAGCACTTAGATTAATTCCCGGATTTGAAAATGCTAAAATGTTCAGACCCGGTTATGCGATAGAATATGATTTCTTTCCACCTACACAATTATCACTCACCTTAGAAACCAAATTGATTAATAACTTATTTCTAGCCGGACAGATTAATGGAACTACAGGTTATGAGGAAGCAGCTTGCCAAGGTTTCATGGCGGGGATTAATGCACATCAGAAAATTAACGATCAGCATGAATTGATCATGAAAAGATCAGATAGTTATATTGGTGTTTTAATTGATGACTTGGTTACTAAAGGAACAGAAGAACCTTATCGAATGTTTACTTCAAGAGCTGAACATCGTTTACTATTAAGACAAGATAATGCAGATATTCGTCTCTCTCCTATTGGCCATCAGTTGGGATTAATTTCAGATGAGCGTTTAGAAAAAGTTAATCAGAAAGTTGCTGCTGCAGATGCATTGGTCAAATTTACGAAAAGTCAGGGTATAGAAATGATTGATGCTAATCCAATGCTTGAAAGACTAGGATCTAGTTTGCTTAACCAAAATGTAAAAATTCATAGTTTGGTTGGAAGACCGCATGTAGGTTTACAGGATATTATAAAGGTTAGTAAACCACTTGCAGAAAATACAAAGGATTTAGATCAAGAAACAATTGAACAAGCTGAAATCAAAATTAAATATGAAAGCTATTTTGAAAAAGAAAATGAAATCGTGGCTAAAATGTTGAAGATGGAAGATAAAGAAATCAAACCAGATTTCGACTATAATAAAATAGTTTCCATTTCAAAAGAAGCCCGTGAAAAGTTATTTAAGATTAAACCACGTACTTTAGGTCAGGCATCCCGAATTTCAGGTGTTTCACCGTCGGATATATCTGTTTTAATGGTTTATATCAATAAGTAGTTGATAATCAATATTTTAAATAATAAAAAGCAGACTTTATATTAATTGATTTAAGCCAATAAAAAATATTTTTAATGATAATATTCAAAAACAATAGAAAATACGTTATATCGATTAAAACATGCCAAATATAAAAGATCAATATTTGAACGTTAAAAATATATTACTTGTAGCAGGGATGTTACTATTATTTGGCTGTGCAAGTATTCAAACTCCTCAGGGTGGCCCTAAAGATACAAAACCTCCAAAGGTTTTAAATATGACGCCCAAAGATCTGACCAGAAATTTCAATGCTAAAAAAATCGTTATTGAATTTGATGAATTTATTAAACTCAATAATGAGTTTAAAGAATTTTCAATTTCTCCCGATCAGGAACGTCCGCCAATTTTAAAGGCGAGAAAGAGAATCCTTCAAATTGAGTTACAAGATTCACTGGAGAAAAATACAACCTATACATTGAACTTTGGAAAATCAGTGGCCGATATTAATGAAAATAACATCATCAAAAATCTATCATATGTTTTTTCAACCGGTTCTAAAATTGATTCACTATCCATTAGTGGAAAAGTGGGTAATGCCTTAACAGGTGTATTAGAAAAAGAAGCCGTTGTTTTTATTTTACCTATTGAACGGGATACCTTATTTGGAAAAAAACGTGCACCTATTTATACGCTAACTGACAGCTCCGGAAATTATAAACTGAATAATTTACGTCAAGGTACTTATAAAGTATATGCCTTAAAAGAAAGTGAAAGTGGAGGCGATAAAATATATCAGCAACTTTCTGATGAAGTTGGGTATATTAAAGAACCGCTGGTTATTGATAAAAATATTGAAAATGTAAATTTACAGGTATTTAAGGAAGTGGCCCCTGAATTTAGAATATTGGATAGAAAACTGAATAATGATGGAAGTATATCTTTAATCTTTAATCAACAATTAAAGGCTCCAAAAATAACAGTTATGGAACCTCCGGCAGCTGACGTAGGAAAGAAAGTCTTTTTTAGCAAAATGAATGATACCGCAAAAGTATGGTTAACTGATCTTAGTTTCGATTCTGTTAAACTGGCCATTCAAGATCAGGGAAAGGTTTTGCAAACGGTCAATTTTAACCGCGGGAAGAAAGATAACTACACACGCGATCTAACAATAACTGACAATATCACCTCAGGAAAGCTTAATCCATATCAGCGATGCACATTGACCTTTAACTTTCCTGTTAATAGTGCAGACCCTTCTAAAATTACCTTATTGGAAGATTCAGTTAAACGAACCAACTTTGAACTCATTAAGGATAGTGTAGACTTTTTAAAATATTATATCAAATATAGCTGGCGCAATAAGCGAACCTATGATATTAAGTTTGCACCTGGCGCCTTTACAGCCATATTTAATGCTAAAAATAAGGAAATCAATAAAAACTTCAAGCTGGAGACTATTGACAGCTATGGCACACTAGCTTTAAATATCACGGTACCTGACACTACGAAAAGCTATATTGTTGAATTTATTGATGAAAAAAAGAATCCGATTAAAGGATATACGGTGTCTAAAAACAGTATCATCAATTTTGCCAATTATCCCGCCGGAAAATACTTTATCCGGGTAATTTATGATGAAAATAAAAATGGCATCTGGGATACCGGAAATATAAAAGCAGGTACACAACCAGAAAAAATCTGGTATTCTCCTGATGAAAAATCACTCCGCGCAAATTGGGAAAGGGTAGATAATTTAACTATTCCACCCCCTCCAAAAGAGTAGTTATGGATGGGCAAACCAATTAGAATACATGATATAATTATCTGGTAATTTATTTAATAAAGCCTTTTGCTCTTCAGTAACAGGCTTTATTTTTTTAGCCGGTGTTCCTGCATACAGGTAACCACTTTCGCATATGGTATTTTCTAAAACAACAGAACCTGCTGCTATAATACAATACGATTCGACCACAGCATGATCCATTATAATAGCACCCATTCCGATTAAAACATGATCCTGAATGGTACAGCCATGTACAATGGCATTATGGCCTACGGATACCCTGTTACCAATATGTGTGGATGCTTTTAAATAAGTGGCATGGATGACCGCGCCATCCTGAATGTTGGATTCATTTCCGATTGTAATGGCATTTACATCACCCCTGATCACCGCATTAAACCAGACAGAGCAATTATCCCCAAGTCTTACATCGCCAACAATGGTGGCATTTTCTGCAATGAAATTATCTTTTCCTATTAACGGATATTTATCTTTTACCGGTAGTATTAATGGCATAACATGATTTTAAGTCACCTGAATTCATTTCAGGGTATTTAAGCATTGTTTAATATATCAGATGCTGAATTGGTTCAGCATGACGATACTATTTAAAAAACGGTATCAACTAATTCAGTGGCATGGTTTGGATAATCCGTTGTAAAATGTAATCCCCTACTCTCTTTGCGCTGCATAGCTGACTTAATAACGATATAAGCGGTTTGTATTACATTTCTCAATTCGCAAAGTTTAACCGAAACTTTATTTCTTTTATAAAATTCTTCTGTTTCCTGATATATCAGGAATAAACGACGGTGTGCACGTTCCAAACGAAAATCAGAACGGACAATACCAACGTAATCACCCATAATTTTTTGCAGCTCTCTTAAATTATGTGTTACCAGAATATCTTCATCTATTTGAATCACACCTTTAGAATCCCATTCCGGAATATGCTCCGGGATAACGTTATTTTTAAAATTTTCTATGGCATCCTGGAAAATGCGGTGTGCAAATACTGTTGCTTCTAATAAAGAATTAGAAGCAAGTCTGTTGGCACCATGTAAACCAGTTGATGAACATTCACCACAAGCATAAAGATTATTGATAGATGATCTTCCATATTCATCAACCAGAATACCACCACACATATAATGCGACGCTGGTGTAACCGGAATATAATCTTTAGTCATATCTATCCCAATAGATAAACATTTGGCATATATATTTGGAAAATGCTTCAGAATATCAGCTTTGCTACGCATGGTAATGTCCAGATAAACAAAATCATCACCAGACTTTTTCATTTCATTATCTACAGCTCTGGCCACAATATCGCGTGGTGCCAGTGATTTACGTTCATCATATTCATGCATAAATTCTTCACCGTTTTTACGTCGCAATACACCGCCAAAACCCCGAACAGCTTCAGAAATTAAAAATGAAGGATATTCCCCAGGATGGTATAAAGCGGTTGGATGGAATTGAATAAACTCCATATTCCTCACTTTTCCTTTTGCACGGTAAACCATCGCCATACCATCACCAGTTGCAATTACTGGATTTGTTGTGGCCGAATACACATGACCGGCACCACCGGATGCCATCACAGTTACATTTGCCACAATCTTTTCCACATCGTTAAGCTCTGTGTTAAAGGCATATACACCATAACAGTTAATATCTTCGGTACGTTTATCCACAAACTCACCTAAGTGATGCTGGGTAATTAACTCCAATGCAAAGTAATGTGTTAATATCTCTATGTTGGAATTGTCATGTATTTCATTTAGTAACACGCGCTCAATCTCATAACCAGTGATGTCTTTATAGTGCAAAACACGGTGTTCAGAGTGCCCACCCTCTTTAGCCAAATCATAAAAACCGGAGTTATCCTTATCAAAGTTGATACCATAGTCGATGATCTCCTGAATTCGCTGAGGACCCTCTTTTACAACGATTTCCACAATTTTTTCATCACATAAACCATCACCCGCAATGAGTGTATCCTGGATATGCTTATCAAACGAATCACCTTTATCTACCACTACAGCTACTCCACCCTGAGCGTATTTTGTATTGGATTCATCCTCATTTGATTTGGTAATAATTAAAACCTTACCAAATTTCGCAGCCTTAAGTGCAAAACTTAAACCTGCTATGCCTGAACCAATTACCAGAAAATCTACTTTTCTCATTTAAAAAACATTTACTTTATCAACGGTGTTGATAACTATAGAACAACTGTTAGCTTTATGTATAAATAATGCTAACAAATAAATTTGAATGTTTAAAGCTACTCTAAAAAGGCAATTTGCCACAATCTTTTACCCAATTTTTGAGCATCTTTTAGCAAGTAATTAACTTTTCACACACTTATAAACAATTAACATTCCAATATTGATAAGATTTAAGTTGTTTTTTGATAGTGCTGAAAATCAATCTGATCATATTATAAATATGTAATCTAAATGTTAGTAAACGATTAACAACTTAGATAAACGAATGAATTTTCTAAACTTGCCAACAATACTAACACACTAATAAACAAACAAGATTTATTTATTTAAAATAACTTATTAATTATTGAGACGTGGAAAGCTTTATCTTTGACCAACGTCAAAATTCAAAAAAGGAAAATTTAAGATGAGCATAGATGTTTTAGAAGAAATCAACAAAAAAGGAAAATTTAAGATGAGCATAGATGTTTTAGAAGAAATCAACAAAAAAGGTTTTGTAGAGGAAGAAATTGATCCAACGCTAGATCTCTTTGTTGAAATTGAAAAATTAAAGAAGGAAAAAAATGCCATTATCCTTGCGCATTATTACCAAGAACCTGATATACAAGATATTGCGGATTATATTGGGGATAGTTTAGGTTTATCACAGGAAGCTGCTAAAACAGATGCAGAAGTGATTGTATTTGCCGGAGTACATTTTATGGCCGAAACAGCCAAGATATTATCTCCATCAAAAAAAGTTTTATTGCCTGATGTTAAAGCAGGCTGCTCACTGGCCGACAGCTGCCCACCCCATTTATTCAAAAAATTTAAGGAAAAATATCCAGATCATTTAGTGATAACCTACGTGAATTGCACAGCAGAGTTAAAGGCACTAAGTGATATTGTTTGTACCTCTACAAACGCCGTTCAGATTGTAGAAAGTTTACCAAAAGATCAGAAAATCATTTTTGGTCCCGATCGTAATCTTGGTGCCTATGTAGCGAAGAAAACTGGAAGGGATTTGGTACTCTGGAATGGTGCCTGTATGGTTCATGAAATTTTTTCTCAGGAGAAAATTACCAAATTAAAAGAGCGCCATCCAAATGCGAAATTTATTGCCCATCCTGAATGTGAAGAGCCTGTTTTAAGAATGGCTGATTACATTGGATCTACTACAGGGCTTTTAAAATATGCCATTGCCAATCCGGCAACAGAATTTATTGTGGCTACGGAGAGTGGAATTATTCACCAGATGGAAAAGGCTTGTCCGGACAAAACATTCATTCCGGCACCGCCAAATAACAGCTGTGCTTGTAATGATTGTCCATACATGAAAAGAAATACTTTAGAGAAACTGTACTTATGTTTAAAAAATGGTTCTCCGGAAGTAACTGTTCCAGCGCATATTATAGAAAAAGCGCGTAAACCGATTCAAAGAATGTTGGATATTTCAGCAGAATTAGGTCTTTAAAAAAATTGCTACCGAAACACGGATGAAATTGATTTGATTCATTCTGTGCTTCCGCTGTTAAAAGGAGTATCAATGAAAATAAACAACATTATTAAAAATTATTCTGACTTATTATGGCTTTTGGCGGGGATTACCGTTGGAAGCATAGTTGGTTTAATTTTTGGGAAAGGTGTTGAAAGCATAAAACCTTTAGGTGACATATTTCTGAACCTGTTGTTTACAGCGGTAATTCCACTGGTATTTTTTGCCGTATCATCAGCGATAGCAAATATCGACCGAAGTAAAAAACTAGGAAAATTACTCATTATTATGGTGTTGGTTTTCTTATCTACCATCTTAATTTCTGCGGTGTTGACACTGATAGCGACCAGAATTTTTCCTATAAATCAGGCTTTTGGAAATAACCCAATTCCAATAGAAACGGAGAAAATTCAATCTTTTGGTGAACAAATGACCCAGCTGCTAACCGTTGGCGAATTTTTCGAGATCGGAAGCCGGAAAAATATGCTGGCACTGATTATTTTTTCAGTTTTAGTTGGATTTTCTACCCTTTATTCTGGTAAAGAAGGTGATGGATTTAAATTTTTTTTAGTATCAGGTAATGAGGTAATGAAAAAACTGATCATCCTCATTATGAAATTAGGGCCGGTTGGTTTAGGTGCTTATTTTGCTTACCAGGTTGGTGTCTTCGGACCTCAGCTGTTTGGTACTTATGCCAAAGCTTTGGGCTTATATTATGGTGTTGGTACTTTTTATTTCATTGTATTTTTTACTTTATATGCTTTTATAGCCGGGGGTTTTAAAGCCATAAAAATATTCTGGAAAAATAATATTGTACCCTCATTAACCTCAATTGGTACCTGCAGCAGCATTGCCACCATCCCGGCAAATTTAAAAGGCTCACTTGGAATGGGCGTTCCGGCTTATATTGCCAATGTGACGATTCCACTGGGATCAACTTTACATAAAGATGGTTCCAGTATCAGTTCAATTATAAAAATAGCGGTTGTTTTTGCTATTTTTGGTAAAGATCTGGTTCATGTTGATACCATTATTATGGCATTGGGCATTACTGTTTTAGTCAGTATTGTAGAAGGTGGAATTCCAAATGGCGGCTATATTGGTGAGCTATTAATGATTTCTGCTTATCAATTGCCACCTGAAGCACTTCCTCCTGCTATGATTATTGGTACTTTAGTAGATCCTATGGCCACTTTATTAAATGCTACCGGAGATAATGTTGCCGCTATGTTAATTGCCCGGTTTACTGAAGGAAAGAACTGGATGGAGCATAAGCAAATAACTTAACAATTGTCATCCTGAGCTTGTTGAAGGAATTTTATAAAAACCCGGGGCTTGGCTCTGTTAATCATCATTTTAAAATTAAAGATTTTTAGGTAAAAAAATATGTTTGAAAATAAAGAACGCACAGATATAAATGAATTAGGTGAATTTGGTTTAATTAAACACCTGACTACAAATTTTAAAATTAGAAATGATTATTCGGTAAAAGGTGTTGGTGATGATGCTGCTGTATTAGATGCAAAAGGGAAACAAACTTTAGTTTCTACCGATTTACTTTTAGAGGGAATTCATTTTGATTTAGCTTATGTGCCTTTGATGCATTTAGGTTATAAAGCTGTTCAGGTAAACCTGAGTGATATTTATGCCATGAATGGTAAAGCCAGTCAGATTACAGTTTCACTGGGATTATCGAGCAAATTTCCATTGGAAGCCGTAGAGGAAATTTATAAAGGAATTGAGCTGGCCTGCAATAAGTTTAATATTGATTTAATTGGTGGAGATACTTCTTCAAGTAAACAAGGATTGGTTATTAGCATTACCAGTATAGGCTATGCTGATGCGGATAAAGTGACTTACAGAAACGGTGCGCAGGAAAATGACTTGCTATGTGTTTCTGGTGATTTAGGCGGAGCTTATGTAGGACTTCAAATACTGGAAAGAGAAAAATTGATTTACCTGGAGAATCCTCAAATTCAACCTGATCTGGAAGGGAAAGATTATATCATTGAAAGACAACTGAAACCTGAAGCCAGGATGGATATTGTTGCACTTTTGGAAGATATGAATATTAAACCCACTTCAATGATTGATATATCAGATGGTTTAGCTTCTGAAATTTTGCATTTGGCTACAGAAAGTGATAAGGGAATTACGATATATGAAGATAAAATTCCGCTAGATCCAATGACTTATGAGACAGCCCGCGAATTAGGTATTGATCCAACGGTTTGTGCGCTAAGTGGCGGTGAAGATTATGAATTGCTGTTTACGATTAGTCAGGAAGATTATAAAAAATTAAAGCATGATGTTGATATCACTGTAATTGGCCACGTAACAGATAAAAATTCAGGATGTAAAATGGTTTCTAAATCGAACAATGTTCACGAGCTGAAAGCGCAGGGCTGGAATGCTTTTAATAAGTAGAAAAAACGGTTGTCATTGTTTAAGATGAATAACGAAGCAATCTTTTAAAGTGTCTTTCACATGAAAGATTGCTTCATCCCCTTAATACAAAATTCTGGCCTTTGTTTGCGATCACGCTACCCGATTAGGTAATTTTTTATTCCTCCTCCAAGTACCTAATATCAATCTGCTTAGTTGCCTTTGCACCTAATTTCTTAATTTTTTCAGAAGTGTTTGTCAGATTTCCTGAACCCACAGAAAGTTTATTAAGTGCCTTTTCGTAAGCATCCTGCCCATTTTTAATGTGTTTACCAATGTTTTCCATGTCAGCAATAAAGCCTACAAACTTATCATACATGGCGCCGCTTAAACGGGCAATTTCCATCACATTTCGGTTCTGTCTTTCCTGCTTCCAGATACTGGCAATGGTGCGTAAAGTAGCCAGTAAAGTAGAAGGGCTTACAATAACCACCCGTCTATCCCAGGCAAAATTAAATAATTCGGCATCTTTTTGAACGGCAATACTAAAAGATGATTCAATCGGAACAAAGAGCAAAACAAAGTCAGGTGAATTAATTTGATACAAATCCTGATAGTTTTTAGAAGATAATTCCTGAATGTGATTCTTAATAGAGCCCAGGTGTGCTTTTACATAGCCTTCACGCGCTTCATCCGTCTCAGCAGATACAGAACGCTCATAAGCTATCAGGCTAACCTTAGCATCAATAATAAGGTGTTTATTATCGGGAAGGTCAATTACCACATCAGGTTGGTATCGGCCTCCTTCAGCAGAAGTATGCGAAGCCTGAATACGGTATTCCTGATCACGAACTAAACCCGAACGTTCCAATATCCTTTCCAAAATAACTTCACCCCAGTTTCCTTGCTTTTTATTATCACCTTTAAGGGCCTTGGTTAAGTTATTGGCATCTTCCTGAATCATTTTACTTTGAATCTGCAATTCTGATATTACACCTTTCAGAATGTTTCTTTCGTCAGATTCCGCTTTATACACCTTTTCCACTTTATCTTCAAAGGCCTTGATATTTTCTTTTAGTGGATTAAGAATTAAATCTAAATTGATTTTATTTTGCTCTACAAACCGGGTTGATTTCTCTTCCATAATTTTATTGGCAATGAGTTCAAAATCCTTATTAAGTTTCTGCTGAGATTGTTCATAGCTTGCCTTTTGCTCTACCAGTTTTTCTTTTTCTGCAATGTAAAAAGACCGGGTACTTTCCAGTTCTCTATTGGCATCAGCCAGGCGATCGCGTTCACTTTGCAATTCATCAATTAATCGCTGTTGCTCCATTTTCAATAAATTTGTGATGTGTTCCTTTTCGGAACTGGTATTGGAAACCCGCTCCTCTGCTTTTGCCAGACTAATTTTCAATGACTCATTCTCCGCTTTTATTTTCTCATAATCATCAGTAGAGATTAATGATAAAGATGATTTGGAGTTTTTAAAGAAAAGGGCAACCATTACGATTAAGATAATGAGTAGAAGGGCAATTGAAGCGTATTCCATAATGATAAAAATTTTAGTAAAAATGAATATTTTATATTTATTTACCAAAATAATTTGCTAAACAAGATCTCTTATCATCTGTTAAAAAGGATTAAGAAACATATTTATTAAGAATCTGCTTTCAAATTTCTTAATATTGAATATTAATTATTAAGATGAACAAATTAACAGTACTTATTTCTTGTCCCGATCAGGTAGGTTTAGTAACCAACATTACCCGTGTATTGGCATCACATCATCTTAACATTGTTGCCATGCGTGAATTTGTGGATGAGGCAAATAAAGCATTTTTTACACGTATTGCGTGTACAGGAAATTTTGAAGAGACAGTAAAATTAAAAGAAAAGCTACTGGAAAACCTGCCCAATGATGCTGAAGTGAATTTAATTACGGAGCAGGAAAAACAGGTAGCCGTTTTAGTCACTAAAGAATATCATTGCTTATCTGAAATTCTGATTAAAAATCAATTTAAAACATTGGGTGCGAATGTTCAATGCGTGATTGGTAATTATGAAACACTTCGAAACTTTACAGAAAAGCTGGGTATTCCTTATTTCTATGTATCGCATGAAAATAAAGATAAAAAACAATTTGAATCAGAGATAAAGGAAATTATCAATCAATTTGATATTGATTATCTGGTTCTTGCAAAATTTATGCGTATTCTTTCTGCTGATTTTGTAAAAGATCATGCGGGTAAGATTATCAATATTCATCATTCATTTTTGCCTGCATTTATTGGTGCAAATCCATATCGGCAAGCGTTTGAACGTGGTGTGAAAATAATAGGTGCAACAGCTCATTTTGTTACGGATAATCTGGATGAAGGGCCCATTATTACGCAGCACACTACACATGTAGACCATAACTTTGGTGTAAAGGAAATGATTCGGGCAGGAAAAGAAATAGAAAAAAAGGTACTTCTTGAAGCATTAGAATTAATTTTTGAAAACCGGGTATTTGTTAGCGGAAATAAAACAGTCGTTTTCAAATAACTTCATTTAATCATAGCGCTATGTAGATTAAACTTTGCTTACATCGGGCAGGATATAGATTTTTGATGTTCAATTTTTGATACAGGTAATTTCGACGGCTTAATTCTGTTAACACTGAATAATCATCACTTAAAAGTAAATATGAACATACTGTATCTCTCTCGTAGTTTAGCTTATTGAAAAAGCTTTTTTAAAATATTTTCCTGAAGGGTATATTAACTATATTCTCAATTATTTTAATTGAATAAATGTGCTTTTATATTCAGGAGAGCTATGTTTTAGTCACTAGCATGGAATAAAATTTACAATTTTCTAAAATATCAATGGTTGAGATTCATTGTTTCAAATCGCATCAGGAAGACTTTAATAAAATCATATCTGATTTAAAAATGAAATATTTTTCGGGTTATTAAAAGCATGCTTGATAAGCTATGTATTTAGTATTTATCGCATTAAATAAATGGGGAACGCTTTTTGATATACAGTTAAATGAAAAACATACAAAAAAATGGGAGTTTATTTAATATTAATCATCCCGGTATTATTGCTGAGCATGTTTGTACAATGGCGATTTAGAAATAAATTTTCTCAGTATGCCGAAATGCAAATCAGCTCTGGTTTATCGGGCAAGGAGGTAGCAGAAAGAATGCTGCATGATAATGGAATTTACGATGTGAAAGTGATGAGCACCGAAGGACAATTAACCGATCATTATAATCCATCAGATAGAACCGTAAATCTTAGTACAGATGTATATTACAGCCGGAGTGTTGCCGCGGCCGCGGTAGCCGCACATGAATGCGGACATGCGGTACAACATGCCAAATCTTACTCCTGGCTTAACTTAAGAAGTACTATGGTACCTTTGGTTAGCATTTCATCTAATCTGTTGCAATGGGTTTTATTAATTGGTGTTATGCTATTGGTTGTTAATGTTACACCAATTGTTTTGGCCATTGGTGTTTTAGGACTGGCCTTGGTTACAGTATTCAGTATTATAACCCTTCCGGTAGAGTTTGATGCCAGTAACCGTGCATTGGCCTGGTTAAAAAATAATCAGGGTGTTATGCAAACGCAGGAAGAAAACAGGCAGGCTAAAGATGCATTGTGGTGGGCAGCCATGACTTATGTAGTGGCAGCAGTTGGTGCCTTAGCCAACCTTCTTTATTATGCGTCCATGTTATTTGGAAGAAGCAGGGATTAAAATATCAGATTATAAAAGTACATACGGTCGGGAATCAATTCCGGCCGTTTTTGTTTAATGATCTGAACCAAAGGGAACAGCCTTAACGTTTCTATAAAAAATAATGATATTTTATCTGTAGAAAATTGAATTAATTCAATTTGTAAGGGGCAACCAACTGGAATTCAGGAATATTCACTTCAAACTCTGAACCATCTACATCTCGTTTCATCAGATAGGCACCCTTCATGCTACCCATATCTGTTTTTAAATTACATCCTGAAACATATACGTGGGTATTCCCTGGCTGAATCACAGGCTGTAAACCTACAACGCCCTCGCCTTCCACTTCTCTTCGGCTACTATTAGAATCAAAAATAAACCATTGTCGACGTAATAATTGAACGGCATAATCAGAAAGATTGGCGATTTCTACCCGATAAGCAAACATAAAATGTTCATTAGCCGGATTGGAATATTCTGGCTGGTAAATCGTTTCTACTGAAACTTTAACTCCATCTGTAATTGCTGTAACCATGGTAATATACGAATGTATAAAAAACTTTTCAAAAATCAGGCCAGTACTTTAGTGGCATCATAACTGGCAAATTTTTCTGCCACTTCTTCCAAAATGCTATAAATGTTTTGAATATCAGGTTCTGCCACTAAACGCATGCGGTAAGGTTTAAAGTCAGGCAAACCTTTAAAATAATTAGCATAATGCCTGCGCATTTCAAAAATTCCGGTTTTAGGACCTTTCCATTCCAAAGATTTATCCAGATGTGTTCTGCATACTTCAATTCTTTCCTCAATGGTAGGGCCAGGTAAATGTTCTCCGGTTTTAAAAAAGTGCTTTACCTCTCTGAAAATCCATGGATAACCAATGGCAGCTCTGCCAATCATAATGCCATCTACCTCATATTCCATACGCCAGTTAGCGGCCTTTTCAGGGCTATCCACATCACCATTACCAAAAATCGGAATTTTAATTCTGGGATTACGCTTAATTTCCCGGATTAATGACCAGTCTGCTTCGCCCTTGTAAAGCTGTGCTCTTGTTCTTCCATGAATGGTTAAAGCTTGAATACCAACGTCCTGAAGTCGCTCAGCCACTTCATAAACATTTTTACTGTCATCATCCCAACCTAAGCGGGTTTTCACAGTAACTGGTAAATGTGAAGCCTTAACAACAGCTTCTGTCATTTTAACCATTTTATCAATATCCCGAAGCAAGCTCGATCCGGCGCCTTTGCAAACCACATTTTTAACCGGGCAACCATAGTTAATATCGACCAGATCTGGTCCTGCAGCCGACGCAATTTCCGAAGCTTCACGCATGTGGTCAATGTCACCTCCAAAAATCTGGATACCTATTGGCCTTTCATACTCAAAAATGTCTAATTTCTGCCTGCTTTTTGCCGCATCACGAATTAAGCCTTCAGAAGAAATAAATTCAGTGTACATTAAATCCGCACCATTCTTTTTACATACATAACGAAATGGTGGATCGCTCACATCCTCCATCGGGGCAAGCAATAATGGGAATTCACCTAAATCTATATTTCCTATCTTAACAGACATTTTCTATCTTCAACGATTAATAATACATACAAAAGTACAAATAATGAATTTTGTAACACCTAATAAGGAAGAAATCAATCCCTTTTTACAATTACTTTTACTTCTATTTTACGGAATTGCTGGCGGACTTGTTTTTGCATTAATTGGATTAGTGATTGCCTTCTTAATGTATGGTGCAACCTTGATTAGTAATGTAGATGCACTTTTAGCGGGTGAACCGTCATATCTGAATGGGTTGAAAGTCATGCAAATTTTTTCCTCAATAGGAACCTTTATTGTGCCAGGAATAGCCCTGGCCCTCACGGAGAAACAAAAAGTAGCTAAATTTTATGGACTTGGTAAACCGAAATTTCCGCTGATTATTTTGGTTTTCCTGATTATGATCGCCAGTATGCCATTAATGGAATGGACAGCAATCTGGAACCAAAAGATGATCTTGCCTGAATTTTTAAAAGGAATTGAGCAATGGATGAAGGAGAAAGAAGATGCTGCGATGGGGATTACAATTAAACTTCTCACCGTAAGGAACAATTTCGATTTTGTAGTTAATTTAATCATGATTGCAGTTCTGCCTGCTATCGGTGAAGAACTGATGTTTCGAGGAGGTGTGCAAAGATCACTAAACAGGGCTTTTAATAATCCGCACACTGCAATCTGGTTATCAGCCATTATTTTCAGTGCCATACATGTTCAGTTTTACGGCTTTATCCCACGGATGCTTTTAGGCGCAGGCTTTGGTTATTTATACTATTTTAGTGGTAGCCTTTGGTATGCTATGCTGGCGCATTTCATTAATAATGCATATGCTGTTTGCACTGCATTTTATATGCAAAAGCATAATATGCCACTGGATAAAGCAGATGAACCTATTGGATTTCCGTGGTATGCTTACTTAATTAGTGCAATAATTACCATAGCTTTGTTTAACTTTTTTAAAAATAAAGCAGAACGTGAGCGAAAACTGGATTAAAGTTTATACAACTTCCGATGCATTTGCAGCAGAGGTATTAAAACAAGGATTAACTGAGGCTGGTATTCCGGCGGTTACGATAAATAAGCAATTATCTGCCTACCATTTAGGTGAAATCCATGTGTTGGTGAGTAAGGACGATTTTAACAAGGCCATTGAATACATCGTTGAAAACGAAATTGAATAATAGTAATAAGACCTTAAGTTCTACACCTTTTACCCACTATCACAAATGAAAACAAGGGCAATAACCGCTTTCTTTTTTACTATTGTAATGTTAGGCTCCATCTTTTTAGGAAGTTATGCCTTCACCATATTTTATTTAGTATTAAGTATTTTATCTCTTTTTGAGTTTTATAAGCTAATTAAAAATTCAGGAATCCGGCCTCACCGTAATATTGGTTTAATTGCCGGAGCATTGATATTTTTGATGGCTGCTGGTTTGCATTATCTAAAATATGATGTTAAATATCTTCTGCTTTGTATTCCATTAGTTTTTTCTGTCTTTATCACAGAACTTTACAAGAAGAACAAAATTCCATTCGCCAATATCTCCTATACATTTGTAGGGTTTGTATATGTAACCATTCCTTTCTGTTTTTTCCACGCTTTAGGGTTTTTAAAAAACTGGAGTGAATACAATTTTCATTTTCCGCTGGCTTTTTTATTGATGCTTTGGGCTAATGATACGGGTGCCTATCTTTTTGGTGTAAAATATGGTAAGCGCAAATTATTTGAACGTCATTCTCCAAAGAAGAGTTGGGAAGGTTTTTTTGGCGGAATGTTTACCAGCGTTTTGGTAGCGTATGGTTTGTCATTTTTATTTACCGAAAATCCATCATGGGTTTGGGCTGGAATGGCCATATTAATAGCCAGCTTTGGCACACTCGGAGACCTGGTAGAATCTATGCTGAAGAGAAGTCTAGATACTAAAGATAGTGGTGGATTATTGCCCGGCCATGGCGGCTTGCTAGATCGTTTTGATGGGTTATTATTAGCCGCACCAGTGGTTTATGCTTATTTGTACCTGATTTTGTATTAAACCATTTGGATTTTATATAGTATAAACCATATAAGAAAAATATAAGGTTAATGGGTTTTACTATAGCACTTATATGGTAAAATAAAGCTTTATTTAATCACCTGAACTGGTTTTTTGTGTTCATCAATCGCTACAAAGGTAAAATCGCCATGTACGGCCAACTCTCTTCCTTCTGCATACATTTGCTCAATGTAAATTTCTACATTCACCTTTAAACTGGTATTGCCTACATGATTTACTTTTCCTACCAATTCAATAATGGTTCCTGCCGGAATTGGTTTCTTAAAGTCGATTCTGTCGCTGCTTACGGTTACCATTATTTGCCTGCTGAATCTTGTAGCCGTGATAAATGCCACTTCGTCCATTAAATGCATGGCGGTACCACCAAAAAGGGTATCATAATGGTTTGTTGTATTTGGAAAAACGGCTTTAAAAATACTGGTTTTTGAATTTTCGATTCTTTCTTCTAAGGTCATGGGTTAAATATAAAGGGTGTAGAAAGCTTTGACAACTTTCTTTCTTAAAAAGTTGTCAAAGTAAGGTTTTATTTTAGATAAAACGATCGTGTTTCTTTGCCTGATCGACCACACGGGCATGGTAAAAATGAATTAGTTTTGTGCGGCTGTGCTTAAAACATCTTCAGTTTTACGCATTTCTTTAGCGGCTTCCACCATTTCGATCAGGGCTTTTTTGGTTTCAACCCATCCACGGGTTTTTAATCCGCAATCTGGATTTACCCAAAGCTGATCTCCAGGAATAACAGCCTTCGCTTTTTTAAGTAAATGAACCATTTCTTCCCTTTTAGGTACGCGTGGAGAGTGAATATCATAAACTCCTGGGCCAATTTCATTCGGATATTTAAAGGTGGCAAAAGCATCTAAAAGCTCCATTTGGGATCTCGAAGTTTCAATAGTAATTACATCAGCATCCATATCTGCTATGTTTTGAATAATATCGTTAAATTCAGAGTAACACATGTGTGTATGAATTTGTGTTTCATCCTTAACACCGCTTGCAGAAATTTTAAAGGCATTTACAGCCCAGTTCAAATAAGTCTGCCAGTCTTTCTTCCTTAAAGGTAAACCTTCCCTGATAGCGGGCTCGTCAATCTGAATAATTTTAATTCCCGCATTTTCCAGGTCGACAACCTCATCCCTGATGGCCAATGCAATTTGCGTACAGGTTTCTGACCGTGGCTGATCATTACGCACAAAGGACCATTGTAAAATAGTTACTGGTCCGGTTAACATCCCTTTCATGTATTTGGATGTTAAAGATTGTGCATACGATGTCCATTTCACTGTCATAGGCTTCGGGCGTGAAATATCACCATATATGATGGGCGGTTTTACGCAACGGGAGCCATAGCTTTGTACCCAGCCATTTTTCGAAAAGGCAAAACCTTCCAGCTGCTCGCCAAAATATTCAACCATATCATTGCGTTCAAATTCACCATGTACCAGAACATCAAGGTCTATTTCCTCCTGCCATTTTACTGCCTTTGCAGTTTCTTCGGCTATAAGTGTATTGTATTCATCTTCCGTAAAAGTTCCATTTTTAAACTTAGCCCTCCAGCTTCTTACTTCTGCTGTTTGCGGAAATGAACCAATTGTTGTTGTAGAATACTTTGGTAAATTAAGTTGTTGCTGCTTAATTTTTCTCAGAGAAAAATGACTTTTACGTTCTGAATCTTCAGCCTTTAAATTGGCTACGCGTTCTTTTACTATAGGATTGTGGATAGAGGTAGATGTTTTTCTGTTGTTTAAAGCCTTTTTGTTTTCCTCTAGTTTTTGCAGGGTAGATGCAGGGCCTTCGTTCAAGATCAGCTTTTTCAGGGTTACAATTTCGGTTACTTTCTGTTTAGCAAAAGCCAGCCATTGTTTTACCTCAGCAGTCAGATTTTCTTCATTGGTTTCGTTTTCTAAGTTAACAGGCGAATGGATTAAAGAGCAAGATGGTGCAATCCAAACACGTTCTGTACCTAGTTTTTCTACAGCCTGATTAATCGTAGCGATGGAATGTTCGAAATCATTTTTCCAGATGTTTCTACCATCTACAACACCTAAAGAAAGGATGGTATTTTCTTTAAGTTGAGGCAATACATCAGCCAATTGATTTTCAGCCCTTACCAAATCTATGTGTAAAACATTTACCGGAAGTGATGTGGTTAACGCCAGGTTATTACCAAGACCTTCAAAGTATGTTGCAAGAACCAGCTTGATTCTTGGAAAGGCTTTCCGAATTTCCTTATAGGCATATTCATATGCTTTCTGTTCCTTTTCTGATAAATCTAAAGCCAGAAAAGGTTCATCAAATTGAATATATTCAACATCCAAAGCATCCAAACGGGCTAAAATTTCCAGATAAACAGGAAGCAGGTTTTTAATTAAATCAATCTTTTCGAAACCACTTTCTTTTTCTTTACCCAACAAAAGGTAAGTAACCGGGCCAATTAAAACCGGTTTTGTGATGATCCCCAGTTGCTTGGCCTCATAAAATTCATCAATTATTTTGGTGGAGAAAAGTTTGAAAGGTTGTTCTTTATGAAATTCAGGAACAATATAATGGTAGTTGGTGTCGAACCATTTGGTCATTTCCATAGCAACCACATCCAGCCCATCTTTCTGATAGCCCCTGGCCATGGCGAAATAGAGATCCAGCTCAGTGTTTCCCTTTTTTAAAATCAGTTCGTTATACCTTTTCGGAATGGCACCAAAAGTTAACGAATGATCCAGCACATGATCATAGAAAGAGAAATCATTCGAAGGAATGAGGTTAATTCCGGTTTCCTGCTGAAGTTTCCAGTTCTCGTGGCGGATATTTTTTCCCACCTGAAGTACATTTTTGTAGCCCGTTTTACCTGCCCAGTAATTTTCGCAGATTTTCTTTAATTCGCGGTAGCTACCAATTCGCGGATAGCCTAGATTTTGCGTTAGCATTTCTTTTAAAGATTAAGTAAATAAATCGTTTAAAAGCCCTCAAGCAATATTCTATAATGATTTCTGTAAAAAATGAAAAGGAAAGGCAGGGGCATATAAAACCCACTCATCAGCCAAAAGCTTAAAGCAAATTTTAATAAAATGGTTAATTTTATTGTGAACCTATCAGACCTGACCTGTTGCTTTTTTACGCGAAAGCACCGTCAATTTGATATCTGGCAGGTCTCCTGACTTATTCCCGGTTTTATCGCCTTCCCATCCCGAAAAACAGAACAGTGGCATTATTGATAAAACCGTTGTCTTTATTTTAAAAGACAGAATTTACAGTTGCGCGACAGCTCGTGATTTGCACACGATTCCCTTTTAATCTACAGCTAAGTAAAACCAATATCGGTTGATGAAAAATAAAGTTAAGAACTTACATCAATACAAATGTATTTATTAACACGCAGTAATTGTAACAGGAAACAAATTTTATTCTGTTTTCAAAATATAAAAGTCAAAAAAACTTAGCTATTTTTTGGTAAAAGATGTCGTGTAACAAATTTACGGCACTCTGTTTTTACATTCTTTTCGCTATTATATTTGAGCATCCAACAAACCAACCTCAACTATGATTAAAATGCAATTTAGAAAGCTATTCCTGGCTTTTCTAATCGTAAACGGCAGTGCTTTTGCGCAGGAAGTACCTTCTCCAAAATCACATTTTGGCTTTGATATCGGCGATAATTACCAGTTGGCTACCTATACGCAAACCGAGGCTTACTTTAAAAAATTAGCCGAAACATCTAAGCGTGTGAAACTGGTTGATATTGGCAAAACTGAAGAGGGAAGAAATCAGTATATGCTGATTGTTTCTTCACCTGAAAATCTTCAAAAGCTGGATCGTTACAAAGAAATTTCGCAACAGCTTGCCCATGCAGAAATTACAACTGAGCAGGCAAAAGTACTATCTCAGGAAGGAAAGGCAGTGGTTTGGATTGATGGTGGTTTACATGCAACTGAAACCGTTGGTGCACATCAGTTGATTCAAACTGCTTATGAATTTGCTTCTAAAACGGATCCTGAAACCATTAAAATTCTTGAAAATGTAATTATTTTATTTACCCATGCCAATCCTGATGGGCAGGAATTGGTGAGTAACTGGTACATGCGTGAAAAAGATCCTGCAAAGAGAGTGTTATCCGGTTTACCTGTTCTTTATGAAAAATATGCCGGGCACGATAATAACCGGGATTTTTTTATGCTGAATTTAAAGGAAAGTCAGAATATCGGGCGACAACTTTTTGTGGAATGGATCCCTCAGATTATGTATAATCATCATCAGGCAGGCCCTGCCGGAACTGTTGTCGCTGGGCCACCCTATCGCGATCCTTTCAACTATGTTTTCGATGCCACACTCTTAACCAGTTTAGATGCGGTTGGGGCGGCCATGCATACCAGATTAAATGTAGAAGGAAAGCCTGGTTATACACAACGTGGAGGTTCAGTGTTTTCAACCTGGTATAATGGTGGGTTGAGGACAACCACTTATTTTCATAATATGGTTGGTTTACTGACGGAGATTGTTGGTAGCCCGACACCATCAGAAATCCCATTAGTACCTTCCAGGTTATTGCCAAACAGTGATTCACCTAATCCGGTTACTCCCCGGAAATGGTTTTTTAAAAACTCCATTGACTATTCTGTTTCTCTAAATTACGCTGTATTAAATTATGCGCAGCGACATGCAGACGAATTGCTTTTTAATATTTATCAAATGGGCAGAAATTCAATTGAAAAAGGTAAGAGGGATACCTGGTCTTTTTCACCTAAAAAGATTGAAGCCATTAATGCGGCAGCAAAAAAAGGCGGATCGAATACTGCAGATGGCGGTGATTATGATTTCGGCTCCAGACAAATGATGAGTGTAAAATATTTTGATACCGTGATGAAGGCACCGGCAAACAGAGATGCAAGAGGTTATATCCTATCTGCTGATCAGGCTGATTTTAATACGGCGATCAAATTTTTGAATGCGCTGATAAGAACAGGAATTATTGTGCACAAAGCAACTGCTCCATTTACTGTTGCCGGGAAAAAATATCCTACCGGGAGTTATGTGGTTAAAACTGACCAGGCTTTTAGGCCACATGTATTAGATATGTTTGAGCCACAAGATCACCCGAATGATTTCAAATATGAAGGTGGTGCCCCTATACCACCCTATGATGCTGCCGGATGGACATTGGCTTATTTAATGGACGTAAAATTCGACCGTATCCAGGATGATTTTAGCGGACCATTTGAAAAAAATCCATATGGTAAGTTACTGGTTCCTGAAAATAAGCTCACTGGAAAAAGTTATATATTAAGTGCTGCACAAAATGATTCTTATACCGCTGTTAATGATCTATTGAAAAATAAAATAGAGGTTTACCGTTCGAAGGAAAACGGAGATTTTTATGTTTCTTCTGCCGGAAAATCTGTTTTGGAAAAGGCGAATGTGAAATTAAAATCTGCGACCATTCCAAAAGATAAAACGAAAATTTCTGCTTCAAGAATTGCCTTATGGGATAATTATGGTGGATCAATGGCATCCGGTTGGATGCGTTTTATTATGGAGCAGTATCATTACCATGCTACCGTTATTTATCCGCAGGATATTGATGCAGGAAGTTTAAAATCTAAATATGATGTAATTATTTTCGTTGGTGGCGCAATTCCGGCACTACAGGGTGGTGGCTTCGGCTCAAGAGCTTTCGGGCCTAAAGCAGAAGATATTCCTTTGGCATACAGAAATCGTTTAGGTAGGATTACCGCAGATAAATCTATACCTCAATTAAAGCAATTTTTAGAAGACGGGGGCAATATTGTAACCATTGGCAGCAGTACAAATCTGGCTTATCATTTAAACTTACCAGTTCGCAACGCCATAATGGAGATTGTAAATGGCGAAGAAAAGAAACTCCCGGCAGAGAAATATTATGTACCTGGAAGTGTTCTACAAGTTGAATTAGATACCAAACAACCCGCTAACTGGGGAATGGAAAATGATGCTGATGTGTATTTTGATAATAGTCCGGTTTTTAAATTAACCGGAGATGCCATTACCGCAGGAAAAATCAAACCGTTGATGTGGTTTAAATCTGCTGCACCTTTGCGCAGCGGTTGGGCCTGGGGTCAGGCTTATTTGCAGGATGGTGTAACAGCTTTCGAAGCTAATGTTGGCAAAGGAAAGTTACTGGCTTTTGGTCCGGAAATAGCCTTTAGGGCACAAACCCATGGAACCTTTAAATTGATTTTTAATCAGTTGTATAAATAGAAAATTGATTGAGCAGATTGGTATCCTTTATATTGTGGCCTTTTTACTTTCTGCTTACTAAGCATTCTTATAAAGTAGTTATTTTTATTTCATGAAAGTAGAAATCTGGTCGGATGTAATGTGTCCGTTTTGCTATATTGGTAAGCGTCATTTTGAGCAGGCCATAGAAAAATTGCCTTTTAAAAATGAGATCACGGTAGATTGGAAAAGTTATCAGCTAAATCCTGAATATCACAATACAAACAATGAAACGGTGTACGATTACCTTTCTAGAAGTAAAGGAATGCCGATTGAACAGGCAAAGCAAATGACGAAACAAGTTGCTGATATGGCTGCAAATGCAGGTTTAAAACTCGATTTTGATGCAAATATTCCGGCTAATACTTTTAATGCACACAGACTAATTCATTTGGCCGCCAAACACGGTTTGCAAGATCAGGCTGAAGAAAAATTGTTTGAAGCTCATTTTATAAATAGTCAGAACATTGATGATTTATCAGTTTTGATAGATCTTGCTGAGGAAATAGGTTTAGAAAAGGCCGAGGTAGAAGAGGTTTTAAAAGGAGATCAATTTAGCGAAGCTGTTCGTTATGATATTTATGAAAGCCAGAATTTAGGCATTCGTGGTGTTCCTTATTTTGTGATGGATAGAAAATATGGGATTTCCGGAGCACAACCTGTGGAAGCTTTTACTGATGCACTTACCCAAAGTTTTACAGAATGGAAAGCCACTCAGCCTAAAACTACGCTTACTTCATTAAATAAAAATGATGATGCCATTTGCGATGAAAATGGATGTGAAATATAGGTTTGTTTCCCGCAGATTACACTGATCAATGTAGATTTTTCTGCGTAAATCATTTTGATCTGCGGGAATATTATGAACCTCTTCATGTTGAATTTACTTCAGCATCTATTAATAAATTAGATTACGCTCAGGATGATGATTGATTAAGTAATTACGCTTAATTTACCGCTGCTGATTTTTCAAAGGCGTTAACAGATATTCCAAGCCATTCACCCGTATTTCGAACATGGTAGCCATTAAATCGCCTAATTTGCCTTTAGGAAAGCCTTTGTCTTTATACCAGAGCAGGTAGCTTTCGGGGATATTGCAGATTAGATAGCCTTTATACTTGCCATAAGGCATTTGCATTTTGACTAAATCGAGTAATAAGGTAGGATCCATTAAAGTATAAAATCTAAATAGTTTTCTTTGTTAATGATAGAAAATGAGGCGTGTGGATAGTTTTTAGCAAAAAAACCAGGTATTTTCTTTTTTTGATTACTCCATTTAAAGTCTACTGCCACCATCTCTCCATTTTTAGTTTCAATTAAATCAATTTCCTGCTGGTCATATGTTCTCCAGAAATAATACTGAGCACCCTGTTGTTCGTAGTTGGTTTTTTTAATCCGTTCACTAAACCCATAGTTTTCCCATAAAATACCCTGATCATTCCGAAGTGATAATAATCTAAAATCATTGATAATTGCATTCCGGATACCGTTATCATAAAAATACCATTTCGAAGATTTGGTAACCTCTTTACGGAGGTTGTTGCTATATCCGCCAATTTTATAAATAATAAATACCTTCGAAAGCAAATCAAGATAACGGTCAACAGTATTTTTGCTGATTCCTAATGATCTGGAAAGTTCATCTATTGAAACCTCCGAACCAATTTGCAGGGCAATAAGCTTTAACAGATCAAATAGTTTGCTACTATTTTGAATGTTTTCATAGATCAAAATATCCTTTAACAAATATGATTTCACTAATTCTGTTAGGTATTGAGATTTTTCTGCCAACGTTTCCAATTGAAATATTTCAGGATATGAACCAAAAATCAACCGCTCTTCCAGATTTTGAGCAGTTTGTAAGCCATTTTCACCTGGTGCTAATTCTAGTTGCGCAATCGGATACAAATAGTAGGTTATACTTCTGCCTGTAAGCGGTTCACCGGTTTGATTAGAGAGGTCAAATGCTGATGAACCACTCGCTATAATCGTCAAATCTTTAAAGCTGTCAATTAGCAACTTTAAAATTTTGCCAATGTCAGGAATCACCTGTGCTTCATCAATGACCAATAATTTACTATTTCCTAAAATTCTTTTATAGTTAGCTGTAGTTCTGGTAGCAAGTAAGGTTTGAATATCCTGATCCTCTCCGTTTAAAAAAATATATTCAATATTTGCTTCAGCGGTGATTTGTTCAATCAGCCATGTTTTGCCAACCCTTCTTGTTCCGAAAAGTAAAATCACTTTATTCTTTCCTATTTTATGGAGAATTGTTGATTTTAAATATCTGGAAATTTGACCTTGCATAATCCAAATATAGGTAAATTTTGTTAATTCAGTCAGTCGGCTGACTTAATTAACGTTAATTCAGTCAGCCGACTGACTGAATTAACGTTTTTAATCAATAAGTTCTAAAGTTTGAATGGCTTCTTCAACCGTACTTACGTTATCAAATGCAATGCGCAAAGTATTTTTAACTTCTTTCAAGTTGCACATTCTTGGGTGATTCTGAGCGAAAGTTAAAATTCTGGTAAAAGTATTGGAGTCAAAATACTTCGATTGTTTATCACTTAAGAAATACCCTCGCAGGCTATTTTTCTTAAAGCTAATTTTCTCAAAGCCAAGTTTCTTTCCAAACCATTGCAAACGCACCACACTTAACATGGTTTTTACCTGTGGCGGAACCGGACCAAAACGATCGGCTAAATGTTTTTCAAAAATGGCCAGTTCCGTTTCGTTGCTTAATTTAGAAAGCTCTGTATACAGGTTGTAGCGTTCGGTAATATTGGTGATATAGGCATCGGGGATATATAGCTCCAAATCTGTATCTACCTGCGTAAAGCCTACAAATGGCCGTTCTGGCTCATTCTCAAACAAACCTTTAAATTCTGCTTCTTTCAGTTCCTGAATAGCTTCATCTAAAATTTTATGGTACATTTCAAAACCAATTTCGGCGATAAAACCACTTTGTTCAGCCCCTAGTAAGTTTCCGCTACCGCGAATATCCAAATCGCGCATGGCAACATTAAATCCACTCCCCAGGTCAGAAAATTCTTCAATTGCGCTTAAGCGTTTTCTGGCTTCAGAAGTTAAGGTAGAAAGCGGTGGTGACAATAAGTAGCAGAAAGCCTTTTTATTGCTCCTGCCTACACGTCCACGCATCTGGTGTAAATCGCTCAGGCCAAACATGTGTGCATGATTGATGATGATGGTATTGGCATTCGGAATGTCCAACCCTGCCTCAATAATTGTGGTTGCAACCAAAACATCTTTTTCACCATTGATAAAATCAAGCATTACATCTTCCAGCGCATCGCCATCTAATTTTCCATGGGCAATACCAATTCTGGCTTTTGGTACAAGTTTTTGAATCATTCCGCCCAGTTGCATTAAATCATTTACACGATTGTGAATGAAGAAAACCTGTCCGCCGCGGTCTAATTCAAACTGAACAGCTTCCTGAATCAATTTATCATTAAAAACATGAAGCTCGGTACTTACCGGTTGGCGGTTTGGCGGTGGCGTGCTGATGATGGATAAATCCCTAGCGCCCATTAATGAAAAGTGTAGTGTTCTTGGAATTGGTGTAGCAGTTAGCGTTAAAGTATCTACATTTACACGAACGGCTTTTAAACGCTCTTTCGCAGTTACGCCAAATTTCTGTTCTTCATCAATAATCATGATGCCCAGGTCTTTGAACTTCACATCCTTACTCAGTAAACGATGGGTACCAATCAGAATATCAACCTTGCCGGCTGCGGCTTCTGCCAGTGTATCTTTGATCTGTTTATTGGTCTTAAAACGGTTAATATAATCTACCGTAACCGGAAAATCCTTCAACCTTGAAGAGAAAGTTTTAAAATGTTGCAACGCTAAAATAGTGGTAGGAACTAGAATAGCAGCCTGTTTCCCTTCTGCAACTGCTTTAAATGCTGCACGCACGGCAATTTCTGTTTTTCCAAAACCCACATCACCACAAACTAAACGATCCATCGGATGTGGTGCTTCCATATCCTTTTTCACATCCTGGGTAGCTTTGAGCTGATCGGGCGTATCTTCATAAATAAATGAAGCCTCTAGTTCAGTTTGTAAATAACCATCGGGAGAGAAAGCGGTTCCGGCCTGTGTTTTTCGCAATGCATAAAGCTTAATCAGATCGCGGGCAATGTCTTTAACTTTTTTTTTTGTGGTTTTTTTGAGCTTGTCCCAAGCGTCAGTACCGAGTTTATTCATTTTTGGTACACCACTCTCCTTTCCGCTGTATTTGGCAATACGGTTGAGTGAGTTAATGTTCACATAAAGCAAATCATTATCGGCATAGATTAAACGAATCATTTCCTGCGTTTTGCCATTTACTTCCACCTTTTCTAATCCGGCATATTTTCCAATACCATGATCAATATGGGTAACATAATCACCAGATTTTAACTCGCGTAAATCTTTAAGTGTAATGGCCTGACTTTTCTGATAACCCTTTTTAAGCTTGTATTTATAGTAACGGTCAAAAATCTGATGATCGGTATAAAAAGCCGTTTGAATTTGAGGATCAACAAAGCCTTCGCGCAACATGCTGTTAATCGGTGTGAATTTAGCTGATTTATCTATGTCATCCAAAATGGCATATAAACGTTCAATTTGTTTCGGAGAATCAGTAAAAATAAAATTGACAATCCCTTCTTTTTCATTTTCTTTGAGGTTATGAATCAGTAAGTTAAAATCTTTATTAAATGATGGCTGCGGTTTGGTTTCAAACTCAAACCGATCGTCTGTTTTATAAAAAAACTGCTTCCCAAATTCCACTAAAGGAAAGTCATGCAAATGATCGCCCAAAAGTTTTTCATCACTGAAAGCAAATTTTGGATCAATCCATTCGGGATTCTGATTTTTATCTGCCAGTGGAAGTGCCTTCCAAAGTTCTACGGCTTTTTTATAACCGGCTTTTACAATATCTAGGGTAAACTCTACATCTTTAAGCCAAAGCTGTGTATCCCGATCGATATAATCGAGGATGCTGATGTTACTTTCGGTTAAGAATTTAGCTTGTACATTTGGAACAATGGTAAGCGATTTAACACTATTTACCGAAAGCTGACTTTCAATTTCAAAGCTGCGGATACTTTCTACCTCATCGCCAAAAAACTCAATCCGGAAAGGTAAATCTGAAGAAAAAGAAAAGATATCTACAATACCACCACGGATAGAGAATTGCCCGGGCTCATAAACAAAATCACGCCTGTCGAAATCATAATCGATTAAAAATTCATTAATAAAATCAATGCCCAGTTTAGCACCGAGGCTAATTTCCAATGTGTTTTTCTCTAACGCAGAGCGATCAATTACCTTTTCGGCGATGGCTTCTGGATAGGAAACCACAATTTTTCCATACTCCGAATCGTGGTTAAGTTCATTTAGTACTTCCGCACGAGCCAATACATTGGCGGTATCTACCTGGGTAAAATCAAAAGATTTACGGTATGATGAAGGAAATAATAAAACCTGTTTATCCAAAACGCTCTCCAGGTCAGATTGAAAATAAGCTGCCTCCTCCCTATCCGGAAGAATAAAAAGTATGGGTTTATGAAGTAAAAAGTAAGAAGAAAGTGCTACAATGGCGTCGGCAGAACCTACCAATCCCTTTAATTGTATCTTCGGGCTTTTAGTACTATTTAACGCTTTGGTAAACGCTGTTACCCGATCGTCGGTTTTATATCTGTTTATTAAATCACGAATGTTCAAGGCACAAAAATAAGCTTAATCTTTAATATTAACCCGCAATTTTGTTAAAGGTTTTTTAAGTTTGTACAAGTTTGTTCGGGTGCAGGTACGGATTCGTCGGATTATATCTGCAGTTTGTCGAATAGGCACCCATCCGTGTAACAAAGCAAGTTTCAAATCCTCTAAAATACATAAATTGAAAACATGAAATACATTAAAAACTTCCCGTTAGAACTCATGTTCTGGGTGATGGCTTTAGTGTTACTGGCAACAGCAAATGGTCATGAGCATCACTTTACACTTTGTCCGTTGGCTAATTTAGGCTACCAGGGCTGGTGTCCGGGATGTGGATTGGGCAGGTCAATCAGCCATATTTTTCATGGCAATTTTGCCGAAAGTTTCGCTGAACACTGGTTCGGATTTCCGGCACTTTTAATTATAGTTTATAGAATATATATATTAATCAGAAATAAGAGAAACTTTAAAACTTTAGCCTTAAATACATAGAAACCATGGATATATTTCAATCACCTTTAATGTCGTTACCAGGTATAACGCCAGAAGAATATGCCTATTTGCAACAAGCCACAACAGGCTTAAATGAACAACAACTCCGCAATTTTTTAATGATTTACGGCAGCAGAAGAAAACAACCATCAGAAATTTTATTACTGGCCTTAATTGGTTTTGTAGGCTTCGCCGGAATACACAGATTCGTCATCGGACAAATCGGAATGGGTATTTTATACTTCTTTACTGGTGGTTTGTGTATGATTGGAACCATTGTTGATGTAATTAACCATAAAAGCCTGGCATTTGAATACAACCAGAAAGCGGTTTTCGAAAGTTTACAAATGGTAAGAATGGGTGGCGGATTTCAATAAACATCGAGAAATCCCGGCAGAAATTCAAAGTCCGCATCCGAAGAAAAATCGGTTTTGCGGACTTTTCGTTTTTTGTCAGGTTCTAAAATATTTTACTTTCAAACAGAAACCCTAAAATTTCTATATTTATGCCATGAGATTATCAGAAATAACGAATTACCTGGAAAGCATTGCCCCTTTGAATTATCAGGAAGACTATGATAATGCGGGATTAATTGTTGGCGATCCTAAAATGGAGATTCGTGCTGCCCTGGTTGCTTTAGATTGCATCGAATCCATTGTAGATGAAGCTATTTCTACAGGCTGTAACCTGATCATTACCCATCATCCCATCATTTTTAAAGGCCTGAAAAAACTTAATGGTAAAAACTATGTAGAACGCGTTGTGCTTAAGGCCATCAAAAATAATATTGCCTTATATGCCATTCATACCAATCTTGACAGCATTCATACCGGCGTCAATGCCCGAATTTGTGAACGTTTAGGCCTAACGGGAACGAAGGTGCTTTCGCCTAAAACAGGCTTATTAAAAAAACTGGTGACTTATTGTCCACATGCACAGGCAGAGCAATTGCGGTCGGCATTGTTTTATGCCGGTGCGGGAAACATTGGAAACTATAGCGAGTGCAGCTTTAATGCCGATGGTTTCGGAACATTCAAAGGAAATGAAGATGCCGATCCATTTGTTGGAGAAAAAGGTATTCGTCACCGCGAACCGGAAGTGCGGATTGAAATGGTTTATCCCACACAAGCGGAAAGAAAAATTTTAGTGGCGTTATTTGAAAATCACCCTTATGAAGAGGTGGCTTACGATATTTACCAGCTTGAGAACAAACATCAACTGGTTGGTTCTGGCATGATGGGCTGGCTGGAGTACGATATGGATGGCTATAATTTTTTGCATTTGGTAAAGGATCGTATGCAGGCTAAAGTAGTTAGGCACACGGAAGTAATTGGAAAAAGAATTAAAAAAGTGGCTGTATGCGGTGGTTCGGGGAGTTTCCTTTTAAAGGAGGCGATTGCTGCCGGGGCCGATGCTTTTATCACTGCAGATTTTAAATATCATGAGTTTTTTGATGCAGAAGAAAAAATCATCATTGCCGACATCGGACACTTTGAAACTGAACAATTTACATCCAATTTATTGCTTGAAATTATTCAGAAAAAATTTACTAACTTTGCAATCCGTTTAACGGAGCAAAATACAAACCCCATAAATTACTTGTTTTAATGGAACAAACCGTAGAACAAAAGCTAAAAGCTTTATACGAATTACAAAATATCCACACTAAAATTGATAAAATCCGTCAGGTACGTGGCGAGTTACCGATGGAAGTTGCCGACTTAGAAGATGATGTTCTAGGATTAGAAACCAGAATTTCAAAAATTAAGGCCGAACTTGATGACCTGGAAGATTCTATCGTAACGCGTAAAAACACAATAAAAGACGCCCAGTCTGCCATCAAAAAATACGATACTCAATTAAAAGAAGTTAAAAACAACCGTGAATACGATGCTTTAACCAAAGAGATTGAGATTCAAGGTTTAGATATTCAGGTTTCTGAGAAAAAAATTAAGGAACACGGTTTTGAAATTACTTCTAAAACAGAAATCTATGAAGCTGCAAAAGCAGAATTGGAAGGAAGGAAAAAAGATTTAGAGGTTAAAAAGAGCGAACTTGATGTAATCACTGCTGAAACTGAAAAAGAAGAGCAAGATTTACAAAAGAAAGCGGATAAGGCAGAGCCTCAAATTGAGGAGCGTTTATTGGTGGCTTACAAACGTTTGCGCAAAAATGCAGTTAACGGTTTGGCTGTTGTAACCATCGATCGTGATTCATGCTCAGGATGCTTTAACCAGATTCCTCCTCAACGTCAGCTGGATATCCGTCAACGTAAGAAAATTATCGTTTGCGAGCACTGTGGCCGTATATTGGTTGATGAGGCTTTAACACATGAAGTTGCAGAAGGCTAATCAGCACCTTTAATAAAGATTATAAAAACGTCCCGAGAATATCGGGGCGTTTTTTATTTTATACGCAAAACAAGAATAACATTTCAACGTTTAGTTCTTATTTAAGTTTACACGCTCCAAACATCAATTCATCCAAACGTATATCATATCAAATGACTAAGACACAGCGTTTCATTATTCTTTCTGCTCTGTTAATATTTCCGTCTACCTCTCTATTTGCGAACTTTGATTTTAACAGCAATTGTCTGAAGGCGTATAAAAGTATTTTTGAACTAAAACTGGGTAATGCCAGGGCTTACATCTCTACCGAAAAAAAACAGCACCCCAATAATTCCATTATTCCACTGCTGGAAAATTATGTTGATTATTTTACACTGGTTACATCAGAAAGCAAAGCTGATTTTGATCGGCTTAAGGGTAATAAATCCGTACGTTTAGATCAAATTAGTGACGATGACAAAAAATCACCATATTATCTTTATGCACAGGCTGAAATAAATTTACAATGGGCTTTAATTCGGGGCCGTTTTGGAGAGTTTTTTAATGCGGCGATGGAAGTGAAGAAAGCCAATAGCTACCTTCAGGAAAACGCCAGGAAATTCCCGGATTTTCAACTCAACTTTAAAGGTCTCGGTTTAATCAATGCCGTTTTAGGAAATCTGCCTGATGGTGCATTAAAGACAGCCTTATCTGCTTTTGGTATTAAAGGAAACCTTGAAACAGGGCTGAATATGTTTGAAAAACTTGCAGATAACCTGCCTAAATCTACCTATGAGCCATTTTATGATGAAGTGGTTTTTTATTATGCTTACGTACTTAGTGATGTGGCCCATAGTCCGTCTGCTTATGCCAAAACAATGAAATATACGGAGCGCATCGCAGATACCAGTCTTTTAAAAAGCTATCTACAAGGTTATGTTTGTTTGAAAAATGCACATAACGACGAAGCCATTCAAATTTTAGCTAAAAAGCCGGAAAGCGGGGTTTATCAGCCCTTTCCTTATCTTGATTATCTGGAGGGTCTCGCTCATCTCAATAAATTAGATCTTAATGCGGGTATTTATTTTAACCGCTTTTTACAGTCGAATAAGGGAGTGAATTATATTAAAGATGCCAATCTTCATCTTGCATGGATTTCGCTTTTAAAAGGTGATAAAGCCGGGTATAATACATTTGTGGCTAAAGCTATAAACAACGGTTACCTCTTTACGGAAAAAGATAAGCAAGCTAAAAATGAGGCAGCGGCACCTTTGCCACCTGTCGATCTCCTGAAAACCAGGTTATTATTTGATGGAGGATACTTAACCAAAGCCCTGCAGGTACTGGCTGACAGGCAAACCGCAGATTATGCAAGTGAAAAAGACAAAGCTGAATTTAATTATCGATTAGGCAGGGTTTATGATGGGTTAAATAAAGATGATCAGGCATTGGTTTATTACCAATCCGCCATTAACCAGGGTAAAGGCTTAAAGTATTATTTTGCGGCAAATTCTGCCGTGCAAATGGGCAAAATTTATGAGAAAAAGAAGAATGCTGTAAAAGCAAAAGAGGCTTTCAATACGGCCATAGCCATGAAAAATCACGAATATGAAAACAGCATTGAAAGCCAGGCGAAAGCAGGTTTAAAAAGGCTGGCTAATTAAAACCGATATACAAATGCATTAATGTGCATTCCTGCACCTACTGAAGCGAAAACGGCAACGTCTCCTGCTTTAACTTTATATCCTTTAACTTCCTCTTTTAAAACCAGATCCAGCAAGGTAGGCACGGTGGCAACGGAACTGTTGCCTAACCACGAAATGGTCATAGGTACCAGGTTTTCAGGAACGGTATCTTTGCCATAAAGTTTAAATAAACGTTTCATTATGGCGGTATCCATTTTGCCATTTGCCTGGTGAACAAATACAATGTTTACATCTTCTACACTTAATCCGGCCTTATCAATAGCCTTTTTGATGACTTGTGGAACCTGAACGACAGCAAATTCATATAATTTACGACCATTCATCTTCAAATAGTAATTGCCATTTGTTTCTTCCGGATGTGCGCCTTTGCCCATCGTAAGTAAATTACCATAGTTAACAGCATGGGTTTCTGTTTTATGTGCAATGATCCCTTTCTTTTGCGTCTCTTCTTCTTTTCCTTCAAAAATGACTGCACCTGCACCATCTGAAAAAATCATACTATCACGATCGTGTGGATCAATGATTCTGCTCAACGTTTCTGCACCAATTACCATTACCTTTTTGGCATCTCCGCTTTTAATAAAATAATTGGCCTGTATAGCACCCTGTACCCAACCCGGACAGCCAAAGATGATGTCATAAGCAACACAATCTGGATTTAAAATCCCCAGCTGTTGTTTTACCTTTGCGGCGAGTGACGGCAAAATATCTGTTCTGTTGCTGCCTAATGGAATGTCTCCGAAGTTATGACAAAAGATAATGTAGTCTAATGTTTCCTTATCAATACCTGCATTTTCAATGGCCTTTTCTGCAGCTTTTGCGCCAATATGATTGCTTAACAGCTCTTCCCCAACGTATCTTCGTTCTATGATTTCTGTGATCTCAGAGAACTTGTGAATAATCTCTGCAGGATCTTTATCAATACGATTTCCGTTCTCAAAAAAAGTCGAATTCAGGAATTCGTTACCAGAAATTATATGGTCAGGAATATAACTTCCCGTACCGGTTATTACTGTATTTATTACTTTGCTCATAAATTATAATACCGCATACTAAAACGGTATGTAGTATAAAAATATCAATTATATTCGAATTTGGAAAATAAATAAATTTTTAGCGTTGCTTATTTTCGAGTGCAAACTTTAATAATCCGCTTTTACCAGTCACATTTAACTTCTGGGCCATATTTTTACGGTGTGTATCAACAGTATTTAAACTGATAAATAATTTTTGGGCAATCTGCATGGAGGTGTAATCTTCACGGATGAGCTGGAGTATTTCCATTTCTCTGGAGGTAAGGTTATGCCTTTTTTGAAATTGATCATCAATGTTATAAACTGCGTTGGATTGTACAATGGTTTTTACTTTATTAAAGTGCTTTTCGCCATTCTGAATGCCCGTAAGAATTTTGAATAAGGTTTCGGCATCGGTATCCTTCTGAACAAAGGCCTTTACGCCTATTTCTTCGAGCTTGGTGGCCAGTTTTGTTGTATGATACATCGAGAGTACCATGATTTTAACAGCTGGAAATAATTGCCTGATCTTTTCAGAAGCCGTTTCGCCATCCATAACCGGCATATTTAAATCGATGATTAAAATATCCGGCAAATGGTGATTGAGCAGGTGCAGCATTTCCTTGCCGTTGGCAGCTGTACCGATGATTTTAAATTGAGCCTGTGTAGAAAGGATGGCCGATAATCCTTCGGCAAATAGTTTATGATCATCGACAATCATTATGGTAATGTGGTCTTTTTCCATGCTTATTAGGAATTTAATGGAATATCAATGCTGGTGGTGGTGCCGTTTGGATTGCTGTCAATCTGTATTCTACCATTCAGATATTTGACCCGCGAGCGGATGTTTTGTAGACCAAGGCCGTTTTTATCGGTTTCCGGATTAAAACCGATGCCATTATCTTCTGCCATAATATTGATTCTGTCATCAAATGATAAGATTTGTATGGTCGCCATGGAAGCACAGGAATGCCTGATGATGTTGTTGATCAGTTCATTTACCATCCGGTAAATGGTAATTTCCATTGCACTATGGATAGGATGCTCCACCTGAAATATAAAATCAAAAACTATTTTACCAGAATGGTTAAGACTTTTGAAATGTTCATTCAGGGTTTCAATTAAGCCTGCATGTTCAAAATTTTTAGGCATCAGGTTATGTGAAATGGCCCTGAGGTCTATACAGGCTTTTTCAATCATGCCAATAGTTTGATCATAGAAGGAACGTTCTGCTTCAGTGAGCTGAAGCGCTTTGCGCTGAAAAGCGGTGATGTTGAGTTTGATGATGGACAGCGTGCCACCCAGATCATCATGGAGATCTCTGGCCAAACGGCTTCGTTCATCCTCCTGCGCATTGAAAATACCATCTGCAAGTTCTATCTGGTGTTTGCTCTTTTCTTCCAGCAGTACCTCCTTTTCCTTTTTTAAAAAATTGTAGCGTTGTGTAAGGGCAAAGGATAAAAAAATAATCTCTGCCGTTAAACCCACCACAAGTCCGTTGGGCTTGAAAAGATTAAAATTGGTAATGCCTAAAGTGTTAAACACATAGTTAAACACCCCAAATAAAAGCATTATGGTAGCAGTGAGGTAATACCAGCCCAGTGTATAACCGGCCTTAATTCTTTCTGTTACGCAGATGACGATAATGATGACGGTGAGCAGTGCCAAAAGGTTGTTGATGTAAAAAACCGTTTTTTCAAGAAGTATAAACGATTTAAACAGCATGAACACCGGGATGGCAGACATCATCCAGCAGAAGCGTTTATAGAGATTTGTAAACCTGAATAGGCGGCTGTTGGACTGGTTCTGATTGATGAAAAGCTGCATCACCTGGATTAATAAACCACAGCTCAGGGAAGCCATAATCAAGCGCATATAATCCTGCAGACCAGGAAAATCGGGGTAAAACCACTGAAAAGCCAGTCCTTCTTCTTCCAGGATAAAAATCAACGTACAAAAAATATATAGCGCATAATATAAATGAATGCGATCTCTGACGGAGGTAAATAATAACAGGTTAAAAATGACAGCAAAAATGAAAACCCCGGTATAAAATCCAAATAAAGTATGTTGCGGGATTTCCGCCTGGATAATATTGATATCGCGGCCGATCGACATGGGCATATACATATTCTGCCCGCGTTTATCTGCCCACAAGAAAAAGGTAGCTTTTTCTTGTGCAGTCAATATGATGGGATAAATGAAGCTGCGGTTTTGGTAAGGTCTTTTTTTAAACGGAAAATGATCTCCGGTTAAGCCAAGAGGATGAATTTTCCCGCTTTCATCCTGTTTATAAAGTTGTAACCTGTTGACGCTTGAGCTGTGTTCTTTAAACATCAGGTGAACGGCCTGATCTAAAGTATTTTCGACATCAAAAGCAATCCAGAAATAGGATTGGGTATAGCCCTTGCTAAAAACTTTTCCCGGAGTAAGTGGCGTGAGCTTACGGACATTCTTGTATCGCACAATAGAATCAATGGTCAGGTTCAAATGCTTGTCTTCATAAAAATAACCATGTTTGCTGATACTGTACTTAAGGGCGGTATCAATTAAAATTGGATTTCCTGTTTGGGCAGAACATAAGCGTAGAGAAAGAAAAATAAGTAAAATCAGATTGAATAAATTTTTATTCATCGTTGGAGCGTTTGTTAGTAAAAATATAAAATTAAAAATGCATTTGCTCATCAGGCATAAAGTTTCCCTTATTTTATATCTAACCTCATATAAGTGTTAAACATTTAAATATAAATCGGTTATGAATATTTGAATATACCGGATAGCGGGTATATGCGGGATGGATGGCTTGGTATTACTTTTACTGAATCTCAAACAATCTAAAAAACGCAAATCATGAAAAAGCTCTTAACCGTATTGTTTTATTGCCTGCTTATTGGTCAGTCTTTCGGCCAGTCAAATGGCAAAAGCACCGATATTATCGGACAGTCCTTTGTAACCAAAACCAATATTTCAGTAAAAGTTTATGATCCGATAAACAATAAAATTGATACGAGCCTATCTTTTTTATTAAAAAACGACACAAAATTTCATATATACGAAATAGTAGAAAATGGTTATATAATATCAGTGTGGAATTATAGTATTGATTCAAACAAAGTAAAATTCTATAATCAGTTAACTGAAAATAGATCAAAAGACAGGAATGCGACGAAATCGTTTAATAGAAATAAAAATAACACAAGAGGTTCCAAGAATGTTGATTCGGCTTATAGAATATTCAAATCTGATATTGGAATTGACACGGCACAAATAAAAAATAAGACCTTACATAATTTTAAATATAAAAATTTGGCCTATGTTGATTCTTGGGGGAATAACATGCAGTTTTTTATTTCGCTTAAAGACTTTAATGATAAATGTGAATCTATCTACCCGCATAAAAAAGGATTTACCTGGGGTTTTTTAACATTACCGATTAAGGCTAGATTTGGCAATTCGAAGGCACCATTTACTTTTGAAGAAAAGATAAATTTTGGAATATCTGCGGGTATGAGATGGCAGCATGTTAATAGGGTATATTCTGCCAGCAATTTGCTAGGAGGCGTATCAGTAGGTGGTGTTAAACTTGACAAAGACAATTCTGCTTCTGCGCTGTCTTTTTCCGCAGGATATATGTATCAATATGACAAGTTCCAGATAGGGCTGTTTACAGGCGTGGACTTTATTGATAAATCTGCTACTGCAGTCAGCTGGGGATACCAGGGAAAGCCATGGGTAGGTTTTGCCATTGGATTTAGCTTGTTTGGCCAGGGTAATCCAACCGTAGCTGGAGAACAAAGTCAGAAATAATCCATTGAAAACTATTTATCCGGTTATGAAAAAAATAACGCTTCTTATTCTATCACTATCTTGTTTTATACAAATTAAAGCACAAGATTCCACGCGCTATCTGAATCTTAGGTTCATAGACTTTTATCGTCAAAACCATCCATTATCTTATTTTGCGCCACTAGGAGAGTTAGGATCTAAAAATAAGTATGTTTTTACAGCCAGGTTAACCACTTCATTTATGGCGTTAGGAACAAAAGGATCAAGATTAGCCATCGCAATAGTGCCAGACTTTACAATCAGAATGCTTAATATCAAATCAAGTCCAGTTTACACACCGGATTTTCGGATTGGTGTTGCGGCATATTATCGGTTAAATACTGATGAAGTTAATTACAAATATGGTACCGCTGGTTTTATGCACCATTCCAATGGCCAAGATGATACACCAAGGCCAATTGTTGGAACATTAAGTTATAAAAACTGGGATTTTTATACGAATTATGTTTATTTGAGATATAATTGGGGTAAAATAGACCATGATGATTTAGCCACCTGGACCTCTATAAATCATCAGCTTGAATTTAAAAATCAGATCTTTAATTATAATCCCATTTTAAAAGGTGATTATGGTTTTAGTAGAATCAGCTATAACTTTTCATACCGCACTTATGTTTATTTTAAAGATTTGTTCACCGAAAATGATATCTTGCTTACAGCAAAAAATAAAGGGAAACTTCAGGAAACAAATAGTGGATATCTTAACAAAGAACGATTTCGCTGGAATTTAGACATTTCTTACGCAGTTAATAAATATGATAATTATAATTTTTTTGCAACGAAGAGAAGGTTAAATGCAGAAGCTTCAGGATTTTATTCGCCATTTTTTATGCGACAAACGGCCTTTAGTCTCGCGGTTGGATATTATGGCGAAGATCCCTACAATATTTATTTTAAAGATCGTTACGCCTGGGTTAGAGCAGGAATAGCCGTAGGCTTTTTAAAGTATACAGCTAAGAGCAAGGGATATGTGAGCAATTAAATTAACTCAAATCATCAATCATAAAAACAAAAAGCTCTTTCGGACCGTGGGCGCCCAAAACCAGTGTTTTTTCGATGTCTGCGGTTCTGCTTGGGCCGGTAATGTTACTGATCATGGAAGGAATCTGATTACCGTATTTATTTTTTAATAACTGAAAACCATCTTTCAGGTCTAAAACCAACTGGCTGGTTTTCGCAATCACAATGTGATGGTGTGGAAAGATGCTTAATCTTCTGCCAGCGGCACCACTGTTGCTTACCATTACGCTTCCGTTGCGGGCAATCAGGGCTTCGCAGAGTGTAATACCCACTTCAGCCTGTTCAAAATCTTTATCCGTCTGATAAAAGGGAAACTCATATTTGGCTAAAAAATCCTGAAGTTCTGGTTCCCAGCAATAGATTTTACGCCATTTAAATCGATCAGCCAATTGAAGCATGTTTTCAAAAAAATCGATCCCATCTTCACAAAAAATAAAATTACCAGATATTGCTGTAAGTTGTTCAGCAAATAAAACTTCAAGTTCGTCTGCATTTTTCTTATACAACGGACTTTCCTCTAAATTTGGATATGGATTTTCACGTTTTTCTAAAAGTGCTTTTCTTATTTTTTTTAAGATCTGCTCTTTCGCTGTCGTATTATCTTTCATTGGAATAAAAAAATGAACCCTTGAACTTATCAAAGCTCAAGGGTTCAAACATATGTATAATTGTGTTGATATGCAATTTAACGCATAATAACCATTACTCTTTTTCTGCTGCCGGATTTAATCCGTTCACTTCTTTATTGATATCGGTATCGCTTACACCATCATGAATAAGTCCTTCAGCGGCCGGACTTTGGTCTCCGGTTCCGTTTACAAATTCATCATAAGTTGTGCGGGCATCAAAAGGACGCTTGCCTAAAATTTCTTCCAGATCTGCCTGGAATAAAATCTCTTTTTCCAGGAGTTTTTGCGCGAGTTTTTCTAAGCCATCCTGTTTGTCAAGCAATAATTGTTTGGTTTTGATATACACATCGCCAATCAATTTACGAACCTCTACATCAATCAGTTCAGATGTTTTTTCAGAATAGGGTTTGTTAAAGTTGTATTCGTTCTGTGGATCATGGAAAGAAACATTTCCTACTGCTTCATTCATACCATAAATACTTACCATAGCATATGATAATTTAGTGATACGCTCCAAATCATTTTGTGCACCAGTTGAAATCTTGCCAAAAGTAATATCTTCAGCCACACGGCCACCCATTGTCATACACATACCATCAATTAATTGCTCAGTGGTGTATAGGAATTGCTCCTTCGGAAGATATTGCGCATAACCTAATGCCGCTACGCCACGCGGAACAATCGAAACTTTAACCAATGGATCGGCATGTTCTAAGAACCAGCCCGCAATGGCATGACCTGCTTCGTGATATGCAACTATTCGTTTTTCTTCAGGAGAGATGATTTTATTTTTCTTCTCCAAACCACCAATCACACGGTCAATGGCATCCTGAAAGTCTTGCATATCAACCTGTTCTTTGTTTCTACGCGCAGCAATCAAAGCCGCTTCATTACAAACATTGGCAATTTCTGCACCGGCAAAGCCAGGGGTTTGTGCAGATAGTTTTTTAGCATCTACTTCTTCGGATGTTTTAATTGGTTTTAAGTGAACATTGAAAATATGCTCACGGCCAACTAAATCCGGCTTATCGATAGAAATCTGCCTGTCGAAACGACCTGGACGTAAAAGTGCTGAATCCAGTACATCCGGGCGGTTGGTTGCGGCCAGGATGATAATTCCTGAATCGGTTCCGAAACCATCCATTTCAACCAATAATTGGTTTAAGGTATTTTCACGTTCATCGTTTCCGCCCATCACACTGTTTTTACCACGTGCACGGCCAATGGCATCAACCTCATCAATAAAGATGATACATGGCGCCTTGTCTTTGGCTTGTTTAAACAAATCCCTTACACGTGATGCACCAACACCTACAAACATCTCTACGAAATCTGAACCAGATAAAGAGAAGAAAGGTACCTGCGCTTCACCTGCAACGGCTTTTGCCAATAGGGTTTTACCTGTGCCGGGAGAACCAACCAATAATGCGCCTTTAGGTATTTTACCACCCAGGTTCGTGTATTTTTTAGGGTTTTTAAGGAAATCTACAATTTCCATCACCTCTTGTTTCGCTTCTTCAAGACCAGCTACATCATTAAATGTGATGTTTACCTGGCTTTCTTTATCAAATAAAGTAGCTTTTGATTTACCGATACTGAAAATCTGACCTCCGCCAGCACCTCCGCCGCCCATACGGCGCATCATAAAAATCCAGAATCCAATTAAAAGCAATAAGGGAAGACCAATATTAACCAGTAAACCCATGAAAGGATTGCTGCGGCTATCTTTTTCAGCTAGAATTGGTTTTTGTCCGGGAGGCAGGTTTTTCTGAGATTCGGCTAATTGCTTATCCAGACCATCCATTGTACCCGCATTGAAATATACCGTAGGGCCGGTGTTTACTGCAGAAAAAGTACCCGTGCTTTTATATTTTTTATATTCAGGTTTATTTTTCAGGGCTTCAGGTTTGATGTAAACTTCAACCTTAACCAAATCTTCTGACCGGTAAGCCACTAAACGTTCAACATCTCCGGTTAAAAGCATTTTGCTTTCAAATTCCGGGTAATCTACTTTTTTGCCACCATCACCAGAAAATAATAACTGGGCAGCGATAACAGCTATAATGATTGCTGCATAAATCCAGAAAACATTAAACTTTGGTCCTTTTTGTGGTTTTTTAGGAATGTTTGGTATTTTTCTTCCTATTTTTTTATTGTCGTTTATATTCTGATTATCGTTCATTGTCTTGTTCAAAATGGTTCTAACAGGTTATGCGCTTTGGTAATTTGTACTTTCAGCGTCTCCCCACAATTCTTCTATGCCATAAAAGTGGCGCTTTTCAGTTTTAAAAATGTGCACAACCACATCAAAATAATCAAGAATAATCCAATCTGCAGATTCCTGACCCTCTTTATGTCTTGGGTCGGCCTGAGTGGCCTTAAATATCTCTTTTTCTACACTATCTGCAATTGCTTTAACCTGAGTGCCGGAGTTGGCACTTGCAATTATAAAATAATCAGCTACTGAGGTGTGAATATTTCTAAGATCTAACCGCACTATATCTTCTCCTTTTTTTTCCTGTATGCCTTGTACAGCTAACTCAGAAAGGTAAGTAGAAAGGGCTACTATTTTCTTTTTTACCATTAAAATGCTTTAATTTTGGAATTATTATATTATAAATTCAACACTTGCAAAATAACACTTTTTCAACACTATTTGTTGGTCAAAATTTAATCAAATTAAAAGAGGTTGATTCTACCAATAACTTTTTAAAGGATCTGTTGTCAAAATCCGAGCCATTAGCTGAAGGTACTGTTATTATGGCAGATAATCAGGTTTCAGGAAGAGGACAGCAACAGCTGGTTTGGCAAACGGAACCCGGTAAGAATATCAGCATGAGCCTGTATCTGAAACCCGCATTCTTACCCCTTAATAAACAGTTTTATTTAAATATGGCAGTTAGTTTAGCTGTAAGAGAAGCTTTAGGTGATTTTATAGCTGAGGGGGTAAAAATCAAATGGCCTAATGATATTTATTACAGCAATAAAAAAATGGGCGGAATATTAATTGAAAACACACTGACAGGTGCTGTAATTAAATCTTCTGTTATTGGCATTGGTTTGAACATCAACCAGGTAATTTTTGCAGAGAGTATAGGTAACAAGGCTACTTCGCTGATGCAGATCATACAAAAGGAAACTGATTTGATGAACATTTTACAAAAAATTTCCATCTTTATGGAAAAATATTACCTCCTGTTGAAATCCGGCAGTTATGATATTTTACATAAAAATTACCTAAGCCAATTATACCATTATGATGTTAAGGCATCTTACTTTGCAAACGGAGAAGTTTTTGAAGGCGTAATTATGGGGGTAGATGAACGTGGCCGATTAATTATGCATACTGCGAAAGAACAGAAAACGTTCAATTTTAAAGAAATAGAATTTATACACACAAAATAAAACACACAATGAAAAAAATCACACTTGTACTATCTCTGGTATTATTTACCATTGCAGGAGCCTTTGCTCAAATTGAAAAACCGGTAACCTGGTCTTATGCCGCAAAAAAAATCAGTAAAACAGAGGCCGTTCTATATTTAAAGGCAACGATAGAAGACAGGTGGCATATTTATTCGCAGAATGTGAAGGATGGCGGCCCCGTAAAAACAACATTTACTTTTTCTCCTTCTAAAGATTTTTCATTAGTCGGAAAACCGGTTGAGCCGAAAGCCATTGTGAAATATGAAGATACTTTTAAAATGAATGTGAGCTATTTTGAAAAATCGGTGATTTTTCAACAAAAGATTAAACTAAATAAAGCTGCCACAACAGTTAAGGGTAAAGTAGAATTTATGGTTTGTAACGATAAGCAATGCCTTCCTCCGGAAGAGATTGAATTTAGTATTCCGGTTAAATAATTGATCATAAGAAACTTAGAAACAGTCCCGACAAAATCGGGACTGTTTCGTTTTAAAGTAAAATCTATCTGTCATCACCACTTCCCGGCTTATCATTTATAAAAATTATGCTTAATTTCACGGCCTAAACACACAAACACACAAATGAAAAAGTTTTTTATATTGTTTTTAACAGCTACAATGTTTATGACATTGCCTGCTGCTAAGGTTTATGCCAGCGTTAATCAAGATACAACGACTGTGGCACCACCAGATGATATGGTATTTACCGAGGTAGGCTCGGCACAGGATAGTGCTGTTAATAAAATTGTAAAAGATTCGGTTAAAAAGGATACTATTAAATCTACTGTTGCAGTTAAAAAAGCTGGAGATGAAGAGAAACTAACGCTCTGGCAAACTTTCATCAAAGGATTGTTATTTGGATTTGCAGCGATCTTAATGCCATGTATCTTCCCAATGCTACCCCTAACGGTAAGTTTTTTTACTAAAAAGGCAGGTAGTAAAAGCAAGGCTGTCGGTCAGGCCATAATTTATGGCTTATCAATTATTGTTATTTATGTTGCCCTCGGCATGCTGGTAACTATTGCCTTTGGTTCTGATGCGCTCAATGCACTCTCTACTAACGGAATTTTTAATGCCTTTTTCTTTTTAATGCTGGTTGTTTTTGGCGCATCTTTTTTAGGCGCATTTGAAATTACTTTGCCAAGTGCATTTGTTAATAAAATTGATGCAAAATCTGATAAAGGCGGCCTAATGGGTATATTTTTTATGGCCTTTAGTTTAGCCCTGGTTTCATTCTCCTGTACCGGACCATTAATTGGTACCTTATTAGTAGATGCGGCATCAAAAGGTGATAGATTAGGCCCGGCGGTTGGTATGTTTGGGTTTTCATTTGCTTTAGCCATTCCATTTGCATTATTTGCCTTGTTCCCTTCATTATTGAAATCATTGCCAAAATCTGGCGGATGGTTGAACAGTGTAAAAGTAGTTTTGGGATTTATTGAACTGGCTTTTGCTTTTAAATTTTTATCAAATGTAGATCTGGCTTACCATTGGAATTTGTTAGATAGAGAGGTTTTCTTGGCCATATGGATTGCCATCTTTACCTTGATGGGGATTTATTTATTGGGTAAAATTAAATTTTCGCACGATAGTGATCTGCCTTATTTATCTGTTCCAAGAACGTTTTTGGCCATATTAGTCTTTGCCTGGGTCGTTTATTTGGTTCCGGGAATGTGGGGTGCACCATTAAAATCCATTAGTGCTTTTTTACCACCTACCGCAACGCAGGATTTCGATTTGAATAATTTAACAGCCGCACAACCCACTACAGAGACTAAAACATCAATCAAAGAGAAAAAGTATGCAGAACTTTTTCATCGTTTAACACCTAAAGGGTTTGATCCTTATTATGATTTTGAACAAGCTAAACAGGCATCTAAAGAACTTGGCAAACCAGTTTTAATAGATTTTACGGGTTGGAATTGTGTAAATTGCCGGAAAATGGAAAATAATGTCTGGTCAAATGCCGAAGTTGCCAAAAGACTTAAGAACGATTTTGTAATGGCTGAATTGGTAGTTGATGATAAAACGGAACTACCTGTTTCGGAACATTATGTTTCAACATTCAGCAAAAAAAAGATAAATACGATAGGTAAAAAATGGAGTGATTTTCAGGCAGCAACATTTAACAGCAATTCTCAGCCACAGTATGTGATTGTTGATGGCGATGGACATGTTCTTGTTCCACCACAGGGAGCTGATTATGAACCTGAAAATTACATTAAATTTTTAGACAGCGGAAAGGCAGCTTTCCAGAACAAAAACAAATGAGTAAGATAAAGAACATTGGTGTTTTAACCTCTGGCGGAGATTCGCCAGGCATGAATGCCGCAATCCGGGCTGTAATCAGGGCCTCCATTTATTATGATATAGAAGTAACCGGGTTTATCCGTGGATACGAGGGATTGATCAACAATGATTGTATTCCAATGGATAGAAAATCTGTGGCCAATATCATTCAACGTGGCGGAACAATGCTAAAAACAGCACGCAGTGAAGCTTTCAGGACAGTAGAAGGAAGAAAAAAAGCTTATCAGCACCTGAAAGAAAAAGAAATTGATGCTTTGGTTGTGATTGGTGGAGATGGAACATTTACAGGGGCAAATGTCTTTGCTAAAGAGTTTGATTTTCCTATTGTTGGCCTGCCCGGAACAATTGATAACGATTTAGCCGGAACTGATTTCACGATTGGTTATGATTCTGCCATTAACACTGTAATTGATGCGGTTGACCGGATCAGAGATACTGCAGAATCTCACGACAGACTTTTTATTGTGGAGGTAATGGGACGCGATTCGGGATTAATTGCCTTGAGGAGTGGTATTGGCGTAGGTGCCGAGGCCATCATGATCCCAGAAGCCAATATGAATGCCGATGATATTTTACATAAATTAGAACATAGCCGAAAAGATAAGGCTTCTAAAATTATTATTGTTGCCGAAGGTGACGATAATGGCGGTGCATTTAAAGTGGGCGAAATTCTGCAGGCCAAATACCCTCATTACGATACGAAAGTTTCTGTTTTAGGGCATATTCAACGTGGCGGAAAACCAACCTGTATGGATCGTGTATTGGCAAGCCAGTTAGGCGTGGCCGCAGTGGAGGGTTTAATAAACGGTGAAAGAAGTGTAATGGTTGGACAAATGAACAGGGAGATTGTGTTTACACCTTTTGATCATGCCATTAAGCATATTGATGCAGAAAAAGTAAGTTCGAAGTGGCTAAAGCTGATTGATATTTTATCTTTCTAGTTTGCCTCATATACCATAAAAGAAAAGTCTTTCCCGCACCGGAAAGACTTTCTGTTTTTGCTTAGTTTCGCTATAAGCAATCTCTTAATCTTCTAAAATAACGGCTGTGCCATTGGCGCTTACCATTAGCATACTTCCGCCGCTGCCCACCGTTTCATAGTCTAAATCGACACCAACAATCGCATTTGCACCTAAAGCAGCAGCATATTGTTGCATCTCATTCACTGCGGTATCTTTTCCTTCACGCAAAACCCGTTCATATGAACTTGATCGTCCTCCAACAATATCTGTAATACCTGCAAATAAATCCTTGAAAATATTTGCGCCGATTATGGTTTCACCTGTAACCAGGCCGATATATTTAATAATTCTTCTGCCCTCCACTGTAGGCGTTGTGGTTACTAACATAGCTTGATTTTTTCTATATTAGAATATTTTACCATTAAAATGTTACATGTATTTTTAAATCAGTTATATTTTAGCAGTACTAATTAAAGAAGTAAGCCTGCTACTTCTTCCCAGGTGTTTACACGTTCATATTCCGTAACCAGTAAATTATGCGGAGAAGTAAACAATAAAGGACGGCCAGGGAAATTGATGAAGTTCTTGGTTCGGTCATCAATGATGATATCTGTATTTACAATTTTATTTCCGCAGAACATGATGTGTTGCCAGTCAATAAATGGAAAATGTTCAGCCAGCCAGTCATACTTATCCACTAGAGAATTTCTAAATTCCATGGCTGCGGAAACAATATAAACATCGTATTTTTCCTGCAATGCTTTAATTACACGTTGGCTATCTGTGATTACTTCTAAATCACGAAAAAAACCAGGCTCATTAATATATTCAAACCATTTTTGATTTACCTCTTGAGGAACATGATGGAAAATTTCGTTTCCGGCATCGATTTTCAAATCCAGCGGAACATTATAATCCCGGTTATATAGTTTAATGAATTTGCCAACAGCGTCAGCAATTACTTCATCCATGTCAATCGCAATTTTTTTCATATGGGATGTGCAAAAATTTTGAGCCAAATCTCCTGAAAATAAAGATATTAAACTATGTTTTTAATTTACAGTATTTTAGTTATCTTTGCAGCCCCGCAGTATGTAGCTCCGGGAACTATGTTGAATACATAAATACGAAAAGAAATGGCAACTAAAATCAGATTGCAAAGATTCGGTAAAAAAGGAAAGCCTTTTTTCCACGTTGTGGTAGCAGATTCCCGCTCTCCACGTGATGGTAAATTCATTGAGCGTTTAGGTTCTTATAACCCAAACACCAATCCTGCTACTATCGAAATTAACTTCGAAAAAACTTTAGCTTGGGTAAACAGTGGTGCACAACCAACTGATACAGCTCGTGCTATCCTATCTTACAAAGGTGTTTTATACAAAAAACACTTAGAAGGTGGTGTTAAAAAAGGTGCTTTAACACAAGAACAAGCAGACGAGAAATTTGCTGCCTGGGTTGATGCTAAAGCTGGCAAAATCTCTGGTAAAACTGAAGGTTTAGCTACTTCTAAAGCAGATGTGCGTAAAGCGGCATTAGCAGCAGAAGCTAAGAAAAAAGAAGACAGAGCAGCAGCAATTGCAGCTAAAAATGCACCAGTTGCAGAAGAGGTTGTTGAAGAAGAAGCACCAGCTGTTGAAGCTGAAGCAACTGAAGAAGCTCCTGCAGCAGAAGCTACTAAAGAAGAAGGAGCAGAATAATTTTAATTATTTTGTTTCAAAAAATAGCGTTCCGAATTTCGGAACGCTATTTTTATATAAGCTATTTTTTATTCAATATCATTATTGCGAAGTACGAAGCAATGACGATAATACAATGAGTTTAAGGAATGAAACACGAAGAAGCATTTTATGTAGGTTACGTTACGAAAACCAGGGGTTTAAAAGGAGAGGTACAAGTATTCTTTGAGTTTGATGAATACGAGCAGCTTGAATTTGATGTTGTTTTTGCAGACATGAATGGAAAGCTTGTCCCTTACTTTGTAGCGGAGTCGAAATTACAAGCAAATAAAACGGGTTATTTTAATTTTGATGATGTTGATCATATTGATAAGGCACAACCTTTGTTGAAGAAAAAATTATATCTGCCCTTAAGCCAAAAGCCCGAGCGTGATGAAAGTGAGTTTTTCTATACAGATTTAAGAGGTTTCATGGCCATTGATAAAACAATGGGCAAACTCGGTGAAATTTTAGAAGTAAATGAATATCCGCAGCAATTCGTGGCAACGGTGATGTATCAGGAAACTGAGATTCTTTTTCCCTTAAATGAAGACTTTATTATAGAGATTGATGATGAAGAAAAAATCTTAAATTTAGATCTACCCGAAGGCCTGCTGGATGTTTACCTGGCAACATAAAGCTCAGGCTTATCAGTTTTTGTTTTCTTTATCGTTTAGCCATTATGAAGCGTTTATTTATTATTGTTGCTGCGGTGTGGCTATTGGTAAGTTGCAGCCAGAATAAGCAGCCTGAAGACCATAACAAGGTAGCAAAAACAAGACCCGTAAAGAGCCAGAGAGACACGATTGAAGCGGTAGCTTTAAGTGCTTTAAAGGCCTTAAAAAATAAAGACTATACAGCATTTGCCTCCCATTTTCATCCGGTTGATGGAGTCAGATTTTCACCATATGGCTTTATCGATCAAACCCATAAACATGTATTGGCAAAAGATTTTTTAGAAGCCATTGATAAAAACTGGACACTTACCTGGGGCCACTTTGATGGTAGCGGCGAAGCCATTAAAATGAAGGTTAAGCCTTATTTAGAGCACTTTATTTATGATGCAGATTATTTAAATGCAGATAAGAAAAGCTATGACACCATTATCGGCCAGGGCAATACCATCAATAATTTAAAAGAAAGTTACCCGCAGCTTCACTTTACAGAATATTACTTTAAAGGTACTGACGAAAAGTACAAAGGGCTAGATTGGAAAAGCCTGCGTTTTGTATTTAAAAAGCAAGGAAGCACTTATTATATTGTTGCGGTGATTCACGATCAGTGGACGGTTTAGTCTGCCGCAGTTTCAAAACTCCCGATTCAAAACTTTATATTTGCACCATGCGTTTCGATATTATAACTGTTCTTCCGGCATTATTAGAAAGTCCTTTTGCCCATTCCATTTTACAGCGGGCACAAAAAAAGGGCATAGCCGAAATTGTTGTGCATAATCTGCGCGACTATTCTACAAGTAAACAGAAAAGCGTAGATGATTATCAATATGGCGGCGGCAGCGGAATGGTGATGAGTATTGAGCCTTTTGCGGCCTGTATTGAAAAGCTTCAGGCTGAACGCGAATATGATGAGGTCATTTTTATGAGTCCGGATGGTGTCACTTTAAATCAGAGCACCGCAAATGAACTTTCTATAAAGAAAAATATCATTATTTTATGCGGCCACTACAAAGGAATTGATCAAAGAATCCGTGATGTATTTGTTACCCGCGAGATCTCTGTAGGCGATTATGTTTTGAGTGGCGGGGAATTGCCTGCCGCAATAGTTGTTGATGCTGTGGTGCGCTTAATACCGGGTGTTTTGAACGATGAAACCTCTGCCCTTTCTGATAGTTTTCAGGGTGAGCTTTTAGATGCACCTGTTTACACCCGCCCGGCAGACTGGCGAGGCCATAAAGTACCTGATGTTTTGTTAAGCGGACATGAGGCAAAAGTGAATGAATGGCGGCATGAACAGGCGCTGGAACGAACCAGGCAGCGCCGGCCTGACCTTTTGGAATAGAAGAGTTTACACAGGGTTAATGTGGAATTCTAAAAGATTGTGGAAAAAATAAAATTAGTTTTTTTAATTGAAAAAAAATCCCTAATATTGCAATCCGAATTTCACGGGTTGAAATATCGATTTAATAGCTTAAAATCATGGATTTAGTAAAATTTGTTGAAGAGCAGGCCATCGCGAAAAAAGATTTTCCTGCGTTCAAGTCTGGCGATACAGTGAGCGTACACTATAAAATTCGCGAAGGTAATAAAGAACGTGTTCAAATTTACCAAGGTGTTGTAATCCAACGTAACAGTGCGGGTGCTAACGAAACTTTCACCGTTCGTAAAATCAGCAACGGTGTTGGTGTTGAGCGTATTTTCCCTTTTAACTCTCCAAACATTGAGAAAGTTGAAGTGAATAGCTATGGTAAAGTTCGTAGAGCGAAATTATTCTACTTACGTGCTTTAACTGGTAAAGCTGCTCGTATCAAATCTTTGAGAAAATAATATTCTTTATTATAAGATATAGCCTCCACGATTCATTTCGTGGAGGTTTTTTTGTTTAGGATATTTTAACCATCAGGTTAATATTAATAAAGGTGAATAACCATCATATGGATTAAATTTGTGGATATGTTAGATGCAGCCTTTTTCGATCAGGTATTTTGGGGTAATACCGTAATGGCTTATTGCCTGTTTGGTGCAATATTATTTTTAGGGATTATCTTAAAAAGAATTATTTCAAAGCTGTTAAGCAAGCTTTTATTTAAGTTGTTTAGAAACTTTTCGCAGCAATCACACGATGATGCTTTTGTGGCTTTATTAATTAAGCCCATCTCCTTACTCATTCAACTGACCACACTTTACCTGGCGATCAATCAATTAAGGCATCCCCTTGAAGTGGCTATATTTCATTACCGTAAGCTTGTTGGGAAAATGAAAATAGCTGTACCAGTAAGTTTAGGAGATTGTATTGACCGGATTTTTCTTTTTCTGATTATTCTCTCCATATTCTGGATTATTTTGAGAATTATCGATTTTATTAGCCATGTGCTGTTGTACAAAGCATCATTTACCAATAATAAATCGGATGACCAGTTAGTGCCCTTTCTTAAGGAATTGTTAAAGACACTTGTGATCTTTATAGGCTTCTTTACCCTCTTAGGCTTTGTTTTTGAAGTAAACGTACTCACGCTGATTACCGGTTTAGGCATTGGTGGTATAGCTATCGCATTAGCCGCAAAAGAAAGTCTGGAAAACCTGATCGGATCATTTACTATTTTTCTGGATAAACCTTTCGTGGTTGGTGATTTGGTGAAAGTAGACGGCGTGGAAGGAACGGTAGAAAAAGTAGGCTTCAGGAGCACCAGGATACGTACTTCAGAACGGACAATGGCTACAATACCCAATCGTGGTATGATTGATGGTGTTTTAGAAAACCTTTCACTCAGAAACTCCAGAAAAGTAGCCTTTACTATCGGTTTAACTTATGAAACAAAGGCAGAATCTGTCAGGCGGATTGTAACTGAAATTGAATCTTACATTAATGGACATGAAGGAACAAGCGGAGATGGAACAGCCTCTTTTAAAAGCTTTGGTGATTCTGGTTTAATTGTAGAAATCAACTACTTTGTTACCATACTGAATAATGATGCCTTTCTAGATATCCGCCAGGAAATTAACCTTGAAATTATGGACATTGTGATGCGCAATCAGTCAGATTTTGCTTATCCAACCCAACGTTTAATCAGCGACCACATTGTGCCGGTTGCCAGCGCAGAAAAGGAAGTGGGTAATGATACTACAGATTAAGATTAATTCCGCTGCCTGAATAAAAGAAAACCCCGGTGTGGCATTAAGCCAGCCAGGGTTTTTATAGAAATGTATTATTTAATTAACTTAAAGTAGCCAGCGTAGTGATACCGCCTTTTACCACCTGGTTAAGTTCAACATTCACTTTGGTTCCAACAGGTAAGAAAACATCCACTCTTGATCCAAATTTAATAAATCCAAATTGTTCAGTCTGTACCACCTGATCACCCTCTTTTACATACCATACAATTCTACGGGCCAGCGCCCCTGCAATCTGACGAAATAAAACCGGTGTACCATTTTTGTGTTCCACCACCGTAGTGGTGCGTTCGTTTTCCGTTGATGATTTAGGGTTCCAGGCGGCTAAATATTTCCCCGGGTGGTATTTAAAAAATTTCACCACACCCGAAATCGGGTTCCGGTTAATGTGTACGTTTACCGGCGACATAAAAATGGAAACCTGTAAACGTTTATCCTTAAAGTATTCGCCTTCTTCAGTTTCCTCTATTACCACTACTTTCCCATCGGCAGGGCAGATCACCAGGTTTTCACCATTGGAAAAACTGCGGCTGGGATTGCGGAAAAACTGCAGGACAATCAGAAATAAGGCAGCGGAGAAAATATAAATGAACCAACGCAACCAGGTGATGTCGTAGTATTTATAATCAACAACAGCGTTGATCACAAAAATCAGTAAAATGGTCAGGGCAATAGTGGTATAGCCTTCCTTATGTATGGTCATAATCTTAAAATATTGCGCAAAGGTGCGAAAAATAAATTAATCCAATTAAAAATTATGCCCGGTAGCCCTGTAAATATCGATCAGGTTTCTTCCCAATCCATTATAATCTAATCCGTAACCTACCACGAATTCATTTGGAATTTCAAAACCAATGTAGGCTAAATCTTCCATTTCGTACTTTAAAGCGGAAGGTTTAAGTAAAAGTGAGGCTACTTTTACTGATGCCGGATTTTTCTCTTTTATGGTTTTTAAAATATATGTGAGTGTTAAGCCTGTATCCACAATATCCTCTACGACAATTATATCCCTGCCTTCTATATTTTCTGGTAGGCCGATTAATTCTTTTACCTGACCGGAACTTGAGGTACCTTCATAAGATGCCACACGCATAAATGCCACCTCACAGGGGATGTCAACTTCCTTGATGAGATCTGCCAGGAATAAAAAACTTCCATTTAATACACCAATAAACAACGGACACTTTTTTTCATAATCGACATTCATTTGAATGCCCATTAAACGAATCCTTTTATTAATGGTCTCATTTTCTAAAAAGATTTCGAATTCTTTATCCTCTACCTGTATTTTGTGCATGCTCTTTGGTGATGTTTAATGTATTAAAGTTGAGTTGATTGTGAATTGTCAGCTGATTTACAATCCTTTCTCCAGCTCTTTCTGCAGCCTGCGCTGCTCTCGGCGTTCCTGTCTCAACTGTTTTCTGGTTTTGGTGGTATCTGCAGGTTTAACGGTTGTGGTATCATTCTTACGCCCTCCAAAAATACGATCGAAAAGGTTTTTATTGTTATCCTGCATGATCACTGGCGGCATTCCCTCATCATCGTCGCCATCAAATGCTGAAGTATCCACAGCTGAAGTATCTGGTGCCAGGTACTGGCGTAAACCCTCTCTTAAACGAACATTGTAAAATCCATAACCAGAAGTGTCAGCGGGTGTTAAACCCCGCCTGGCCATAATGTTTCCCATAAACCTAAAATAGTTGAACATATAAGGTTTCAAACCGCCACCTGCCATAAACTTGTACATGGCTGCTTTTGGTTTCGGAACAATGCTGGCCAAAAATAACCCGTCACCAATCGTTAAGTCGGCTGGTTGCTTACCAAAATAATACCTTGATGCTTCTCCAATGCCGTAAATGTTTTTTCCCAGTTCCATTATGTTGAAATAAACCTCCAGCATTCTGTTTTTACTTACCAGGTGATTATGTTCGATAAGCCATACAATGAGAATTTCTTCAGCTTTCCTTGCAAGTGTTTTCTGGCGACTGAGGTAAACATTCTTAACCAGCTGCATGCTGATGGTGCTTCCCCCTCTTTTAAATTTCTTTTCCTTATAATTTACGGCAATTGATTTCCGGATAGATTCTTCTACAAAACCATTGTGCGTAAAAAAGGATGGATCCTCTGCTGTTAACACGGCATTGATAAAGTTTTTTGAAATCTGATTTAATGGTGTAAAGTTATGGTTAGCGGGGCCGATGGTAATATCACGCATGGGTTTGCCATATTCATAAGGCGTATAAACAAAAGGGCTGTTAATTTTTTGCAGGTCTGTTTTCCCCCATTTTGTAATTTTAAAATCAACAGGTGTTAATGTTGAATTAAAGCGAACACTATCCGGGATTTTGGTGTCCAGATAAAAATTAAGATTGTATTTTACCTTGCCCTGTACCTTTAAGCCTTCCAGGGATTCAAATAAACCTTGAGGAAAGGCGTTCAGAACCGCTTGTGCATCCTGTTCAGGAGCGTTAAGTTTGAGTTCGTAGATTTTGTTTTTCCCTAAAGTATATTTGATAAAGGGATGGATTTCAGCATTTTTTAAATAAGCCGTAGAGCTGCTATCTAATGCAATGTAATTCGGACCTACTAAAATATCAGCGTCTAATTTTGCACTTTGAACAATAATATCGTTGGAGGCGATTCTTGGCTGGTTAATCAGCATATTTTTAACTGACCATGAACCGGAAATTTTATAATCATTACCACTGTATTTTGCGTTTTTTAGCTCCGTTTGAAGGGTGTCGAAACTCAACTTGGCATGAAGCTTATTATTCAGATAAGGCAATTCCAGCTTCTTCCCGTCAGCATAAGCGGTGAAGCTTAATTCTTTGCTGCCCGGATTTACATAACCATCAATATGCCAGGTAGATTCTCCTTGGTTAACGTTAATGGTCGATTTTAAATCACCACCATCAATTACAGCAACCGTAGCAAAACTTAGTTTAGCTGTATCATGATCGTTAAACTTAAAAACCATGTTTTTTACATCCATATCATCAGGGATTTTGTATAAAACCTGGTTAAGGATATTATTGGCAATTTCTGACAGGTTGGATTTGCCTTTATTTTCTGTACTGTCCTTTTTCTTACGCTTTAAAATAAAATCGATATTGGTGGTGGAATCCTTCAGCACTACACTGACAAATCCATTACTCATTTTTACTTCTGATAGTTTGACATTACCAAATATTAAAGGAAGAAGCTTTACCCCAACGCTTAATTCGCCGATGTTGGAAAGCGTATCCCGCTCCTTAGGTACAATAGAAATCGCCGTCATTTTTACGGTACTCAAACCTGTAAATCCGGCAGAGCCGATTTTAACTTCCAGTCCATAATCCCGGTCAGCTTTGGCAATAGCTTTAGCCATCATTTTCTTTAACAGCGCTTCCCTTTTGCTATAGGCAACGGCACCTAAAGCCATGCAAACAATTAAAAAAACACCTAAAACCCAGGCTCCGATTTTTAAATATTTTTTAGGGATCTTGATTTTTGGTATTCGCATATAGTCGTTAAAATGGTTAATTGCTTAAACGTAACAATTAAATGTTTATTTCGTGTTAAAATTACAGTTTAAAAGCCTAAATAAAAGTATTTGTAGCGATGTTTTGTTAATTTTGAATTTAAATTAATACCATGCAAATTAGCCCGCAACAAGTTTTAGATGCCCTTAAGAATGTAGAGGATCCTGATCTGAAAAAAGATTTGGTCACCCTAAACATGATTAAGGATTTAAAAATTACTGATCAACATATAAGCTTTACACTGGAGCTCACCACACCGGCCTGCCCGATGAAAGAGATGCTCAAAAATGCCTGTACTAACGCGATTAAACATTTTGTGTCAGCAACTGCTGAAATCAGCATTAATGTTACTTCAAGGGTAACACAGCCTGTAAATTCATCCTCATTGGATAACATCAAAAACATTATTTTGGTTTCATCCGGCAAAGGAGGTGTAGGTAAATCGACGGTATCCAGTAACCTGGCTGTAGTGCTTGCCAGGGATGGTGCAAAGGTAGGTTTAATCGATGCCGATATTTATGGCCCGTCAGTGCCTACGATGTTTGATTTAGTTGATGCAAAACCAGGTGCTGAAGAAACGGCGGATGGAAAAACAAAAATTATCCCTGTTGAGAAATATGGCATCAAGATTTTATCTCTTGGTTTTTTTGCAGATCCTGGTCAGCCGGTGCCCTGGCGCGGACCAATGGCTTCAAATGCGGTAAAGCAACTTTTTAATGATACGAATTGGGGCGAACTGGATTATTTAATTGTAGATCTTCCTCCTGGTACCGGAGATATCCACATCACCATTACACAGAGTTTTCCTATATCAGGTGCTGTTGTGGTTACTACACCGCAGCAGGTTGCACTGGCTGATACGCATAAAGGGCTGGCCATGTTCCAGATGCCCGGGATCAATATTCCCATTTTAGGGGTTGTAGAAAACATGTCTTATTTTACGCCGGAAGAATTGCCGGAAAATAAATATTACATTTTTGGTAAGGGAGGCGGAACAAAACTAGCAGAAAGATTTGATGTGCCATTTTTAGGTGAAATTCCGATTATTCAAAGCATTTCAGAAGCCGGAGACCATGGTAAGCCGGTTGCTTTAAACCAAAATCCTTTGCTGGATGTTATATTTGGAAACATTGCCAGTAAAATTGCACAGCAGATATCCATCAATAATGCGCAAATGGCGAATTGCTAAAAAATTACTATTTTTATATCTTTAAATAACCAATAATGAATTTAACAGAACAAGTAGAACAGGCATTGGAAACTATCAGGCCATATTTAAAGGCTGATGGAGGTGATGTTTCTGTTGAAGAAATTACAGCTGATGGTACAGTAAAGCTTAAGTTATTGGGCAACTGTGGCTCTTGTCCAATGAGTTTCATGACCATGAAATCGGGTATTGAACAGGCTATAATGAAAGCTGTACCGCAAATCACTTCAGTCGTTGCTGTAAACATGGCAGAGCAGGAATAGCTTTAACAATATTTAACAAGGAAGTTTTATTATTAAAATTACTTTTGTCTCAATGAGATATTGTGTTACCCTGATTTGCTTGTTTTTTTCCTTTGCTACTTTTGCACAACAGAAGCCGGCCGGGGAAAAACTTATCCAATTTTCAGGAATTATTACCGATATCGATAGTTCAAATGTAATCCCATACGTAACCATTACCGATCTCTCCGCCAAAAGCAAGCGGGTTGCCGCAGATTACCGTGGTTATTTTAGTTTTGTTGTGAATCCTGGCGACACTATTTTATTCACAGCCATTGGCTATAAAAAATTCTCTACTATAATTCCGGAGGGTACACCAGACAGTAAGTATACGATCATGGTGAAGTTAAAATCCAACGTAATTGATTTACCTTCTGTTCGTGTTTTTCCGTGGGCAACTACAGAAGAATTTACGCGGGAATTTCTATCGATGAAACTGGCTGATGATGATATGGCGATAGCCAAAAAGAATCTTTCGCGTTCATCGATAGATGGTTTGATCCAGACTTTACCACGTGACGGACAGGAAATCGGCAGTCAGAATTACCGGTACAACTTCGACAGGATGGTTAATAAAAACATGGTGCAAACCAACCCATTATTAAATCCTTTTGCCTGGGGTAAATTAATGCAGCAGATTTTTGACGGCGATAAGAAGCGAAGTGAGAATTAAGTCTTGAGTCTTAAGTTCGGAGTCTGTAGGCCTGGACATTCAAAATCGACAAATCTTCATGGCAAGGAGGCTTTTTCAGCTGACGAAGCAATCTGTTTGCGATTGAGATTACCTCGTGCCTTGCAATGACGGAATGAATAAAAAAAGGGAAAACGTTTCCATTTTCCCTCTTCCATAACATTTATCTTTTTTTGCTCTTATTCAGGAACTTCATTTTGTAATCTGTTTTGATATTTCCTTTTGCAATGGCATCCAGTTTGCTTTTCAGCATGGTCTTACGCAGCACACTTATTTTATCGGTAAATAGTTTGCCTTCAATATGATCATATTCATGCTGAATCACACGGGCTGGCATTCCATCCACATCATCGGTATGTTCTACAAAATTTTCATCCAGGTAATTTATCTTGATATTGGGTTTACGTGAAATATTTTCACGAATATCCGGGATACTTAAACAGCCTTCATTGAACATCCAGGGCTCGCCTGTTTCTTCCACGATTTTTGCGTTTATAAATACTTTTTTATAACCAGGTGTTCCATCTTCATCCTCCCCGATATCTACAATAAATAAACGGATTGGAAGACCAATTTGTGGCGCAGCAAGGCCAACACCATTTGCATAATACATGGTATCGAACATATCACTAATCAGCTTTTCCAGTTCTGGATAATCTTGATCAATATCGGTTGCGATCTTTTTTAAAATCGGATCCCCGTAAGCAACTATAGGTAATTTCATGATGTAATATATTTCATTCAGACGATTAAGCCTGAGGCTATTAATTTCAACGGTTTGTCAGTCTGAGCCTGTCGAAGACCGGCTTGTTTGTCTATCCTTCCACGAGTTTCAGGGTGACAGGCCAATAAAACTTAATGGTACAAAAATAACAATTATTCCGCTATCGGCGAGAAAGTAAAAATGTTAAGCCTTTCTATGTCTAAAACCTCATCGACGATTTCTGCAATCTGCCTTGTATTTACCGTATTTATTTTTTCAAAAACGGTTTCAAGCGAATCAATTTTATCGTGGTCAATTAAGCTTTTGGCCATTGAAATGATTAATCCAATTCTGTTCTCTTCTCCTAAAGCAATCTGACCAATAAATTTGTTTTTGGCTTTTTGTAATTGAAGATCATTTAATGGCTTTTCTTTTAGTTTTTTAATTTCCTTAAAAATCAGTGCCAAAGCTTTTTCCTGTTTTTCTTTATCTGTTCCGAAATAAATAGAAAAGATTCCGGTATCGCTTAGGGGTGAAAAATTTGATTCAATAGTATATGCAATTCCATATTTCTCCCTGATTTGCAAATTTAAGACAGAACTCATGCCATTACCGCCAAAATAATTATTCAGGAGCATTAGGCCAACTTTGCGGTCCTGATAAGTAGAATAAGTTTGAGTGCCTACGATGCAATGTGCCTGCATAATGGGTTTGTAAATCGTAGTCGTTACTGACTTTAAAAGAACTGGCTTTGCCCGATGTTTTGCCGGTGTGTTCTCTTCAACATCCGCAAAGTGCTTAATTCCTTTTTTAACCACATTGTTTAAGCTATAATTTCCAATCACTGCAACAACGATTTCATTGGTGCGGTAATTCGCCTTCCTGAAGGCAATCACATCTTCCCTGGTGAAATTTTGAACAGAATCCGTAGTGCCCAGGATATTATTGCCTAGCGGATGACCGGCAAAAAGCATATCTTCAAAATCATCGTTAATGGCTTCTTCAGGTTGATCCAGGTAAGATGCAATTTCATCCAGAATCACGCTTTTCTCCTTATCCATTTCCTCTTCCGGGAAGGTAGAATGAAAGATAATATCATTAAAAAGATCCAGCGTCCGGTCTAAATAGGGATTTAAAAAGGAAGCATGTACACAAGTGTATTCTTTAGTGGTATAAGCATTTAAATCAGCTCCAACGCTTTCCAGGCGGTTTAAAATCTGGTTGGTACTGCGTTTTTCTGTGCGTTTAAAAATTAAATGCTCAATAAAATGTGCCAGGCCGGCCTTATGTTCAGCCTCATCACGTGAACCGGTGTTGATGATGATACAGGCATGTGAGATGGCTGAAGCCGATGGCACGTGCAACAAGCGAATGCCATTCGGTAAAGTGTGAACATTGTATTCCATTGACCGGCAAAGATAGGGCTAATTGCTACAATATTTCCGTATCCGGATATTGCAATTGTAAAGCGGATATCAATTTATCTTTGGTAGGCCGATTGCGAATGAGGAAAATTAGGTTCACTGCGGCAAAAATTAAAAAGAATGCATTTTGTGATACAAAAGTGCCTACAAGATTAAAAAGAGCACCTCCTTCTAATAATGCTGAACTCACAATAAAAGCCGTTTGATATTGATTTATTTTTGAATCAACAGCGGCAGCCTGATCTATTTTTGCAAGTAAGTTTTTAAATGCAATAATGCTCACGGAGAGCGAAATTAACCCTACAATTGGAAATATGGGGTTGAAAGGTGCAGTATTCGCCGGATTGGCATCAAAATACAATTGATTTCTGTTAATTAAAATAGTTACAATAGCAAATAAAAAGACAAAAAAGCATAATGCCAGGTGAATCATTTGAAGCGGTTTTAATTTAGCATTCATTAGGGAGTTTTTTATATTATACATGAAAAGGATAAGCTGAGCGAGTTAAAGAACCATTAATTTTTCAACTCACTCAATTTTTATATTGTTATTACTTCTTAATCCCTTCCAGTTTAAAAAAGAAAGCATATCCCAATGCTTCTTCCTTTAAATAATCGAAACGGCCAGATGCACCACCATGTCCAAATTCCATATTGGTTTTAAGGAACAACACATTTTGATCTGTTTTCATAGCCCGCAATTTGGCTACCCATTTTGCAGGTTCAAAATATTGTACCTGACTGTCGTGCAAACCCGTAGTCACCAGCATATTTGGATAGGCCTTTTTCGCTACATTTTCATAAGGAGAATAGCTTTTCATGTATGCATAGGCATCTTTTTTCTTCGGATTGCCCCATTCATCAAACTCATTCGTGGTTAATGGAATGCTTTCATCCAACATCGTGTTAACTACATCTACAAAAGGAACATCCGCAATGACACCATTCCATAAATCTGGTGCCATATTTACAACCGCTCCCATCAATAAGCCGCCAGCACTTCCTCCATTGGCATACAAATGTCCTTTGGAAGTGTATTTTTGATCAATCAGATATTCACCTGCAGCAATAAAGTCAGTAAAGGTGTTTTTCTTTTTCATCAGTTTACCATCCTCATACCATTGGCGGCCCATTTCTTGCCCGCCGCGAATGTTGGCGATTGCAAAAACAAAACCCCGATCTAAAAGGCTTAAGCGAACGGAAGAAAAATAGACATCAGAATTTGAGCCATATGAGCCATAACCATAAAGCAATAATGGCGATTGACCATTCTTCTCAAAACCTTTTTTGTAAACTAAGGCAACGGGAATTTTAGTGCCATCTTTTGCGGTTGCAAAAATTCGTTCTGTTACATAATCTTTAGGATTGTAACCACCTACAACCTCTTGCTGTTTCATCAGTCGCTGATCTTTTTTCTCCAAATCATAATCATAAACTGAACTTGGTGTAGTTAGGGAGGTGTAAGAATAACGCAAGGTTTTACTATTGTATTCCGGGTTTGCACCTACTCCAGCATCATAAGCCGGCTCGTCAAACTTGATGTAATAATCGTCACCATTTTTCTTCAACACACGCAATTCCGTTAATCCGTTTTTGCGTTCAGATAGCACGGTATAATCTTTAAATTCCTCCGCACTTTCCAATAATACATCAGCACGATGTGGAATCACTTCCTTCCAGTTTTCTTTTTCCGTTTTATCCAGCGGACATTCCATCAGCCGGAAATTCTTTGCCTTCCAGTTAGTCAGGATTAAAAATTTTCCATCAACAGGCATGACATCATACAAAACATCTTTAGATCGGGCAGCGAAAACCTTGAAATCAGCTTCCGGATGATCCGCATCAATCATTTTATATTCTGAGGTTAAGGTACCCTGCGAGGCTACAAAAATGTATTTACCATTTTTAGACTTACCTACACCGATATAATTGGTATTATCTTTCTCGTCATAAACCACCACATCGGCTTTTTCACTGGTGCCAAGGGTGTGTTTTTTTATCTTTTCACTTAACAGTGTAACCGGATTCTTAGCCGTATAAAACAAAGTTTTATTGTCATTTGCCCAGGCGCCCGGACCTTCGGTATTGGTAATAGCATCTTTATAAATTTCGCCTGTTTCGAGGTTTTTAACCTGAATGGTATATTGCCTGCGGGAAACCTGATCTACGCCATATGCCAGCAATTTATTATCCGGACTAACTTTAAAACCTGTTGCACTGAAATAAGCATGGCCTTTTGCCATTTCATCAACATCTAAAAGTACTTCTTCAGGAGCGGTTAAACTGCCTTTTTTTCTGCAGTATTTAAAGTATTGCTTACCATCTTCTGTTCGGGAATAATAAAAATATCCATTCCTGAAAACAGGAACAGACTCATCTTTTTCCTTAATCCTAGCTTTCATTTCTTTAAACAAATCAGCCTGGAAAGCATCCGTACTCTTCATCATCTCTTCCAGGTATTTATTCTCAGCTTTTAGATAATTGACCACTTTCGTGCTATCCGGCCCTTTTTTAAAGTAATCAATCATCCAGTAATAATTATCTGCAACAGTATCGCCGTGAATTATTCTTTTGTGCGGAATGATTTCCGCCACTGGTGCCTTTACATCAGGCCATTTTATAGGTTCCATTTCTTTCTTTTGCGGGTGATTACAAGCTGAAATTGCATTAAGCAAAATCAGGGCGGGTAAAATACTTTTCATGTTTGGTTCAGGATTAGGTGATTGCAATTTAAGGAAATTGTTCATTAGTTCAATGGTCATTGGTTCTTCGGCGGTACAGTAGTTAGTCGAATGCAAAAGCGCAACTTCAAGCTAATTATCGTTTTTGTAAAAATCCATCAAGCCTATAGATAATTATCTTGATTTAGAAAAATTGATGTTAAATTGCCAAACATAAGGCATTAATGTAGTCATGAAATTAGGGTACAAAAAAATAGTAGTTAAAGTCGGTTCGAATGTAATTACGAAAGAAAATGGATTACCTGATGAAGCGCGAATCAATCATTTGGTGGATCAACTGGCAGCGATTAAACAGTTAGGCATTGAAGTTATTTTAGTTTCTTCAGGTGCTGTTGCAGCTGGAAGAAGCTTAATTAAAGTTTCTGAGAAGCAAGACGCCGTAACCACCCGGCAACTATTAGCGGCGATTGGTCAAGTAAAACTGATTAATACTTATTCTAATTTTTTGGCCATCCATCAAATAAAATGTGCCCAGGTTTTAGTAACAAAAGAAGATTTTCGTGACCGGGCGCATTACCTAAATATGAAAAACTGTATGCAAATTTTGCTGCAGAATGATGTTATTCCCGTTGTTAATGAAAATGATGTAGTGTCGGTAACCGAGTTAATGTTTACGGATAATGATGAACTGGCAGGTTTAATTGCTTCGATGTTAAGTGCTGATGCCTTGATTATCTTGTCGAATGTAGATGGAATTTACAATGGTGATCCGAAGCTGGGAGGTTCGCAGGTTATGGAAGAAATTTCGGGAACAGTTTCCAATCTGGCTTCGTTTATTCAAACCGGAAAATCACAATTTGGCAGGGGTGGAATGATTACCAAATCTACGATGGCACAAAAGGTAGCTAAGCTCGGGATTAACGTTCATATAGCCAATGGCACTAAAGATGATGTGCTGACTTCACTTTTAAATAGCACTCTGATCCATACGCGGTTTGTGCCTGAAAAAAGTAAATCCGGTAAGAAAAAATGGATTGCACACTCAGAAACCGCTGCAACTGGAATTGTTAAGTTAAACGATGGTGCAAAAATGGTTCTGACCTCTGGGAAGGCTACAAGCTTATTACCTGTTGGAATCATAGAGATTCAAACTGATTTTTTAAAAGGCGATGTGATTAAAATTGTGGATGAGCAAAATGCCTTAATTGGATTGGGCATTGCAGAATACAGCTCGGATAAAGCAAGGGAAAGAATCGGACAGAAAAAACAAAAAGCCCTGGTGCATTATGATTATTTTTATTCGGTAATTTAAGCTGAAGGCTAAAGCAAAAACTTAGCGCACTTGGCCGTTAAATAAGTCTTTAGATTGCTGTTTTAAAAAAGCAAGTTTTAATACTCACTACTTGATACTAAAAAAATGAACTACTCCATATACTTCGAAAACGCTAAGAAAGCAGCACGCCATCTTATTAATCTATCTAAAGAAAAAGTGAATGCGGTTCTTTCTGATGTAGCGGAGACTTTAATCCAAAACACATCAATCATCCTTCAGGAAAACGAAAAGGATTTGGCTAAAATGCCTGTTGACGATCCTAAATATGACCGACTGAAGCTAACATCTCAACGGATTTTAGATATAGCCAACGATATTAAAAATGTGGTGAATCTGGTTAGTCCGCTAAATGAAGTATTATCAGAGAAAATTTTAGATAATGGCTTAAACCTTAAAAAAATCCGCGTTCCGTTAGGTGTGGTTGGTGTCATTTACGAAGCCCGACCGAACGTTACTGCTGATGTTTTTTCATTGTGTTTTAAAACGGGAAATGTTGCTGTTTTGAAAGGTGGAAGTGATGCTGAATCTTCAAATTTAGCCATGGCAAAAGTAATTCAGATGGTGTTAAAAAAGCATGGAATTAATCCTGATGTGCTTACCTTATTGCCTGCCGAGAGATCCGCCACTGAGGCTTTGCTCAATGCCAGAGGTTTTGTGGATGTATTAATTCCACGCGGGAGTCAGTCTTTAATTAATTATGTAAGGGAAAATAGTAAAATCCCTGTTATTGAAACCGGTGCTGGCATTGTACATACCTATTTTGATGAATCAGGAGATTTAGAGAAAGGAAAAGCCATTATTTTAAATGCCAAAACCAGACGAGTGAGTGTATGCAATGCGTTAGATTGTGTGTTGATTCACAGAAACAGACTAAATGATTTACCAGCACTTTTAATGCCACTGGCTGAAAAAAAAGTAGCGCTTTTTGCAGATGAAATAAGTTTTGAGATGCTACAATCTTCTTATCCATCAAGCCTGCTAAACCGCGCTACGGAAGATCATTTTGGTACAGAATTTCTATCCTTAAAAATGGCGGTTAAAGTAGTGAATCATTTTGATGAAGCGATTAATCACATTGCTCATTATAGTTCTAAACATAGCGAAGCCATTATCTCTGAAAATGCAGAAAACATGACAAATTTCTTAAATCTGGTTGATGCAGCTGCCGTTTATGCAAATGCTTCTACCGGCTTTACCGATGGTGCCCAATTTGGATTAGGTGCTGAAATTGGCATTAGCACACAAAAACTCCATGCCCGCGGCCCGATGGGTTTGGAAGAATTAACAAGTTATAAATGGGTGGTCAGAGGTGATGGACAAGTGAGGAAATAGGATAAGACGGAAACGGTTAGCTGATGAGGATAGTCCGGAAGATGGAGGCTGATCCCCAATGAACCATTGAGCCGGTTAAATCTCAAATACCGCTCCTCTTTCCGGTGCCACTACGTCAAAACCATCTTCCTGCAGAGCAGCAGACAGGCTCTTCAAACTTTTATCTTCACCATGCACCAGAAAAACCTTTTTTGGCTGACCAGTTTGCTTCACTGTTCGCATCAGATCGTCGTGATCTCCGTGGCCGCTTAGTAAATCGGTTTGACGAATAGTGGCATAAACCATCATTTCACGGTCTTTAATCCTGACGATTGGAGCGCCACTTAAAAGTTTATAACCGAGTGTTCCTTTGGCGCAATAGCCAATAAAAAGAATGGTACAGTAATAATTTTGAATATTATAGTACAAGTGATCCTGAATACGCCCGCCTTCTAACATTCCGGCAGAAGAAATAATGATGCAGGGATCGAAATAATTGGAAACATCCTTGCTTTCTTTCATCGTTTGAACGTAAGCCAGATGCTCAAATTCAAATTCATCGCCCATGGTTTTATAAAAATCTTTTGCCTCCTGATTCACCAGGTTATGGTGTTTACGGTAAACATCCGTTGCTTGTATCGCCATGGGGCTATCTACAAAAATCTGAACCGGGGGCAATAACTTTTTAGTGAAGATCTGATTTAAAGCAAAAACCAGTGATTGTGTCCTTCCGATACTAAAGGCAGGGATAATTAATCTGCCGGGTGTTTTGATGCAGGCTTCTTCAATTTCTTTTACCAACCTTTCTTCCAGTGTCTGGTCTTTGGTGTGGTAACGGCCACCATAAGTAGCTTCACACACAAAATAATCAACTGCCGGGATGGGTTCTGGCTTTACCAGTACCGGATAGTGTTCCCGGCCAATATCACCAGAGAAAGCTATTTTCTTTTCCTCTCCCTTGTCATTAATGGTTAAAATGGCTGCAGCGGCACCCAATAAATGCCCTACAGGGATAAATGTTAAACTGATATCGCCGTTAATTCTGAAAGGTTTGTTAAAGGCAATGGTTACGAATCGATCGATTGTATCCATCACATGTTTATGCAGGTATAAGGGTTTTGGTCCGCTGAAATTACCCCTTTTTGTGCGTGGTTTTCTACTCTGTTTCCTTAAAAAAAGTTCTACCGAATCGAATAATAATATAGCAGATAAATCAGCTGTTGGTGCCGTGCAAAGCACCTGACCATCGAAACCGAGGCGTACCAACGTCGGTAAATTACCAGAATGGTCGATGTGTGCATGGGTTAAAATCACAAGGTTGATACTGGTCGGGTCAAAAGGGAATTGTTGGTTGTCTTCCTGGTAAGTTTCCTTTTCATAATCCAATCCGCAATCTATCAATATCTTATAATGCCCAACTTCCAGCAGGTGCATACTTCCTGTTACCTGTTGCGCCGCACCCCAAAACGTTAACTTCATCTTCTAATCTTTCGGTATTTTGTTTGGTGTAAAGTAATACAAAAGCTGGAATTTTTAAGCAGTGAGAAGTAATTTTTTAAATCGAAGATTTGCAGACACTATAATTTTAACATAAGCACGAATACCGTGATTAATTTTTATGGCTTAAAAACCAGATAAGGCTTGAAAAATAGTGGAGCTGCATCTCTTGTTAAAATCTAATCTTCCTTTTCAAATCCTGAACAGAAGTCTGATATTCCTATTTAAACCTATATCTTTGTAGAAAAATTTCAGTAATGCAAGAACCATTTGATATCGAAATAGGCCCGGTAAATTATTCTGTTTTCCCAGAAGGAAATGACTCTTACACCATATTTAAAGATGGAAGAGAATATATTCAGATTCAAAAAGATACTTCTTCCATTTGGTTGAAAATGGATTATAAAACAGAACTTCCCATTTTTGAGGAAGATGAAGAGGTAAATGCCATTGGGCAGGCCATTGAAAAATATGTACCGGAAGAAGAAGATGAGGAAGAGGAATGATAAAGAGCTTGAATATTCTACTGGTTGCTAAGCCGGCAACCAGTAGAATAGCTATTTAGCTTTTAAATCATTTTTAATAATTCTTCTGCTACTTTTTCTGATGAAGCCGGATTCTGGCCTGTTATTAATAAACCATCTACAACAGCGTAGGGATTCCAATCCTCTATTTTAGAATAAATTCCGCCATTTTTAATCAACGTATCCTCTACCAGAAAAGGTACCACATGAGTTAATTGTACACCTTCTTCTTCAGTATTGGTAAAGCCTGTTACTTTTTTACCTTTAACTAAATATTCACCATTCACTTTCACATCTTTCAATACACCAGGCGCATGACATACAAAGGCAACAGGTTTATTTGCGGTATAGAAATCAACAATTAGTTTTTGTGAAGTACTGCTTTCTGCCAGATCCCACAGCGGACCATGACCGCCAGGGTAAAATACGGCATCATAATCTTCCATTTTTACTTCATCCAATGGAATTGTATTTTTTAGTTTATCTAAAAGAACAGTATCGTTATCCATTCTTTTCGTATGATCAGTTTGAAACGAAGGTTCTTCACTTTTTGGATCAATTGGTGGCTGACCGCCTTTTGCTGAAGCCAATATAACTTCCACATCCTTGTCTGCTAATGCATAATATGGAGCTGCCAGTTCTTCTGACCAAAAACCTGTTTTTTTACCTGTATTTCCTAATTCGTCGTGACTCGTAAGCACGAATAAAACTTTTTTACTCATATCATTAATGTTTAATGTTATTCAAATTTAAGGCAAAGTTTATCCCTGGCACAGGACTTCAGTCACAATTTTTTTGTGCATTAAATCACACTTTTGAAGAAAGTCTGCTCAGGCTTTCTCTTGAAATGCCAAGGTATGCTGCAATTATCGTTTTAGATAAACGTTGCCCCAGCTGAGGATACTGGGAGGTGAATTGTTCAAAGCGTTCTTTCGGATTGGTGGTAAGCAAAGAAAGAATTCTTTGTTGCAGCGCTACATAACCAGAACTATTTTTTATTCTAAAAAAATGCTCCATTTTATGGTTCTCTTTACATATTTTATCCAGGTTTTCTTTGGAGATGTAAAGCAGTTCTACATTTTCAAGGCAACTGATATTGGTAATTGATTTAACGTTATTATAAAAAGCCTGAAAATCTGAAATCCACCAGTTTTCTGTTGCAAACTGAATAATGTATTCTTTGCCGCTTGCATCATTATATGTGGCTTTTAGAAGTCCGCTGATTACAAAATAGATATTATTTACCTGCTCGTCTTCCTGAATTAAATACTGATGTTTTTTTAGTTGTCTGAACCTAAAGTAGCTGTTAATCTGTTCAAATTCTTCATCAGTAAGCGATACAATTTCTTCAATATGTTTTCTTAATTCAACACTCATTTTATAAATCTAAATAAATTTAGAATCTGATTTGGTGTTATATCCGCATTTAAAATATTAAGGCAAAGAAAAAGTCCCGATTTTTGTCGGGACTTGAATGCTTCTTTAAAATCTTACCGGGTACAGTTGGCCGTCCAGGTACCATTTGTATTGGAAACGCCAATTTTTAGGCTACTGGCATCAATGGTAATTCCAATTACACCGGTACCAATACTTACGTAGGTATTACCACTTTCCTGAAATTTAACACCTGTAATATCAGGAATGTTGTTTCCGAAAAAGAAGCTGTAAGTATCATTAACTTTTGTTACGGTAACTTTACCATCAGTACTGGTAATTTGGTTACCGTCTTTTGTGTAAGATACGCTGCCTCTGTAAGTACCTACAAAGAAATCTTTGTCTGCCGGGTCAGTATCTTTCTTACATGAAACCATCACGGTTAATGCTATTAATAGCATGCTGAAAATTTGGATTGTCTTTTTCATAAAATGTTTTTCAATTTGAATCTGGAAAAATAATCTACAGAATCTGTTTAAATGTAACAGGCTGTTTACAACCACTATGCCAAAAGATTTTTTTCAGGGTTGGTGTTATCTGTTAAAGGATTAAACTTAAATTTTATTTTTTATGTGTAAATAGCTGTTTATTATGTTTTTAACTGATGATTGTTTGCTTCTTTAAAATTTTCAAAATGAAATTTTTATTATGGTCAATGAATTGAATTAATTCGGCAAACTGTTTAGTTTTGTGTAGAGAAATCAGGAAACGAAGCCGCTATTTTAAAATGAGTAGAAATAAATTTACTGAAATGAGTGATAAGGAGTAACTTAAAAATGAAAAACATTTAAGTGCTGTGATTTATTTACTTGCTGGTACGTTATTGCTATTGTTCTTTTTTGAATATATATCTTTATCATTTAAAAGAGGTTTCACGGCATCAACAGTAATAGCTATCGTATTACTTCCGGTTTTGATCGTTAATTTTCAAAATATTAAAAAAATACAGGCGGAGCGAAAATCAAGGGATTTATAATAATCAATTGGTTCATATAAAAATATTGCTTCGATTGAGATATTTTAACCTCCTACCAGCAGTGGAGCCTTCCATTTTGGGATTGGTTGAAAAATTGATGTCATACAGTCATTTCATTTTGACAGGCATTTATATTCGTAATGCTTTGTTTGATCGTGACTAGCTAGAAAGATAAAGACCCAACCCCATTGATTATTTAACTTGTCTACCTGTAGTGCATTATTTTCACTTAATGCCAGTTGAAACTGGTTGTTTTTAAATTTCCCAAAAATAAATGGAATCGGGATAATGGTTCGCTTATGGACAGATACAAAGTAATTATTCTTGAGTTTGCCTTTCACAGCTAGTTCTGATTTTTGTTTGCCATCCAAGAATAATATTGCCTTTATTTTGTTTTTACCTATGGCCTGGAGCTCAATTCTCTCACCTTCGGCTTTAAATGCGGGCATATGGTTTAAACTTAATTGATTCCATAGTGAGTTAGCTGAATCAGAAGAATTTATTTTATTGGAATAATTGCCATTAAAGGCGCTTAAGTCAGAAATTTTTCTGATTCCATCTTGTTTTGTTTGCTTTAATGAAACACAACTGGAAAGAAGAATTATACATGATGCATATAGGCACCATTTCATAAGCGAGCGTTTGTTGGATGAAAATAGTCATTTATTGTTAATGTAAGCAATTATTGATTTCGTTAATGTCTGGATAGGCATTATCATTAGAGTTGTTATTCATCATCTAAGTTTCGGTAAAAATCGTTAACAAAAGTTTTTTGTCCATCATTAAAAATATTGACACAATTGAAATTTATGATCAATCCCTGGGGCGCTTCTAATAACTTCATGTAGGTTAATACCTGGGCTTCAAAAATAGGTTCTATTGTTTTTGATGCTTTTACTTCAACCACCAGGCAGCCTTCTATTAACAAATCAGACCTTAAATAGGCAGCCACCTCTATTTCTTTATACCTTACGGGCATTGAAACTTCAGTTATAAAGTTTATATTTCTAAGCATCAGTTCGTGTTTCATACACTCATGATATACACTTTCTAATAGGCCAGGTCCAAGGGCTTTGTGAATTTCTATTGCTGCACCGATAACATTATAGGTTATTTCTCGTAAATATGTTTTAGTCATTTTTTGGATTAGTAGTATATGAATTTCATTTATTTCTTAGTATGTATGTTAACCGTATTTATTTTTGAACCGTATAGTTCATATAGATTATCTTAAATAATTGGTTTTATAGGTTTGCTATATGGTCCAGGTATGTTTATTTTAGGCCATATAGGCATTAAGTTCATATAGATTATCTTAAATAATTGGTTTTATAGATTTGCTATATGGTCCAAGTATGTTTATTTTAGACCATATAGGCATTTAATTCATATAGATTATCTTAAATAATCATTTTTATAGATTTTGCTATATGTGCTATATTCCTATATGGTTATTATTCTTTGCCATGAGGTCATACAGATTTGTTTTGTAAATGATAATATGTTGAGTTTATGGATTTACGATATCGGATGCTCACCATTTCAAGTTTAAACCATGTATATTGCGCTGTTCATGATAATTGTTTACCCAGCCCATCCATCGCGGTCTAAACTTCTGTAATTAATTGATTCTGCCAAATGCTCTAGCGCCACATTTTCGCTGCCATCTAGGTCTGCAATGGTTCTGGCTACTTTTAAAATCCGGTCGTATGCGCGGGCAGATAAACCCAAACTTTCCATGGCTGATTTTAGCAGCGCCGTTCCTGCTTCACTGATCTGACAAACTTTGCGCACCATTTTCGGGCTCATTTGTGCATTGTAATGCAAATCTGCTTTGCCAGCAAAGCGTTGATCCTGAATTTCTCTGGCCTGTATAACCCGTTTCCGGATGTGTTCGCTTTTTTCCGCTTCACGGGATGAAGCCAGCTCAGAAAAATTGACAGGTGTAACTTCCACATGTAAATCGATGCGATCCAAAAGCGGACCTGATATTTTACTAAGGTATTTTTGTACAACACCCGGAGCGCAAACACAGTCTTTTTCCGGATGATTATAAAAACCGCAAGGGCATGGATTCATGGAAGCCACCAGCATAAAGCTTGCAGGATATTCAACTGAGAAGCGTGCCCTAGAAATGGCTACTTTACGGTCTTCCAGGGGTTGCCGCATTACTTCTAAAACAGTTCGTTTAAACTCTGGCAATTCATCTAAAAACAATACCCCGTTATGTGCCAGAGAAATTTCTCCCGGTTGAGGATTGATTCCGCCGCCAACCAGAGCAACATCAGAAATGGTATGGTGTGGCGACCGATAGGGACGAACAGTCATGAGTGCATCGGCTGCAGAAAGTTTCCCGGCTACAGAATGAATTTTAGTGGTTTCCAGCGCTTCTGGTAGGTTTAATGGAGGTAAGATAGTGGGTAAGCGTTTTGCCAGCATGGTTTTTCCTGCTCCGGGAGGACCAATCAGAATTACATTATGTCCGCCAGCGGCGGCAATTTCCAAGGCCCTTTTAATATTTTCCTGCCCCTTAACATCTGCGAAATCATGTTCATAATTGCCAATGTTTTTAAGGAATTCTTCTTGAGTATTAATCTTAACCGGTTCAAGAAGCATACTTTTATTGAAGAACGCGATTACCTGCGATAAGGTTTCAACACCATAGGCTATTAATCCATCAACAATGGCTGCTTCGCATACGTTTTGTTTTGGCAAAATAAAACCTTTAAAACCATCTTCCTGCGCCTGGATGGCAATAGGCAGAGCGCCCTTAATGGGTTGGATGGTGCCATCCAATGAAAGCTCACCCATGATGAAGTAGTTTTCCAGTTCTTCTGGCGGAATCTGACCGGAAGCCGCTAAAATGCCAATAGCAATGGGTAAGTCATATGCCGAACCCTCTTTTCTAAGATCAGCGGGTGCAAGGTTAACCACTATCTTTTGTTTTGGCATCCGAAAACCAGCAACGTTGATGGCACTTGCCACCCGTTGTAAACTTTCTTTTACGGCATTATCGGGCAAACCAACCATATAGTATTTGTTGCCTCCACTGATACTGACCTCAATGGTAATGGTGAGTGCATTTACGCCAAAAACAGCGCTTCCGTAAGTTTTTACAAGCATGAATTATCGTAAAAATAAAACGGGATGTTATGTTATTCGGGGATGAATAATCGGATTCTAATATAGAAATAAATATTTAATTTATAAATTTTCGGAAACTAATCAGCTGAGGCAATCTCCCCCTTTAATAAAAAAATCCCAACCATTTCTGATCGGGATGTACATATTTAATATCCTGTAGTCGCTTTTTGCTTTAAGCTTTCAGTTTATGCCTATCTTTTTCCAAACGGCATTTTCGGCATGCCTTTCATCATTGCGGCTGCGGCTGCGGGGTTAGAAAACTGCTTCATCATTTTGCGCATGTCTTCAAATTGCTTAATCAGTTTGGTCACCTCTTCTACCTTGTTTCCTGAACCTTTGGCAATGCGTAAACGGCGGCTTTGCTGAATGGCATCAGGATTTTCTTTCTCAAATGGTGTCATAGAGTTGATAATGGCTTCGATAGATTTAAATGCATCATCCTGGATATCCACATTTTTCATCATCTTGCCTACGCCCGGAATCATACCCATCAAATCTTTCATGTTACCCATTTTCTTGATTTGCTGAATCTGGCTGTAAAAATCGTTGAAATCAAATTTATTCTTACGGATTTTTTTCTGCAGTTCAGCTGCTTCCTTCTCATCAAACTGCATTTGTGCACGTTCAACAAGAGAAACCACATCACCCATACCTAAAATACGGGAGGCCATACGATCCGGATAAAACACATCAAGTGCTTCCATCTTCTCGCCGGTACCAATAAATTTAATGGGTTTATTTACAACAGATTTAATGGATAGTGCAGCACCCCCCCGGGTATCTCCATCCAGTTTGGTTAAAACAACGCCGGTAAAGTCTAATCTGTCATTAAATACTTTTGCAGTATTCACGGCATCTTGTCCAGTCATTGAATCCACTACAAATAAAATTTCGTGTGGTTGGGTTTTTGCCTTCACCTCCGAAATTTCATCCATCAGCGACTCATCAATCGCTAAACGACCGGCAGTATCAATAATGATCACATTATTGCCGTTTTGTTTACCATGTGCAATACCTTCCAAAGCAATACCAACAGGATCGTTAGATTCACGGTTGGCATAAACAGATACACCTACTGAAGTTCCTAAAACCTCCAATTGATCTACCGCTGCAGGACGATACATATCACCAGCCACCAATAGCGGCTTTTTTCCTTTTCCTTTTAAATGTAAAGCCAGTTTACCGGCGAAAGTAGTTTTACCTGCACCATTTAAACCAGCAATTAGTATAACGGTTGGATTTGCTTTAGTATCTAACTCTTTAACCTCCCCGCCCATTAAGGCAGCAAGTTCATCGTTCATGATTTTGGTAAGCAACTGACCCGGTGAAACGGCGGTAAGCACGTTCTGGCCCAATGCTTTTTGCCTTACATCATCAGTAAATGCTTTAGCGGTTTTATAGTTAACATCGGCATCTAATAGAGCTTTACGGATCTCCTTCATGGTTTCTGCCACGTTGATTTCCGTAATGCTGCCTTGTCCTTTTAATACTTTAAATGCCCTGTCTAGCTTGTCCTGTAAATTATCAAACATCTTTTTATAAGCTAACAGCCTCTTACCTGAAGGTAGAGGCTACTTTTTAATGAAAAGCAAATGTATCAATTTTTGATTGTAAATCTCTGCAACTCAAAGTCAAAAATCTTTTTAAAAATGAATGTTTACATCTATCCTTGCATAGGTGAGATACTTCCATTGCCTGATTTATACCTTATAAAAATTATATTTAAACAACTATTGTCAGAACTGCTTTATACTCAATCCACGCCGATTCATTAATTAAATAGTCTGCAGTTTGATCGCTTAAGGGCTGATGAAGGCCTGCATCACTACAGATGGAGCTTTTATTCATTGTTTCGCCTTATTTAAGTTGCACTTTGCTCGGGTGGAATTGTCATAAGTCCGACGAAACCCCGGCTTAAGTGCGTCAAAAGTCCGTAGAAACGGTTATGCTGTTGTATGTCAGCTAAAATCAGTGTGGATCAGATCCGTTTCAATGCAGTTTAAATCCTTTTGATGTTGTACAGATTAATTAAAAGGAGCGGTTAGGCAATCATTCTTCGGTCTGAAACACCACCTAATTTTTTTTGATGCAACATTTTGTAATGGTGTTGGTCTTATGCTTAACTAAACTAAATCGATGAAACGCTGGTTCTCCCTTATTTTTATATTTCTTTATGCTTATTGTGCTGCCCAGAATCCTGCTAAACAAAAGGAACTTCAAGCGGTAAGAACAATTGAAACACCCAAAATTGATGGCATTTTAAACGATGCCTGCTGGAATAATGTACCTTTTGCTACAGATTTTTTTGAAATTCGCCCTGTCCCGGGGAGGGTTGAAGCGAAAGACCGGCGTACGGAAGTGAAAGTAGTTTATGATGATGTGGCCATTTATGTTTATGCCCGGATGTACGATCATCCGGATAGCGTATCACATGAACTGGTTTCAAGGGATCAGATTGGAAATGCCGATTTTATCTCGGTTATTTTAGATCCTTTTTATGATAAAATGAATGGAAACGGATTTTTCGTTACTGCTGCAGGTGTTCAGTTCGATGCCAAATACTCGCAGGTAGGCGATGAAGATCCCAATTGGAATGCGGTTTGGGAAAGTGCTGTTAAAATTGATCAGCAAGGCTGGACCTGCGAAATGAAGATCCCCTATTCGGCACTGCGCTTTTCAAGCCAGGACATTCAAAACTGGGGAATTAATTTTAGCCGGCGCATTCAGCGAACCAATACACAATCATTCTGGAATTTTGTAGATCCCAAAGTAAATGGCTTCATTAACCAGGAAGGGCTTTTTACAGGCATTAAAAACATCAAACCACCCCTGCGGCTTTCATTCTCGCCATATGTTTCAGGCTATATCAACCACTACCCGGCCAATTTGCCAGGTGTTAAGAATACCACATCACGCTTTAATGGTGGCATGGATGTAAAGTATGGTATAAATAACAGTTTTACGCTGGATATGACACTGGTGCCTGATTTTGGTCAGGTGCAGTCTGATAACCGCATCTTAAACCTGACGCCCTTTGAAGTTAAATTTAATGAAAACCGGCAGTTCTTTACAGAAGGTACAGAATTGTTTAATAAGGGCGATTTATTTTATTCCAAGCGTATAGGCTCAATTCCGGCTTATCATGATTTTAGTGGAATTAATGGAACCGACAAAGTTGTAAAAGACCAGACCGAAGCAAAGGTTTTAAACGCCACTAAAATTTCAGGGCGTACGGCTAAAGGTTTAGGAATCGGAATTTTTAATGCAATCACCAACAGCATGCAAACAGAAGTGGAAGATGCACAAGGTAACCTTCGACAGGTAGAAACACAACCCTTAACCAATTATAATATACTGGTTTTTGATCAGTCATTAAAAAACAACAGCTCTGCAACGTTTATCAATACCAATGTGCTACGGCAGGGAAGCGCATATGATGCGAATGTTACCGCTTTATTACTCAACTTAAATAGCAAAGGGAACAAATATTTTATCAATGGGAATGGTAAAATGAGTAATCTGAAAGGCGAAGAAGTACATACGGGCTATAGCTATACCCTTCGTTTTGGAAAGCAAAGCGGAAATTTTACCTGGAGTTATAATCAGGTATATGCGGATGATCAGTTTAATCCCTCAGACATGGGATTTTTTACCAACAACAACTTTCTGGATCAGCGGATTGGGCTGGGTTATAATGTTTTTAAACCTGGTAAATGGTATAATGAATGGCAAAACTGGTTCAATATGACCTATTCCAGGCGAGCTACTCCTGGCGATTATCAAAGCCTCGGCATAGAAACGGGATCTTATGTACGGTTTAAAAATTTATGGTCGGCAGAACTGAATGTAAATTATGACGCTAAGAGGAATGATTTCTATGAAGCCAGAAATGGCCAGGTTTATAAAGCACCGGAAAGTTTTGGCCTGGCGCTTTACATTAATCCAAATCGTGCAAAGGCCTATAATTTTGGCGGGAATATCCGCTACCAGGAACAGCAGCTTTTTGCAGGTAAATCTTACAACTTCTATCTGTTTCAAAACTTCAGGCTAAATGATCAGGTGGCATTTGGACTTGATTTAAGCTTCAATCCGAACTATAATTATGTAAATTGGGTAACCAATCAGAACAGTCAGGCCATCTTTTCTAAATATGACAGGAGAACCGTTGAGAATTCTTTTGATGCCAAATACACTTTTACCAACTTAATGGGGGTAACCGTTGTGCTCAGACATTATTGGAGCGACAGAAGAAACAAGGATTTTTACCTGCTGAAACCGGATGGACATTTAACTGATTACGAGGGGCCGGCTTTAAATGGTATGGATCGCAATTATAATGTATTTAATATCGATTTGATTTACATCTGGCAGTTTGCACCCGGAAGTACACTTTCCGTTTCTTATAAAGATGCTGCAGAAACATCCGATAATTTTTACAGGCAGCGGTATAACAAAAACCTCAGCGGAATTTTAAATGCGCCCCAAAACAACAGCCTATCCGTTAAGGTGTTATATTTTGTGGATTATTTGGACCTGAAGAAGAAGAGGAAGAAGGCTTGAACTTTTTTCAGATGATCATCGTTTAAATATTCGCGACTAAGGATTTTGGATTTCCAACCAGCCTACCTCGCTTTGCCCGGACTCACCCCAAATTTTTTGTTAAATGCATGGCTAAAATGCTGAACGGACGAATAGCCTAATTGATCTGAAATATCTTTAATATTTAACTGATGATCAGCTAAGAGTGCCTTTGCTTTCATCAGTTTATAGTCGCTTAAATAACCAAAAACAGTATGGTTAAAGGTTTCTTTGAAGCCCCTTTTTAGTTTAAACTCATTAATCCCGGCAGCCTTCGCTAATTCGGTTAAAGATGGCGGATGATGGGCATGCTGAAGCAAATACTCTCTGGCATAATAAATCCTGTCCTTATCGTAATCTGATTTTAAAGTCTTTGTCACTGATCTTTTATTTGCATACTCAAATGCCTGTGCCTGCAGTGCCAGTAGCTCAACACACTTCGATTGCAGAAACAATAACTTCAGGCCACCTGTAAAGGTACAGTTCATGATATCATTGATACAGGCATACATGGCTATGCTGATGGGTAGATTATCAGCGGAAATTGCCATGGGTTTATTGTTCATGATGGTGTCGCCAAATCTCTTTAACAGGGAACTGCTATCACTGGTTAGATCCACAAATTTATCCCGGCGAAAATGAACCTCAAAAAATTTGTGTGATCTATCCGTATTGAACTTCGCAATTCCATCAAAATGTGGGGTGTAAATAATATTATGCTGATTGGCTTTCATGGCTATTTTCTTTTTGGTTAGAAAATTCTCTAAAATGCCCCCTCCCTTGATTGAAAAATGAAGCTCTACCAACTCCGCATCATCAAAAGACTTTATTCGCAACTGGTTTTCCTTTACCAAAACATCCCCATAAACAATAAAAATACCTGAGAAAGCAATCTGTACAAATTCTGCATCGCCAAAAGGAAAGCTAAATTTCTCTTTTCGCTCCGTAACCAATGGCTGGTTTATATCGGCCTGATCAATCATATGGTTAACAACATATTGCTGGTTTGATTTATCGTAAATACTTAAAGACATAAAATCCCTTTCATATAAGTTTTAATCCTTTTGATGTAAAATGCATTCAGTATTTGACCATTACTTTTGTTTAAAGTTACTAAACAATTTACACGATGCCGAAATTACCATCATGGCTGGCTGATACAATGGAAAAAATAATCAGCAACAAGATATTTGAAGTTGAAGTGGCTGATACCAGGATGCTCAGCAATAATATTAAAGCAATCACATTTAAGGGAGATTTTTTAGATATGGATTTCATCCCCGGAAAAGAGGTTTTGTTTAGGGTAAATGCAAACGAATACAGACATTATACCCTTTCTGACTTTGATCAGGAAACAGGGACCTGCCGGATTATCTTTTTTTTAAACCGGAAAGGTGCAGGAAGCAACTGGGCGGAAAATATAAAAATGGGCGATCACGTTAAACTTATTGCAGATCAGGCTAAAGTAAAGTATCATTTCGATTCCAACCAGCATTTCTTTTTTGGTGATGAAACCAGCATCGGTTTGTATGAATCTTTTGGTAAAACCGCGCAGGATTTGGCACAGGAATACTTCGGTATTTTAGAAATGAACGAAGAAAATGATCAGGCTTTGGCACAGCTGGGGTTATTGATTGACGTAGTACCTTCAAATATGATTTCCCCGGCAGAACATGCCATAGAATGGATGAAAAACATGCATCCCAAATGCTGGGAAATGTGGAAAGGGGCAAGCTTTTATCTTACGGGTAGAGGTAAATCTGTTCAGAAATTTAAAAAGTATCTCAAAGAGATGGGGGTTCATCACAAGCAAATCCAAACCACCTGTTATTGGGAAAATGGCAAAACCGGAGGCTAGTTACCTCGGAAAAACAAAAGCAAAGCCTAATGCCAGGGTTTGACTGGCTTGTATCCTGTTGGTGCCGGTATCTTCATCAAACAGGGCAATGCCGGTTAAACTGGTGTTCATGAAACGATTGATTTTAGCTGTTAAGGCAATATCAAGTCTATGGTCAATTCTACCCCATCTAAAATCTTCATAAGGAATAAGCATTGCATAACGGGCCTTCAGGTTGGTGTTGGTGAAAATGTCTTTGTCAAATGCAGATACGATCTGGAAGGCAAGGTCATTTTTAAACGTTTTACCATAGTCAACCCCATATACCGATGTTTTAGGTGGTTTAGTGGGGTCCGGGTCATTAAAAAGCTCCTGGTCTAACACAAAGGTCTGACGCGCTGTACCGGTACCAAACCGGGTGGAAAAATATTTGGATGGTTTATATTCGAAACCGATAGATTCGGTTAAGTAACCCGGGCCCATAAATTTCGAAATCAGTGTAGCGGTTTCAGTCCCGTTTACGGTAGCATAAGAAAAACCGTTATCAAATTGCGATTCAAAGTTGATGGAACCGAAGAAATACCAGTTTTTAGATAATTGAAATGATGCTTTGTTGTCCCAGAAAATCCTGTCATTCGTTTTCTTTTGCAGCTGGTCTTTATTTTTGATTTTGCCATATTGTAAAATCACTTCACTCACATAGCTATAATTATTTTTATTGTATTCTGCTTTCCAGTTCAATAAACCTCCAACCGCAACTGAGTTTACACCACCACCTTTCCAGTTATCGCTGAACTGCGCCTGGTTAACGTTTATTCCTATTGATGTGGTGGTTTTCCAATAATTTACTTTTGCATTAACAATATAAGGGGGGATTTTTACCGGTTCGAAGTTTAAAGGCCCCTGCCTGTTCGGTAACGGACTCCGTTTTAATTTAATATTCAGGTCTTTCGTATTGATCGGAATAGTGTCAATTTCCTGTGCATATAAATCTATAGAGCAGATACTTAGAATAAGGATTAGGGCAGCTAAACAATTCTTCATGGGTTACAAAGAAAACGAAAAAAATTATAGATCAAAAGTTTTAAGAGAATGAATCACGGGTTAATGATGAATTTTGTACTTAAAAGCCAAACATCACAGCAGCTTTATCCATCCATACCAGTTCTGTTTTTTAAGATAGTTTATATCTGATTCATAATGGTAGGCTTCCTTTTCAAAAACAATGCTTAAATAGGCCTTACGGTGCTCCTGATACCGAATGAAATTAATTAAATAATTAACCAGGTATAAAATATAGAAAGGTAAAATCAATAATTCCAGCTGTTGCCGGAGGTGGATTTTTTCATGGTTAATGATATCCTGGTCCTGTTTAAGCCTTTCATTTTTGAGCAGTATAAACGGGAAAATAGCCATGCCTGCCGCGGGTAAGTTTTTTACAATCAAAATGGGTGCTTTCACAGTTTCTCGATTGTTATTTTTGGTAACTCCGGCAATTGTAAGGCTTTGGGATTCAGGCGGTAACTCCTGTAGGCATTTTTGATGAATATATTAAAGGAATAATCATCGGCATCCAGTACAAACTGGTACGTAGGCCTGTATTGCTGCATGAAATCAATCAGTTCTGTATCTTTTATGCCCAATACCTGCTGCACTAAGTTAGGGTTAAAACGATAGCTGATTAAATCTTCATGATAATCCTTTTCCAGTATCTTCTGAAGATGACGGGCATTTCTACCCTGTTTACTCAATAAATTATAAATGGCATCAATACCTAAGCCAACACCTCCGGTTCCCAGATTAATCAGATCTTTGCTGCTGCCTTTTTTGGTTTGATAACGGTATTCCTGAACCGATTTTTCGTAAAGCTGTTGTGGAGTTAACCTTTTTTGCTGAATAACCACATCCCTTAACCTGATGCCCAAAGATTTCAATTGAAAATAGGCTGTCGGCTGACCGTGAAAAACCAATGTATCTACACCATATCCTGAAAGAGCGGCTACAAGTGTATCGCCGGGAATGGCTGCGGTACTAAACTCCCCTTTTGTATTATTATACAGCCCATCACCGGTGCGGAGGTTATAGATATAAACTTTTGCCAAACGCTGTTTGCTTTCTTTATCAATAACGAGGCCCTGCACAGGTTTGGTTTGTGCATGAGTAAGCATCGAAAAGAAGCTGAGTACTAAAAATATTAAGGCAGCAAAAAGTTTCATGAGTTACAAAACTACAAATATCCTGTGCGGAATGTTCTGGCTTAACATTATTTAACCTTAAGCACCTGGCCAAGTCTGATACTGTCAGTGGTTATTTCATTAAGCATTTTCAATTCATCCACAGTCAGGTTAAATCTTTTTGCAATATTATATAAAGTATCACCTTTAACCACCGTATAAGTGCCGTCTGCTATGATGGGTTTGGCGCCTGGCGGCGGGGTTTCAACCGGAGCAAACTTTTCTTTTTCTTTTGGGATGTTCTGATTGATTTCAGTAAAAACACGATCCTCCCTGGCAATTTTTTGTTTTTCGCTTTCCGGCTGATCGTATTGATACAACTGGTATTTTTCAATCACGCCGATTAATAAATCAGGATATTTTGGATTGGTGGCATAACCGGCCGTTTTTAAACCCTGGGCCCAGCTTTTATAATCATTTCTATCCAGCTGAAATAAAAAACTGTAACGCTTCCGCTTCAAAAATTCAGAGTGATCCCTGAACGATTCGCGGGCATCTTTATATACCCGGAAGCAATCGTTTTTTTGGTCGTCATCACGGAAATAGTTTTTTCCTTTCCATTCCGAAGTGCATTTAATTCCAAAGTGATTATTGGCATATTTGGCTAAATCACTGTTTCCGCTGCCCGATTCCAGGATGCCCTGCGCCAGGGTTATACTTGCAGGGATTCCGTTAGCAGTCATTTCCTCTACGGCAACAGCTTTAAATTCGTCTATATAACTTAAGGTATTATAGCTTTTATAAGTATTGTTATTGGCTTTGTTTGCCGCCTTTTCAATCTGTTTATTGTTTTTGGAATATTTACGTGTTCCGCAAGAACTTAAAATCAATACGGCAAAAGCAATATATACGAAGTTGAATTTCATGGTAATGATCAGGGATTAATTGATTTGGGCAATGCTATCTCGGGGGGATTATAACTTAATTTTTTGTCCTGGCTTTAGCTTAATACTTTTCAGGCCGTTTTTTTTCATAATGGCTTTAACCGTTGTATGTTTCTTTTTGGCAATCAGATTTAAATTGTCACCAGCTTTTACAATATATCTTCTTGAAGATACATGCCTTTTTTTGTGGTGGTAAAGGGGTTTGGCATGAACAGGTTCAATATAATCTGCAGGGCGGTCATCATACTGATAAAGCTCATATTTTTTAACTAGGTTAATGACTTGACTTGCCCAGGTGCGGCTTTGTGCATAACCAGATCTTTGAATGCCCCTGGCCCAGCCTCTATAATCATATTGATCGTATTTGTCGAACAGGCTATTAAATGGTGCACGTGTTTCCATGATTTCTACAAAGTGATTGTAAGAATCCTCGTCACTTGCATAATCCCGGTAGGCCGAATGAATTTCGGCATTGTTGTTAGGGCCTTTAACCCCAAAATGATTGTTCAGGTGTTGCGCTACCCTGCTGTTTCCCGCTGCCGATTCATGAATAGCCACCGCCAGAATAATACTGGCCGGTATTTTATGGTCATGCATGAGTTCTTGTGCACATTCTACATGTTCGGAAATATACTCATCTGTATCTTGTGCTTTAATAATAATTACACTAAAAAGTAGGAGGCAAAATGTAAATATGATTTTCATGTTCTTCTGGTTAATCAGTTAACTGATATTTTGTGTAGTTAACCCGTTTTAAACAATTATATAGTTAATCCAGCTTTCTGATGACAAACAAGCCATCTCGTACGGGTAAAATTAATTTCTCCACGCGTTTGTCTGCAGCTATTTTGTCATTAAAGTCTGTAATGTTTTTCGTATCCTTATCCTGCTTATCCTGAAGTACTTTGCCGCTCCATAATACGTTATCCACAATGATAATCCCCCCCGGACGAACCTGGTCAAATATTAAATCATAATAAGTACCGTTATTTTTCTTGTCGGCATCTATAAATACAATGTCAAAGGTTTCGTCTAAATCAGTTACTGTTTTAGTGGCATCACCCAGGATATATTTAATCTGTTTATCATATGGCGATTGGGCGAAATGCTGCCGTACCATATCCTCCAGTTCAACATTAATATCCAAAGTATAAAGAATCCCATCTTTGGTTAAGCCTTCTGCGAGGCATAAGGTCGCATAGCCCGTAAAGGTGCCGATTTCCAGGATGCACTTTGGTGCCATCATTTTACTCAGCATACTCAACACCCTGCCCTGGTAGTGTCCGGAAAGCATGCGTGGCATTAAAACCTTAAGGTTTGTTTCACGGTCTATTTGTTGCAGCAATTGGCTTTCAGGCTCGCAATAATGAATTAAAAGATCTTGTAAATCGTCGTTTATGAGGCTCATGTATTCGGTTATAAACGGTTGGTTTCCATAAAATATTGTAAAATGATGGTCGCGGCAATGGTATCTACGCGATCTTTATCCCTCCTGTCCATTTTTTTTAAGCCACTTTGCATAATGGCCTGATGTGCCATTTTTGAAGTAAAACGTTCATCAACCCAATGCTGCGGAATAGTAGGAAAAGCTTTTTTGAGCAATGTAGCGAAACCCTTAACATGTTGTTTGGAATCTGAGTCCGTTCCATTCATTTGTTTTGGATCTCCAAGAACAAAAGCTTCTACCGGCTCTGCCACCAGGTATTTTTTAAGGTATTCAATCGCATCTTTTGGATGTACCGTATCCAAGCCGGTTGCAATAATCTGCAGCGGATCGGTAACAGCAATACCGATGCGTTTTGTTCCGTAATCAAAAGCCAGAATCCGGGCCATAAACTAGTTTTTACAGATGGCGGTTTGCATTGCGCATAAAGGCCATGTTAAAATTAAAAATCCAAAGGTAAGGTTTTTGAAATAATCACTAAACTTTGCATTTGATGTGTCTTTTTAATTTCAAAAAAGGGATGGTGAAACAAGTTCGTCATGACAAATGTGTGATTCTCGTATCTATTTCTTATTTTGCCACCAAATGCAGTTTAAAGAAATTATTGGTCAGGAAAGAATAAAGCAACAGTTGGTACAAACGGTTAGGGAAAACCGGGTGAGCCATGCGCAGTTATTTTTATCGCCTGCAGGCGCTGGTGCCGTAGCGCTGGCTGTGGCCTATGCCCAATATATCAACTGCCATCATAAAAATGAACAGGACAGCTGCGGAGATTGTTCGAGTTGCAGAAAATATGAACGTCTCATTCACCCTGACTTACATTTCTCTTATCCTTTTTTCGCTTCAGCCAATACAAAAGTGGCTGTAGATGTGCTGGATGAGTGGCGGAATATGTTTCTGCATGATCCTTATTTCGATATGGATATCTGGCGCTCTAAACTGGATGCTGCGAACAAGCAAGCCAATATCCCCATTGCAGAATGCCATGATATCATCAAAAAACTGAGCTATAAAGCTTTCGAAGCCGAAACAAAGGTTTTAATTATGTGGCTGCCCGAATACCTGGATAAAGCAGGAAATGCCTTACTTAAATTAATTGAGGAGCCGCCTGCAAATACCCTCTTTATATTAATAGCACAAAGCCAGGATCAGATTTTGACCACTATTCTTTCCAGAACACAGATTGTCAAAATCCCGAAATTGAGTAATGAGGAGGTTTCAGGCTATCTGTTAGAAAACAGCGGTTTAACTGAACATCAGGCCATTGATTATGCCTTTTTAGCCGATGGAAATTTAATTGAGGCAAAAGCCCTGGCTGCAGATACTCAAAATGACAGTTCAGGTACCTTTACGGCCTGGTTAAGAATGGGCTTTGGCAATAAGGTTCCTGATTTAATTGATTTTACCGATGTGGCAGCAAAATGGGGAAGAGAGAACCAAAAGAATTTTTTAAGATATGGCGTGAATTATTTACGTGAATGCTGTCTGATCATCAGTGGAGCAGAAGAACTGGTGAAATTACCCCCGCTTACATTGGATACGGCAAAAAAACTAAGTACACATGTACTCAGTTTACCTATGGCAGAAGCCATCATCAGTGAATTGGAAAAGGCGCATTATCACATTGAAAGGAATGCAAACCCAAAAATTCTCTTTTTAGATGTATCTTTACAACTGGTAAAAATTATCAAGTTTAAAACGCTCCCTGCGGGGACTCAATATATATACAATTAGTTATGGGATGTGGAAGTTGTTCAACAGGTGGTGGTTGCACCCCTAATGGATGCAAGAGTAATGGCTCATGCGGTACCGGTGGATGCCAGACAATGGAAGTGCACGATTGGCTGTCCAATTTGGATATGCCCTCCAATTATAAACCTTTTCAGGTTACAGAAGTAAAATTTAAGGGCTCTCGTAAAGAATTTTTCTTAAACCATGATAACATCTACCTCGAAATTGGGGAGCTGGTTGCTGTTGAAGGACCAACGGGTGGTTTTGATGTGGGGCATGTTTCCCTTACGGGTGAACTGGTTCGCGTTCAAATGAAGCGTAGAAAGACGCCGATGGATCAGGTGGTAAAAAAGATTTACCGCAAAGCTACCGAAGCTGATGTAGAAAAATGGAATGCAGCGAAAGAAATGGAATGGGAAACCATGCATAAGGCTCGCAAACTTGCGTTAGACCTGCGTTTATCGATGAAAATCAGTGATGTGGATTATCAGGCAGATAAAACGAAAGCCACTTTCTTTTACACCGCCGACGGACGTGTGGATTTTCGGGAGCTGATTAAGAAAATGGCCGAAAGTTTCCGTATCCGCATTGAAATGCGCCAGATTGGAATGCGCCAGGAAGCTGGTCGTTTAGGTGGAATTGGCTCCTGCGGGCGTGAATTATGTTGCTCTACCTGGCTCACCAATTTCAAAACGGTTTCAACGGCTGCAGCCCGTTATCAGAACTTATCTTTAAATACCCTGAAACTCGCCGGCCAGTGCGGAAAGTTAAAATGCTGCCTGAATTATGAGCTGGATACTTATTTGGATGCGTTAAAGGATATTCCTGACCGTATTGAAAACTTAGATACCGAAGCAGGTTATGCACGTCATCAAAAGACGGATATTTTTAAGAAGATCATGTGGTTTAGTTACCAGGGTGATGAAAACTGGATTCCGGTTAAAGCAGCCCGCGTAAAAGAAATCATGGCCATGAACAAGGCAGGGAAAAAGGCACCTAATTTAAAAGAAGAAGCCGTTCAGATGGCTGCTCCTGTTGTGGTAGAGAAATCCTTTGACTACGAAAATGTTGTTGGGCAGGATAGCCTTACCCGGTTGGATGAACGTTCAAAAGGTAAAAATAACCAGAACCGCAATCAGAAAAACAAAGGAAACAGCAACCAGAACAGAAGAGAAAGGATTCCTGCCGGGGATAAAAGCCCACAGGCCAATGCTAAACCTCATCAAGGAAATCCGAAACCACAGGCAAATAACAGACCTCAGCAAAACGGGCCTAAAGTACAGCAAAATGCAGGTATTAAGCCACAGCAAGCTGTTCAGAAACCCCAGCATGTTAACGGACCAAAGCCACAGGGCAACAATCCTAAACCACCAAAGCCAGTTGTAAAGGCCGAGGGAGAATCTATTGTGGATGGTACAAAACCAGAGCAAAGCAAAAATAAAAACAGGAACAACCGCCGGAAAAACAATAACCGCAGAAAAGATAATGGTTCAGAAAATAAACCTGCTGCTGAATAAAAAACAAGCTTATTTACTTGTTTTCCTGCTTGGTGCATCCCTTTTTCTGGGTTGTACTTCCAGTATTATCGATTCGAATGTTAAAGTTCCGGAAAGAAAGTGGACCTATAGAAACCATATTGTTAATGCCTTCGAAATAAAGGACAATGCCAAGCCTTATAATATCTATTTTAAGCTGAGACACACTGCTGATTACAAATATTCAAATATTTTTATTCTGGCTCATTTCAACACCGGAAAAAAGGTCATTACCAGGCGTTATCAATATAAACTAGCCAAAAATGACGGGGAATGGCTGGGGAGTGGGTCAGGAAATATCTTCAGCTATACACTTCCGATGCAAACCAATTTCCATTTTCCGACAAATGGAAAGTTTAGTATTGAAATTGAGCAGAACATGCGGGATAATCCCTTGTTGGAAGTAGTAGATTTGGGCATTTTAGTGGAAGAAAGCCAAAACTAAGCGAGGGCATAATCAGGTTCGTTTCTTCACGAACTTGATCAGATCATTATTTATTTTACAAAAGCTGCAATAAGCTTTCAAGTTTCATACCCCTCGAGCCTTTTAGTAATACCAGGCTGTTTTTAATTTGCTTTTCCTGAAGATATGTGGCGGCTTCTGCAGGAGTTTGAAAAAAGGTAGCGGTAATTTCATTTTTAAAGGCATAAAAATCCTGCCCAATTAATATAATTTCGTCAATTCCACTTTCTGAAGCTTGTGTGGCAATAATTTCATGCTGTTTTGCCGACTCTGGCCCTAATTCAAACATGTCGCCTAAAATTGCGATTTTATGATCAGCAGTTAGGGCTGAGAGGTTACCCAGTGCCGCAGACATGCTGCTTGGATTGGCATTATAAAAATCGCAAATCACCTTATTTTTTTCTGTTTTAGTAAGTTGGGAACGGTTGTTTTTAGGTTGATAACCTGCTAAACCTGTGTTGATTTGATCAGGACTCATATCAAAGAAGTCGCCGATGCAGATTGCTGCCAGGATATTTTCGAAATTGTAGCTTCCGGTTAAATTTGTTTTAACAGTTGAAGCGACGTCATGATTGGTCCAATCGATTTCAATGAAAGGGTCACTGCTTTTTAAGCTTCCCTTAATGGTATTTCCATTTTCAGTACCGTAGTAAATGAGTTTGTTTAGGCCGGCTTTTGCACTCATTTCCATCAGGTAAGCATTGTCACGGTTGATAAAAGTATAGCCGTTATGCACTTTAAGATAAGCATAAAGTTCTGCCTTGCCTTTTTTAACACCTTCAAATCCGCCAAAGCCATCTAAATGGGCCATGCCCACATTGGTAATGATGCCATGCGTAGGTTGGGTAATGGTACAAAGCAATTCTATTTCTTTCTGATGATTGGCGCCCATTTCAATCACCGCAATTTCCACATCCTTTGTAATGGATAAGATAGAAAGCGGTACGCCAATATGATTATTCAGGTTACCGAAGGTGGCAAAAGTTTTGTATTGTTCTGATAGTACCGCATTAATCAGCTCCTTGCTGGTTGTTTTGCCATTGCTGCCGGTTAAACCAATTACGGGGATGTTTATTTGCTGCCGGTGATAGCGGGCCAGGTCCTGAAGTGCGGTAAGTACATCATCCACTAATAAACATTGGTCAGATGCAAATTTTTCTTCATCAATCACTGCATAAGCCGCACCTTTTTCAATCGCCTGGGTTGCAAATTCATTTGCGTTAAAGTTATCGCCTTTTAATGCAAAAAAGATGCAACCTGCAGTAATGTTTCTGGTATCTGTAGAAATATTGGGGTTTTTCTGGTAATGGCTGTATAACTTTTCAGTGGTAATCATGATTTTCATAAAAATTTACTGTAAAATTAAGCTTTCATCGCAACAAATAACAAATTAGTATATTAGATAAATTTATCTCCTCTATGAAGAAAGGCCTTATCCTCTTATTTTTTACTATAGCTTCCGTCTTTGTTGTTAAGGCCCAGGTAAAGTCGCCGGATGAATTTTTGGGTTATGAGCTGGGGTCACATTTTACCCCGCACTATAAAGTAGCCGAATACTTCAGGCAAACTGCAATTGCAGCACCTAAAAACGTAAAGCTGATTAATTACGGCAAAACCAATGAAGGCAGGCCTTTAATGGTTGCGGTAATTTCTTCTGCAGATAATATAGCCCGGATAGATGAGATCCAAAAAAATAATTTAAAGCTGGCATCTGGCGCAGCCAATAGTATTAATTTAAGCAGCCAGCCTGTAATTACCTGGCTGAGTTATAATGTGCATGGCAATGAGGCTAATTCTACCGAAACAGCAATGAGAATGCTTTATGCCCTGGCATCCGGCACCAATCAACAGGCTGCAAGCTGGCTGAAAAATACGGTAGTCGTGATTGACCCCTGCTTAAATCCGGATGGAAGGGATCGGTATGTAAATTATTTTAACAGTGTAGTTGGTAAGACACCTAATTCAGACCCTACGGCAAGGGAGCATATTGAGCCCTGGCCAGGAGGACGCTCCAATCATTATTATTTTGATTTAAACCGGGATTGGGCCTGGCAGACACAGGTTGAAAGTCAGCAGAGGCTGGCCTTGTATAATGAATGGTTGCCGCAGGTACATGTAGATTTTCATGAACAGGGCTATAATGAGCCTTATTACTTTGCTCCGGCAGCAGAACCGGTGCATCAGGACATCACACCCTGGCAAAAAAGTTTTCAGGTCATTGTAGGAAAGAACAATGCTAAATATTTTGATGAGCAGGGCTGGCCATATTTTACAAAAGAACGGTTCGACTTGTTATACCCTTCTTATGGTGACACTTATCCGCTATATAATGGCTCCATCGGAATGACCTATGAGCAGGGAGGGATCAGGGCTGGTTTATCTGTTGTTACCAATGATGGTGATACACTAACTTTAAAAGATAGGATTGCGCATCATTTTACCACCGGCATGTCTACCATAGAAGTTGCTTCTCAAAATCATAACAGGTTATTGGAAGAATATAAAAAATACTTTCAGCATGAAATAACCAGCATCCCGGGGGTGTATAAAACCTTTGTCATTAAGGCCAGTAATTTATCTCGTCAAATGAAATTGGCTGAATTATTAAAAAAGAATAAAATTGAGTTTGCTTACGGGGGTGAAAAATCAGGAAAAGGATACGATTATGATACGCAGAAAGAAGAAAATTTTACGGTAAGCAGGAATGATTTAATTGTAAACCTGCAGCAGCAACGATCAGTGCTGGCTAATGTTTTACTGGAACCACAGACGCTGGTGACGGATTCCAATACTTATGATATTACTGCCTGGGCTTTGCCATATGTTTATGCTTTAAAAGGCTATGCAAGTAAGGAAAACTTTAAGGGAAAATATCCTGATCCGGCCCTTGCTGAAGAGGTGGCAAATGATATAGAAAAACCTCTGGCCTGGTTGTTTACCTGGGGAGCAGCAGAAGATGCGCAGCTTTTAAATGGTTTGCAGAAGGAAAATATTAAAGTCCGCCAGGCCGACCAACCTTTTACCGTTTCAGGAAAGGAATATCCTGCCGGGACATTAATCGTATTCCGGACAGAAAATGAAAGATCTGTGAAAGATTTAAGGGCAAAAATTGTACAGGTTGCCAGACAACTTAATAAGCCTGTGATGGGCATTACCAGTGGATTTGTAGAGAAAGGAAAAGATTTTGGATCGAACGTCTATCCTATCCTGAAGCAACCAAAAGTAGCTATTGTTTCAGGAAATGAAGTCTCTTCACTGGCTTTTGGTGAGGTTTGGTTTTACCTGGAACATGATCTCAATCTTGCTGCATGCATTATAACCGCTAAAGATATCAACAATTTAGATATCAATAAAGTGAATACCCTGATCCTGCCTGATGGTAGTTACAGTGCTTTTATTGGAGACGGCTTAACTTCCTGGTTGAATAAGGGGGGTAAACTGATTTTGATGGAAGATGCAATTGAAAGTGTATTGGATAAAAAAGGATTTGAGATTAAAAAGAAAGAAGTAATGGCTAAAAAAGATGAAAAGCCAGCACCAAATAAACTGCTTTTTAAGGATAAGGACAAAGATGATTACGAATTTGCAATTCCAGGTGCCATCTATAAGGTGAACTTTGATCCTACCCATCCTTTTGCATATGGCTTGGGGAAAACCTATTATACCTTAAAAACCGATCGAAAAATATACGAACCATTTGCAGAAGGCTGGAATGTTGGCCTGTTAAATGATAAAAGCTTAATGGCCGGGGTAGTGGGTAAAAAAGTGCGGGAGGAGTTAAAATCAGGATTGCTGATCGGTGTACAGAATTTTGGACGGGGAACAGTGGTTTATCTGGCTAATGATCCTTTATTCAGAAATTTTTGGGAAAGCGGAAAAACGCTTTTTAGTAATGTGGTATTTTGCAGATACTAACTGGTTTTACCCTGCCTTTACAGTTTAAAAACAGTCTTTTCTGATAATTTTATAAATTTAAATTCGTTCAGGCTTTATTTTTATGGTGCCTAAGTGTAAATTGTACAATATGTCCTGCTGATTTTGGTTTTTTTTGGACCACAAAGAAAATTTATTCTGCTTACAATAGATTTTTTAGATAAAAATCTAGTGTATTTTAAGGTTTAATTGCTTTTTTATTGGAGTGTTTTTGCAGTAAGTAAAACGTTTAAGTAACTTTTTTGATTTATAAGTTATTGTTTATCAGTGTGTTGTTTGGGTTGTTGTTGTTGTTTTAACAATGTTAAAAAATGTTAAAATAAATTTTCTTTAGTGATTTTCAATTCTTAGATTAGAAAAATCATTAATCATTAACTAACCTATTATTAAATTATGAAAAAACTTCTACAAAGTTTGTTCATTCTTATGTTTTTTGCTGTAACAGCAATTGCTCAAGATCGAACAATCAGTGGTACAGTTACTTCCACGGATGACAAATTACCTATTCCAGGAGTAAGTGTTAAAATTCCCGGTGCCTCGGGTGGTGCTGTAACTGGTGCAGACGGAAAATTTGCTTTAAGAGTGCCAGCATCTGCTACATCATTAATATTTAGCTCGATCGGTTTTACTACTCAGACAAAAACAATTGGTTCGGCAACTACAATTAATGTTTCTCTTATAGCTGACGCTACTTCATTATCTGAAGTTGTGGTAACTGCCTTAGGAGAGAAAAGAGAAGCAAGGGCTTTAGGATACGCTGCAACTGAAATAAAGGGTGAAAAATTAACTATTGCAAAAAATACTGATATCAGCACAGCTTTAGCAGGTAAGGTTGCTGGTGTTCAGTTAAATGGTTCTCCAAGCTCATCATTTGATAATGCTTCCATTATTGTTCGTGGAATTAATGGTTTTACTGTAGGGCAGCCATTATTTGTGGTTGATGGAACTCCTGCAGATCAGGCGAATGTCAACATGGACAACATTGAAAGTATTACTGTCCTTAAAGGTGCTGCTGCAACTGCCCTATATGGTCAACGTGCTTATAATGGTGTAGTAATTATCACTAGTAAAAAAGGGAGTAGAAAAGCAGGAACATCAATTGAGATAAATTCAGGTGTTGCTATCGAAAAAACATCTTTATTGCCTGATTACCAGAATGAATATGCTGGGGGTTATACGGGTCAATTTGAAAAATTTGTTTATAACCCTGCAATTCATCCAGCTTCTTGGGCAGCTTTTAATGGTCAAAATATGCTGGATTATGGCGCAGATGCGAGTTTCGGTCCAAAAATCGATGGCTCTTTGTACCGTCCTTATTACAGCTGGTATCCTGGAGAAGACTTTGGCAAGTTAGTCCCTTTAACTGCCCAGCCTAATAACATTAAAGATTATTTAAGAACTGGCGGTAGTTACAATAACAGTATTGCATTTACAACTGGTGGAGAAGGTTATAATCTTCGTGTGGGTTACACAAACCAAACGAGATCTCTTGTACAAGAAAATGCAAACCGTTCTATGAACATATTAAATGTTAACGGATCGTTTGATGTTAGTAAAAGATTAACTGTTTCTACAGATATTCAATTTGCAAAGGAAAATAGAATTGGTCAGCCATATGAGACTTATCGTAACGATGGATTAAATGTTGTACAAGGTTTTAATCAATGGTTCCAGCGTCAGTTGGATATGAACTATCTAAGAGATCATCAGATTTTAGCTGATGGTACGGTAACATCATGGAACATTGGTAATCCAAATGGAACAGGTGACCTTAAATCCATTACTACTCCTCAATACTGGGATAATCCTTTTTGGGTGGTTAATCATAATTATAGAACACAAAGAAATAACCGATTGGTTGGTAACTTGGGATTAAAATATGATCTAGGTAGTGGTTTAGCGTTAGCAGGTTTCTTAAGAGGAAACATTAACAATGAATCTGGGGACGAGCGTATGGCTACAGGTGGCTTACAACAGGATTATTTTAAGACAAAAAACTGGACAGATACTGAATTCAACTATGAGTTAAATTTGACTTATAATAAAACGTTTGGTGACTTTACGTTAAATGCATTAGCTGCAGGTAATATTCGTCATGAAAAAAGAGAAAGAATAGATATGTCAACAGCAGGGGGCTTAAGTTTTCCTAACTATTTCAATATTGCAGCTTCCTTAGCAAGACCAACTACCATTAACGACTATTATGAAAAAGAAGTAAGAAGTGTTTTCGGTAAAGCATCATTGGCATATAAAAACTTTCTTTATTTAGACATTACAGCTAGAAATGATTGGTCATCAGTTTTCGCTCCAGATTTGAATTCTTATTTTTACCCTTCAATATCTACGTCATTTGTATTCTCAGAGTTTTTGCCTGCTGGCGTTAAAAATGCCCTTTCATTTGGAAAGTTAAGATTCGCATATGCTCAGGTAGGTTCTGATGTAGATCCTTATAGAGTTAATCTTCAATATAATACTTCACCTGCTTATGGAACCAATCCATCTTTAGCTATTGGCAATGAATTTAGAGATGGCAGAATAATTCCTGCAAAAACCAATTCATTTGAAATTGGAACAGAGATGAAATTCTTAAAAAATAGAATTGGTTTGGACTTTGCTTATTATGTGAACAAAAATAAAAACCAAATTTTAGCAGTGACATTAAATGGTGCAACAGGTTACACAACTAACTTAATTAATGCAGGTGATTTAACGAATAAAGGTTTCGAGTTTAGTTTAACAGGAACACCTGTTCAATCTAAAAACGTAAGTTGGGATCTAACTGTAAACTTTAGTAAGTCAAAAACCATTGTAAATAAAATTACTGATAATCAAACAAATGTAATTTATCAAACCAGTACATTTTTTGGAAATACATTGAACCTTCGTGAAGGTGAAGAATGGGGCTATATTTTAGGACGTACCTGGAACCGTGATGCAAACGGGAATGTTATCATCGCTGCAAGTGGCTTACCAACTTCTACAACGAATCAATTTGTAGGATATGCCCGTCCGAAATTCAATGGTGGTGCATATTCATCATTAAGAGTTTTTGATTTTGATTTAGGCTTCTCTTTAGATTTTCAAAAGGGCGGATTATTTAATTCAACAACTCGGGCATTTAATATGGGTAGTGGTCTATCGCAGGAAACAGTGGGTTTAAATGATAAAGGTATTGATTGGAGACTACCAGTTGCACAAGGGGGTGGTTATAAGTTTGCCGGTGTATTGGCGAATGGGCAACCTAATAACAGATATGTAAGTGCAAGCACAGCATTTTATGATGGTATGCAAACAGGTTCGGGAGAGCTTTTCATGATTAGCGCATCATATTTAAAATTAAGAGAAGTAAGATTGGGTTATAATTTGCCTAGTAAAGTTTTGGCTAGAACAGGTTTCCTTAAATCTGCAAACTTAGGTTTTGTAGTTGGAAACGCATGGTTAATTGCAGCTCCTGGTAAAAAATATGGTGTTGATCCATCGGAAATTGAGAATTTCTGGCAAGAAGGCGGTCAATTGCCATCATCGCGTACATTTGGTCTGAATTTAAGAGTTGGACTTTAATTTTTATAAACATGAAAAATATTAAAAAATATATACTGCTTGTAGTTGGCTTTGGCATGTTAGCCACAGGCTGTAAAAAGTTTGGAGATTTTGGTGATACTAATGTCGATCAAACTAAGGTTTCTAAGGCTGCAACTAAGGCATTATTAACCTATGCAATGCAAAAAACTCAGGCTAGAGGAGATCAGTCGACTACTCAGCCCTCGGCTAATACTGCAGCTGTTACAACATTGTCATCTAGCGGAGCAATCTTTGCTCAGCATCTTTCCGAAGGGCCTTATTTAACTGTTTCTCCTTTTAATGATGCCGGAAGTACATTAAATCCAAGCTATTATACTTTTTATTCAGAGATTTTAAAAAATCTTAATCAAGTTATCACTTTTGCAACTGCAGGGGCTCCAGAAGCCGATCCAGCTTCAAATGGATCTTTAAAGAACCAAATTGCAGTAGCTCGAATTATGAAAGCGTATGTATTTTGGAAAATTACTGATAGATGGGGTGATATTCCGTATGCTGAAGCATTGAACAGTGCAAATATTACACCTAAGTTCTCTAAGCAGGAAGATATTTATAAAGATTTATTCAAGGAGCTTAAAGAAGCTGTTGCACAAATGGATGGTGGCGCAGGTCCAACAGGTGATATAATGTTTAATGGTAATATGGATACTTGGAAGAAATTTGCCGCAACACAGCGTCTTTTGATGGCATTGCGACTTTCGAAGGTTTATCCTAATACAGGAGAATTTGCAGCTACAGAATTTGTATCTGCAATCGCGGCCACACCAATTACGGCGAGTGAGAATTTAACTTACCAATTTGATGGAGGTGATCCAAACAATTATAATCCTTGGTATAACAATTATAGCATATCGAATCGTAATGATTTTGCGATTAGTAAAACTTTGGTTGATCAAATGAAAAATAATGGAACAGGTACAGATCCAAGACTTCCTGTATATGGTGAGGTTTTAGCTGGAAATCAAGTTATAGGATTGCAATTTGGTGTTCAGGTACAGGTAAATATTCCAAATGCTTACAGTCGTATAGGTTCGACTTTACGTGCTGCTGGATCACCAGCTTATATCTTCACCGGCGCACAAGTTCAATTTGCATTGGCTGAAGGTGCTAAAAGAGGATGGACCGCTGGAGGCGACGCAACTGCTGCAACATATTATAACGCAGGTATAGATGCCTCTTTAACTCAATATGGTGTAGCTGATCCTACATTTAAAACGGCTACAGGCATTGTTTACAATCCTACAACTGCATTACAGCAAATAGCAACCCAAAGATGGGTGGCTTTATATTTAGATGGGTGGGAAGCATGGACAGAATTCAGAAGAACTGGTTTCCCGGCACTGGTTCCAGGTCCTAATTCGCAAAATGGCACAAATCTTCCGAGAAGAGTTGGTTATCCAACTGCCGATCAGACGACCAATAGAGCTAATTATAATGCTGCATTGGCACAACAAGGATGGTCAAATAACAGTATCAATAATAGGATGTGGTGGGATAAGCTATAATTAGAATATTTTTATTAAATTTAAAGGAGCTTTATATAAAGCTCCTTTTTTATTTATTCATGATATGAAACTAATTTATAAGTCAGCAATCATTTTATATCTGTTAATATTGACTAGTGATGTTTATAGCCAGGAATTTTTTAGATTAAAAGAATCTATGGGGATGCCACTCCGATCCCGAGTGTATAATGATATTAAAGGTACGCCATATTTTGTAGATAACTGGAGTAAAGGAATAATTAAACAAGCTAATGGTCAGATTTTCAACGACATTGAGCTTAAATATGATCAGCTAGAAGATGAGGTAATATATAAAGATATTAATGGAAAAGAACTTGGGTTTGCTGTGCCGGTTATAGAGTTTAGAATTGACTACAGTTTTAATGGTTTAAAAAAATCCTCCTTATTTAGAAACGGTTTTGAGCCTTTTAAAGGTTCAACAGAGAAAAGTTATTATGAAATTCTTTATGATGGTACCTTTAAATTGGCGAAGAAAAATGTTAAGCATATCGAACAATATAGAGAATATAATTCTGCTGTTACCACAAAATCAATTATTGAAAGAATAAAATATTACTACTTTGCTAAGAATACTCTTGTCGAATTTAAACGAGATAATAAATCTATTCAACAAGCATTTGGAGAGAAAGCCCCTCTAATTTTAGCTTATATTAAAGAAAATGATTTGGATTTAAAAAAAGATGTTGACTTAATTCATATTTTCAATTTCTATAATAGTTTATTATAGCTTGACGAAAATTATAAGTTCTGATCATATTTAATCGGATGTATCTAATCAAATTTATGTATCTTTTCATCATTCTTATTCATGGCGAGAGAGTGTAAAATAAGATTTTAGTATAATTAACTTATGCTTAAAACTATATCAGATGATATAGTGCAATGTGCTTCGCATTTGCAAACATGTATATAAATGTGTTCTAAATCTAACTTTCAACTCTTTTTTCGGAATCCTTTATTAGCTTTATGGCTTAAGTGATACTTTGTATTAGTGGGCTAGAATATTGCATTATGTCTTTCTTTTCAGCAATTAGTTTTCTTAATTTGAAAGATTAATAGAGTTCGTTTAAATCAAAATTTGTTTTTTCAACAACGTACTATTGTCAATAATTTGTCATTTATTCCTGGCTGTTGTTAAATAATGTTAAATACTATTTCAACAACATTAGATTTGCTCCCTTAAAAATTAAATATCTACTAACACAAATTTCATGAAAAAACTTCTACAAAGTTTGTTTGTCCTCATGTTTATTGCATTTACAGCAATGGCTCAGGATAGAACAATTACTGGTACGGTAACTTCACAGGATGACAAATTACCAATTCCTGGAGTAACGGTAAAAGTAAAAGGCACTCAATCAGGTACAGTAACTGATTCAAATGGAAAGTATTCTGTAAGCGTACCTTCTGGATCTACTACGTTAGAATTTACCTACATCGGTTATGTAATTAAAGATCAGGCAATTTCTGCAAGTAATATATTAAATGTTGCTTTGGTAACTGATTCTAAAACATTAACAGATGTTGTTGTTGTTGGTTATGGCCAGCAAAGTAAGGCGTTAACTACCCAATCTACAGCTACTGTGAACTCGAATTCATTTAAAAATATGCCTATTCAAACACCTCAACAAGCACTACAAGGGCAGGCTGCAGGTGTAAATATGGTTAACTCATCAGGAGTTTTAGGTTCTGAAGCACAGATTACAATTAGGGGTGGTTCATCATTAAGTGCAGGTGGAAGACCTTTATATGTGGTTGATGGTGTGCCATTAAATTCTAACGGTGCTGATTATACCCAAACACAAGGTGCATCTTCAGGATTGAATCCTTTGCTTAATATTAGCCCAAATGATATCGAAAGTATGACAGTATTAAAGGATGCTTCTGCTGTTGCCATTTATGGATCACGAGGTTCTAATGGTGTGATATTGATTACCACTAAAAGAGGTGCTTCTGGCAAAACAAGAATCAATGCGGATTATCAAAATGGCTTCTCTTCCCCAACATCTCTTGAAAAAATGATGAATGCTGATCAATTCAGGCAGTTCAGATCAGATTATATCAGAGCGAATAATGGAACGGTTCCAACATACCCAACTACTAGCTATGATTGGTTAGATGCTGTTGTTAAAACAGGAAAAATTAATACCGCAAATATCAGTGCGGCTGGAGGTGATGAAAAAACCCAGTTTTTTATTGGCGGTACCTATGGTGATGAAAGTAGTTATACACTTGGAAACGATTTGAAACGATTATCCGGCAGACTGAACCTAACTCATAAATTATCTGATAAGATTAACTTCGGCTTAAACTATAGCCTTTCACGTGTAGATATGAATCGTATCGGTGCAGAAAATAGTACATCTGCTCCATTAACAGCCGCATATTTACAAATCCCATACGTCACACCATATGGTCCGGATGGGCAGTTTCAAAGTACAGGTTTTGTTGGTAATGTAGTAGCTATGGAAGCAACTGGAATTAACAAAAACTTCTCAAACAGGAGCGTTGGTAATGCATTTGCAGAATGGCAAATTATTGATGGCCTAAAATTTAAAACTGATTTTGGTATCGATAATTATAGTATTGATGAGAAATACAGAGATGCTGATGTAATCACTCCAGGAGGTTATGGATATAGAACACATAATACAGATGAAAAATGGCTTACTACAAATACTTTGAATTATAACAAAACATTTGGCGGAAAGCATACTGTTGGAGCGTTATTAGGTTATAGTTTTGAAACAGCTACTTTAACACAAATTTTAGTAGAAGGTTCAGGATTTGCAAGTGATGCACTACCAAATATTGGTTCGGCATCTACACCAATCACTGCATCAGAATTAGTTTATGACTGGGCATTAGAGTCGCAATTTGCCCGTTTAAATTATGATTATGATAAAAAATATTTATTAGAGGGTTCATTCAGAAGAGATGGTTCATCAAGATTTGGTCCAAATAAGAAATACGGTAATTTTTATGCTGTTTCAGGAGGTTGGTTAATTTCAAACGAAGCTTTCTTCAACAAAGACAATAAAATTGTTCAAAATTTAAAATTAACGACAAGTTATGGTACCGCTGGTAATGATAACATTGGATTTAACAGATATGCTGGTACATTTGCCGGTGGATCAAATTATAATGGTGAAGCTGGTTTGACTCCGAATATTGTAAGAAATCCTGACTTAAGTTGGGAAGAAACTGCACAATTCGATATTGGTTTATCTGCCAGATTCTTCAACGCAATAAGCTTACAAGTAAATTATTATAATAAGAATACAACAGGTTTACTATTGGATGTTCCTCTTCCTTATACAACTGGGTATGATGTAAGAAGTCAAAATGTTGGTGAATTAAGAAATAGGGGTTTTGAGTTTTCGATTAATTCTGATAATATCAGTACTCGTGATTTTACATGGAAAACTTCATTCAATATCGCATTTAATAAAAATAAAGTATTGTCGCTTCCGCAAAATCCAGATGAGGACGGACGTAATTTCGTACAAGGTAACAGTGTTCAACGTGCAATCACCGGTTATTCGAAAAATTCATTTTATTTAATCCGTTATAATGGTATTAATCCGCAAACGGGTAATGCAGAATGGTTGAAGAAAGATGGTACTGTAACCACAACTCCAACTTCCGCTGATCGCGTAATCGTTGGAAAGGGAGATCCGGATTTTCAAGGTGGTATAACCAATACATTTACCTATAAGAATTTCGATTTATCCGCATTTTTCAACTTTACATATGGAAATGACGTATATCTTGATGGTCTTACTTTTACTGATAACTTCAGTTCGGCTTCTTACAACAAAAGCATCAAAATGTTAGATTATTGGAAACAACCAGGTGATAATGCTTTTGCACCTGCGTTAAACAGCCCAACAAGAACTACCTATGCACAAGCTTCTACAGCTCAATTGAGGGATGGTTCATATCTTCGTTTAAAGAACTTAACATTTGGTTACAATCTTCCAAAAGAGTTTTTACAAAGGACTAAGATATTTTCAAGTGCCAGAGTTTATTTCCTTGCACAAAATATCTGGACAATTAAAAACAAAGAGTTTAGAGGTGATCCAGAAATTTCGGCAAATGGTGCATCAAATTCTATAGTTGGTCAAAGCTTCTTCGCATTGCCACAGGCTAAATCATTTACCTTTGGTGTAAATATTGGACTTTAATAATTAGAGAAATGAAATTAAGATATTATATATTAACCTCGGCCATCGTGTTATCGATGTTTGGCTGTGAAAAAGAATTGGTAAAGGAGCCTCAGCAAGATTTAACAGATGAGGCTGTTTTTGAAAGTCCTACTACCGCACTTGGTGCTGTTAGAGGTATTTATAGTACTGCTCAAACCTTTGACTTTTATGGTGGTTTGCCACAAGTAATAGGAGATTATATGGGCAATAATGTAGATTTTGTGGGTACATTTCCAACATTACAAGAATTAAATAATTTTTCAGGAGTATCTACTAATAGCAATGTATCAGGTATTTGGCAGTTACATTACCAGGTAATTACAAGAGCAAATAAAGTGATTGCCCGGATTAATGATGTACCGGGTCTAGGTGCAGAAGAGAAAGCACAGTATACAGCAGAAGCTAAGTTTTTACGTGCACTGTCATATTTCCAGGTGTGTAATCTGTTTGCTCAACCTTATCAAGTGAGTTCAGGCTCAAACCTTGCGGTGCCACTTGTACTTGCAGATTTTACAGGAACAATAGAGTATCCTTCTAGAAGTACCCTTAATCAAATACATGCACAGATTATTTCTGATCTGAATGATGCTGCTGCAGTGCTTCCGGTACAATATGGTGATGCAAAGCAAACTCGCGGCCGTGCTACTAAAGGTGCTGCATATGCACTATTGTCAAGACTGTATTTATACAGGGAGGAGTGGGCAAAAGCTGAAACGGCTGCAAGAAATACTTTAAGTCAAGGCATATATGATTTAGCAGCTGACTATAGCTTTTATAGCGGAAATACCAATGAAGATGTTTTCACTATTCAGAATAGTGCAATTGATAATGGTAGGACTGGTAATGGTGGCTGGGCAGCATACTATAACCCTGCTGCTTTAGGTGGACGTGGTGATGCGCCATTTTCTGATGATCTCGTTAGTGCCTTTACATCTGAAGCAAATGATAAACGATATGCAGCTAAAGTTACTGGTACAGCAACTGATGGATTACCTCACCTATTTACAACTAAATTCCCAGATGCTGTAAATAATTCTGATAATTCCCCGGTAATCCGTACTACTGAAGTATATTTAAATCTGGCTGAAGCACTAGCGCATGAAAACGCAACGCCAAGTGCTGAAGCCATTACTATTCTAAATACAAGAATTAGAGCTAGAGCTGGTCTCGCTCCTAAAGCAGCTAACAGTCAACAGGCACTAATAGACGCGTTATTAATTGAACGTCGGAAAGAATTGGCATTTGAAGGCCACAGTAGAATGGATTTGCTTAGAAACAGGCTTCCGTTAAGAAATGGAAACCCTGCTGCTGCTTTTGGCGGTGCTAAAACCATATTGCCAATTCCTCAGAGGGAAATTGATAATAACCCTGGTTTACAAGGACAACAAAATAGCGGATACTAACTATAAGAATTATCTTTTATTAAACACCAACTTTCAATAGAGAGTTGGTGTTTTTTTATGGAATTAACTATGATAACTAATTTTTTAGTCTTTATTATACTACAACTCACATGCTTGTTGTAATGTCACGTGAAGGTCAAATACGCTTTGGTTTGTATGCTAAATCATTTTAAGCTTTTAAAAAGATTGTATTGTATTTATATAAGTTATAATTTGCGATTTAATTCAATTAATCAAATAAACTAATTTAAATTCATGAAAAAACTTTTACAAAGTTTGTTCTTGTTAATGCTGATGTCGTTTTCGGCATTTGCACAACGGACAATCACTGGTACAGTTACATCTAAAGGAGATGGATTACCTCTTCCGGGGGTAAATGTAAAAATCAAGGGTGCGCCAAAAGGTACTGTTACTGTCGCTGGAGGGAAATTTTCTCTGGAGGTAACACAATCAACAGCAGTATCTTTAGAATTTTCTTATCTGGGATATCAATCTCAAACCGTTCAGGTTGGAAATTCAAATACTGTAAATGTAGCATTGGCAGAGGATGCGCAAGCGCTTACTGATGTTGTAGTGGTAGGATATGGTACTCAGTCAAAAAGAAATGTTACATCTGCGCGGGTAAGTGTTGGTGAAGCAGAGCTTAAAGAGCAACCTGTCCCTAACGTAGCCCAAGCCTTACAAGGAAGAATGGCTGGTGTGCAAATCTCTTCTGGGTCAGGCAGGCCAGGTGCACCAATTGCCATTAATATCCGTGGAAGGTCATCCATCACCGCCGGTAACAACCCTCTATATGTTGTGGACGGTGTGATTTTACCAAGTAATAGCGGTACTACTCCCAGCAGTGCCGGAGCAGGTGTATCTGCCTTGGCAAACATTAATCCAGAAGATATCCTTTCCGTAGACGTATTAAAAGATGCGGCTTCAGCAGCAATTTATGGGTCTCGTGGTTCCAATGGTGTTGTAATAATCACAACTAAAGGTGGTAATAAAAGTGGCAAGTCAACAATCAGTGTTTCAGCATACACTGGTGCGCAGTCTCTGACTAAAACACGTGATTTATTAAATGCATCGGAATACAGGCAAATGTATAATGAAGCCAGAGTCAATACTGGCTTGGCTACTTTATTTACACAGGCACAAATTGACAATCCTACAGCAAATGTGAATTGGTTGGATGAAATTTTGAGGGAAAACTCAAGAACTAACAATATTCAATTATCAATTGCTTCTGGAGCAGGAGAAAAAACACAATTTTATTCTTCTTTAAACTATTTTGATCAGGATGGTGCATTAAATTTCGGAGGTTTTAAACGTTATGCGTTAAGAACAAATGTTACGCATGACATTACTAATTTTCTTAAGGTTGGAAGTAATTTAGCTATTTCTCGTTCATACAGACAAGAATCACCGGTTGATAACAGCATTTATTCACCATTTCCTCGTGCATTAGTTGCAAGACCTGATCAGCCAATTTACAATGCTGATGGTACCTTTGCGGCTAACGACTATAATAATCCTTTACATATGTTCCAATCTGTGAATTATGTAAACCTGTCTAATATCTTCAACTCCACTTTTGCTGAAATTAAAATTCTTCCAGGGTTAAAATTCAGATCTGCTGTTGGTATTGATTATACTTATTTAGATCAACGTACTTATAACCCGATTACTTCACTTTCAGGTCAGGGATCTAACGGGTCCGGAACATCGGGTTATGTTCAAACGGAAAATTATCTTACTACACAAACGTTATCTTATAATAAAAACCTGTTCGATGACCGTTTAAATATTGATGCAACTGGTGTTTATGAATTTCAATGGAACAATCAGTCAAATAACAGAGTAGACGGATCAAATTTCCCGTCAGATTTAACGCCATATGTTACTTCTGCAGCACAGATTACTGGTGGAACAGCTAGTTTAACCTACTTCAAAATCGAATCCATGTTAGCCAGATTAAATATGGCATGGGACGGTAAATATCTTTTAGGAGGATCGATTAGAAGAGATGGTTCTTCCAAAATTCCTCAAAAAGGAAGATATGGTTATTTCCCGTCAGTTTCAGGTGGATGGATCATCAGTGAAGAAGATTTCCTTAAAGATAATAAAGTGGTCAGCTTCCTAAAATTAAGATCAAGTTATGGGTCTACCGGTAATCAGGAAGGTATTGGAAACTTCACTGCAAGAAGATTAATTGGTGGAGGTTTTAACTATAATGATACTCCAGGATTTGCATTAAGTACAATCGGTAGTCCAGACTTAAAATGGGAAACTACTAATCAATTCGATTTAGGATTGGAAATTGGTTTATTCAATAATAGGATCGATATTTCTGCTGATTATTTTAATAAGAAAACTAAAGATCTATTGCTTAACCGCCCAATTCCAAGTACTACAGGATTTAACACCATTTTAGAAAATATTGGTAGTCTTGAAGGGCATGGATTCGACTTTCAGGTTTCAAGTAAAAACTTCGTTGGCGATTTTAAATGGAATACATCATTAAACCTTTCAACATATAATAATAAAGTGACTGCTCTTTATAATGACCAGCCTATTGATGGGTCATTTGCAACGAGAACAGCAGTTGGTCAACCATTAGGTGCATTCTTTTTAATTAAATCACTAGGTGTCGATAGAAATACTGGTGATATGATTTATGAAGATACAAACGGTACAGGTACTATCACAGGCGATGATCGTCAGTTTTTAGGTAATCCATTGCCAAAATTCTATGGTGGTATCACAAATAACTTCGCTTACAAAGGCTTTGATTTAAGCATCTTCTTCCAATATTCATATGGGAACGATATTTATAACTTAGGTGCTGAAGGTACAGGTGGTTGGGCAAGTTTAGGCGGTGTGGTATCTGCTACTTCTCCTGCAACTAATATCTTACGTGAAGTTTATGAAAATAGATGGACGCCATCCAACATGGATTCTAAGTATCCTAGAGCAGTTGGTGGTGTTAGAGGTACTTATAATACACAACGTTCATCTAGATTTTTGGAGGATGGAAGTTATTTAAGATTAAAAAATGTGACTTTAGGTTACAATCTGCCGAAATCGATAACGACCAAACTACATTTGAATAATGTTCGGGTGTATGCAACAGGGTACAATGTATTAACCTTTACGAAGTATTCAGGCTTTGATCCAGAGGTTTCTACAGAATTCACAGTTGGTAACACAGGCGTAGATCAAGGAAGTATCCCTCAGTTCAAAACCTATACTTTCGGTATTAATATTGGTTTATAGAATTAATAATATGAAAAATAAAATAATTTTTGCCGTAATGGCTATTGGATTAACGGTTTTTTCGTCTTGCGAGAAACAGTTAGATGTTAATCCGGTTGCTTCTCTTTCGCCTGAAATTGTAGGGCCTGCAGAAGCACCAAAACTACTTAATGGTATCTATGATGCCCTGCAAGTTGGAAGTAACACATCATACTATTATTTAAGTTATGCTACAGAAGATCTATCTGCAGATAACTTGACTTACAGAGCAACTTTTTTCCAACACGGCGAGGTAAATAATAACGCGATATTAACCAATAACGTGCTAGTTGCAAGATACTTCACAGGGCCATATGCCATTATTCAAAAAGCGAATGATTTGTTGGAGATTTTAAAAAGCGGGTCAATACCGGAAGCAACTGCAAAGCCACTTTTAACTCAAACTTATTTTTTACGGGCTTACGCTTATTATAGATTAGTAACCATATTTGGTCCGGTACCTATTGTATTTAACAGAGATGTAGTTAAGGTTCCTAGGAAATCTCAAGATGAGGTATATGCTCAGATTATCTCAGATTTACAGGCGAGTATTGCAGCAGGAACTGACTTTACAGATGCTAAATTCGCATCAATCCAGGCTTCCAAAGCGCTATTGGCTCGTGTTTACTTAATTCGTAAAAACTACCCTTTAGCTAAACAATTTGCCGATGAAGTAATCAATTCAGGTAAGTTCCAGATCACTTCAAACTATGCTTCGATATTCACTACTCCATATGTCTCAACGGAACATATTTTTAAACTGAATTTCACAGCCACAGAGGCGCAACAGTCTCTTGACTTTTTCTTACAACACCCATCAATGCCAGGTGGTGGCCGTGCAGAATTACCAGTTGATCAAAGTTTAGTTGATGCCTATGAGGCAGGAGATGCTAGAAAAGCTGCTTCCATTCAGCAGGTTTCAGCACCTACAGCAAATCCAGGCTGGTATTGCAAAAAATACCAGGATCCATCGGGTAATGGTGCTTTACCTTTCTCTATTTTCAGAATTTCAGAAATGTATTTAACATCTGGTGAAGCACAGTTAATGATTTCAAACAATCCTACAGATGCAGTTGCTTTGGCACGAATTAATGATGTAAGAACTAAAAGAGGTCTTGCTGCATTAGCTTCTGCAAACTTACAGGCATTTATAAAAGAAAGACGTGTTGAATTGGCTTTTGAGGGAACAAGATGGATGGATATGAAAAGAACCCCATCTGCTACAAATCCAGCAAAATCTATGGCAACAGTATTTTTAGAGGCTAAGGGACGTTCAATAAATGATGAATTATACCCTATTCCTCAGGATGCAATTACAACCAACGATTTGCTACTACCAAATAATCCAGGTTATAACTAATCTGATGAATTAAAGCAAAAGCAAAGCGTCTGGTCATTATTATGATCAGGCGCTTTGTTTTTTAATTTTTATTGTTGATTTAGATATTTGATTTTCATATTCTTTACTAACAAAGAGGATAGGTGATATAAGGTAAAAAACTTAAACATTACTCCCAGTACCTGTTTATGTTTTTTCTTATCATTAGACAAGTTAAATGCCTGAGGGCGATACCATCTGAATGGATAATATCGTTGACGAAATCAACATCGACCTACTGCAGTATTCCTATCATATTCGTAGTGTTTCCAATTGTCATTCCATATTATTACTTCAGTCTTGGTTCCTATGTGGAGTTATCAATAATTATTCATATGCTTATTAAGGCCCGTAGATAATGTTTCTTTCATTTGGTTGGCTTAATTCTTGGAGTAATCCCTGGTCACAATCATCATTTTTAGGCTGAAGGAATGCTTAAAACTATGTTTGGAAAAGTCATTTAAATAATGCTGCTTAAGGCCTGCTCTCCGTCTGGAGGAGTTTATATTTATGGCATCAAAATTAGAATAATGCTATTTAGACCAACAGCACCAAGATGTTAGCAAATAGCTCGCTGATAGCTAATGTTACAAATAAAGCCTTGCTATCGTTGAGGAAATTTTCCCTGAGCTAGCCACCTATGGCAAAAATGGTTTGCAATAACTGCGTAAAAAGCTACAGCAAGTATTTTTTAGGAAATGATAAATAAAAACGCTTACTGTAGCTTTTTCAATAAGTTTTATGATAAATTCAATAATTTTTATCCCAAATACAAACAAGATTTTTAATTAATGATGATGTTTTCATATCATCCGGAATCTGTATAACAATTTTTCTTTTATCTCATTTTAATTTAAATGTATCTTTTTAGTTAAAAAATAATTTTAAAATTGATCTTATTTATAGCCTAATATTATAATAATTGCTTTTTTGGGGCTATTAGCTATAATTTTTTTAGTTCTTCGCAGTTTTTGCTCTAAATATTACAAAACAAAATTTGTTTGTAAAATTTGCTTTACAGGATGTTAAATTTTATATTGTGCTCTTATTAACTAAACTAAACTAATTTATGAAAAAACTTCTACAAAGTTTGTTCATATTGCTTTTCGTTGCAGGTACTGCAATGGCGCAAGAAAGAACAATTACTGGTACGGTTACAGGAAAGGAAGACGGAATGCCACTTCCTGGTGTAAGTGTAAAAATCAAAGGCGCATCTGGAGGAACCACTACCGATGCAAATGGTAAATACAGTATTCGTGTATCTGCCAGTACGTCTACCTTAGAATTTACGTATATTGGATACACAAGCCAAACACGTAGCACTGGATCTGGAAGTACACTAAATGTGACTTTGGTAAGCGATTCAAGAACACTAACTGACGTTGTTGTAACCGGTTATGGTGTTACAAAAAAGAGAGATTTTACCGGGTCAGCAGCGAGTGTAAAGGGAGATGATTTAAAAGATAAGCCCGTTCAAAGTTTCGTGCAAGGATTAACAGGCCAGGCAGCAGGGGTTAGTATTATCCAGCCAAATGGTTTGCTAAACAACCCACCTGTGATTAGGGTACGTGGGGTAAGCTCCATCTCTTTAAGTTCATTTCCTTTAGTGGTTGTTGATGGAATTCCATTTCCAACAACTGATGCATCTGCCAACTCAGCAACAAACAATCCGCTTGGTGATATCAACCCTGCTGATATTGAAACGATCGATATCTTGAAAGATGCGGCATCAACAGCACTTTATGGTTCAAGGGCTGCAGCAGGTGTATTGGTGATCACCACGAAAAAAGGAAAAAGCGGTGATGCTAAAATTACTTACGATGGCTGGTATGGCGTAAATAATGCCGTTCGTTTACCAGAACTTTTGAATGCGCAGCAATATATTGATAGTAAAAATACGGCAGTTGCAAATGCTTTGGTTTTAAATCCAAATGCAGTGCCTGCTACACAAAGAGATGCCAGTAACAGGAGTTTCTTCCCAAGTTATAATGCAGATGGATCACTTGTTGATACCAAATGGTACGATGAGGTATATAGAACCGCTCAATCACAAAACCATAATGTTACTTTAAGCGGAGGAACAGCAAAAACAACCTATTATTTATCTGGTGGATTATCAGATCAGGACGGTTTCCTTAAAAATAATACATTTAAAAGATACTCTGCTCGTTTGAATGCCACTCACAAAGCTACTGACTGGTTAAGTTTAAGCATGAATGTGAATTATAACAACAGCATTAACAGGGCACCAAACAGTGGTTCGGCTCCGGGTGCAGCCTTTAATTCATCAGGATTAGGACGTATTGCCATAGCCATTGCACCAAACGTTCCCGTTTATAATGCTAATGGTGGTTATAATATTTCTGCCAATAATGTCGGAAATGCAGCTAACCTCATTACCAGTACATGGGCACACCCTACCGTATTGGTAGATAAGGATGTGAACAGCTCAGAGAATAACAGGTTTTTAACCAATCTCGGTGCCGATTTTAAAATTCTGGAAGGCTTAAATTTCAGATCTAATTTTTCTTGGGAAAGAGCCAATACTGAAAATATTCAATTTTGGAATCCCCTTCAGGGCGACGGATATTCTTATAACGGTTATGCTTATAATAATACCGCCAGAAGAAATAACTGGAACTGGATTAACACCCTTCAATATGTTAAAACATTTGATGGCGTACATAATTTAAACTTAACTGTTGGTAACGATGTACAAAATACCAGAACAGTAAACTGGGGTGCTGTTCGCCAGGGATTAGGTGATCCAACTTTCTTTAATCAATTTCAGGGTACTTACACTACAAATGTACCCGGCGGAAATGGTATTAATGAAATTGCTTTTCAGGCATACCTGGCTAGCGCAAGTTATAACTATAAAGGAAAATACTACATCAGCGGTAACTTTAGAAGAGATGGTAATTCGGCCTTGTCTTCAGAAAATAAGTGGGGTAACTTTGGTGGAGGGTCAGTTGGCTGGACAATCTCCGAAGAAGAATTCTTCAAAAATTCATCACTGGCTAAAACGGTAAATTCGCTAAGAATCAGGGCAAGTTATGGTCGCGTAGGTAATGCGAATGTTCCGGCTTATAGTGAGTATACTACTTATAGTCCAGGCTTATATGGCGTTACACCTTTTGCATGGATCTTTGGACAGGCTGGTAATAAAGAGCTTAAGTGGGAAACCAGTAACCAGTTAGATTTTGGTTTAAACCTTGCCTTATTTAATAACAGGTTAACCTTCGAAGCAGATTACTTCAAAAAAGACATTAATAATTTATTGTTAAATGTTCCTCAGGCATTATCGAAAGGTATCCCGAATGATCCGCAAGGTACTATTCTTGCGAACGTTGGCTCGATGTATAATAAGGGCTTCGAATTTGCATTGGGCGGTACACCTGTTAAAACAGATAAATTCTCATGGACAGCCAATTTAAACTTCACAACTATTAAAAATGAAGTTACAGCTTTAGATCCCAACGTATCACAGATTATCGGTACTACGGGCGGTTTAGAATCTGCAAGTGTTACTAGAGTAGGTGAATCAATTGGTAGTATTTATGCCGTAAGAACAAATGGTGTAAATCCTGCAAATGGAAGAAGAATCTTTATTAATGCTGCAGGACGTGAAGTTCAATATCAACACTTTGGTGGTGCAAACGCATGGACATATCTGGATGGCACTCAAGCGCCATCACCGGCAGGAGATGCACAGGTAATTGGCGGAACACTCCCTAAATGGTACGGTGGTTTCAACAATACGTTTAACTATGGTAATTTTGATCTTAACCTGATGTTTACATTTTCTGGCGGTAATTATATTTACAATGGCTCTCGTGCTGGTTTATTAGACCAGCGTGTTTGGAATAATTCAACAGAAGTGTTAAATGCCTGGACAACTCCAGGTCAGCAGACTAATATTCCAAGAGTAGTTTATGGAGATAATGTTTCAAATGGATCATCTTTCGCAATTGATGCCAACGTAGAAAAAGGCGACTTTTTACGCCTTCAGGCTGCAACTTTCGGTTATCGCATCCCTAAGAGCATTTTTGGTAAATCAGGCATCAGTAATGCGAGGGTTTATGCTTCAGTAAATAATGCATTTTTGATCACGAACTATACCGGGGTAGATCCGGAAATCTCGACCAATGGTAATAGTAATTTAGCAAGTGGTGTAGAGCGTAACTCCATCCCTCAAGGCAGATCATTTACATTTGGCATTAGTTTAGGTTTATAATCATTAATCATCATATTCATGAAATTATTTCATATCAAAACATATAAATTGAAGTTAGCTACTGCGGCTATACTTGCAATTCCTTTAGTTGGAAGCATCTCTTCCTGTAAAAAAGAGTTCCTGGAAAAGACTCCGGAACTAACGCTTCCTGATCAGGATGCATTTGCTAATCCGACGAGAATATTAGGCCAAATTAACGGACTTTATTCCTCTTCAAAAAATGGTTCTTTATTTGGCGGAAGATACCTGATCTATAATGATATCAGAGCCGAAGAATTTGTTAACAGAACCGGTAATAGTGTAACGGGTTATGATGTATATCAGGGCACAAATAACGCTACGAACACTTATGTGGCCAGTTTCTTTTCACAAGCATACCTCACCATTAACAGGGCCAATCTTTTCCTGGATGGCTTAATTAAAAACAGTACTGTTTTAACCCCTGCATTAAACGCAAACTATGCAGGAGAGGCAAAATTTTTAAGGGCGTTGAATTATTTTGCACTGATCCAGATTTTTGCAAAACCCTATATTGTTGATAACGGTGCTTCAAGAGGCTTGCCATTGCGTTTAACTCCTGAAACTTCTTTGGCCAATAATGCCTTAAAAAGCAGTACTGTTGCAGCCATTTATACGCAGATTTTAAAAGATCTTGATGAAGCAGAAGCCGGTTTGCCAGATACTTATAGCACTCCCTTATTGCGGACTACGCGTGCGCATAAAAATAGCGCTATAGCCTTGAAAACACGTGTATATTTAGCCATGGGTAATTATGCGAAAGTGATTGAGGAAGGCAATAAGCTGGTTCCGCAATCCGCGCCATTTACCAATTCAGCAAGAACTGCTCATGCACTGCAGGCGAGTGTGGTGAATGTTTTTGCTGCACCATTTACAACGTCTGAATCGATATTCTCTTTCCCTATGGCAGATACGAACGCGCCGGGAACACAAAATCAATTAGGATATTACTATAGCTGGGCTGGTAATGGAAATCTGGAGTTCTCTTTAAATAAAACCGGAGCGGGTATTTATGTAGATCCAGCCTGGCCAACAACAGATGCCCGTAAATCTCAGCTCACTCAGGATGCCACCATTTCCGGTGTACTTCATTCCTATCCTATTAAATATGGTGCTGTATCTCCCTTCATTGATTTTGTGCCGATTATCAGGTATGCAGAAGTGCTGTTAAATGTTGCTGAAGCAGAAGCACTGGCTCCGGGTGGTAATCTTGTTCGCTCAAAAGCATTGTTGCAAGCTGTACGTACACGTTCTGATGCTTCCTATGTTTACGGTGCCTTAACTACGCCAACAGCTTTAGAAACTGCAATTCTTAAAGAAAGAAGAATTGAGCTTTTAGCTGAAGGATTCAGATACAACGATTTGGCCAGAAAAGCAGCTCCAATTCCATCTTTCGGTGCTGGTGCTTCCATTCCGGTTACCGATCAGCGTTACACTTTCCCGATCCCAATTGGTGAGTTAAACACTAATCCATTGGTAAATACACTTTAACAATAAAATCTAAAATAAATAAAGGGGTGGAAACATTTGTTTCCACCCCTTTATCATTATATGCCCTACCATTGGTGTAATTACATAATTTAGCAAAACTACAGGAAGAACGATGCCTGTGGCTTTTTATACGTGCGCGCTGTTTAGATTTTAAACTCAATCCTCAGCAGCTTATTTATGATAAGGGCGTGCCATTATTTCTTATCCACGCTATACTTTCCAGGGCCAATAAAAATTAAGCTGAAAAATACCATGCCTAACTCTATCGCATGGCTGGCACCACTCAATCCATCGCCTCTGCCAAAGTGAACCAGTGCAGCAATAATCATGGTAAAAACCAAGGCTATGCAAGCGGGGCGGAAAAATAGTCCAACTATTAATAAAAAGCCTCCGAAGGTTTCTGCAACAGCGGCCATGAATCCCCAGAAGGTGGGTAAAAAACTTACGCCTACTACTTTCATGCTGCCGCCCAGTTGCTCCCACCCGGAAGGGCCGCCAGCCAGTTTCGGAAAGCCGTGAACAATAAACATAATGCCAATGCCTATGCGCATAATCAATAAACCGGTATTGCGGTATTTACCTAAACCATCTAAAATTGCCATGTTATAAATATTTAAATTGAACGTTATTGTTTTCTACTTTCAAATTCACTTCAGTGCCCAGAACCATCGCCAGGTTGTGATCAATATGCCCGGTTGGAAAGTTAAAGCAAACCGGATAATCATATTCCTGAACAATATCCCAGATCACCTCCTCCACTGTTTGTCCGAATGGAATTTTTTCAGCTGCTATTTCATTAAAAGCTCCTATAACCAAGCCTTTTAAATGGGCCAGTTTGCCAGCTCTTTTAAGCATGCGCAACATCCGGTCAATGCTATATTCATGTTCACCAACATCCTCGAGAAATAATATTTTATGGTCGAAATCCATCTCCGAAACAGAGCCCTGTAACATGGCGAGTAAGGTTAAGTTTCCGCCAATTAACAAGCCAGTGGCTTCGCCGGTACGATTTGGAAATTCACTTTTGTATTGATAAGTCTGTTGCTCGCCAAATAAAGCTCTTTTTAATGAATCAATTGCTTCAGGTGTACTTTCTTCAAAAGTATAAGGCATCTGTCCATGGATGCACTGCACTTCGCATTGCGACATAATGTGTGACAGTAAAACAGTGATGTCACTAAATCCGATAATCCATTTAGGGTTTAAGTTAAATGAAGTAAAATCCAGCTCATCAATAATCCGAATGGTTCCATAGCCTCCCCTGCCTGCAATAATGGCTTTGATAGACGGATCATCCAGAAACTGCTGCATGTCTTTAGTCCTTAACTCATCCGTTCCGGCAAATTGATGGTGGCTGGCACACACACTCTCACCTATAATAACCTCCAATCCCCAGCTGCTTAAAATCGCTATAGCCTCATCAATGGACTTCGGTAATTTCTTGGCCGGGCATACCAGGGCAATCTTATCTCCTTTTTTTAAATATGGGGGCTGTTTAATCATCTTCAAAACACTTATCTTTGCCAAATTAATAAAAATTGTTTTGGATAATAGTAAAATAAAAAGATATACCGTAACTGCGGCACTTCCATATACCAACGGACCAGTTCATATCGGTCACCTGGCAGGTGTTTATATCCCTGCTGATATTTACGCCCGTTACCTGAGATCAAATAAACGCGATGTTAAGTTTATTTGCGGATCTGATGAAAACGGTGTGCCCATTACCTTAAAAGCCAAACGTGAGGGGATCACACCACAAGAAGTGGTAGATAAATACCATAAAATTATCGGAGATTCTTTTAAAGAATTTGGGGTTTCTTTTGATATTTACCACCGCACATCATCCCATACCCATCACCAAACTGCATCCGAATTCTTCAAAACGCTGTATGATAAGGGTGTTTTTACAGAAGAAGTTACCGAACAGTATTATGATCCTTCAGCCAAACAGTTTTTGGCCGATCGCTATATTACCGGTACCTGTCCGAAGTGTGGTAATGAAAATGCCTATGGCGATCAGTGTGAGAATTGTGGTTCTACGCTTAATGCCACAGATCTGATTAATCCAAAATCTACACTTTCTGGTGATCAGCCCATTCTAAAAGAAACGAAAAACTGGTTCCTGCCTTTAGATCAATATGAAGAAAGGCTAAGGGCTTATATTGAAAGCCATAAAGAATGGCGTCCAAATGTATATGGGCAATGCCAAAGCTGGTTAAATGCTGGTTTGCAGCCGCGTGCCATGACCAGAGATTTAGACTGGGGTGTGCGTGTGCCACTCCGAGACGCGGAAGGTAAAGTGCTATATGTTTGGTTTGATGCACCTATTGGCTACATATCAGCCACGAAGGAATTATGTAATTATGCCAAATTGGATGTCTGGAATCCGAAGGCTGAAGAGTATTACATTAGTAATTACGAAAGCGATAAATGTGGCTGGGAAGCGTATTGGAAGAGTGATGAAACCAAACTCGTTCATTTCATAGGAAAAGATAATATTGTTTTTCATTGTATTATCTTCCCGGCCATGTTAATGGCGCATGGTGAATATACCCTGGCAGATAATGTGCCGGCCAATGAATTTTTAAACCTGGAAGGGCAGAAGATTTCCACTTCAAAAAACTGGGCGGTATGGTTAAATGAATATTTGCGTGAGTTTGAAGGTAAACAGGATGTTTTACGTTATGTGCTTACGGCAACTGCTCCTGAAACCAAAGACAATGATTTTACCTGGAAAGATTTTCAGGCTAGGAATAACAATGAATTGGTTGCCATCTTGGGCAATTTCGTTAACCGTGTGATGGTACTTACCCATAAATATTTCAATGGAAGCGTACCCACCTGTATGGAAATTTTGCCAGTAGATCAGGCTGTAATTGATGAGTTGGCAAGCTATCCGGCTAAAATTTCTGCGTCAATAGAAAATTATCGTTTCAGGGAGGCTTTATCAGAAGTGATGAACGTGGCCCGTTTGGGAAACAAATACCTGGCAGAAACTGAACCCTGGAAATTGATTAAAACGGATGAGGATCGGGTACGTACCATTTTACACCTTTCTATTCAAATTGCGGCTAACATTCAGGTTTTGATTGAACCTTTTTTACCCTTTACGGCAGAGAAACTGATGAATATGCTGAAAAATGGCGGGAACGAATGGGATGATGCGGGTTCAGTAAATCTAATTAAACGCGGACATGATATCGGTGAGGCTGTACTGTTGTTCGAAAAAATTGAAGATGCGGAGATTGATTTTCAAATTGCAAAACTCAACCATAGCAAATCAACAAATGCCGCCAACAACGCCGTAGCTACACCAGCAAAAGAAAATATTAATTTTGATGATTTCTCTGCTATGGATATTCGCGTAGCCACCATTGTTGCTGCAGAAAAAGTGGAGAAAACAAAGAAACTGTTAAAGTTAACGGTAAATACGGGTATAGATGAGCGCACCGTGGTATCAGGCATTGCAGAACATTACAAGCCAGAAGATATTATAGGCAAACAAGTGAGCATTATTGTCAATCTGGCCCCAAGGGAAATTAAAGGTATTTTATCACAAGGTATGATTTTGATGGCGGAAAATTCAGAAGGAAAACTTACTTTTGTGGCACCTGCTGAAAAATTTGAAGCAGGTAGTGTAATCAGATAATTGTTAATAATTGTGATTTAGGTTTTGCATTTGTAAATCTAAAATCGTAATTCTGCAAATCTAAAATTACTTGGTCCCGTAGTTCAACGGATAGAATAGAAGTTTCCTAAACTTTAGATATGAGTTCGATTCTCGTCGGGACCACTTCCTTAGATTCAAACCAGAACATTGTCGTGCAAATCATTGATTTTCAAGACTTTGTTTTGGTTTTTATAACGCATTAAGACTCGTTTTCGACCATTCTGAATGGTTAATTTTAGTGAGTCGAAAATTGACTTTTTTTTGTAAAACACTGTAAGTCAGTAAATTGATTGAAATATCAAAACCAGAATTATTCCGAAATGTTCGGGTGCTGGATTATTTTGTAAGATATTGATTTACAGCTCGTTCGACTGGCGAACATCTTGATGACTCACTGGCTCAAATGTACATTTGTTTAATTTTAAATGTATCATTATGAGTTACAATTTTCATCTTTTATTCTATCTGAAAAGACCAAAAAATTTTATCAAGGGCGAGATGATGCCCATCTATTTACGGATTACCGTGAAAGGAAAACATTCGGAATATTCTGTCGGCAGGGAAATTGTTCCCAGCTTCTGGTCCGCGCTTAAAGGAAAAGGCACTGGCCTGCGCGAGGAGATCCGGGAACTTAATGATTATCTGGACACGCTGGCCTCAAAAGTTCGAAGATTTCATACCTCTCTTGTGGAGAAGGAAGATGAGGTGACAGCGGTGATCTTACGGGATCATCTTACCGGTAAGAATACATCTAACCATAGCCTGCTGAGAGTTTATCAGAAGCACAATGACAATATGGAAAAACTGATTGGTAAAGGATACAGTTATAGCACGTTTCAAACCTATCAAAGTTCCATCAGACATGTTAAACAATTTCTTCAGCTCAAATATGAGGTTCAGGACATTAACGTCAAAAAGGTAGATTTTAAATTTATCACCGATTATGAGCTATTTCTTAGAATAGATCGAGGAAATAATGCAATGTCTGCCCGGAAATATATTGTTCACCTGAAAAAAATCATGCTGTATTGCCTGGGTGCCGGGTGGATTGTTGGTAATCCATTTTTAAATTATCGCAATACTGCTAAAGCTAAGGCAAGGACTTTTTTAAATATGGAAGAGTTGGATAGGATCAAAAACAGGAAATTTCCACTTGAGCGATTAAATATCGTTCGTGACATTTTTATTTTCAGTTGCTACACAGGCCTTTCCTATATAGATGTGAAGCAACTTCGCCCGGATCAGATTACAAAGGGTGATGACGGTAATTTATGGATATTCATCAAACGGCAGAAAACGGAAACACCCTGTCATATCCCCTTGTTGGATGAGGCGAAAGTAATTCTTGACAGGTATAAGAATCACAGGATATGCAGATGGAGAAAAGTCGCGTTGCCGGTGCTCACTAATCAACGCACAAATGGTTACCTGAAAGAAATCGCCGATCTTTGTAACATCACTAAAGTGCTTACTTATCATCTCGCCAGGCATACTTTTGCAACCACTATTACGCTTTCAAATGGTGTTCCGATTGAGACCGTATCCCAAATGCTTGGCCACAATAGCTTGAAAACAACACAGCATTATGCGAAGGTTATCGATACTAAAGTTAGTACTGAGATGTCTGCATTACAGGAGAAACTTTTAGACCGAGATAAGGAAGAAGAAGATACTGGTGATATGAAAGTTATGAAGCTATTTAGATAAATTGCTTTCAATGTAAACGGAAATCGGTTGTAATTTGTCTTGTCAATCTTAATCTAATTGCCAGTATTTGTATCAACACTAGTCAGATAATTTTCACACAAGGGTTTAAAAAATAAATAATTATTATACTAATAGTATTACTTTTTATGTTTTTTTAAACTGGTATTAAGATGTCTGCATTACAGGAGAAACTTCTAGAAGGATAAAGAGGAGATGATGGTGATGTGAAGGTTATTAAGCTTTTTAGCTAGATTGTTAGCTATGTAGCTGTTATAGGCTTTGAATATTGAAGCAATGTTAATTTAGATTCTTTTTTTTGAGTAAAATATAGTTCATGGTGTAATCTTTTTAGGGAACATTTTTATGGCAACTGTGAGTTTTTATAATTATAGTGTTTTGAGGTATTATGGTAGCAAGGCAACTTAAGAGAAAAAACGGGCCCAATCAAATTTCCAACAGATTTAGGAAGTGCGAGTATTAAGTAGACTTAAGTGGCTGATTATAAGCAAGTTTTTTTTGATTATTTATATTTTGTTTTTATCTTTGATAATCTTCGAAGAAAATCCAAAAATTTTAAAAAATAAGCCTTTTTAAAGGGATCTCTATGCCCTTTATTCGCTTACTGTTTACCGAATGGCAACTTTGTTGCCATTCGGTAAACAGTATAAAAGGCACTTGCTGTATAGTCATGGCCCATCAAAGATGGGCCATGACTTATTCCTATACGTCAATCATTCTTCTTATGAGCCAAAAAAAGCTAGTATAAAGTGTCACAAATATTTCATAAATTTGTGGCAAAATAATTCATTTTAACATGAAATATTCAGCACATAATCAGATAGTTAACAAGATAATAAAGAATAAACGCGGAAAGCTGTTTTTCCCAACCGACTTTTCGGATATTGGTAGTGCTGATGCGATCAGGAGCAGCCTGTACAGGCTCGAAAGGGATCATGTATTGGAACGGCTTGCGCATGGAATTTATTTGTATCCGAAGATTGATCCTGTTTTTGGTAGCCTCTACCCTTCTACTGAGGAGATAGCGGAAAGTATTGCTAGGCGTGATCATGCGAGGATTATTCCTACAGGATCTGCTGCTTTACATAAACTGAGGCTGACTACGCAGGTGCCGATGAATGTTACTTATCTGACAGATGGTGCGCCCAGGAAAATCAAGATCGGAAAGCAGCGGATTACTTTTAAGCCTACAACGGCAAAGAAGCTGGCTACTAAAGGAAAGATCAGTACGCTGGTGATACAGGCGCTTTCAGAACTGGGTCAGAAGAATGTGGATAGCCAGGTGCTAGACCGTTTGAAGTTGGTACTGAAGGATGAAGATAACAGGAACATTGAACATGATGCTAAATTAGCACCGGCATGGATTGCGGTGATATTGAATGAACTCTCTAAATCGATAGAAAATGATAAACTGGCTTAAATCAACGGCTGAACGTCAGAAAGAATTATTGGGACTGGCCAGTAACAAGACTGGTCTTCCCGCTTATGCGATAGAAAAGGATTGGTGGGTAACTTTGGCGCTGTATGCGATATTCCGGACTCCCTGGTCGGATCATTTGGTGTTCAAAGGCGGTACTTCTTTAAGTAAATCTTGGGAACTGATCGAGCGTTTTTCCGAAGATATCGATCTGGTTATTGACCGGTCGGTACTGGGTTTTGGGGAAGAGCTGAGTAACTCCAAGATTAAAGAATTGCGCAAGGCTTCCTGTGCCTTTATTTCAGGGGAATTTAAAGACGGGTTGGAAAAGGAGTTGCTCGATTTGGGCATCCCTGCAGATCTATTTTCTTTAAAAGTGGCTGAAACGACAGAATCTGACCGGGATCCTCAGGTACTGGAGCTGTATTACGAGTCCGTACTAGAAAGAGGCGGTTATTTAAAAGAGGCTGTACTGATCGAGATTGGTGCCAGGTCGCTAAAAGAGCCTTCAGAGCAAAGGGAAATCAGCCCGATTATTTCGCAGGCTTTGGGCGATTTTAACATAGCTGGGGAACCGTTCAGCGTGCTTACTGTTCTGCCAGCGCGTACATTTTTGGAAAAGGTTTTTCTCCTACATGAGGAATTTTGTAAGCCTGCTGAAAAGATAAGAACAGAAAGAATGTCGCGACATCTATATGATCTGGATAGGATTATGGATACTGAGCATGGTAAACAGGCGCTGGAAGATAAGGATTTATACAAGGGAATAGTGGAACATCGGGCAAAATTCAATGTGATCCGAGGAATCGGTTACGAAAAACATGGGTATCAGGATATCAGCTTTATTCCACCGGTTGAGGTATTGGGAGCTTGGGAAAATGATTATAAGGCCATGCAGGAAAGTATGATCTATGGTGACTCGAAAACGTTTAAAAAGTTGATCGGACGTATGGAGGAACTGACCAAAAGGTTCCGAGATGTAAAATAATTTCTTTATTTCAGGAGGATAAATTGCCTGCTTTTTTGTTTTAAGGTTTATTCATACCAGCTGGATTTTGGTTTACGAAAATGGGAGTTTTCGGCGATGATCGCCGTAATTCTCCGTTTCGGTAAACTGAATTTGCGTGTCAGTGCACCGATTATACCTAATTACTTATAAGCCAATTGATTTTTTAGATAAACAGTGATTAGCTAAATGATTGTTATTTCAATCATTTATGTTGATTAAGTTTGAAATAACAATCATCATACATCGAATGCAGTCATCCTTTTTTGTGAAAACGTTAGGAACAATTTCTGTCTGAAAAACCATAATATATTCGAATGTTATCAACTAAAGAAATGAAAATAAAGATAATTAGCGACCTACATCAAGAATTTGGAATCTCAGATTTGGATTTTAGCAATGCTGATCTCATTATCCTGGCTGGAGATACAAACCTGGGGACAAAAGGAATAGAATGGGTAAAGCGAAACATCCCTGATAAACCGGTAATATATTTATTGGGTAATCACGAATATTACAAGGGATCGTACCCGAAGACACTCAACAAAATACTTGAAGCATCCAAAAACTCAAATGTAAATGTCCTTGAAAATAATATGGTTGAGTTTGAGGGCATAAGGTTCCACGGTGCAACTATGTGGACGGATTTTTCCTTATATGGAAATCCTGTGGAGTCTGGCATTATTTGTCAAGCCAAAATGAACGATTATGTGCAGATACGCAGAGATCCAGCTTATTCAAAGTTAAGAACAATAGATACCTATCAGATTCACCAGAAATCAAAATCTTGGCTACAAAAAAGTCTTAAAGAATCACGCGGTTATAAGAATGTGGTAATTACCCATCATGCACCTAGCCTGCAATCAATACCCGAGCTTTATAGAGATGATATCTTGTCATCTGCCTATGCTTCAAACCTTGAAGATGTGATTTTGGAGCATCAGCCTTTGTATTGGATTCATGGCCATATCCACACGCCTACTAGATATACTATTGGTAACACTGAAATTATCTGTAATCCACATGGCTATTTGAATGAGAAGTATAATGGCTATGAGAAAGATTTGATCATTGAGATTTAAGAGTTGGTGAAAGTTCGTCTAGAAATTACAGGCGTTGGTCTAGTGGTTACCAGCGCTGGTATAATACGACTTTTTTGCCTGAAACGTTTGATGGACAGCTGCGTCTTAATAACAAACAATAGCAAAAACCTAAAATATAAAAGATATGAAAACCTTCGCAAAAACAATATTCGCAGCAGCATTCACAGCAGTAGTATTAACTTCATCAATGGTGGCAACATTTGCCGCTGAGCCAGTTAAAGCAGAAATAAAAACTGCTTCATTATCAAAATTCAACAGGATCTGGGTAAGCGGGAACGTTAAAATAATCTTAACCCAAGGTGACAAACAAAATGTAGAGGGCGCGAGCAATTATGACGCTGCAAAAACCTCAGTATCAACTGATGGAAAAACCTTATTTATTAATTCATTGGAAACAAGTCAGGTAACACTAAATATTACCGTAAAAGATTTGGAAAGAATTGAAGCTTATGGTCAATCGGTTGTGGTTACCCGCAATAATTTCGATGTAAAATACCTACAGTTATTTCTAGGACAAAGTGCTACAGCTAAGATCAAAACTACAGCAGGCAGTTTATATACTATCGTTAAGGATGATGCCGTATTAAAATTAAATGGTACTGCTGATCAAAGTACAATGATTGCTAGCAACATGAAAAATGTAAAATTAGGGGACTTTGCTAGTCTTAAATCAGAATCATATGCTTCTGAAGCGATCATGGAAGCAGAACAAAATGTAATGGTTTTAGCAAAATAGAAAATATCAATCAGATAAGTTGAAGCTGCCCATTGGGTGGCTTTTTTTTTGAAAAAATCTTTTTATTTAGACATTACTATTAATTCTAAAAATATTTCCCCTGTGCCATTTTATGACAGCAAGCTCAAGAAAATGGATTCGTTCTTTTGGTAACAGGATCTTTCTATTGGCTAAGCTAATTTAAAGCATAAGCACAGACATAGGCTACTCAAACCGCAGAGTGTTTTACTTTTGGCAACTGTGATACTATCAGAATAACAGCATAAATTATTGTGTTACGGGTTCCCGTAATTTGCTATATATAAATTACTTACATTAGCTTCATTCTAATTAAAGATGAAAACACTATTTAATCACGTTATCGAGAAACTCTGAAATCCGAAATCGTCAAAAATGATAGAAGATAAAGAGCTAAAAATGTGGTCTATAAATGGAGTAAATTTCGTAAACCATGTCCAATGTAGTTGAATAAAATAACGGTTATATTTACTTGGCTTGCAAACGATTGACTTAATTATAATGAATACCCACTAATCTTAAGGTCTCCCTATGGCTACTCTTAGGCATTTTAAAATAAATTCAAATGGAAGAAAGACATTTAGAAGAAAGACAATTAGAACTAATCAAAACCTCAATTTTTAAAATTGATCTTACACAAAGCAAAATATCTTCAACCGAAATGCCCGATGTCACTACGGACTTCTATACCTATATAAGAGGCTGTGTGAGTGAAGTATCTAAGGCAAATGGAGGTAGGAAATTTAAGCTCCGTAGCAATAATACTGAAGTTGTAGCTACAATTTATTCGGTTTTGAAAGATGCAGGTGCAGTTTTCGACGGTATAATTCCATCAAGGCTACTTCGGGAAGAATTGAATGTGCAGGAAAAAATCGCAAGAATGAATAGAGAGATCAATGAGGGGCTATTAATCATCTCAACCATTGAGGATCTTGGAGTAAAGAAAGTGCTTCTTTGCAAAGTTGAGGATTTAGAATATATTGACAAGATCAACTTTACACTCAATAGCGGATATCCCATTAAACGAAGAATTTTTCGCTCAGCGCAGTTTATTCTTGATGATGAGGGTACTATTGTAGATACCATTGTCCATGACTTGAACAGTAAAGGCGCGACTTATTGGTGGGACGATTTTCTGGAGCTTGACCAGCTTTGGGATGATGTCTACAATACCAAAACTGCATTTAACATCATTGATACAAAAGTTCTATCCAAAATTAAAATAGATTCTCCAGCAGATTATACTTACTTAAGAAATAGCGCAATCAGGTATTTCAGAACAAGTCAGGAATTTACGATCGAGAAATTTATCGAAAATTGTTTTGAAAACTACGAACCCGTACGTCCTGATAAAGTGAATGTAGAGAACATAAAAATCAAAATAAAAGAATTGCCCGAAAAGTTCTCTTTTGATGAGCGGTTCGATCTCAAGCCCTCTGAAATTACTGCTAAAATTAAATATTCGGTGAAATTAAATGAGGACATTGATCTTGTGATCAAGGATGAAATAAACATTGAACAAACAATTTTTCCAGAAATCCATCATAAGTTAAAATACATTAGGATCAGAAGTGATGCTGGTTACGATGCCTTTAATAAAACCCAAAAATAGTTTATGGCAGTTTGTGTTCCTTTAATTGAATTGTTCAGCTCAAAATTCCAGCTATCATCATCCCATGAGGATTTCGATTTTTTTGAGCAGAAATATACATTGGAAACTATAGACATTCCTAATGAACAAAAATTAAATGATTGCATAGGCTTATTCTCGAACAGAGATTCCATCTCGTTTTATGTGAATATTGATGACGCTGACGATGATGTGACCTATTTTGAACCGTCTGACTTTCCAGTTTTCAAGGCAAACCTTGAAGTCAGTATGCGTGGCATTGAAACTGGCACACCAATAACTATCAAGATCTCGATCAGAAAGCAAGTCATAACCAATCGTTTATCTATTTGTTCTCTCCTTGACTTTGCCACATATCTGGAGAGCTTCACTACTTATGATCTGCTATCCTTTTTCTCTGAAAAAATAGCTAAATATGAGACGATTGTGTTCATTTCAAAGCAGATTAGTCAGACTTTTAAGTCAGGATCGCTGGCTTTTACAAACTTAGAGCAAGAAGCTGTTACATTCACTGTTAACCAAGAAACTAGGCTCAACCGGCTCACAAATATAAAGTCATCTACACATGCGACATTGCTATCGGATAAGATGGTTATCCCGGAAGATTTTGATTTTTCTCCAGATCTCGAGTCCGAATTGAAAACGATCATTCAGCGAATACAATTTACCTTGATCATATTCTCTATTTTTGACATTACTCACCTTTCAGAAAATAAGCTTACGTTCCGTCTGAATGGGTATAAGGGTATTGATGGAGCAGTTGATATTACTTCAATTTTAATAGACTCATATATCAATGAATATACAGATATCTACAACTGGATCTATCAGTCAGGAAATCTTAATGATAAATTGGGATTAGCTAGAAATATAGTTTCATTGCATCTCAACACGGCTAATGATCTTTCGTTTAGCGGCAATATGTTCAGCTCAATTTTGTCCGCTTACAAAGTATATGAAAAACAAAATATCAAACAGTACATTGAGATTCGAAACAAGTTATCAGATCAATTGATTGATTATAATAAGAGAGCAAACTCCATAGTTGAGAGTTTTGCAAGTACTTTTCAGAAAAGTGCTTTATCAGTGTTAACATTATTTTCCTCTATTATAGCCATAAAGGTATTAGGGACTTCCACCACTTCTGGGAATTTTGTCACCTATAGTACGATATTTTCATTGATCATTCTAGGTATATCTTTGTTATATATGCTCATTTCAAAAGCTGAAGCTAATGAACAAAAGAGTCGCTACAAAAGTAGTTATCTTAATTTCAAGGAGCGTTACACAGACCTTCTTAATACAGATGATATAAGGCGTATTTTAAATGAGGATAAAGAATTCGAAGCGGATGTTAAATTTATCACCAAAAAAATAAAAAGTTATACGATTCTGTGGAGTATCGTTTTAATTGCAATATTTTTATTCATAATAATGTATTTCATAAATGAGAAATTAGCTGAAATAAGTAGTGTAATGATTAACTATCCAAACCTTCCTTTCTAAGATTTTTATGTTTAGGCTTTTATCCAAAATCGTTATTTAACGAGTTGTTGAAAAACTTCTTTGTTTCAACGTGCGTTCAATAAAACGCGCTGTTCATGAAACATGAACGATGCTTTTTATTGAACATTATTATAATTAACTTTTGAAAAAAGATAACCGTTCACTATATTTGATTGTTCATGAAACATGAACAATCAAATATAGTGAACATGAAAGAAGAGCAAATCTTACTTCCCGCATTAAAAAAACTTAATCAGCTAACAGGAATTGAGGCTAGAGTACTGGATATATCAAATAAGAAATATGAAGCAGCTGATGCGATTATCGAGATAGTAAAGGGACAACAAAGTTATATTTTGGAAGTTGATATAAAAACAGAACTTAGAACTGCTGCATTGCCGAATATCCTGAGCAGAGAGAAAGCAACAGATAGGAAAATGGTGATAGTTTCAAAATATATTCCTGCCCCGATGAAAGATGAGTTAAGGGCACATGGCATTAGTTATCTGGAGATCTCGGGGAACTGCTATATTGAGACGCGCGGTATTTATGTATATATCAGTGATCAAAAAAGCACTCCGTTGAAAACCAGTGAGGAAACAAAACTTTGGGCACCATCTGGAATGAAATTTCTCTTTGCAATTCTAATGGATGAAAGCTTATTGAATTCATCTTATCGAAATATTGCCTATACATCTGGTGTAGCCTTGGGAAATATTGGAAACTTTATTTTTGAGTTAAAACGAGAAGGCTATGTAATTATGGGGGCTAAGGGAAAACAGGAAACTTTGTTCTTGGAAAACCGGATGATGCTGATAGATAAATGGGCGGACATGTATCGGCTAGTTTTACGACCGAAGCAATTGATAGGAAAGTTCCGTTTTAGTAAAAAAGAGGATAGGGAAAACTGGCATAGCCACGCTGGTTCTGATATTGGGATATACTGGGGGGCAGAGACTGCGGGAGCTATACTAACTGGATATCTTTCTCCTGAAGTTTATACGATTTATTCCACTCAGGACAGGTATGAATTGATGAGAAAGCTACGGATAGTGCCTGATACTAATGGCGAGGTAGAATTACTAAGACCCTTTTGGAATGAATCGATATTTGCAACAAATGAGGATACAGTACCGCCCCTATTGGCTTATGCTGAATTGATTAGCAGTTTTGATAGCAGAAACCGTGAGACTGCAATGCGTTTAAAAGAAAAATATGTTAGATAACCCAATTCTTGCGCCATTGGTCGCAGAGATGCTAAAGGAGCTTCAGGCGATATTCGCCAAGTTCAACATCGATTTTTATTTAGTTGGAGCAGTAGCTCGAGATATAAATCTTTCTAGTAATGAAGAACTATTTTCGAAAAGAGGCACTAACGATATTGATTTAGCGGTTACAATCAGCGACGAAGGACAATATAATCAGGTTAAAGCTGCATTGGTTGCAACTGGCCTCTTTGAATCACATGAAACCGAAGCGATCAAGTTGATATATAAAAAGGGTCTTGAAGTGGATTTATTACCCTTTGGAGAAATTGAAGGCGAGAATAGAAATGTAAAGCTTACGGATCCAACCTTTATTCTGAATATGCCTGGTTTTATGGAGATATATCCTTTTGTTAAGGACTTTGAGTTAGGTGACGGTCAAATTGTAAAAGTATGTACCATGGAGGGAATTATATTACTAAAGCTTATCGCAAATAACGATCGGCCACAACGGACCAAAGATATAACTGATATCGAACACATCATCGAAACCTATTTCGAGCTTTATGACGATGATATCTATATGAATCATGGAGATATCATGGAACTATATGAAACGACAGAAAACGATTATATTCGGCTTGTTTGTGCCAGACTTATCGGAAGAAAGATGCAAGCAATGCTTAAGGGGTCTGCGGAACTAAAAAAGCGAGTAATGGAAATATTAGCTAAAAGGGAAACGTCGAGATGGATGGCGATGTTCGATGGAATGAATGATGGTTAAATCAAAAGAAAATAAATAAAATTTCTATTGATTTATTGGCCTTATGATTATTTTATCTAAATTAACTGCGTTAACGCTCTATAAATGACGGACTCTCAAATCCTACTTTCTTTAGATACATCCTTTCAGCAAAACGCTTGGAGCGGGATTACTAATCATATTCCAATTGGAAAATGTTTGAAAATGATTAAAAATGGTTCCTACCAGCCTATCATCAGTAAGCTTCGCAGCTATCTTGAGGCTGGCGATAAGGAGTCATATGATTTGGAAAAAAGAATGCTTCCTGCGGTTACTTTTTCAGCTGACTTTAAAAGCAAAAGAACTAGGACTTCAATATCTTCATATAATGAAATCCTGGTTCTGGACATAGATAAATTGGCTAGTGAGCAAATGATTATTCTTAAAAATCAGTTCGCTAACGACCCTTATATATTTGCATGCTGGGAATCACCGTCGAAAGTGGGATTAAAAGGGTTGATCCATTTCGAGTTTGACAACGAATTTCCTGTTGAAGATTTTAATTTCCGCCACACTTATGGTTTTAGAAAAGTATACCAATATATTCAAGCAAAATATGGAATTGAAATTGATACAAGCGGAAGTGATGTGACTAGATTATGTTTCTTCTCATATGATCCCGATCTTGAAATTAGCAGCAAATTTCAGTCCTTTCTGGTAACTTACACCGAAACCGAAGCAGTGACAATTAGGAACATTGTCCAGACCGTAAACTACACTTATTTTGCAGAGCCGACGGCGAATCAAAAGTTCAACCCTGCAGGAAAGAATAAACAAGCGGACCGCACCATGATGCAGGACATTATTAGATACTTAAATAAGAGAGAGCTCTCCATCACTAGCAGCTTTAATAACTGGTATCAAATTGGGTATGCGTTAGCGAATACATTTACCTATGAGTTAGGATTAAAGTATTTCTTTTCTCTTTCTAAAATGGATGGTAAGAAGTTCAGCGAACAAGGATGCCTGGATATGATAAATTATTGTTTTGCGAACTCAATGGGAAAGTTTAGATTTGCCACAGTAGTCTATTTTGCAAAACAGGTTGGCTACAAGAAGGAGGTTGAGGTACCTAAGGTGGAAGTGATCTCATGAAATTGGGATATCAGTCGCAAGTATTAACTGTCATTCTGTGCACGACAAAGTTGGGAGGCGCTCCAATAGTTCAGTATTTATTTTTCAGGGACCTCAATTTTTTTCTTTATGCTAGCATTTAAAGATTTCTCCTCTGATAGGGCCATTTTAGAAATTCTTTGCAAAATGAGGGTAAAGTTGGCACATAAACGTAATAAAGACCACTTAATCCACCTACATACAAAAAGTTCACACAAAAATTACCACAAAAAAGATCCTACCAAAAATGAGGAATTGCTTTGTAGCCTTTTTCCGTCTAGGAAGAAATGGAAAACTGTTTTACAACATAAACGATTTAAGGAGGGCTGTGCTCGAAGCAGCAGTGAAAAGACCTTAATTTCACTACACGCAACTATTAGATATTATGAAAAACATGAGCTGTCTGCAGATTTTTTGGTTCGGTTAAAGAGTTTTATCAAGGAAATACAGAAGGCAATACATGAAGGGGGGCACAAAATTGGTGCGCCAAAAATTATTCCTAAACTTAAGGACGATAAACCTAGCTTGACTGAACAAAACATTTGCAGGCCAATTGCGACATTCGGACTAAAAGACAAGATTATCTTAAGTATCACCAACAGGTATTTAACAGCTATATTCGATCCATTATTCATCGAACAATCATACGCTTTTCGATATAAACGAATGATAAATGGTAACGAAATGTGCCCTACCCACCATGAGCCAGTAGAGGATATTTTAAAATATAGAGCCAATCACAAAGAAGATAGCTTGTTTGTAGCTGAATGTGACATTAAGAAATTCTTTGATACTGTGAACCATACTTTGATCAAAAGAAATTTCAGACAATTCTTCGAGCGTAAACTATTATCAGCATATCCCGTAGAGGATATCAAAAATGCAAAACGTATTCTATACGATTATCTTGATACATATACTTTCAACCACAGTGTACTTCCATTGAATAATGACCAGCAACACTTTAAAAAATCCAAAATTCTAAATGGGAACTACGCATGGGTAGAAAACGAACTGTCATCCAATGGTTACTATAAGCGAATTTCAAGTGCTAAAATAGGAATACCTCAGGGTGGAGCGCTATCAGGATTAATCGCTAATGTAGTCTTACATGCAATTGATCAAAAGATAACGCGGCATCAAGATGGCAAATTACTCTATGTGAGATTCTGTGATGATATGCTAATTATTCACCCTGATCAGGGAAAGTGTACAATGGCCTTTAATGATTATCTTCATGGAATCACTTCAAAAAAATTGGTAGTCCACCATCCGGTTTCTACCCCATATGCAAAATCTAGAGACTTTTGGGCTGAAAAATCCAAGAGTTGTTATCTATGGGGAAGTGACCGAGGGATAGGCTCTCCCTGGATAGGCTTCGTTGGTTATGAAATACACTATCAAGGGCATTTGAGAGTGAGAAAAAGCTCCTTGCTAAAAGAGATGAAAAAACAGTATAAGGTCGTTGGTGATCTTAAACTTATCTTAAAGGATCCAAAATGCAGAAGTAGTGAAAATGAAATCTATGAATCTGTGGCTAATCGTTTAATAGGTATGTCGGTGGGTAGAGCTAATCTTTGGAACTTCAAAGGGTTAAAAAATGAAATGTGTTGGACAAGTGGGTATCGACTATTGACAGACAATAAATATTCAAGAATTCAGCTCAAAAGACTAGATTCAAGCAGAAATAGGCTATTAATGAAATTGCGAAATAAGATTTCGAAAATGGGGAATGGTGAACAAAAGGACGACCAGAATAACAAAAAAAAGGCAAAAGCCACTGAGCCAATTTATTATGGCTATCCTTTTAGCTATTACTATCAAACCTTGAAGAATCACCTTAAAGAAAGAGATATTGTTAAGTAGATATATGAAATGTCTTTCCCATAGTTTCTGTAGATTGGTTGAAAACGACATTGTCTATCAGAAAGATTATCGAAGGATAGGCTTTTTTTCTGGTTTGTAATTATATGGCCCATATAATCTAAGCAATATACTGAATGTGGGTAAAAACCACCTGACTAATTAAATTATTTATAATCTATAAAGGATAGAACTAGATTTCATTGAACATCTTTTCTAATAATATTTGTATTCCAGTCAATAGTTTGCAATCCTAAAAACAAATTTAGAAATGGCGACATCCAGAAGTTGCCCACAGACTTGAATAGTTGTATATTGCTATCAATTGTTAACAGTTCCCTGTCTGGTTACTGAACGGGAACCCCACTCCATAATTTATCATGGCGGAACGTTTTTTTAAATTTCGGGGGAGATTTGATTTTTCTCCACATCCATATGAGATAGGTAACCCAATATTTTCCAATAGAAAATTAGAGGATAATTTCTTTGCCCTGAAACTTTACAGTCTGCCTGATGGTGAATACAAAGAGTTTTACGATTTTCACCTTAAGCATTATCTGCTACGGAATCCAGATGGAAAGGAAGCTTTCTTTCGCAAGGTAAACCGCAGCATTCATAGAAGAATTAATTTTTATTCCGCTAAGGATCCGTTCAGATCCGTTTATGAGATTCACTCCGCTAACCTTGATAAATTAGAAGCCTTCCAAAAATTTTTACATGCTATTGATGAGTGGAATGTAAATAATTCGACAGAAAAGATGCTGAGCCAAAGAGATTCGGAAATTGCGTTGCTCAAAGCTGACTTAGCAGATTTAAAGGCTCAGCTCAATGAAATGTTGCAGTATGAGGCGAGTGAAAAAATAGTAATCAACAGTGGGAATTTAGCGTCATTTATGGATCTCATGCGTCAGTTTCAAAAACTGATGCTGCCAAATGGTAAAAGGCTCATGACCACTCAAGGCTATAGCCCATGGTATAAAATGGTTGCCAAAAATTTTGTGCATGGAGACAAGCCGATACCACTGGCAACTGCCCAGAATTATTTTTCTTCTGAAGACTCCTCTAAATATATTTTTATTTCCGATAAGGATCGAGCTTTTACTATTGTTCCGGTTAAGCCTGCAAACCAACATTAGCCTATTTTAAAGCGCAGCTATGCCCAAACACCTCCATTGGGCATCTGATTACATGTTCCTGTGCTCACTTTTGATGTGAAATCTCCAAATAGATAGCTTATTGTTATGGCTAGCTGGAGAGCATTGATCATTAAATTTTAAGAGACATGAATTTAGACCTGGTAACCAAAAGCGATTTGCTTGAACTAAAAAGCGAGCTGATCGAAGAGATCAAAAAAATTGTTCCGCTCCAAACGGCAACGCCGGATGAGTACCTCAAAAGTTCTGAGGTTAGGAAGCTGATGAAAATTTCTGCCGGTACCCTGCTGCACTTACGGGTGAGCGGCAAACTGCCCTTTACCAAGATTGGCCGTATTGTATATTTTAGCCGTGAGGATATCAGGCGGATACTAGGTAACGGTACGCCTGAAAATGCGGTTGTTAAACGATTATTTCAGGGGGAGGCGCATGGGGAGCGTAAATAAAAACCTTGATTATCTTAAAGACCGGATTCAGGCGGATCAAAGGCTTTCTGCCTTTCATGTGAGTCTTTTGGCTGCGCTGATTTTTGCCTCGGAAAATTCTGGGTTGACTCACCCTTTTCAGGTGAGCCGGAGCAAGCTGATGCGTTCATCCAAGATCTATTCAACCTCGACCTATCACAAGTGTATTGGTGAACTTCAGGTTTTTGGATACATCTTTTACAGCCCGTCCTATAATCCTTTTCTTGGAAGCCGGATATCCTGGAACCTGGAAGACGAAGCTGTGTTGAGCTGCAATTTATCTTAAGGACGACTATGTAGTTTGTGAGTGCAAATAATAATTGAACATTTTAAAATAGTTTTTTCGAATATTTCTTATGGGAGATCTGTTGGGATCGGTCTCCCACTAAAAAACTCTGAGGGGTTAAAGCAACATGCAAAAGGTCCTTTTTCATTTCTAGAAAAAGGAGCAAGCGGTGGTTGGGCAGAGCCTCACCATCTTAGCCTTACGCTAGCGTAAAGGCTGTTTGGAGAACCCTCCAGGGGTTCTCTTAGCCGCTGGAGGCGGTAAGGTTAAAGAAAAAGGAACCCTGGTGAGGGTTTGGGATATACAGATATGTATATGCATAAATAGCTGTATATCGATAGGGCAATATATATTGTGATATACATAATAAGTTACTTAACGAACAACGAAGAGCTGAAATGGAAACTTTAAGAACCATAAAATATAATACGCAGACTGCGCTTAAAATGGACAGGATCGCGCAAAAGCTTGGCCGTCCGAACCGGCTGGTTTTTGCGCAGATGGTGGATTACTTCTTTAGGAGTAAGAAAGATCCGCTTGATATCAATGATGAGCTATTAAAGAATACGCTGCTCAGGCAGCACAAGGATTACATCGGTTTTATCAAGACCCAGGAAAATGACCTGCTTATTCCAATAAAAAGAGAGGTGGATCGGATGACAGGTAACCAGCGGGACATCAATAACCTTCTAAGGGAATTGGAGAAAAAGAACGTTACCCTGGCCAGTGGACAAAATGAACTTTTGTTAGCAGGCAAAAATTACAGCAGCAAACTATCGAATACTGATGAAGTGCTCAAAAAAATCCTGGTGATGCTATCTACAGGTGAGCAGCTTAAAAAACGGTTCCACTACATACTCGGCACTTATATCAAAAGCAGGGATGCTTTCAGTATGATGACTTCAGCCAAAGAGAAAGAGGAACTGATTAGGATAACCAAAAACCAGATTGATCTTTTATAACCATGTACATCAATATAACGGACAATAAGGAAGCCAGTAATAAGGACAGCAGTGGTGGACTGGTGAATTACCTGGAAAAGGAGAACCGGACGGAGGAGCTTAAGCAGCCGGAGCTATGGTTCAACGGAAACCGGCAGGATGTGGAGGCGTATGAAGTACGCAGGGCATTGGATGGAAACAATGCAAAGCTGGGGCGGCATGAGGCGAAGTTTTTCCTGATCAATATCAGTCCAAGCCAAAAAGAACTGGAGCATTTAAGGAAATCGGTTGGGGATCCTGATATGAAAAATGTGCTGAAAGGATATACAGAGAAAGTAATGGATGAATATGCCAGGAATTTCAGACGCTCTGGGATAAACAGTAATAAGGATCTGCTCTGGTTTGGGAAAGTTGAGCACAACCGGTACTACAGCCATAAGGATGCAGCGGTTAAAGATGGTAGCCGTAAACGTGGAGAAAAAAAGAACGGGAACCAACTGCATGTACAGGTGATCGTCAGCCGCAGGGATATTAGCAATAAAATAAAGCTGAGCCCTATGAACAGCTCGAAAGGCAGAAATGCTGAGCACTCCAGAAAAATGGGTCAGTTTGACCGGATGGCTTTTAAGCAATGTGGCGAGCGTTTGTTTGATGAACAGTTTGGCTTTGCGCGCAACCTGAAAGATACGCTGGCCTATGCCAATATTTTAAAGAACGGCACTTTGCAGCAAAGGGAGCAGCTCGACATTTTGCAAGAGGCGTCTTTGAAAAATTACCAGAGCGGGTCTTTGGTTAATCAACTTGCTTTAGGTGTCGCTGAGGGAATTTTTTCTTCTGTTGGCAACATGCTCGAATCTACCGGTAAAACCGTAGGCGAATTTTTGGAAGTTTTGATGGAGCCATTATATATTCCGGATATCGCGTCTGATACTATTGAAGAAGCAGAAAAGCGAAGAAGGAGAAAAGCAAGGCAACAACAGCAGGGTATGCAGCGTTGAGAGGAATGACTATAGTTTTATAAGAAATCAAAAGGTATGAAAGAGAAATCCCGTCGCGCCTTGCGGCCTGCGAAACCCCGGTTGCACTATCCCAGCATGTTTCGCTTTAGCTTCTACAGGAAAAAAATAACGAAGATAAATAAAAATGAATTTATCTCGCACTAGCAAGCTTAGAGGTTATTCGGACATGATATCAGTTTATTCCTGCCAGATTACAATAACCTGTAGTTCCAGAGGACAGGACTTTCACCTTTACCCACTCTCCCTTTTTTGCAAGCAGTTTTACTTTTTGGTTGCGCTTAAGCGTTTCTATAACGGGATAGGATAATCCTGGCCCTGAGCGAAGACTGATTTCTTTAAGTTTTACCGCGGATAAAGATTCAGAAACGTAACTTTTCATATTGCTCTTTTCAGCACTGAAGGATTGCTTTTTCTGCTGACCAGATGCAGATGATCTCGGACTGTAGCTAGATGCTTTTTTGCGGGGGCTAGAGAATACCGGGGTTTGCGATTCAACAGATGAGCATACCCCACAGGTGCCTCCACTCCCGCAGTGGGCACAGCGGGAACAGTTTTTACACGCCGAACAATAAGCCGAACCGGTGCATCTTCCTAGCTTGCTTTCATTGACTGTGCCAAGTGAAGATGTCTTTTGGCAATTGCCAAGAAAATAACAGCACATCAGTGCTATTGACAAAATAAATGCTTTCATGATTTTCGTTTTAATATAACGATATAAACGTTGCTAAAGTAAAATGTTAATGAAGATACGCCTGGGCAGTCTATTAGTGCTGCCAGCATCTGCCACCTCCGACAACCACCCGTTTGCAATAGCCTCCGGTCTTGTTTTTTGCCCCGCAAACTGAAGAGGTTGGCGCGGTGGTTCCACCTGAGCTGTTCCCGCCGGTTGGGGTGGTGGAAACAAAACTGCCAAAACTTGAGGTACCGTTTCCAGAAACGGTGTTATAGGAAAGATCCGCACGGTTATAACCGAGATTTCCGTATACCGCTTCCTCGTCCTTTAAGATATAAGCCTGGATGGTCTGATAACTTGAAATGATTGATGAAACGCTTAACTTCAGATCAAAGGAAACCTTTTTCTCAATTTTATAAGTCCATTTGCCTATGTTGCTCGTTACCGTTTTGGTCTGATTGGTTGCATCGATGTAGGAAATGTTACAGTAATCACAGGTCACCTCATAAGAAAAAACTACCGGAATTTGCTCCTGCTCCTTTGCAGTTTCCTGCGCTGCTTTCTTACAGGAGCTGTGCATCATCACGGCTAAAGTAACTAGTGCGGTAGACATTACTGATTTTGTAAAAATTGTGCTCATATTTCTGATTTGAATTAATAGGAGCCAAGGTATGAGAAACTAAAAAGACATCATTACGGGTTTCCGTAAAGTTGTGATGAATCCCTTGCAAACTTTACTAAGAGTCTGTTTTTAACCAGTCTATAAATCGAGGGGCTTTTGAACGGCTGACGTTTATAGGTTCTGGGGTTTCTGGTTGTAGTCTTACTTTAAGGCCTTTGTGTGGAATCTTTACATAACCTTTTACCGCCGCAGAAGAGACAATATAACTTCTTGTTGCTTTGAAAAAGGATGCTTCGTCTAGTTTTTTATAGAGACTCTCTAAAGCTATAAAACATACATCAAGTTCACTATTATGATGCTGGATATAGGTTGTCCCGTTTTCTACATAGATATAGGCAATAGCTGCGGTTGCAATTTTCTTCTCTCCCTTCCCATCAGGAATAAATAGATACAAAACCGGCGCTGGTTTTGGTTTTCCAGCCGTACTATTTAGCCATTCCGAAGATCTATACATATAGTAATAAACCATATGTAGGAGATTGATCATGATACAAATGAGTACAAGTAAGCTGGACATATTCCGGATATACCTTGTTGAGCTGATACTGACGTTGAGGAAATAAAAAGAAACCCAACTGAAAAAATAACAGATCAGTATAGGTGCCATAAATCCTAATAGAATCTGAAAAACAAGCCTTTTCCATAAATCTTTCTCCCAGAGCCACTTTGAATCCAGATAACTTGTGAAAATATTGGTAAAGGTTATCATGATGAAAACGGTTGCAAATGTATTCGCACATGCAATGTGATACCAATCTTGGGTTAAGGTATGCCAAAACCGTGAGTTCATAGTTGGCCAGTTTAAACAAAGCGTTATGCATAGCGAGATCAGCATCATCCAGCCAAAGCTGAAATAATCTGGAAGATTTTTGCCATCTGATTTCTTGCTATGCATAAACTGCCTTATTAGTTTCATAAAAATACAAAAAGACCTTTTTATTGACCAGTCATAGGGGGCAATTCATCAAAGTGAGGGACAGTTCACCTCTGAAATTGATACAGTTGACGGAAAAACGTCCTTTTTGCCTCTATTTTTCTGAAAGGATAGGCCTAAATTTATTCAAGCAATCCGATAGGCAATGAACAATGATTTTAATGAACAGCCGTCAGGCCCTGAAAAAAAAGAGTATAAATTTCTTTGGATGAGATTTAAAAAGCCGGAACGCGGAGAAGTTTATCAAAGCCTTTTTGGCATTATCGCAGTTATCATTGGCGTTGGACTGGCAGCACTATTCCCTCAGAAAAATTGCACATGTGAGGATCAGATAACAGACCTGCGATTGGAAACCCTGGCCCGTCAAGGCAATACACAGGTCATGCACTATCAACGGGAGCGTGAGAGTGTCATTATTTGTGCTGCTAAGAGGGAAGAGCTCCTCAAAAAGCTTGAGCAAGAGAAAAGACGGCGTCCCAATAAAGAAAGCAGGCCCGATTGATTTGGGAAAAAATATTGAAATATGGTGGGTAGCACCTGTTTTCAGCCGCCCTTCCCGGGCGTTAAGTAGAAAGCGCTAAGATAATCTGCCCAGAAGTTGATTAGGTTATTGGTGCGGAAACCGGCAGGTGCTCGTAAGTTTTGACCGGACTTTGTACAGGGGACGCAGGCGCAGCGATAAGCGCGTATATTTCAAAATGGGCATGCAACAGCCAGGTTATTGCAAAGGGTAAATTTTAGTTAAGACAGGAATTATGAAAACTTTAAGGGTAGCTATATGGATTGAACGGATACCGGAAATAATTTTCCGAACCGGCCTTTCTGTGCTTGCAACGCTAATCCTCAAAATGATTAAGAAACGTCTAGCTAATGTAGAAGTAAAATTAGGTTCACCTGCATTAAGTGAGCCCAATATGTCCCACGCCCAAAAGAGAGTAGTTGTTTATTTTCCACATGTTCGCAAATATGCGCTGTTCCCGGCGAGGCCGTGAGGCCTGATAAAAGGAAAAAGGCTGTCCAAAGCTGAACAGTCCTTTTCGGAATGCCCGCCACAAGGGCGACCATAATTAAATCATTTTAAATTTAAACAATATCGGTATGTATACCAAATCATTTAATACTAAAAAAACATGGCTTGGAGCTATGTTTTCTTTTGCACTAGTTGCAATTATGGGTTTAGCTTTTGCGTTTAAACCATCAAATAGTAGTGCCAATACCAAGAAAGTACAGCCAAATCTGTACTGGTATCAGATCAGTTCTTCGGGTACATTACAGGCGCAGCTTAACAGTACCCCTCAGACAAAGGATGATTCTATGCCTGGTGGCAGCAATCCCCTTACCTCTTGTGAGGATCAGACTGCTGCTGATTGTATCAGAGGCTACGAAACTGTTCAGACGATTGATGATGTTGCTCCCGCTCCAGCGGACAACGACCATCGCGTAAGGTTTAGTAATTAATGATTAAGGGGTGGTAATGGATGGTTATTCCTTCACCACCCCTATTTCCCTTATTACCAGGACATCAATTGGCCTTTTCTGTTCAACAAGGTCTAGCCCATATTGCTTTAATTGTGCTCTGATTTTTCCCAGATTAAAACTATCAACGGCATTTCCGTTTAATTCAATGTCTATGTTTCCTGAATAACCGGTTTCGTCCACAAATGGCTTTTCTAGTCTGAGCGCTACCCATGAGCCTAGAATATTTGAAAAAGTCTTAAAAGGACGGTTGATCAGTCTCCTAACCGAATCAATTTGACTGGTCCGGATATCAGACATCCTAAAATTAGAAGGCCCTGTTTTCTTAGACTTTAGCTTATCCATGTTTCCTGCCTTTACTAAAATCATACTACTGATCAATTTTTTTTCTACCCTTGCATCAAATCCAAGATATCGCTTCAGATCGGAACGCATCATACTGAACCTTTCTTCCGCCGTATTTTCCGGTAACAGCAGTGCATAGTTGTATAGATTTTTTCTCTTCCAATCGTGAGCCATTTCTTCCTCTTTAGGTGAAATAAATCGTTGAGTATTGTTCATGTCTAATACAATATTCCATTTCTTGGAAAAATCGTATTTCCCCTGTTCCCCGAAAGCTTCCCTGTATAAATTCATGAGGTCATAATTATGGAATGATAACCCATTCTTTCCTATCGAGCCGTTGAAATTCACCCCTGGAATCGCTTTTGAAAGATAGGAATAGCTAATTACGCTAGGCTCATATTCCCTGTCAAAAAGAGATGTCAAGTATTTACGCCTTTCCCTGTAATCTTCTAAATTCACCTTGTTTCCGGCAAGGAAGCGACGAATGGATGCTGCCGTAAGTTCATTGGTCATCTGGTGAAACTTCCCTTCTCCGTCTATCCACGCATAGGCAGGATTAGCCCGATTCGGGAATAATTTGTTGATCGTGACATCACTGGTTGCAAAAGGAATCTGTGGCCTGAAAAGAAATTTGCGGGTCTCAAAAAACTTTCTTGTTGAATCAAGACTTTCCTTGTTAACCAGCACAATCGTTACCTCATCTGCGAAGAGTCGCTGCAGGGAATCTATTTTTGGAAACGACTTTAAACAGGAAATACAGCTTGGGCTCCAAAAATCGAATATGATCAACTTTCCTCTAATCTTGCCAAGGTCAAACGCTTTCTTAGGGTAGTTATAAATATTTTGAATCACTATATCCGGAATCTGTTCGCCTTTTTTTAAAGCGGCTTGGGCCATACTTGGCAGTGGAAAGAAACCCAACATTAAAAGTAGGACAATTAAATGTTGGGTTTTAGCTATTTTAATTTGTCTAATTTTCATATCCTGGATTTTGGGTTAAAAAAATATTGGTCTGCGTTTCTGGAAAAGGAATGGGATATAATGCCATGAAAGGTTTCCAGTTTGGCTTAAGTCCAGTAAGTTTTTGGTCAACTCTGCCGCTTCTTTTCAAATCAAGCCATCGATGGCCCCACTCACAAAAAAGTTCAATCTGACGTTCATGAAATATCGCCTCAGTCAGCTCTGCTTTAGTCAGTATAGTAGAAAGGTTAGGGAGTGGGTTTGTTATGGCAGGAGTTGCAGTTGCCCTAGCCCTGGTTCGAACCATATTCAGATCCGAGACCGCCCCACCAAGGTTGTCCTGGGCTAACCGCGCTTCCGCTCTAATCAGGTACTGCTCCGCCAGGCGCAGGACAATAAGACTTTCACTTACCGTGGAGTTGGCCCTAATCTTATACTTGTATGGATAACTATAACTTACACCATTGACAATATTGCTGGACAACCACCTACTTTTTCGAAGATCTCCTGCTTCAAATTCATTTAGCAGGTTATCCCTGATCACAAGAGGAGGGACAACAATACCAGAAGACGGGATTAAAATGGCTGCTTCTGCTGTATTAGCCGTTTCCCTTACCAACTGCCAGATGGTTTCATTTGAGGTGTTCAGAAAGGTCTTGTTTAGGTCCGGCTCCATGTTATATAAACCGGAGGATATTACTGAAGATGCTTCAGCCTCTGCCTCAGCCCATCGCTGGCTGTAAAGATAAACCCTGGCCAAAAGTGCTCTGGCCGCGAATAGATTGGGCCTTGCTTTTGCACTACTCGGGTAATTTGCAGTTAGGAGAACTTTAGCTTCCTCAAGGTCTTTAATAATCTGGGCGTAAACAATGGCTGATGACGTTCGTGGCATCACTGCGTTCTGCTCAAAGTTGCTTGTAAGCGTAAGAGGGATATCACCAAAAAGATTAACCAGATAAAATAAATAAAATGCCCGAATGGTAAGGGTTTCACCGGTTAACTGTTTTTTTGTTGCTGTACTTAATGAGTTTGAGGAGGCCAGCCCTTCCAGGATGGCATTTGCTTGGTAGATGTTGCGGTATGCCGTGCTCCAGATGTTATTGCTGATTATCCCGTTTGAAGAAAGCAGCATATTACCCGAAAAAGGATCATAACTGCTGCTCTGCGCAGGATTGAGCAGTTCATCCGCCGACAAGCCGGAATAGACGCTCAGCCCGCCATTACTCATGCTCAGGTTTAGCGTCACCATCTTGCTATAGAGCCCCATCACCGCTGATGTTGCGGTCTCATTTCCAGAGAATACATCTTTGCTCAGGATCAGATTTCCTGCCTTTGGCACCTCAATTAGCTTTTCACATGCACTCCATAAAAAAGCGGTTAATAGCAGGCTCCCAAAAAGCAAGCGCCTAAGATGGGAAATAGGCCCTGGGTATGTTTTAATTACTGTTGTTTTCATAATTATAGTGTTAATTGTAAACCAGCGGTTATTGTCCTTAAGGGTGGCAACACAAACAGATTCTGGCTTTCCGGGTCTGCTCCTTTATATCCTGTCATGGTTAGTAAATTCTGACCATGAACGTATATACTCAGCTGTTGCAGTTTGAGCTTTTTCACCCATCGCTCCGCAAAGGCATAGGTCAGGGATACATTTTTGAGCCTGATAAAAGATGCGTCACTAAATACTGCACTTGAAGCCGGTAAATAACTTCCTGCTGGCGCATAAGCAGCGCTACCGCCAGAGGCTACGACACGCTGAATATCTGCAAGGTCTCCAACAGCTTGCCACCGATCCAGTACAATAGCGGGCTGGTTGAAATAAAAGTAGCCCGGGATGAAGGTCGATTGGGTATATAAGTAGTTATATCCGGTCTGTTTTCTGAATTCCAGGAAAATGTCCAGCTTGATATTTTTATAGGAAAAGCTGTTTTGAAGGCCTCCATAGAAATCAGGCTGAGTATTTCTTACCAGAATTCTATCAGAAGCGTCATATAAGCCATCGCCGTTTACATCACGAAAGGAGTAAATTCCGTTTGATGAATCTACCCCAAGGTATTCGAGCACTCTTTTTGCCGAAAGTGGTTCGCCGATGATATAGGTATTGGCATAGCTGGAGCGATCAAGGCCACTGAATTTCACAAGCTTGTTTTTTGGAATGCTAAGATTTGCATTAGAGGTCCATTTAAAAGCGCCACTCAGAAAGTTGGTACTTTCAAGACTGATTTCCGCTCCTGAATTCTGCACCACAGCATCGAAGTTTCTAAGAATCGAGGTAAAGCCTGTTTGTATGGGCAGCTGATAATTGATCAGCTGGTTTCCGCTACGGTTTACAAAGTATGCGGCGCTAAGCATGATCCGGTTTTTTAGCAGCCCTAGCTCCAGTGCCACTTCAGCTTTATGGTTTGTCTCCCAGGAAAAATCCGCATTATACAGGCTCGAAGGCTGGAGCCCGGCATTTCCCTGATAAGGCAGGCTGGAATTCGTCCAGGTATCCAGGAACTTATAGTTCCCAATCTGGTCATTACCTGTTGTGCCGTAGCTGGCCCTTATCTTTCCGAAACTAAGCCAGGATAGTTTTTCCCTTATATAATCCTCTCCTGTAAATATCCATGCCGTTCCAAGGGAGCCAAAGTTTGCAAAACGCTTTCCCGGTCCGAACCTGCTCGATCCATCACGTCTTCCCGTCAGGTTAATGAGGTATTTATCCGCAAAATTATAATTGATTCTTCCATAAATGGCCGTATAGCGGTAAGCGTAATCACTATTGCTTGTGGTTACATTCCCGGCTGCGGCTATTGAGGACAGCAGGATATCATTCCTGTAATTCTGTGCGGATACGCTCAATGTGCTACTACTTGTATTCTGTAAGGTCCCCCCGGCAAGGATGTTTAATTTACCCTTGCCTAAGGTATTGATATATTCGAGCTGCGGCTCGACAACCCAGCTGCCTAGAAATGACCGACCAAAATTGGAATAAGGAAGTGTTCCTGAGTTTGGATTTATGGAACTTGAAGGATTAAGCGCCTGGTCATTACCAGATAAGCTATTGTACCCCAGGCTTACCTTTCCTTTTAGTCCGTCTAAGATTTCGTAGGCCATATTAACGCTTGTTGTAAGGTTAATGAACTTTCCGGTATATTGTCTGTTGGCTGCGGCCAAAGGGTTGGTAATTGCCCCGCCAAAAAAAGTGCCGCCCTCTTGCCAGTTCAGGTTGCCTGCATCATCGTATAATCGCATATTTGGTGGCATATTGACATAGGCGGTAAGATCGCCCGAACTCATCTTATTGCGGTCATATAAAAACCCGCCGCTAAAATCAAGACTAAAGCGTTCGTCCGTTGAGCGGTGATTCAGGCTAATCCGGCCTGATAGTTTATCGTCACGCTGTGCACCAGGAAATACAGAAGTCTCTCCATGGTAGCCTCCGGAAATCAGGAACCTGGTTTTCTCGGTCCCACCGCTTATCGATGACTGTACGTCGGTGGTTTTTGCATTTCCTCCAATCAGAAGATCCTTAAAATTGGTATACCTGGTCTGGTCCCATAACAGGAGATCGGGGGCGTTTGCATTCGTCATGGCAAGCCCGTCATTTTTAAAACCCTCCCTTCGCATCTTCAGGTAATCTTCTGTTGCCAGCATATCCATTGTTCTGGTGATGTGGCTATATCCATTGTAGATATTCAGGTTTAATCTGCTCTTACCTGCCACACCTTTTTTTGTCGTGATCAGAATTACACCATTGGCTCCGCGGCTACCATATATTGATGTCGCATCAGCATCCTTTAAGATTTCAACACTTTCAATTTCCGAAGGGTTGATGGTACTGAAGGGACTCACTCCGTTACTTCCTGTTGCATTGGTAACGGTGTTGATAGAATTGTTGCCTGGGGAAAAGGGAATGCCGTCGATAATAAATAACGGTTCAAAGCCTTGCATCAGCGATCCTTGGCCTCTAATCTGTACCTTTAGTCCAGAACCATTGATGCCGCTATTTTGTGTGATGGCAAGTCCTGGTATCCTGCCTTGTAGTGCACTTAGCGGATTTGACACAGGCTGAAGCGCGATTTCTGAAGCACTTACCTTTCCGATAGCGCCAGTGTTCAGCTTTTTAGTCGTTGTGCCATAGGCGATCACCACTACATCATCAAGGGATCCTGCTGTTTCATTCAAGATGATATCCAACGTTAATTTTGGCCCATAAGGCGTATTAACAGTCTGGTAACCAATGCTGCTTATGGTAAGGATTCCATCTGGCTTGTCAACCGTAAAGCTGAACTTTCCATCTTTATCTGTGAAAGTTATCCTTTTTTTTTCAGAGGTTTTTATAATTGCACCGGGAATAGGCTTCCCCGCTTTATCCCTCACGGTTCCGGCGAGTTTTATCGGAACAGTTTGTGCTTCGGCCCAAAAATTTAGGCATAGCAAAGCCATTACGACTATGTTTATCGTTTTTTTCATGAATTTGGTTAGTTGATTTTAGAATAGATATTCCTTAAAAAGGAGAAAAAAAATAAGGCAGCGAGCATTATAAAGAACCTAGTCTATTTCTATCATTAACCATTAGGGTTCCCTGCCTTATTTTATAGAGCTACTCGGGGGCGCAGATCACCAAAGAAATAAGGTGCTCGAACAGATGTGTGGATTTTGCTTTCATTGTCCTGGTAGAACACTTGAACAATGAAATCTAGATAATCAAGCAAATAATGATGAGCTCAATCTTAATATATTGCGGAAGCTTGTAGGAAAGCCGTGAGCATATACAAGGAGAGCCCATCACCATCTGCAAAGATAGTAAATGGGCAATAACTCCTGTACCTTGGGCTCACAAAAAACTCCTACATTTTCCGCTCAAGATTCAAAAATTCAATTGCCTATTTATTTTACTTAAATAAATGAGTTAATCTTTTTTTAGTTAAAAACCGATAAGTAAAGTTAATTATTTGTCCTATAAAACAAAATCTTTTGAATAATTTTTAGGATAAAATAGTTCTTCTTTTTGAGAATGACTATTGATGACGAGAAAGAGTATTCAAAAGCATTAGGTACGCGTATTAAGAAACTGATGAAAATTGCTGGCTTGGAATTGCCAGGAATGGTTGAGTTTACAAAAGTTTCAGACAGTCATCTTTATGCGATTATAAATGGAAATAGGACCTTAACAGGAAAAACAGCCGATAAGTTAACTAGGAAATTTGGACTAGAGGGCTGGATGTTGTTAAAATTGGATTATAAAATCCCTCAGAGTATTAGGAAGGCGACAGAGTTACAGGAGTTTTATAGCAATTTTAAGAATGTATCGGAATACTTTTCGGCGACCCAAGAATCCAGAAAATCTTCAGTATTTATAGAGAATGAAATTCGTAGTAACGACTTTTTTTCAACTCCGAAATTTATTTGGGAAATTAGAGAAGTGTTCACTAAAAAGGGAAAATTATATACCAGTAAGCAATTATCTCAGACTCTAACATACCTGGTCCAGAAGAAAGTTTTGAAAAATGAAAAACGTCCAATTAAACTTCGTGATGGGGAAATTGGAAAAAGAATAGTTGATGTCTTTTGGAAATAAACATTTAAATATTTTGTGAAATGTGTAGTAGACTGACTTATATTACGATTTGTAGATAAACTCATCATAAAGCTGAAATCATTCAACTTTGAGACTAAAGCATCTATATCTCCGGGTCCGAATTCCCTACATTTAATAAAATAAATAAAAAAACTTATTAAAATATACAGGTCAAAAGCGGAAACTTCACTTTTTAATTGCTTATTTAACGCAGTATCTAATCTAATTGAATCATTTTGATATGATCAATCTTATAATTTGATGAAAATGAAGGCATTTATTATCAGCTTACTATATTAATAGAAAGGGCGACTTAAAAGGATACTTAATAAAAATGACCATCCAACATGATAAAAGAGATGAAATCCTTTTAGCTTTTTCACAATACATAGCAGAATGCTTTAATATGGACGTATTTGTAGTTTACAACACATTTTAGGAAAAACTTGCAGTATGGCTGAGCAATTGGGCTTTTATACGATCGATCCCATTGAACTCCAAAAGCATACCAACGATCCTAATCCTATATTAGCTGTAAAAAGCAGCCGAGGTATCATTTATGCCCCAATGCTAAAATATCTTGATTGCTATGAACATATTTTCTGGGATATGCTACAGGCAATTCCCACTTCTGAAAATAACTTTATTTATCTCATGTTTAATAGCAAAACCAAGCTAATCAAGATCGGCAAGAGCAAAAAACCACAATACGGCGAGAAAACACTACAGAGCGAAGAACCAGAGATCACCATGATTGCTGTGTGGGAAGCTAATGCCCAAACAGAAACCAGCCTTCATCAAAAGTGTAAAGATAAATATATTTGTGGCGAATGGTTTAAACTTACGTTAAAAGATATGGCGGCTATCAAAGATAACAAGGATACCGAAAAAGCTTCTCTTGCAGATAGTATCCCGAATAGTACTACAAATCCCTTTTCCGAAATATTCTTTGAGCGAATTTATTCGTTAATTCTCATCGTTTCGTGTTGTATGTTTCTTTTGCTTCGTTTCAACCAGCTGTTTCTGTTGATACCTTTTCCTATAATACTTGATTGCTGGTATAATGATTCCTGTTATGAGCGTAATTATGCTCCCTAAATTAAGAGTTATGTGATCTATAAAAAAATGTATTTCCATCTTGTAAAAATTAGTCTTACAAAAATGAATACTAAATGATGCAGGGGTGGGTCCAGGGGTAACCCCTACTTTTTATTGGTTGCTTGCATATCTTTCACAATCAGCTTATTAACGCCTTCAAATTCCGCCCCTAGCTCATCAAATAAGGAAGCTACAATCTCTACGTTTTTCGCAATTTTAAGCCGATCACTAGTTGATTCCTGAATACCGGTTAATGCCTTTCTTACATTTTCATACCCATTATCAAAAAGAAAACTAAGGATCTTGGCTTGCTTTGTGGCATCTTGACTGATTTTATTCAGGCTTAGTTTTTTATCCTTTACCAGATAGTGCAATACAAGTGCCTTTTGGGAAATGGTATTTTTCTTTTGATCCATCGAAACCAGATCTGTATCATTGATCGTCGCTGAGGGAATAGAATAAACTACACGTCTAATAGAGGCGTAATAATAGTTTAATAATGTTGCAAAGCATAAAATATAATTACTAACTTCGTAAAATCCTATGTCATGAGATACTGCCATATCCGCGTTATAGTAAATGTCATCAACAGACAAAGCACCGTTTCCAAACTCATTGCGAAGGTTTTTTTCTATTTTTTCAGCACTTATTGGTTCATTGAAGAGCTTAAATGAAATCACACAATAGTCCTTATAAATTCCTTTTTGCTTATCATCCAACAAAAGTATATTTAATCTCACCTCTACATAAAACGCTTTGAGTATTACCTGCATATCATCAAACTCAGATTTGAGTTTTTTTACCATATCAAAACGGCTATCATCATCCCAAGAATGGATAAGTTCGTTAACGACATTTTGAATGCTTCTATTGACTGCATTAAACTTATCCGGTAAACTATCAATCTTTTGAGTCTTAAAATTCATAGATTAAGTTTAGTATCGGATTCTCTAAAATAAGTTTAAATATTCTTTTGAGTGTATAGAGCAATTTATATGTCATTGGGTATGGTTTCGATAAAAATTTATTATTTGATTAACTGTTTATAGATAATCCGCTAAAACGTATACTTAAAGCCATTTAAGCATGACTTATAACTATATAATTGCAGCGAACAAAATAAGTATTCAGAACCAATTTATCAGTTCATTTGATACTCATTTTCAAAGTCTAAAAATCCAGTTAATTCTCTTTATTAGCATCGTAAAACTCATGCACGCAATCCATTTTCTCTCTATAAATCATGCATGTCTTTCTAAAATTTTCATCATAAGGGCATTTCTCTACCTTCATGTGGGTGACATAAAAATTTCTAACATTTGTTTTTTCATCACAATTCAACGGGTTCGTCAGCGGATCACCAGTATAAAATAGGCTGACCACATTAATGCTTTTAACATCTTTAAAAAAATCCGTTTCGGCGGCAATAAGCCTCTCTACCGTTTTGCCGTTATTAATTACATCTGTAATTACAAGCACATTTAAATAATTTCCATTATTTTCAAGATGTATATTTTTTTCATACACTGCATGGTCCTGATAACGGTAAGAATAAGGCAGATAAGAATAAGTGGTTCCTGATCGAAGTGCGGTGTAAGTCGCCAGAATATTGCCCTCAATGCCCAACCCCAACACGAAATCGTATTTCAAGTCATTTCCCATAACCACCTCATAAACTGCCTTCTGGGCAAGCTGGAGATGCTCCATATCTGATAAAAAAACAGGAACATTTATCCAGTTGTGGGCCTTAGAAGAATCACTCCAATGGAAATGACCAGAGAGAAATAACTTTTTCTCTTTGATAATACTAAAGATTTTATCCGAATAGGAATTTTCAAAATTTAACTCAGGTGCCCTAGCACCAGCAGAGGCTTCCTTTTCGGCTTCAGCACTTTCCTGAGATTCTTCAACTACTTCTTCAATCTTTTCGACCGTTTCTTTAACTAGATCGGCATTCCCGAATATATCTTGCGGCGGGGCTGCAGCGACGATAGCCAAAGGCTTGCGGAGTTCAATTTCCGGCAGGTTCTCATTTGCACCACGAATGATAACCGGAGACCAGTTTCCCCATTTTGGGGCAGTTTTCGCGTTGTCATTTATCAGCGAATAACGGGTATTGCTTAAGGATAGTCCGCCGTTCTCAGCTTCAATTTTATAAACCCTAAAACCAATTGTTGCATCATTTTTGGCAAAAGAACCAGTGGATATATATAACAAGTTGTTTTCACGGTTAGATGCCGGTGTATGCTCGTTTCCGTAAAAAACCGCATTAAATTTGTATTGCCCAAATACCTGGATTAAATCTACCTTATTGGTAGCATCCCATTGTCCACTTTTTTTATTTTCATACTGTCCATCAAGATTATGATGGACAAATGCCACTTTGGAATACTCCGTAAATTTGTTCTCCAGTTCCGCTAACTCTTTTGAAAGTTTATCTGTATGGATGTACCCCAAGCCATTGTGAGCGCCGATCATCGCGTTTGAATTCAACCCAACCAATAATAGTTTTTCAGCTTCTAATACAAGATGTTGACAAACCATATTATCAACCGGAAACTCCATCTTTAGCACCTCAGCATAGAATTTCGAAAAATCGCTGAACTTCGCCTCATTCATTTCAAAGGCTGGTTTGCTTTTATCGCTACCTAGATAAGCAACTTGAAGACTAAGTCGATTGATATCATGGTCACCCGGAATTATCAGTAAATCCGAACGCTCCAGTTTCAGTTGCTCAATTAAGGATTCCAGAAAGATTGCAGCGGCTTGGTATTCTTCCGGCTTAGCCTGATCTGCAATGTCTCCAGTAATCACCAGGTATTTCTTAGCATCTGGATACTCTTCTTGTATTAACTTGCAGAACTGCTCCGCATACTTATTATTGTCCGTAAGCTTTGAATCTGTAGAAAGATTTGAGCCAACTTTATTCAATGGCACGCCATTGTTATCACGATGATAACTCACGTGCAAATCGGAGAGGTGTATGATGATTCGATCAGCCATGTTAAGCTTGTAATGATAATGCAGTTAAAATTTTAAAGTCTATAGGATTATTGCCCTCGGTTATGCTAAAAACACTGATAGAATTTTTATCCTGATGTTCAACAAGAAGTGTTTCAATTTTTACTACACAAGCATTACCTAAATATCTGCCGCCAGAATAGTTGATAATATTCTGACAGATTTTGATTTCTGTACCTAGGCAAATCACATCAGAAATTACCAGGTAGCGGGCTTCAGAACGAATCTTATTTCCAATACTACTGTATACTTTATTAGCCGGCCCGATATGATCCATAGAAAGCATATCCCATTTCAAAAACCTGGAAAGTATCGAGCAGATATAAGAACCATTTAGATTCTGACAGAACAAAATGGGTTTATCACCAGGCGCGCTCCAATCTTCTTTTTGGTGGATTTTAACCGCCATGTGGTAAATGATATAAGTAAAAAATGAAGGATCCGAAGTGATCATTCCCTTTACATCAATAAACTTTGGTACATATACTGGACTATTATGCCTAAAAGCCTTATCGCCCAGGTTATCTAAGGTGTTCGCAACCAACAATTCAGTAAATTTGTCGTTAAACAATGAAAGCGGATCGGCTATTTCGAAAGATTGTGCGTCTGTAGCTAGAACAACAAGAGGATAGACGCCTTCAACTAACTCATTTCCATTAATAAAAAAACCAAGATTTAGTTTTTCGATAATCTTATCGGATACATTTACAAAAGCCAATTGCTTTACCAGCTTAGTAAGCTCAATGATCACTTTAAATAAATTAGCCTGCACATCGCGAATGCCAGTAAAGTCCAGTACAGCACGGTACTCCGGACAGCCAGAAAGTGAAGCAAGGATATTATCCAAGGTTTCCATTGTCAATTCAGAACCAAAAATTCCCTCGCATATATTAATACCTGCATCTCCCTTGTCCGCAAGAAAACTTCCTGTGAAAGATTGTTCAGCATGAAGATTGAAGTACAGGCAATCCTGATGTATAATTTTTGATATCACCATAGCCTAGTTTACGTTTGTTGGTATTTCAGTTTCAACATGTACTCCCTTAAATCTTACTTTAAATATCCGTATGGCAGAAAACTGGACATCCTGCGTATAATTTCTGAATATGCTTTCCGCCAAACTGATAATAGCATTCCGGGCTTCAGTAGAGAAAGAGAGCATTTGACTGTGATAATCACCAGATGAGCCGGGATTAAGCAAAAACCTCGAATGACAACGCCATATCTTAGTCCTGATTTCCTGAAGCATAGCAAGTTCGTTTAACATTCTCGAAGAGACAATAATTTGAACGTTGTCATAATGTAGCCTAAAATAGCCCTGGCACCTGATGACCACTTTAAGCATCAGATCGAACATCCCCTGCCGATCCTTTAACATGGAATAATAAAAGGTCTCGAAAATTGAGAAAGCACATCGCCTTGTTACAGGCGCCATACTCACCGTAATCTTTTGGCCTAATATTTCCATAAGCCCACCAGGATTATAATAAGCAGTTTTTTCTTTCACCATGATGGTATCATATAACCCCACCCCAATATCGGCTATCGAGCAACTCGTTTTAAATCGGTTATTAAACATCATCATGTAGACATCTGACCCGGAATGAAAAATACCATTGGTAATGAGTTCTGACATAATCTGCACAAACTGGTTTTTGATAAAATCGTCCGTTCCTAGATCATCCACCAGGTTTTCAAAATGCGAAGTTGCCTGGAAAGAAAAATGCTCAATTAATGCATCCCTACGCTTTTCCCCATCTTCGATCACATTGATTAGTCTTAACCCAGGATCATTTTTACTATAGAGGTGTATTTTATGATCAGGTCTCATTTCCCCTTTATGACTAAACTGACCAATCGTCTCTCTACCGAATTTGAAAATTCTTTTGGCAGTCGGCCAGTTCGGATTATCATGATCGCCAACAATGTGCAAAAAATCACTTTGCTGCAAAAACCTGATGATTCCATTTGAACTAAGGTCATTGTCCATCTGCAGCGATATGCTCTGCTTATGAAACTCTTTAAGGAAAGCCCCCAACGCCATTAAAAGCGGCAAAACAGTTGGATCGATCCGAAGAGAACGATCCAGAGAAATCACCGGAGCATATCCTTTGTAATAATCAGAACGATAATATTCATTCAAATCACTTAAAAGTTCGTTGTAAAACCGGTACGAAGTAAATGGCTTCTGATCCGCAGAATCTAAGTGTATGATATTTTCTACAAGCACCTTGAAAATTAGTTAATGAAACACTTGAGGATTGGGTATACTTGAAATCATCAATCCTTTAAAATAGAAGAAGCTGATGATTTTCTTATGTTTTGTTATAGTCATGTCGGAGCGTTTTATCAAACTTAAGAAATTACTGCGATTATTTCATTATCTGTAATTCTTAACCTAAAATATAAACAGTAAAAACGCAATGATTTTTCCTCTTCACTATCTACACCTTTACAGGGAGATAAAAGCAGAAACATATTACACTATCAGACCATTTGCAGCAGAGTCCTGCGTAATCCACAACGTTTCTTCAAAGGCACAAAAAAAACACCTTTCTGGCGTAGACTGTAGGTCGCTGGGGGACAAAACCGGTTAAACTCATAGATATTCGATAGACAGGATAGTTTGTCCACAGCAATGCTCCAATGGTAATTTTTAAAAACTTTAAATATTGATACTCACCTTTGAGTAATTACGGTTTCCCCTAATGTAATGGTCTCACTATTTGATAACTTTATTGAAATTCTTTAGGGTGCAAACTATGAAGAGTCGCCAATGGACAGCTTTAACTGTTAATAAATCCAAACACTTATATAATGCCCCAAAATATTGTAGAATTTTTCGAAAAATCGCTGGATGTAACCTCACCTTACCTAAAAACCATACTTGAGGAAAGTAGCGAGATTGAATTTAAAAAAAGCCTGCACACCAAGTCCGATTCGATAGACAAACAGTATTTAAGAACAATATCCGGTTTTGCAAATAATATTGGCGGAACAATTATCTTTGGAATTGCGCCAGACAACAATGAAATCATTGGAATAAAAGCTGAACAAGCCAATTTAGATAACAGATATTTCAGTACGACGATAAACTCGGGATTGGATGGATGCTTCACATATAGATTTTCAACTAAAGCCTTTCTGGGAAAAATTGTCGGATTCCTTGAAATTGAGCGGGCCATTAGTAAGCCAATAATCATGAAAACTGATGCTGACGTTCACAAACTTGGCGAAATTTATTACAGGTATCCTGCCCAAACAACGAAAATCTTATCAGCTGACCTAAGACGAATCTTAAATGAAGAAATTGCAAATGGACTACAAAGCATGATGGGTAATATTTCCAAGCTGATCGAGGTCGGAAACAATGCTGCAATACTCGATGTTCAGACGGGTATTATTGACGGAGGGCCGCAGATGCCAAAATTTATCCTTGATGAGAAAATCTTGGAAAACATCAATATTATAAAGCTTGGACAGTTCGTCGAAAAAGAAGGATCACCCGCATACGTTATAAAAGGAGAAATCGAAACGGGAAATATTGAGTTCATTGAAAAAACCGTGTTATCTAATATCTATGAAGAAGATATTATCAACTATTTCGCCAAAGGTGAATGTGATGTTCCGGAGTTGGTTTTGGAAAGGCAGTTATCGCTGGCAAGCCATTATTTTCCGGTTCATTTTTTTGTAAGGGCTTTAGGTTATGACCCATCAAAAACGTTAGAATACTTAAGTTCCTTTGATAATAAAGAAATCAATCCAAGAGCGTTTGATAAAATAAAAGAGAGGCTTGCGAGCAGGTATAACTATGGAAAACAAGGGGTGATTTTTTACGACATAAAAGAAAAGATAGATAATGGCAGCATAGATGAAGCTAACATAAAAGTTACAATGGAAAAATACTCCAAACCAGCGTCTGCGGCGAGTAAGGCTAAAAGAACATTGATTTACAACACCTTAGTCAACTTCAGGCCTATAACAGATGAGCTTTTGAATGATCATACGACCCTGCTGATCGAGGCCCTGTCCAATATTGGAGAGGATTGTCTTCTACAAAACAAAAAATACTTTATGGACCTTATTGGGCGAATCAATGCGAAGCCAGGTTTCAAACGAAACACACTATTCAAAAAAATGATCTGTTTTTGCGATGAGGTCTATTATAATCAATTTGGAGTGCTGCAGACCAACTAAAAGACTAGCAGCAAAGAATATACATCAGCGCGTTTGAATTGCAAAGATAACTTAATCTAAAACCAAACCAGTCATGCCTACACAAAATTCAACCCTTTCGCAATTTTATAATAAACAGGAACGATATCTTTTTCTCGGAAATGGCATTAACCAGCTTCACGATGGATCACTTAGATGGAAAGGGCTATTAAAACTGATTGTTGATGAGCTAAAAATAAAGGTCAACATTGATGATGACCGTAAATCCAACACTCTGTTGTTCGAGGAAATGGCTTATGCCATCAACCACCATAAGGGCGATATTGAGACAAACATTCATTCCCTAAAGAAGTTACTGGCCCTTAAGGCTAGTGAGCTAGAACCACATGAAGCTGTAGCCAATCTTGTCAACAGTGACAAATACCAGCACTTTCTAACTACAAATTATGACTATTGCATTGAGAAATGTTTACAAGATACATACGACGGAACGAGGGGTAAACATCAAAAGACGCCAAAATATAGCCTTTTTAGATATAACCAAATTAATGAAACAAAAGTATGGCACATACATGGTGAGGTGAACACCGGCTATACGGGCAATAAGCAGTTTTATCCCGAAGCCTCGATCCTCATCGGCTTCGAACAATATTCAGACTATCTGCAAAAGGTGCATCAGATGGTCAAAAGCAGCAATGGAAAAGGCCTGATTAACCTTATTACGGATGCCAACAATAATTCGAAAAAGGAAAACTGGGTGCATCTTTTTTATACCCGGGATATAGACATTATAGGATTCGGGCTCGAATACGTAGAAAACCATTTATGGTTCTTGCTGAACTTCAGGGCACGATTGTTAAGGAAAAACATCAAAATTCCCAATACAATCAGATGGATCATCCCTGAATTTTGCTGGAATGAAAAAAAGGATAAAATAGAAATATTAGAAGCAATACATGTTAAGGTAATACCGGTAAAAACTACGAAAAACGATTACATCGGATTTTATAAGAATTTTTTGGAAAACCATGCTGAATATGAAAATTATTAAGCTTTCCCACGTTTTTTCTGCAAGGGATAACAGGATTGGTAACACTACCCATCACTGCTTAAAGACCTGGACTCATATTGGATGCATTTTCCAAGCAAGCTGCCTGTCAAAGCTTTTTCTTTTTTGGATGAATTGGCTACATTGTTATATTTGAACACTTAACGCAATCCACATGGCCTCGAATAATGCAACGGATGGGTCAAAAGCCATTTCCAAACCCCTACAATTTATGCACAAATGTTTTCATCTCAGGATTCAGCTCAGTTTTCTTCAGATACCCCAATTTAAGTCATGATCAATGTTAATTTACTGGCAAGTGGCCAAAGTGAAATTCTGAGAATCCTCAATCATAGTTTCCAAACAGGCAAAGAAAAAACGCTTATTTCTATGCCTCCCGGAACTGGTAAAACACTTATCGTTACGGCGTTCCTTGAAAATATTGCCAGAAATCTGGAAAAACGTGATCTGATACTGGTCATCGCGACCAATAGGGCGATAAAAGAACAGATGATCCAAGTTTTTAGTGAGCATATACCACTTCCAATCCTTGATCTGACCAATAAGCGTGAATCTGAGCTTCCCGCAATTATGGTACTGACCGAAAAAGAACTTGAAGATTTACAGGGCGCATTGGACTTTATCCGTCGTCCAAAGTTCTGCCTACTCTTGGTTGAAAAGATCAATCCGAAAGTTTCTGAACAACTTTTCAAAGCCCTGACCAGGTTCAAAGACTTACCACAGATAGCATTTACAAACGATAATGTTCCCTCCGATTATTTCGGCCACCCCAGTTTTATTTACTCTTATGCGGAGGCAATAAAAGATGGTCGGCTTGCGCCAATGCAGATACAGAACATAAGCCTCGGGCTGAATGAGATGCAACTTTCGGTGCGGAAACTTTTAAATGGAACTACTGACGATGAATCCGAAATCTTTGAAATCAAGGACAATGTCGCGCTCGAAGCTTATATCAACACGGTCTGCAAAGACCTTTTGGAAAGGATCACCAGCGGTAAAACCTTAATAGTTTCTCCAGGAATAGTACATGCAGAAGCGGTTTCAAGAGCATTGAATGAGATAAGTGGTTCGCTGGTTTCAGCAGTAATTCACTCACGGGTTCCTAAGGAAGAAGTCAAAGCTATACTCGACGATTTCAACAGCGAACAAAATTCGATTAACATACTTGTTATCATCAGGATGAATTTTGCTATCGCTACCAATAAGATCCAAAATGTAGCTCTTTTAAGGCGATATATAAATCCATCTTCATTGAAAACCATTCTAGCATTGGCCCAAAGAACTTATCCGCAGAAAAATTCTGTTAGGATACTGGACTACGCAGACAACTCCAAAGTTTTTAAACAGGTTTTTATGGACAGCGGGATTGAAACATCAATTGAACCAGTTCAGGTCCCCAGAACACACCTATCTGAGAGTGAAATCAGGTTTAGGGATAAAAAAAATATTGATCCGGTCCTCGCTGCAGATGAAATTGCCAAGGAGCTTTCCCAGATCATTGAGATTATTCCCGGGGAACAAGGCTCTATGATCGGCATTTTCGGGCCATGGGGCCGGGGAAAGACCTTTTTAATGGATCTCATATGGAAAGAGCTTGTTAAGACGGATAAATTTATTAAAGTTGATTTTCACGCATGGAAATATCAGGACACACCAGCGACCTGGGCATACCTTTACGAGAAGCTTGTAGAAAGGTATTTTGACGACGAAACGGATAAGTCGCTTATCAAGAAGTCTATTAAATCCCTTTGGCGGCGCTTACGACTAAATTGGAAGCGCCACAAGGTCGGTCCAATACTAAAGCTTCTTGGGGTAACTTTTGTAGGTATCGTTGCAAGTTTAATCATCGATTCATTTCTGCCGACTGGCCTAAAGTCTAAAAATAGTTATTATGATATATTAAAATTTCCGGCAGCAACAACTGTCATTATTTTCGCGATTATAAAGTCGTTAAAAAAGGATTATAGCTCAAAAGCAAATGAAATATTCAACAAGTATACCACTAAACACTCTTTCAGTGATCAATTGGGGTTACAGGCAGAAATACAGAAAGAGACATCGCAACTACTAAAATGCTGGATTCCCGAAAAACTGACTGCGCATAAAAAAATAGTATTGTTTATAGATGATATTGATCGTTGTAGCGAAACCAAGGTCATCCAGATTATCGATGCACTCAGGGTTTTACTGGAAGATATTCAGATTGCTGAAAGGATTGTTATCGTCGCCGCCGTGGATGAGCGGATATTAAAACTAGCCATCAAAAACAAATACAACAGCTTATTGTCCATCGAGGAAAAAGATGAGAAAGAGCATCGAAAAAGATTGAATAAAATCACAGAAGAGTACATGGATAAGCTTTTTATTTCGGGCATCAAGCTTGGAGTGCTTTCTATGGAAGAAAGGGACGACTTCATTCTCTCACTTACAAAAGCCGATCGTGATGAAACCGCATCATTAAAATCCTTGGAAAAAATAATTGAAAAAGAATGGAAAAATGAAGAATCCAGAATGAGTGATAATCTTAGGCAGGCCCTGATTGACCATGAGATCGAGGTACACCAGGAAACACAGTATAACGAGCAATTGGAGATGGAACAATACCTCGAGGAAGATTACCACTCTAAGTATATCGATAGTTCAAAACCCTTAGAACCATCCAATGCACAGATCAATAAAGGTAGATTAGCTCCAGAAGAAGTCGATATATTGCGATACGCGACCAGTCTATACACAGATGCAACCCCGCGTCAGATCAGAATTTTCTATTACCGCTATCTAATCGCTAAAAATTTATTGGAGAAAAGATATCGATCACTAAAAAGGACTAATATTTGGATTGAGATAGAGAATTCGATGATCGTAACAAAGCTGATTATCAAATACACGTTAACAACTGAAGACCAATCTTTAGAGACTCATCTGGCAACTATATTAAAAGCAAAAAATACAGTTTCAGAGATTGCTCTTCTAGCAGATACCAAGGTCGATACTGTAGACTACAGAGAGCTTCTAAAAGTTCTCAATTTGGTCATTGCTTATTAAATTGCATTACAATTATCCCTAAAAATTATCACCAATTAACCTTTTCACGCTTTCAATGGACAATATTCACTTTTTCTCTAGGTATACCAGCCGGGAAAACTTTGCCACAAACAACACCTTGCTACTATTGAGCAGGATCAACCTGATCGATAAACGCTTTTTTGAAAAGCTGCTTAACGCGTTAACGGATTCGACAGACCTGTTTATCGGCCCCTCTTTCTCGCAACAGAAATCCACCGGAGGCAAGGGAATCCCGGATGGCATTATCGAGCAGCAGAGCTTCAAACTTGTACTTGAAACCAAACTCTGGGATAATAACTTCTGGGGTAAGGAAGAATATGTAAGCCATTTCGACAACGAGAAAATCCGGATCCTGCTTACCCTATCCAAAAGTGGGATCAGGGAAAAACGTAGGCAGGATTTTATCATAAAACTGAGCGAATACGACAGTGAACTGAAAGCACCCGGCAGGACGATTTATTCCGACCACACTTTTTACAGCTTGATCAGAACAGTGAGAGAGGTGATTGAGGACACCAAAACACGCCACAAACTAGAGCTTGAAGAGTTCATCAATGATTATGAGGGTTTTATCGATAATGCGGGACTTCTTGATGATGCCCAGCTAAGAATGTATGTTCCAGCAATAAATTCCTCAGAATCCGACAATATCGAGTACAAATTATATTACAACCGCCCTCATACCAATGAAAGTAGCCATCGGTATATCGGTTTATACAAGAACAAAGCCATCAGATATATTGCAGAAACCAAATGCATGGTCATCCCTAGATTAAACGGATCTGGAATCGTAGAATATGAAATCCTAAAGGGGGAATTAACGGATGAGATGAAAGCACGCTTGGAGAGATTCTTTCTTGAACAGGGATGGGGGAACAAGGGAGAGGTTAAATTCCATATGTTCGAGGAAATATTCCAGACCCATTTCATTAAAAAATCAAGTTATGGTATTATGGGGCCGAGACAATTCTATCTGAGGGATCATATTGATGGTATTCCCAGTTCATTCGATGCCAAATGGATCGCCGAGCAGCTAGATAAGAAAACCTGGGAGTAAAAATCCCCTGGATTAACAATCATCAAAATATCATAAATATGACTAACAAGGAAGATATAGCTCAAAAAGATGCTTCAGAAGCCGATAGCATTGAAACTAAAGGGCCAGATAATGGTTCAGCAAAAACGATTAAGCAACTTAGAAAAGAAAGAGCGGGCTTAAGAAAAATTTTCTTACAAGGAATAATCCTGCTATTGAGCATTGTGACCATTGCTCCTTTACTTATTCTTTCTGTATTTTCACTAGGTGATCTTTTAGCAAGTGACAATACAGGGAAATACCTTAACCTGACCAACATTGGGTTTGCACTTTTCGCTGGAGTGGCAACACTGATGTTCAATTGGGCCAGAAGCCTCGATCCAAAAGATTACGCATTTGAAACCGAACAGATCAATGAAACGGGTGAAAAAGCTATTATTGGCGGGCTGGGCTTTTTGATCGCCTCACTATTCCAGTTTCTGCAGACCCTACCCCATGAGAGGGGCATTTTAGGCTTAATGCCAGCATGGTACTACGAGGTCACCCCACATCTGATACTGATTACTTTTGTACTGACGAGCTTTTTTGCAATGGTAATCATTCTTCAGATCGTAACGATTTACGCAGAGGTGCTTCATGTACGGAAAAACCTCAAGAACCCTGAAGTAAGCCCTATGTAAGACAATAGCAGTTTTTCATCGATAGTGAACATTACTTAGGAAAGCAATTTGCTTTCTCTACCTGATAAAACATGTTGCGTTCACCTTCAGGACCACTTTTGATATAACATTGAAAATAGGTGTAGCAAATAAGTCCCAAGGCGGGCTCGCAGGCCTGTTGCCCAGTTTGGGTATCCCAGGACCAGAAATAAAAAACCGGCACTATAAAATCCGATTGCAATTTCATTCGGCAAAGTAAGCCTGCTAAGGGGGATCCGTAAGTATTAGTTTGAAATATTTGAGAAACTGGCTTTGTGATCTGGATAATTCCAAAAGTCCTTACCACCGATTATCACCAAAAATATCAAGATCAAAATCATCTTCATCTTCTGAGTCTTCCTGTGAATCGTAGCCATATTTCGAACGACTTATGGCTTCTTTTTCATTCCGTGCGACAACGGTCATGTGCTTATTAAAATCAATAAGTTTTATCCTATTTGCGACCAAATGTTCAAATTCCTCTGCATAGCCACCGGAGAACCGAGCCCCTGAATAGCCTGTTGACCGAGCCACCAGGTGGTGCAGCCATTTTTCATCATCAGTAGAAAGTCGGCTTCCCAACTTGATGGATGATTTAACATGGCAATATCCTGCTTGATTACCTGCAATCAAAATGGCCAATATGTGAGAGTTTTCTGTTCGTGCAAGTTTTTTGATAAGAAGATCAGATAACGGTATATGACATACAAATGCCAACCATACCAACCATAGCACTTCATGATGGTGGTTCGCGCCAATCGCTTTATCGAGAACCAACTCAATCACGCTTTTCCAGTTTTCGCTATCTATAGACTTGTTAATAGCAACCCTTTTTGCTATTAATAGACATAAATAATCCAAGCAATGCGGAAAGTGATATAAAATCCGCTGTAGCTTAGGCTCAACTTCAGGCCAGGATCTGTCCTGATAGCATTTTTCTTTATCTAGTCTCCGCAAGACGAGCTTCATCGGACTCTGAGATCCGGACATCTGACTGGTATCGAACGCCTTATCCAAAATATAATTAAACCTGGTTACTTCTTGATAATAACGTGGATCAATGCTAATATGCCGTAACTCCTGTGCCCATATATCGTCCGTGGGATACAAGCCAGAGATTAATTTTGTTTTGTTGTCATTAATCTGAAGTTCAAAATTTTGTAAAATTTCCCTCAAATGCGATAAAACTATTGAACTATCCATTTCAGACCGCACACCGATATAAAAATCATCAACATGTCTAACACCACCAATAATGTAATCAGCGGCCTTTTCCTGAAGTGATTTATCAATTTCACAAGCGATGAACTCGGCGAGAACCCTAAAGGCATCCGGACCGACGACAACTCCCCTGGTCTGGCCATTTTGACATTGCTGTATATAGGAATCAAGATTGTTGAAGTAATTTATCTGGGAATTTCTTGCCGTGTCTTTTTTAGAAGCTTCTATTCCATGAGCTACCCACGACAGACTGTGCGTATAAATACTCGGGAAAAACTGTGCAATATCCGTTTTAATGATGTAGGGCGCATATTTTATTTTCGCGGACATCTTAGGGGAGATCTCACTTAGGGCAGGAATAATCAATGCCCTGTCGTCGGATGCCTCCCCAAGACTATATGTACTCAAGCCAAAAGATGAATGGTCTAGCTTGTCAGTAAAAACATTCCATTTTTTACCTATGAACTGGCAGATATAAAAATAAGGAACTGGGTTCACTGTGCCGTAGTACCGTCTATTCCCGTCGTGCTTGGTGCCACTATACCTGATGTAGCCTGATGATCGCTTATGAAACCGTTTTGCGTCCAAGGAAGTTACTAGCCCTTTAAAACTTCTCGCAAGATTCGAGCTGTCGAAACAAGGTGGCAGGACTTCTGGGAAAAAACCCTTTCTCAGCAATCCATCACGGATATTAGTTGCCTGACTCATTTACTTTTATCAATTAAAATTCATTTGTAACCCCATAGAATTTGTTATCAGATTCTTATTCTTGATTTAATGCTTTAACAGAAAGCACTCAACAATATTCATAAATTACTTTATATAATGTAAATTGTTCAACAATACCGATCCATATCTGACAGTCACTACTACGAAAATGAACCATGAATGGAAGTTTTGGGAAAGACTCCCAAATCAAATATTTAAATCTTCACCTTTTTCCAGTAGATTGGAATTGGTAAACTGCCCCAAAAGTGATTCCATGTCCTTACAGAACAATATTGCCTCCTGATTACGTTCTCCCATAGCAATCATCTTTGCTGCTCCCATTACAATCTTCAGTTTTTGCTCAAGATTAGCCAATTCGACAGCTTCGGCTTCAGCGTTGACCTTCCTTGTTTCCGCATCAACCTTTGCCGAATTTTTAAGCATCAGTTCGATCTCCGCCTGCAATTTGATATTTTCTAAACTGGGACGTTGAAGTTTTGCATTGGCAAATTCGATGACATTTGAACCTGCTCTTTTAAGCTCTTCGCGAACGGTCGAATCTGAGTATGAATTGATCTGCGCATCCATCAACTTAGTCATCAAATCCATTAATTTCCCCTTTGCACTTTCCCACACACTTGCTTTCTGTCCTTCAACTTCAACTTTTAGAAATGTTTTTTTCTCGATTCCTTCTCCTTCAAACTCCATCATACACATTCTAAATATTGGACAGTTTCAAATTGACTCATACCCTTGATTACTAAATGGTCGCCAGATTGTGTATGGTATAATCTCGCAACAAGACCAATAATTTCCTTTATTTCCTCGACCGAATATTCTTCCATGTCAAAGACCATTGAGAGCGGTTTAGTAGCTGGTTCTTTCTCCGAATCAAGGTTAAGCTCACGCAGTTTTTTAGAAAGGTCCTTTAAACGTTCGATATTTTCCCTGGATCTTACCAGCTGATCATCAACTTTCTCCACCGAATCTGTATCTGTTCCGTTAAGATCATCAAATATGATATTTGCCTTCAGCAAAGCCATATTCAATCCAATACTCTGCTCATAATCGTTCTTTTCGGTCAAATCAAGTGCCTCAAGAAATGCCGCCAATAAATGGATCGTGTCGATAGACCCCCGCTCCCCAAACCTGATGGCCATCTGATGACTCTTTTTTAAGATCAACTCCGCAGGTTTGGATAGTGTTATGTTGCCAATTGGTGCAACATCCACCTTTTTACTAATCTTTTCGATTTTATCGAGCAGAAATTTTTCCAATTTACTTTCATCGATATGCATATCTGAAAGTGATAAAACCGCTCCATTTATAATCGGTGTAGTAGGCTTTTTAGCATTCCGGATCATCCCCAAAACAAGCATTTCCGCACTGATTTCGTCATACCCCAACCGTATGCATTCCAGGCGGGAGTTTGTGACAACATCTTTTAGCCGTTGACTAAATTTTAATTCCATAACTTATATATTAGATCAATCTCAATTCAAATTTTTCCATATTATTATACCCCAACACATGCAGCACCAAACCATGCTCCATTGGATCCTGTGATAAGCTGATCTGGTACAGGCCGTTTTGCGTCTCATCATTTAGGTTCCAGGGTTGATGAGCTGTATTTAAATACCATGATTTGCCTGACCAGTACAGGTTATTCCCGATATCATCAATATTATGTAACTCAAGGCCAAGGCTACCAAAATCGTCCATCCCATAAATCGCATTAAGGCTATCGATAAGATCTAGGATCAAAGGCATAGCTGGCTTCTTTGTCGAAAAATAGGTAAGATGTGTTTGAATTTCCGTGTTGTATTCTGGCTCATCACTGAAAAGCCGTACCATTACCCGGTCAAAAACCCCAAACTCCAGCTCTTCGAGTACAAATTCATAGTCGATAAATTTAATCTCCTCTCCATCGAAAACTGGAGTTCTTGTTAAAGGATCAGAGTAATCAAATAACCTAGGAGGAAAACCGAGCGAAGAAATAAGAGTTCCATTGTTTCTGACCGCTAGGTCGGTAACCTTTTCGGGTAACAGAGTAAAAGAAAGCAATAGCTGTCTTAATGGGTCCAATTTATAGTTTAGCGCGACGGTAAAATTATCCACGTGCCAGAGATGTAAAATTTCATCCTTTGCAGATTGATACCGCCCCATAGCAAGCTCATGGACCTTGCCGACATCATTAAAAGTTGTAAACCGTTCATCTTCAACAATTCCCTGTCCTAAAATTTCCCTCAAAAAAGAAAAAAGTTCAAGTATGAAACGATGGTTGTTAACTTGATCGTAGAACATCAGGCGAACAGCGCCCCTGTCATTGTATTTAATTACCAAAGAATTAAACAGTCCGAAGAATAATTTATTGAAAATCATCTCAACTTTTATGACACCATCGACAACATCATCTGCATTTTCCATCATTTGATCGAGTGTGGCAATTGTAAGTTGTTCAGATTTTAGTCCTAGAGCCTGGATGTATTGCTTTTTATTTGCTGAAATAGCGGTAATGAACCTTTTAAGCTGCCTACTGTCAGGTCCCTTTTTGCGAAAGAAATTGGAGCGTATCATAACTCCTAAGATAAGAATTTAATAAAAAAATGAAACTACATCGTAATCATTTTAGCGACAGTTCTTATTTCTCTCCAGATATCTAAATCCTAGCTTCTTTATGTCATACATATGATGCATTTGGTCCGATAATCTTTTCCATCAAAAATTCAAGTACGCCTATTTCGATAGACAGTTTACGCCCCCATTTTCGAGGTTTTTTGCTCTTACAAAGATAGCTAGCAGGCATGTACTAAATAAAAATTTGGATCAGGTTTGGTCTTATAATATATTAGCGAAAAATAATGCTCTTCGATGAAACGAAAAACTATCACTTTTTCAAACGCTTCCCGCAATACCCTTTTTGAGCAAGACTCACTGAAGGAACATTTTACTGTTGCAACGGTCAGCACAGGAATATCATACTTGTAGGCTTCTCTGAAAAATTAACATTATGACAACAATCGAATATTTCATGTGGGGTTATCAGGATTTTTTCACGGCTTCCGCCAAACGACTTGCGCTTGACATATTTAACCAAGTCGATCCAGAACTAAAACCAAAACTTTTTTTGATCGGGCTCTTAGAGGACAATATTCCCGACCGTCATTCGATATGCATTGAACCTGAACAAAAGGACTACCCTGTGTCCGAATTTGAAAATATAGATACTATTGCAAAAACCCTTCGAAGTGTTGACAAAGAAGGTACGCTCTTTCAAACACACCCAGTTGCACAGCAGAATCAAGATCGCCGGCTTACACTTAAATCTTACCGGCAGGCAATTTTAAATATCCTTAACAGAAAAAATCTGTACAAGGACAGATCATTTTTTATATCATATTCAGCAAAATTGGATGGATATAGAATATTTACTGTTCTCGAACTCAGCAAAAATGCGCTAGCCAACCATTATTCGCTGACAAAAACCGTCTTTAATGAACGATATACCATCAGAACTTCATTATTGGATAGTTTGATATATGAATTCCTCGCATGTTGTACAGAGAGTCTCTATCATCCAGATCCTGGAGCTGATTCAATGAACCGTGGTGCAGACGAAATTTTCCGCTTGACAGCAGAGGATTTCATGAGAACCGTTGCACAGGCAGGCGCCAACTACCAATCTCTTGGTGGATTATATAACGCATGCAATACTATATCCTCTCTTAAATATGAGGGAGCAGAAGGTATTGGAAAAATACTTATCGCACCCAAGGGGCATAAAAATATCAAAATGTTGCTTGAATTGGCTGAACCTATAAAAATAAGTGACTTCAGAAAAGTCCGAAAATTCCTTGAGATAACGGATTCCCATTCGATGATCTTTTCGGATGCTTATGAAATATATGTGCTATGCGAGAAAAAAGGAAAATATAACCATAAAGAAGAATCTATATTTGAGATAAACTTCTCCAGGCATTATAGCTGGGAACTTTCACATGATGGCAATCCGCTAATGAGCGTTTCCTTTATGCAACCGAGCACTCCGAAGGAACGAATGGACAAGGCAAAATTTGAAGGAGATATTTTACGAATATTTAATGGAATAAGAGCGGGTGATATTGAATTTATCTGGGAACTGATCGAATCGGCTGTAACACAAAAGCACGGGACGATGTTGGTAATCAGCAGCGAGGCCAAAACGGAGGCAGTCAGACTGGGTAAGCAGGGTTTCCGTTTAAATCCAGTCAAACTGGATGGCAGCTTTTTCAATACGATTACCGCTATTGATGGAGCAGTTATGATCGATACAGAGGGCACCTGCCATGCTATTGGGCTCATATTGGATGGCAAAGCGAGCAATAAAGGAGATGCTTCACGCGGCGCTAGATTTAACTCCGCAGTAAGGTATCTGGATACCGTTAAAAAGCCGGCAATGATTGTCATCATCTCTGAGGACGGAATGATCAATTTTATCCCCAGTCTGAGGGCAAAGATTAAGCGGTCGACCATCATCCATGCAATAAATGAGATCATGAAAATAGGAATAAAAAAAATCGATGTACAACGATATTACGAACTAGTGGACTTTTTCAAAGCATCGGAATTCTATCTTACTAAAGAGGAATGTAATATTGTTAATTCAGAAACTGATCGATTAAATCCCGCAATACTGGAAGCCAATAAAATGCTTGTCGAATATGATAAACTTGCCCCCTCTGGAGAAATGAACAATACATATTATATCGAAGAATAGATAATAAATCCATACATTTTCTAACCGCTGATTTGATATGTTTAAAAAAAATAATGGGTATGCTGGGAGTGCGTTGCCAATAACAAGAAAAGCTCCTGAACAGCGCTAGAGTCTGCTGCGTGTTGTTAAGATAACTAAAACTAATTTTTAACTACTTAAAAATCATTAGATATATATGAAATCAAACACCAATAATAAATCAAAAGTATTTCCAGAGGCATTGATGAAGCAATAGGAAAATCCTTTGGCGTAAACTTCTCAATAGCTTTGGCAAGAGTCACAGGGTGCATGCTGGAAGTCGACTGGCTTACCGGAGATGAAAACCCAAAAGAGAAGGATGTGATGCGCATACGGGGCTATGTAGAAATCAATATACGGGCAATAGCGCAATCCAGAATGTTCTCAAAAACCAACTATATGCTGAACTGATAAAGGTTCCGGCTCGTAGAGGACTTCCAGAAAAGTTTTTAAAAGGAATACACAAGCCCATAATTTCAGAGGCACATGATTGGATTACACAACAGATGGGTGGAAAAAAAATGAGGTTTTGAATACAACTTTGGCCCCACGCCCCTCTAAACAGGCTATTCTTTTATTGTTGACATATCTATTTTTGAAAAGGTTGATTATCTCTTCTTTTGTAATAATTCAATTTATTTCGTAAATTTGAATGGTAACATTTGAGTATAAAATAGTCATTTTGACAGTTAGTGAGTCGAATTTGTGTTTTGCAAGTAATTGTTAGTCAGAAAGTTATTTAAATAAAACTTGTTCTGGTTTCGTCGGAGTACATCAATTCATTTTACCATGCTGGATGATAAAAGGCTAAGCTTTGACGGGCATGTTAAATCGCTCAGGATGACGGGAGATTCGGCGCTTATTAAGCTTTCATTACCTAAACAAAGTAATGATATTCATAATGGACTGAAAGCCAACCATCAGTATAGGTGTAAAGTTGAGATGGCTAAAGTAAGCATCATGACCGGGATACTTCGCAATACCCTGAATAGGTAAACGCGATGATTCAATTGGTGATCACAAACTGGTTCCTGATGATGGTAGGAATGTGTTGCAAGGTATTGATATGGAGCAGTGGATTCTCATCAAGAATCAAAATGTCGCCATCTTTGCCCTGGCTAATGCTTCCGCTCTTTTGCGCTTCACCCATTACTTCAGCGGGGATGATCGTTGCAGACCTGATCGCATTAAGGGGACTTATACCACATCGTATATAATTCTGAATCTCATCGGCAATAGTCCCCTCATTGTCTGTTCCGGCCACGATTGGGATATGGTTATCGGCAAAGAGCTTAACAAGCTTCTGGTAATAGGCCACTTTTTTATTTCCCGCCAACTGGTAAACATTTAATGTGGGATCCAAAAAGGTATGATGCGATCTCATGCTGTCCAGCAGACTTTGATTAGCTGTTTTCAGATCACTGGAAGACCAGTTTATACTGTTCATGAAATAATTGATGTGACTGATACTCCGCATTCCGTTATTAATAAAGTAGCTTACCGTATAGCCTGTTGGTAAATGCCCTACAACATCCATATGATACTGTTTGGCTTCTTCCACAATACTGTTAAAGTCTTTCTTTTTAATGCTGCTGTATACTTTTATCTGCCTAAAACCAGCATCATGGTAGGCACCTATATTTTTTTTGATTTCGTTTTCATTAGTGGCTAGCATGGTCCCCAGTGTGGCTGGTGACTTGCCATCCAAAAGCCCGGCGGCATAGTAGTTGGGGGCTGGTGTTGATTCCTTTCTAACCATATCCATCAGCTGTTTTGCAAAATCAAACTCATTACCCATATCTCTGATTGAAGTTACTCCTGAGCGTAACTCCCGCTGAAGATAAGACGGGTGAAATATGTGTGCATGCATATCCCACAGACCAGGAAGCAAGAATTTGTTGGTTGCATCAATCAGGCGTGCTCCCGGTGGAATTAGCGACCTGTTAATGGTTCCTACATAGTCTATTTTTCCTTTGATGATCAGCACCATAGTGTTATTTTGCAGATCGCCATGGTGGGTAACATCAATGATTGTTCCACCTAAAATGGCAATTGCAGGATTTTTTTTGGCAGAGATGCCACTGTTATCTGTATAGGCCTGTAGCAAATGGTGTGTTGATTGTTGATTGAGCTTGGTAAATGCCGATAGATACCGTTCATCAATCACCTCTCTCTTGTCACCTTCACTATCTATTGTGGTTAAAAAAACAGCTTTACCCTGCGCATCTGTCCAGAATATCTCATCCATGCCATTGTTGATCAGAAAGGTTTTCCATCCACTTATTTTATATGCATCTGTCATGTCAGTTATTTCACTGATTCGGATAGCGGATCCATCTAATGCAGATTTTACAAAGGCAGGACGTGCTGCTTTAATCCAATAATCAATCAGCATTTCTCTCAATTTTATAGAGCCGTTCTGGCTCAAAGGAAAACCCTGGCTGGCGGAATACAGTTGATCTATTTTTTCTTGCTTGAAACGCGACGTTTGTCCGATGGAGGTATATCTTGTGCCAGTAGCATTTGGTTTTAGTGTAGCGGTAAGCATTAAAGCCTGACCACGGTCTACGGTACGGATAGTGATATTAACAGCAGTGTTGTCAGTTCTTCCCGCAATGGAAACTTTTTCTGTGCCGATTTTATTTTCGAGTTTATACACCTGATAGTTCTGTGTTACCTGAGCTGCCGCGAAGGGTAAATAAATCGTGAAACTGAGCATGAAAACTATCAGTAAGCTGTAATTCCTTGTCTGTGTCATACTTGTAATAATACTTATAATGACTGACAATGGAAAAAAAAACCATTTTTTGTACTTAGGCGAGTAAAACAGCTTCACCCCAGGAACGTTCGGTAGGCGAAAAGTAGTGAAGTAAAGTCATACCTATGCGTGTATATCCATCAAGGATACTGTGTTCATTGTAAAGAGAATTATTTTATCCAGATACCTTTGCAAATCTAAATTCAAAGAAATGTAGCAGTATGAGGCAGATGAAGAGGTTGCCATAAATAATTCATTACTTGATTAGTCTTATCTAGCTTTAAAGGCTGTTTTTATTTGTTCCAGTCCCTGAAGAAAATAAAGGCCTACCCTAGCTTTAAATGTAATTCTTTCTTTGAGCGTTTGACTAGCTTACGTTGTGTTTTTACAAATATTGATAATGGATTACTTATGTTCATATCCTTAGGGGTAGGAGCATACAAAATACCAATTAATATGCCCGATCGGGTATAGTCTGATATACCAGGAAACCAAACTATTCATCATCCGGAAACAGGCAAATAAATAAACATCACCACATTTTTGAAAGCCGATGACAAACATCTGTGTAGCCGCAAAGGCTGGATTTAAAAAAATCAGGCCAGATAACTCATAACCGTTCGTCTAGAAATTACAGGCGTTGGTCTAGCGGTTACTGATGCTGGTATAATACCGTGTTTTTGCCTGCAACGTTTGATGGACAGCTGCGTCTTAATCACAAAACAATAGCAAAAACTTAAAACATAAAGATATGAAAACCTTCACTAAAATAGTATTCGCAGCAGCATTAACAGCAGTCGTATTCACTTCATCAGTAATGGCCACTTTTGCCGCTGAGCCCATTAAAGCAGAAACAAAAACTGCCTCATTATCAACATTCAACAGAATTTGGGTGAGCGGGAATGTAAAAATCATCTTAACCCAGGGTGATAAGCAAAATGTATCGGGCACCAATAATTATGACGCTGCAAAAACCTTTGTATCAACTGATGGAAAAACCTTGTTCATCAACTCCATGGAAACCAATCAGGTCATACTGAATATTACTGTAAAAGATTTAGAAAGAATTGAAGCATACGGTCAATCGGTGGTGGTAACCAGCAATAATTTCGATGTAAAATACCTTCAGTTGTTTTTGAACCAGAGTGCTACAGCAAAGATTAAAACGACAACAGGCAGTTTGTATACCATTGTTAAGGATGATGCAGTACTAAAATTAAATGGTACTGCCGATCAAAGTACCATGATCGCCAGCAATATGAAAAATGTAAAATTAGGAGACTTTGCCAGTCTTAAATCTGCATCATATGCTTCTGAAGCGATGATGGAGGCAGCGCAAAATGCAATGGTGTTAGCCAAATAAAAAATATCAATCAAATAGCTAAAGCTGCCTATTGGGCGGCTTTTACGCTAACCCTATTTTCTGGGCAATGGCGCTTTTGATTTCCGCCATTCCCAGGGGGCTATGGCACTGCTATCCTGCCATAAACCCACTTTGTTTTTCCTGACTGTGATTTCTAACCGGGCATATAAAAGATCGGTTGAGTATTTTTTAAAATGCCAGGCCATGCCCAGCTTCAGCATTTCCTGGTTGATTATCTGTTTTTTATGGTTAATAACCACCGCGATTAATCTTTTGTAGCGGTCGTATTTTTGGCCCTGTATTTCCACCAGCTGTCCGAAACATAAATCTGACAGGGCTTTTTTTGCTTTTTGACCGTAAGGTTGTGAGCGTCTTTTTTCGGGGCAATCAATGTGGGCCAGCCGGATTTTAATGGGAAAATCCTGATATAAAACTTCCATGGTATCGCCATCTAAAATGCGGATAACTTTGGCTGTAAAAACAAGATTACTATAATTTATGCCTTTATTTCCTCCTGGCTGGATAAAGCAGGCCTGAAGCGTGAGCAACAATAGCAGCAGGCTTACTTTTCCCAGCCGCATAGTGTTTTGCCGTCTTTTTTTGCTTTTTCGATATCAATGGAAATAACCCTGTAAGTGCAATTGCGTAAACCGCGGCATTTTGAATTATTATGGTATTTTTTGGCATTCGGACTGTTGCAGATGTATACCGTAAGGGTTTCTTTGCAGGTCATGTTAGCAAAGAAGAGGATAAGTAGAGAGAGTGTTTTCATGATGAAGGGATGATTTAAGAAAAATTACAGGATTAATTGCCTGTTTATAAACGAATGATTAAGTATAAAAATAATGATTATTTAAGGCTTTCCCTGGATGAAATTGTTAATTACGGGTTCCAGACTAGAGGCCAAATCGGTTATCCGAAGTTCAAACTTCTCCACTTTCATCGCTTTAAACCAATCTGTCCAATATTGCTTAATCACATCTTCCTCGTAAGGGTTATTAACGGATGGCTTAATGCCCAAAACGATTATTTCGAGCCCTTTCAAATTATAAGGGAAGGTAATAAAACCAAGATTGTTTTTCTGCATAATGGCAGGAAAATTGGCATTAACAAGTTTTTTTGACAGTAGAAATTGTGGAGTGATGTAAGAACTTTTTCCTGCTACTTCAATTTTACTGTCTTTATGGTACATATAACCATCGGTTAGTATGACTAAAATATTTCGATGTTGTGGTTTAATGCAATATTGCTGCACATTGCTTTTAAAAAATCTCCAGATATCGGAGCCTACATAGTTTCCATCTTTAATGGCACGCTGATAAATTTTAGTCGGGTTATCGGTATAAATCTTATCTATATTCAGGAAATCTTTTTTACTGGTTTTAGGATTAAAATCGACCTTTAAACTCTGGCTTAATTGATCGATATCTGTAATTTTAGGAATGGGGTTAAAGAAAACCTGCATCTGGTCTTTTAACAGCAGCATCTTTTTTCCTCTAACATGATTAATAAAGGACTTTTGTACTGATTTAATATACTGAAGATCGCGTTGGTAAATCCCAGGATTCTTTTTAGGATCAATCCGATCAGATAAATCCAGTAAAAAGCTGATATTAAGGTTCTGTTTCGCAGGCTGGGCTTTAGCCTCGGTTGCAAAAACACTGGTCATTAAGATGCCCAGCAATATGTTCGATAATTTTAAATTCATGATCTTGGGCTTTATAACGTAGTAGTATAAACCGCATTTTGGGAATCTTCACTGGCCCCTACACGTTTAAGGTTTTCATGATAGCAGGTAATACACTCACTTTCGAGCGTACTTTTTTCATATTGAGATATATGCAGTTTTTGGTTAATAAAGGTGATCCATCCCTGCATATATTCTGAAGCATATAAAACGTACTCCTTCGTTGGTATAATTACAGCATCGATTATCTGTTGCAATGCAGTAACCCTTCCCTGTGCCTCCAGCGAACTTTTCTTGATTTCGCTAAGTTCCTCAAGCAATTTTGCCTTTTGAATTTCAATATCGGCTATTTTATCCTGATGAATCTGGATATCTTTTTTTCTACGCAGTTGCTCGTGTTTGATTTTGTCTTTCTCCCGGTGTTCTTTCATGATAAAATCGAACACTACACCCCAAATCAGATACACTACAAAACCTGCAAAGATGATTCCCCAGAACTGGATTTTGCTAAAAGCAATTGCAATATTAAAATCCTGGCTATCAACAGTTCTATTCAATTCATATATTTTTTCTTCAATCTGATAGGCTAAAATGGCATCGAAAACAAAGGTGGTAAGTAACAGTAAACTAACTTTAATATAGTTTATCGCACTTTTAACCTCTCCAAACATGTGAATCAAATAACCCAAACCTAAAAACACAAAGGGAATAAAGGTTACAAATGCACCTTCCAGTGATCCATCCTGCCAGGCCTTTTCAAAAGCTTTCGAATCCAGCACATTCATAATGATGGTGCTATTGGCATCAAAGGGTTTAAAAAAGGCAGAATAAGAGGTAGAAATATAAAAGGTAAATAAATACAGGCTTAAAGGCATCAGGATGATCAAGCCAATCCAGAACTTACTTGAAGCACCTTTTGAAGCACTGATGTGGTATTTTTCGGGATTTCTGGGCAGGTCGTTGATCTCAAATTTTAGTTCTTCTATGTTATCTTTAACCGTCCTGATCTCAGTTTCTACCTTGGTAATCTGCTGTTCTTTACTTTCTTTACTGATGACCAGTGTTTTGATTTCGGTTTCTTTAGTTTTCTGCTCACTGATATAGGGTTCTTTCGCCAGTTGCTGTTTTTCTACCAACTCCTTTTCTTCATTTTGAAACTTGGCATAAATGGCATTTAAGCATATCGAGAGTGCCAAAGGGCTGCCACTGTTTCTAGATGCATCCCTAAAGCCAGCTTCGTGGTAGGTTCTCTTTCTTACCTCTTCTGTTTCATTGGTAACCGGATCCTTAATTTTTATATTTCCATCCTGAGCCAGATCAGCTGTTTTTGGGTTGAAAAATTCTTCTATTTGGGCAATCATAACATTAAGTTTTGGGTTGATTTATGATGTGATTATTGTATTTCTTTTTGCCGAAACAATGCGGTCTCTGGGGTATGTTTTTTGAACGGGTAAAATTTCAGCCGCTTTTTCCTCTTTTTTTTCAGGTTCACTTTTCTTATAAAAAGCAATAATTAAAAACAATAGTCCGGTGATGATATCCAATGGGATCCAGATGCTTTTTCTATGCAGGTAAATGGGAAATAGGGGATTAAAAAGGATAAGCACGAGAACAAAAATGATGGCTAAGGAATATTTTTTTTGCTTAATCCAGCTGTAAATGAATATCAATGCCCCTAATGAAATGATGGCCCGGAGAAAGGTGTAATACCCTATCGGCAATCTTAATATCGCGATAAAACATGCTATGGCACAGATGACACCTATAAACCTTACTGTAATTATACCCTTATTATCTTCATTCATCTGTTTCATCAACGGTATTTTATTGTCGCTTGGTAATCCTTAAATGTTTGACTAAATGCTTCTGTAAATTCATAATTACTAAATTCGTACTCTTCATTTAAGCCTGTATTTGTACGGAGGTTGATCTGTCCATATTTGGCGATCGGAATTTGATAGTTACCTTTAAACCTTTTATCCGGTGTGCCGTTTTTATTTACTTTTGCCCAAGTCTTGTCAATAACTTTCGAATCGCGGGGTACCGTTCCTGTTTCTGTAAACCGCACATAACTTTGTTGTACATTAATTTCATCAAGTCCGATGATGGCAAAATCTTTCTGGTTAGCGTACATTATGATAAAGCTGGGGTAGAAGTATAAATCTGCGCCATTTGCATTTTCAAAATAAAGTGCTTCAACATCCGACCTGATCTCAGTAAGCGATTTAAAAGAGAACTTTACGTCTCTTTTGCTTACAATAGTGCTGGCCAATGAACGCGCAGCAACACGGTCTTGAAAGTGTGCATTGGTTACATCCCAAATTTTATGCGAGGTAGTTAAATTTTTAAATGCTTTAATTAGCTGTTCGTACTTTTCTCTGATTTCTGAATCGAATTCTACATTTAGTTTCACGTAACAGTGATCAATCAGATCTGTAGTTTGTTTTATAGCCTCTTTTTGTGCCTCAATATTGAGCTTCAAATTTTTGGGTATTGTTTTATTTATCAACCCATAAAGGAATAGGTAACTTAAAATCAGTTTCATTTTTGAAGTGCCCAATGCTGTCTGAATGTTTAGCAGATCACTTTTTAACTCTTTTCTTTGTTGCCGGGCCAAAAGGATGGCTTCTTTTACCCCTGCCATATTTTGACTGGTTATCTCCTGCACATCTGCGCTAAAAATATTCCCAAAAAGATGTAGGGGCGCGTCGTGATCGTAGCTATCGGGAGTAGTGTTTGAACCCGACAGTTTATGTCTGTTGTTAATATTTAAAAACGGAAGAGAAGTATTTAGATAAGTCCCCGATTTTCCGAAAGTCATACTTGCCCCTTTAACCCCAATGGACGTGGATATGCCACTTTTACTTAAGTTTAAATGAACACCTGGGATAATTTTAATTCGTTTATGAAAGCTCCAAGCCATTTTGATGTTTTTTAATTTTGATACTCCAAAACTATGTAGCTTAAAGAGGCTTTCCTTACGGAAAACCGTAAAACGATAAACTATTTATAAAAAATCTAAAGCTTGATTTACAGGTGATTATGTTTTTTCAATTGGAATATAAACACTAAAAAAGGATTGCCTCTTATTCTTAAAATGAATAGGAAACAATCCTGCAATTTTAAACACTTAAAGCGATATCAGTTTTAGGTGGTGTGGCAGTCTATGGAACATGTTCTGCAACCATTTGATTTGCTATAAGTTTTTTTCGCTTCTGTTACTGCACCCTTGCATGAAGAAAATTCACCCAGATACTTCCTGTTATCACTGGAAGGTAAGTAAGTACAATTTTCATCATGAACTTCATGATCGCCGTTACTTTGGGCATTTTTGTTTACATAATACTTTTTCATCTTAAATTATTTTAGACAATAAACCTAAGGCGGCAAGAATTTTTTTCCTAAAGGAAAACCGTAAAGCAAAATTTAAAAGTTTCTTTCTGATCAGATTTCTCCACTGCGTTCGAAATGGTCATCTCGCAAGACAGAGGCCGGACTGAAGGAGCCGAAGCAATCTTTTTAGGATAGATTGATGTTTTAATCGTTCATGTTTGAGAGCTTAGCGATTATTCATGCTAAACTATCAAACATTAGCTTTTTTTAGCCATAGAGATTTACAGCGGCATATCACAGCGCACACTCAGTTTTTTAAAATTAGCAAATCCAATAGAATGATCGTCATCTCGACCGGAGCAATGCGAAGTGGAGAGATCTATAAAATAGATTTGGCTTCGCTGAGCATTACGTGGTTCTCGACTGTGCTGCAGCCAATGCTCTTGGGCCCGCTCGAAATGACGTAACTTGAGGGGATTTTTAAGCTTAGATCAATTGACTTATGACTTCAGACTGAAGACTTAGGACTGAAAGACTAACTAAATAATCCCCATGTCTTTACAATAAGCGATCAGTTGTTCATTTTTAGAAAAACCAAGCACTTCCTTCATCAGGTTAAGGCGTTTTTCGATGCTACTGAGACCAGAGGGTTTTATATCATTTTCCTGCAGGTAATAAGGAATGTTTTTTTGAGGTGTGCCTTCCACCAGTTGGGAGATGATGGCAATATCCAGATCTGTAAAATCGTGTGAATTATTTTCTTTTCTGGCCAGCTTTAAATCGGGCGAGAGGTATTTTTTATGGTTATGGATGGCATTGATGGCCAGCTTGAGGTATTGGCCGTCGTGACGGGCTTTTCGGACATAACCATCAATGTTCATTTCTTTAAATAGCATATTGATAACCGCCGTTTTACTTTCTCCGGAAAATACCAGTGTTTTTAAATTAGGCTGTACTTCTTTTGCCGCTTTGATGAGTTCGGCACCCCCGGCAATTTTTTGCCGGTTATGATCTTCTTCAAAATAGAGATCGGTAATCAACAGATCGTAGGGTTGATCTGTTTTGGACGCATTTTTTATCCAGGTCAGTGCATCATCACAATAATAAACGTATTCGGGTTTTTCTGCACCCAGGTCGGCCAATGTTCTCTGCAGCGAAATATTCTGTGTTTCTTGATCTTCGGCAATAAGTATTCTTTTAAACATATTAATACAATTAGGAAACCGGAAAAGAGATTTGGATTTTAAGCCCCTTTTCAACTTTGGTATCAAAGATAATTGTACCACTAATGGCATCAATACGGGTTCCCGTATTTGTTAAGCCATTTTTGGGTTGTGGCTTACCTGCTATGCCAATACCGTTATCGGTATAAAAAATGTTTATTTTTTGCTGCACCTGCTCAAATTTGATCACCACATCGCTTGCCTGGCTATGCTTGCCCATGTTGACCATCAGCTCCTGAAGGATATGTTCTATTTCATCTTTGGCCTGTTCAGAAACTTTTTCCCACAATGTGGCCGAATTCCCGACCAGTATTACCCTGGTATTTTCGGAAGCGAAGGATTTTAACAGCTCAAATATTTTGTCTTGAAAGTCCTGATTTTTAGATTTTGGTTTTTCATAGGAGAGGTCACGCGATTGCTCATAAAGTTCTTCTATCTCGTTAACAATAGGATTGTCTTTTAGGGTCTCCTGATTATCTAGTTTACTCATGATCCGATATAATCCATTGGCAACTACATCATGCACTTTTTGAGAGGTTTTGAGTTTGTTTTCGCGGATGGTGTTTTGAGCTTGGAGCTCTAATCTTTGTTTTCTCTTTTTGTACCAAAGGGTACCGGCGATAATGATTAAAAGAATACCAATAATAAGGATGATGATCTGATACCTTTTGCCTTCATTGTCTTTCTGCAGCACCAAATTATCGGCTTTGCTTTTTTCCGTGTCATAACGGATCAGTGCAAACTGGTTTTTGGCAGCACTACGGGCGGTTTGGACACTATCGTTTAATTTTTCATAAACATTGAAAAAATGTTTAGTTTCTTTGGGTTGACTTAGTTTGATGAGTTTTTGTAGAGCTTCAAGTTGGTCATCTGCACTTTTTATTTCTTTAGCTACTTTATACATTTTATTTGCATAAAATAAGGCAGAATCTGATTGCTTTTGGATATAATAGTCTGCAAGATTTGCATAACTTGAGTTTTGCCCCCATAAATCATTTTCTTTTTTTCGAATTTGTAGCGATTTTAAAAATTGTGGAACTGGATCGTATTGAGAATTTTCAAGCCATTTCGTTTTTGCAATATTGGTTAATACGCGGGCATATTCTTGTTCATTTTTAGACGTTTTTGCTAAAATCTGATCATAGATTTTAAGTGATGACTTATAATCCTTTATTTCTTGGTAAACCTTAGCCTTATTATTTAGATACATATAAGTATCTAAGGAATCATCAGAAAATTTGATCGCAGAATCGTATAGTCTTAGTGAATTATCATAATCTTTTAAATTGTACGTGGCAATGCCTAAATTATTATAATTAGATCCCAGATAATAATGATGACTCGTATCACTTTCATTCAAATATTTATTAGCCTCTATTGAGGTTTCCTGGCCTCCGAAATAATCACCTGCATTTGTTAGCAATATGGCCATATTAATTAAGCTACTAGCTGTACTTAAACTATCTTTATTTTCTAGTCCAAATTCTTTCGCTTGATTAAATACTCTGAAGGCACTATCTGGTTTTCTATTGTTACGATATTTTTTAGCTATATCGTAATATGGATTATGAAATTTCTTTTTTATACTTTCTTTTTTTGAACAAGAAAATAGAAATAAGAGAAGGATAAGTGATGAGAGCAGTTTCAAGGGAGGTATTTTTTTATTCGAAAATACAAAAAAAGCTCTTATTATTTAATGTTTTTATTATCAGATACATTGTGTTAAATCTGATTAATTATTCGTTTAAACTTTCTTAATGTTTATTCAAGTTGTAAGCAGTATAATTGTTTTTGAAATAAAAAAAAGGAAGATGGCTAGTGGCCATCTTCCTTAAAGATATTACCTTGGAGGATTTTGTCCTGTGTCTCCACCAGTACCATCGTCACCTGGGTCTCCTGGGTCGCCAGGCGTATTGTTGTTGGTGCTTACTGTTGTACCGCCATTGTGGGTACAGTTGCTATTAGTATTCGATGGGCTTACAAAGCCTAATAATATGGCAATAAAATATGGTAAAAACATGATTCAAAAATTTTAGAAATGAAATACTGTGTAGTTCCCCTCGCACCATGCGAGGGGTTTGCTACGGTTGTAAATCAGAAGGCCTTCTGAAATTTTTGGGAAGTGATGAGCGTCTGTCGCGGGAGCTAGTAACTGCTTCCCAAACCGGCTACTAACGACCGCGATTTCTACTCTTTTTATTAATCAGTTTTTTATTTAGCTTTGATAATGAATCGCCACCTGTGCTGATCAACGATACAAATATGGGGTGAGTCAAAAGATTAATTATCAATACATTCTGATGTTTCCCTTCTTTCCATTATAATTCCGGAAAACCGTAAAGTTTCCGGAAATTCCACCCCTATTTTTACGCTAAATTTTTAAAGAAATGTTTGAAGAGTATAAATCATCCCTACTAGATTTTTATCATGTAAAAAGAAAAAGCCAGCGGCTCACGCTTAATCTTGATCAACCCGGCAGAGAAAAGTTAAGGAAAGAATGTGTTGAGGTTTTTTTGAGAAAAAACACTCAGAAAGACAAAGATTTAATTAGGTCTATTTTCGATCCCCGAAACCAATTTGATGATCAGGTGAGAAGTATAGAAAGATTCAATCTGGACAAATTCAGACCGCTGGTAAGTTTTATGGTAGAAGGAAGAAGTACAAGGGATGAAGGACTGGTTAAGCTTCTTGCCTGGTTAATAGATTTTCCACCCTACAATGAATGGAGAGAACTTAGCGAAGAAGAATTAAAATTTATTTTTGAGGAAGCAGCTAAAAAGCCAGAAGAAGAAACTAAGCCAATTATTCCTAAGCCTACCGGAGATGTTAAAGTACCTGATGTTATATCTACACCGCCGCCTCCACCAATTGTTATTATAGGTAGGCCCACTGGTGGAAGCAATGGTAAAGATGCGACTCAACCAGAACAACCTAAGGAGCCGGTTTATGTACCAAAATTTTCACCCCGCTATATCACCATCTCCTGTATCCTTTTCCTATTTATTGGTACCACTTCTTTTGTGGCATGGGAAACTCACATCCCTTCTCCTAGGATGCCAAAAGCAGATGAAGGATGTATGTACTGGAATGAAGATCATTACGAGCCGGTAAAATGCGGTACGCAAATGGCAAATGCTACGATAATCCCATTAAATCTTAAAAAGTTACAGCGTCAAAGGAAGATTAACCTAGCAGATACCCTAACCAGCTACTCATTAGGTAAAGTATGGTACAAAGGTTTTGTAAAAAATCATGAATTTTTCACGGATAGCGGTGCATATCCTTTAGATACACAAAGAGTGCTCAAACCCCTTTCAAATACCATTTTAACCAAGTACACGTCTAATTACCGCTATTGGAATGCCCGGTTAGCATGGTTTTTATGTGCCGCTTTTTTTATAAGCCTTTGCGGCTTTGCGGTGAGTAAGCTAGAGAAAGAAGTCATAACAAAAGATGATTCTGGAGCGCAGGATACGCAAGCAGTATTGCCATTAGCGGAAGAGCCCATAGCTGAACAAACCGAAGGCTCTTTGGCCATGTAATTAATGATAGAATGTTTAGTGCATTTTATATTGTATTTACGTAGCGGGAGTTCTATTACTCAAATTATGGCTACCCAGTTTGAGCAATGGCACGCGCTGGAATTCATTTGTATAATCAATACAATTGGCGTTCTGCTAAATGGAAGTGCAAAAGGATTTCTTAATCTTTGTTTTTTGATGTATGTGTATAATTGTTAGTGCGAAAGCAATTCGAAAAACAACCTTGATTTTTCCATCCTAATGATTTTCCCCATCTCGTGAAATCCGCTTTCTGCCAACATTTAATTGCTAAGATCGACAAAGTCATAAGAGGACATTAATATATGGCTGAACTTTAAATTTGTCTTTATTGAAAGGATTTTATAATAGCGCCTAACCAATGGAATATTTAGGATAAAATTGAGTATATAAAACGGAGGATCAGCAATTTATTGCTGTCCTCCGTTTTATATTTTTAGAAATATTGATAATCTGGTATGTAAGACCTGGTAATTACAATAGGGGTTTTATCGTACCCTGTTTTCGGTATTATAGTAACTGTTACTTTTACTACAAAGTTTTTATTAAAACCACCAACAGTTATAGTAGGCAAATCATTATCCTCATTTGGGTTACCAGGCACCGGAATAGGGCCTCTGATGTTCTCTGTGAATGAACCATGCTGTACCTGGTAAAATTTATTTGCTTCGTCCTGGTAAGCTAAAATCCCGCCAGTAATTAGGCCTGTCATTACAGAATTATTCCAGTTACTGTTTCCTTTAAATTGATCATAATAAAACAAATCCGTACTAACTTCATAAGATTCAATCTCCGGTAATAGATCAGGGTTGATCTTCACTTTAATTGAACTGGGGTCTAAGAAATAATGTCTTTGATAGAGGTCGTCATCTGGTGGCAGGTGATTACCTCCGGTAGCTTGCTGGGAAGTTAATAAAACAGGTTTACTTTCCAGGTTCCAAACACCAAGCTGTTTATCAAAACAAGGAAGCAGGAAATTACTCAAGTCTGGACGTGTACCGGGAGTATAAAGGCCTGCAATTGATGATACATTATTGGCCGATGTTGAACTTATTGTTCCAAGCAGGTTGATGGTACCATTGGTTTTAAATTCTATTTTTTGGGTAGTCGATGTTGTTTCTGATTTTTTGCCTATGAATGATCCAAATAATAAATTGATGCCGGCGTTTATAATCTCTTTTACTCCGCCACCGATCACAACACTTGCGGCACTGCCAAATATTTTTTTTATAAATGATGAACTATCAGATTTTACTTTGCTTTTGATGTAGTCTTTTGCTGCATCGCCACCAGATTTTGCTGCAGAATTAGCAGCGTCCTGTAAACCGTTCTTCGTCCCTACGCTAACGATTGTTCCGGCTGAGCTTAGCTGCACATCACCGGATAAGCTAACCTGAGAAATATTACTGGTGGTAGAAAATACACGCATTTTAATTATTTTGGCAGCAGCATCTGGGTCATATGTGATTTCGGTATCAAATGCATTCCAGCCGCGTGAAATTCCTTTTGTAGTCGCATCTAAACTTAAATTGCTTGATATTGCCAATGGATCTTGGCTTAGTTCATTAATCGGGGTGGCAAAATAGCCCACATTATTAAGCAATGCATTCTGACTGGTAAAACTAAGTCCCCACATACCGTTACTTCCAGCTGTGACATCATCAGCTAAAAAGTAATAAGTACGAATGATACCGGTAAACTTATTATAAAAAAACAAATAATTCTGACCATTCTCGGTACCGCTTAAAAAATTATATAATAGCTCCCAGCCCTCCTCTTTTTTGTAATCACTTAAAATGAAATCAGGTATTTGTGTGGTTGCACCATTATACCATGGAAGAATACGGGTTTCGCCATTTGTCAGGCTTACATAGGGATTGGTTTCCCAGTTGAAACAACTGTTTACACCAGTTATCGTGTTTATCGTTGCCTGCGAACCAGGTTTCGTTAATGCTTCGATATCTTTAGGAAGATCTTTTTTGCAAGATGTAAAAAAGCTTAATGTCAATGTTAATGAATAAAGGTAGTTTTTTTTCATAAAAGGGTTTTTAGTTTAAAAATATGAGAAATGAATTTGCGAATAGATGAATAACAGTTTGTAGTTGTGATGACCAATAAAGATGCTTTTACAAAATTTTTAAGCAGGCAATATAATATTTTAGTAATGGTACTACAAATTGATTACATTAAAAAAGCACTTTATAAGTATTTTAAAGTAATTATTAATGTATTTCTAATGTAGTTTTAATCTTAATCGTATGTGCTTTGATTTAAAATAGAAATAGTGGTAAATGTTCAGGGGTCATAGATTTTTGAAACGATCGAGAAATATATTTAAGTAGGATTTCAGGCATGGGCCTTAAATGAAATAGCTGGCTATCCCTAAAAATAGAGGCACTGCTATGGTATCAGAAATTCTCCATGATTTTTTAACTGCGAATATTTAAATTTGAGCACACGCGGATGGAAAATCACCATTTGTTAACATCATGAACAACGATTTACATTTTCAACTAGGCTATCCGGATCAGTCGCTCAGTGATTTTGTATATTGTTTCTCCTCTCTGCAAAATTTCTCCAATCAAGAGCAGGCCGTGATCATTCCCAATGGCAAAATTGACCTGATATTTTCAAAAATTGGTGAAGCTGATTTTCAGATTGCCTTGCTTGGACTGGAAACCAAGCCTAAACATGTTGATGCCGAGGTGAATAGCTTTTTTTCTGTAAGCTTTCATCCATTAGCAATAGAATACTTGTTTCACTTTCCTATTGCTGAACTGTTGGATACCGGGAAAATATTGCCACCAGGTTTCTGGAATATCAACAGCAATGACCTGAACAATTTTGAAGGATTCTGTAAAAAGATAACAGCGAAAATCCATTCCATTTTACCTGAAAAAATAGATGAGCGGAAAAGAAAGTTATTTCAACTGATTTTTTCTTCCAATGGGGAAATCTCCATCAGTGTGCTTGCCCAGGAAATTTTCTGGAGCCAACGGCAGATCAACCGTTATTTTAAACAGCAGTTTGGGCTCTCCTTAAAATCGTATTGCAAGATACTTCGCTTTCAGGCTTCCCTTCGTGATATTAAAAATGGTGAGCTTTATCCAAAACTTAATTTCACCGACCAGTCGCACTTCATTAAAGAAATTAAACAGTTTGCCGGGGTATCCCCTAAAGAACTCCATAAAAACAAAAACGACCGTTTTTTACAATTCCTGGTTTACAAGGAGGAGTAGTTTTGCTGTATAAACAACGATTATGCGGTTAGAAAACAAAAAAATAGCCATTATAGGGGGTGGTCCCGGCGGACTGACCCTGGCAAGACTTCTAGAACAAAAGAATATTAATGTAAAAGTGTATGAAAGAGATGTTGATAGAAATGCCCGGGTGCAGGGATCTCCGGTGGATTTACATGAACATTCAGGGCTGGCCGCATTAAGGGAAGCAGGTTTACTGGATGAATTCAGGAAAAATTATATGGAAGGTGCGGATAAGACTACGATTACCAATGAACAGGCGGAGATTGTTTTCAGCGACGCCGAAAATAAACAGGAAGAAGCATTTGGAGAGGAGCATTTTCGGCCGGAGATTGATCGTGGCGTGTTGCGTAGCATCCTGATTGATGCCTTAGATGCGGCGTGCATCGTTTGGAACAGGCAATTTGTATCCATGCAAAAACAAGGTGAGGGCTGGCTGTTAAATTTTAAAGATGGCACAAATGAATATGCGGATATTGTAATCGGTTCGGACGGTGCAAATTCAAAAATCCGTCCTTATCTAACCCATGTTCAAGCTTTTTATTCGGGTATTACCATGCTTGAAGGCAATATCTACGATGCTGAAAAAAAAGTCCCGAAGATTTCGGCTATGCTGCGGGGCGGAAAGATCATGGCATTCGGAAATCAGCAGAATATCCTGATGGGACAAAAATCGAATGGAGAAATTGGTTTTTATGCCAGTTTTAAAGCCGAAGCACACTGGGCGGAAAAGAGTGGTCTGGATTTTTCTGATAAATCAGAGATGCTTGAATGGTTTAAAACAGCATATAGCGAATGGAATGAAATCTGGCAGGAGTTATTTGAGCATGCAGCTATGCCTTATATTGTAAGACCAATTAACTGTATGCCATTGAACCAAAGTTGGGCTGCCATGCCCAATCTGACCATTATTGGTGATGCTGCACACCTTATGCCGCCATTTGCCGGAGAGGGCGCAAATATGGCCATGCTAGATGCGCTGGAATTGAGCCAGATGCTCTTATCAGAGGAGTATAATGATATTCGGCATGCAATCGCTCACTATGAAACCGAAATGCGGGAAAGAGCATCTTCAAAAGCAAAAGAATCTCTTGAAAATGGCGAAAGGATGCATAGTGAAAATGCACTGTCTGTTATGACCAGTTTCTTTAGCGGAACTTAGTGGAAACTTAAAAAGGCCCTTTTAAATGCTATAAATTAATATTAAATGGCAGTCTTTTTTGTAAATAATCACTCGTATCAAAGTGTAGTTTTAAAATTATTTTATTTGTAGTATAAATTTTATTAAAAATGTAATGTTTATAATTTTTTAACTCTTTTTTTGTAAGTTTTTTTAAGGCTAATGTTTTCTGGTTTTGATTAGGCTTATCATTCCAGTTGTAACCGTTTCCTTTTTGATATCATGGTTCTGCATTAATGTGCCTCATATGTGGCCGGATGATAAACTCAATCTTTTATAATGCATATACCATTTAACTGTCCTTTAGGATATTTAAATGCACTATGCTATTTTTGAGAACAAGATCAAAAAAGTTAAATCAGGAATAATATTGTATTTTAAAATATAAAATTTAATAAAATAAATAAGTAATTAAAATTAGATTAAGGTTGCTATAATTCCATAAAACGAATACTGTTGAATGATTTATGAACATTTGTGTCATAAATTTGATGATTAATAGTGGTGCTGCGGTTGAAGATATATTTTCTTTGCATCTCTAACCAATATAATCATACATGAAAAAACAACACTCACTGACAAGTGTAACCAGGAAGGTTACCTTTGTTGCTGCAACTATTGCGCTTGCAAGCGCTGCATTGTTAACAGGCTGTAAAAAAGATGCAAGGATGGAACCCGAAGCAGTTGCAGTTACTGCCACTACGCCGCCGTCTGACAAATCCGCAGTTACTGAATCCTATCAATCTGGTACAAATAATGGCTTCTTTTGGTCGCTTTGGAAGAGTGATGGTGCTACAGGTACCGTTAATTACGCAAATGGCGCCGCCGGAAATTACAGCGTTAACTGGAATGGTTTCAATGGTAATTTTACCTGCGGTAAAGGTTATTCGGTAGGTTCGGCAAACTACAAGATCGGGTATAACCTTAGTGCTTATTCTAACTCCGGAGGTGGTACTTTTGGCTGGTACGGATGGAGCAGAAGCCCCTTTTATGAGTACTACGTAAACGAAACCTGGGGTGCAGTTTCACCTCACAGCGGTACTTTCCTGGGTACATTTGATAGTGATGGTACAGCTTATAACGTATGGACCCGCTGGATGACAGGTAAAAATATTGATGGTGGCGATGGCTTCAGACAGATTTACAGTTCAAGGGTTACAAAAGCTGCTCCCGGACAAAATCGTGTAATTACTTTTGCCAACCACTACAACAAATGGAAAAGCTACGGATATACGCTTGGTCAGCTAAATATTCCAGCAATTATGGTTTCGGAAACATGGGGCACGAATACCAATGGCAATATTAACTGCACCATTTGGGCACAGTAGACAGTATTTAATGCAATCACAACCGCATCCTGCCTGGCAATAGCCTGGCAGGATGTACTTCAGGTACTTTCTGATCATTTACCTGGATTAAAAATCTTTTAATGTTATTTAACAATTAGTTATCATGAGATCCATCTTTTATTTTCTTGCTTTTTTCATTTTTGCCATCTCTGCCTGTAATTCGTCAAAGCCTAAAAACACAGATGGAAATAAAAAATCGCTTATCGGGAAATGGTATAAATTTTCCATGGCAAATGGATATAGTGAATTTGATATTGATTCGCAATATGTAGTTTTCTATAACCAGAAGGTTGGCCGGTTCAAGCTTGCGTATAAAATAGAGAATGATTCATTAAGGTACCTGACCAAACCATATGTAGCCAAAATTGCAAACTATGGTGACTCTGTGCTTATGCAAGGTAACGACAGTACGGAAGCCGTTTTGCACAGGTTTAAAGAACCGAATATTCCTTTTGAAACCATCCCTGAACAAAAGGATTCTTTAAAATTTGCTTCATACATTGCAGGTTTTGATAAAAGATTAATCCGCGAATTTGAGAAAGCCGGAATCAAGATTTCTGATGGTATGGAAAGGCATGAGGAGCCTGCATATGAAGAACTGTTAAAAAAAAGCAAATAAAAGAGTAACTGATCTTTATCGCCCCGGATAGCTTTTGTTCGGTCGTATTGGGTGTTCAGCTTGAAAATTTTTTAATTCAGACGTATTGCATAAGAGGATTAAAAAGTTTAAGTGATGTTCTCCTAACCGTTCGTCTAGAAATTACAGGCGTTGGTCTAGTGGTTGCTGATACTGGTATAATATCGGGTTTTTGCCTGCAACGTTTGATGGACAGCTGCGTCTTAATCACAAAACAATAGCAAAAACTTAAAATATAAAGATATGAAAACCTTCACTAAAATAGTATTCGCAGCAGCATTAACAGCAGTCGTATTCACTTCATCAGTAATGGCCACTTTTGCCGCTGAGCCCGTTAAAGCAGAAATAAAAACTGCTTCATTATCAACATTCAACAGGATATGGGTGAGCGGGAATGTAAAAATCATTTTAACCCAGGGTGATAAGCAAAATGTATCGGGGACCAGCAACTACGACGCTGCAAAAACCTTTGTATCAACTGATGGAAAAACCTTGTTCATTAACTCCATGGAAACCAATCAGGTCATACTGAACATTACTGTAAAAGATTTGGAAAGAATTGAAGCATACGGGCAATCGGTGGTGGTAACCAGCAATAACTTCGATGTAAAATACCTTCAGTTGTTTTTGAATCAGAGTGCTACAGCGAAGATTAAAACGACAACAGGTAGTTTGTATACCATTGTTAAGGATGATGCGGTACTAAAATTAAATGGTACTGCCGATCAGAGTACCATGATCGCCAGCAACATCAAAAATGTAAAATTAGGAGACTTTGTCAGTCTTAAATCTGCATCTTTTGTTTCCCAGGCAATCATGGAAGCAGAACAAAATGCGCAGGTTTTAGCAAAATAGATCACTATATTTAAAGTGAATTAAAGCTGTCCATCCGGGCAGCTTTTTTTATTATACCGCGTAAAAGGATTTACCGGTATCCTAAACCGTATCTTGAGATCAATATTTTCCTTTTCTATTTTGACTGATTTTTGTTCTTAACTTTAAGTAAAAACATGTAACTGGCGAAACAGCATATCATTCCAAAACAGCCCATTAAACTATAAACAAAACCAACAGATAGTTTACCTGCGATCAGCGTAAAAAATAAGATGCCCAGAGATACGATTCCACTGTCTGAAATCAATACTGACATTACTTTTCCCCTGATTTCTGTGGGTGTGTTGAGCTGAAAGATACTCCGACCTGTGCTTCTGAATAATTGACTCATTAATCCTAAAACAAAAATAATAAGTAAAACAGCTAATGAAGTACCCGCAAAGCCCAATAATAACAGGAAAAAACAGGAAAGCATTCCCATCCAGGGCCAAAACCGGAGCAATTGATCCTGAGTAATATATTTAAGTAAGAGTCCGCCAAGCACGGCCCCAAATGCTTCAGTGGCACTGATCATCCCGAATGATCTTGCATCTGACTGGAGTGTGTTTTTAACCAGCAGCGGAAGCATTGCGCCAAATGGGAAAAGAAAAAACATCAGGGTAACACTTAATATCAGGCTATTGCGCAAAACGGGAGATTGCCTGATGTAAGAAATTGCAAAAATATAGCCTTTTTTTGCCATACCCTTGCCAGCGGCATCTTGGTGGAGGGGTATGGCGGGAAGCAAAAAAAGAATCAGAAAAGAGGGGATCTGCAAACAAAAATCGGCAATTAACAAGGGGGTAATGGTCATGACAGATAGCAGGTATCCGGCTAAAACCGGTGCAAAAATAGCGGCCAGGTTTAAACTGGAAGCATAAAAGCCAACAGCTTTTGCAATGTTTTCTTTTTTTACAATGTCGGGCAATAGTGCATTTCTGATACTGGGCTCTGCACTGTCAAAAACATTTCGTAAAAAAACAACTGCTACAATATAAATCCAGTGCAAACCAGACAGGTTCCAGATCACCAGAATCTGCAAACCTGTTGTAATCATTAATCCGGAATATACCCCGATAATCAGCTTTTTACGATCCATCCGATCGGCAAAATAACCGCCCACAAAGCTCATGAAAAACCGGGGAACAGTTCTGGCAAAAAATACCCAACCCAGTACTTCTGCAGAACCTACTGAATCTACAATATACCATCCTAATGCAGAAAGGGTCATGTAATCTCCTAATGCGCCGATAAATGAACAAACCAGAAACTTATTATAAAATGTGCCTGACCGATTTTGCGCTGCCGGATTACTTTCTGTTGTTGTATTTTGAAACAGGGCCATCAGCTAATATTGAACATCGGGTTGGGAATGGCCTGGTATAGCGTTTTTTCTGCAATGCGCATTCTTAATAAGGGTTTTATCATCAGCGTCGGACTAAAAAGCAGCTGACATAAATCATCTTTTAGCTGGTTGGGTACGGTGCAACTTTGGATAATACGTATACTGGTTTCTTTAACTTTGCTCCAAATCTGCGGTTCAGGTATGGCGTATGCGCTGGCTGTACAGCTGATGATGCCCCCGATAAGATTATTGAAAAGTGTGTGCATCAATTCACTAACGGTATCTTTATAGTTCATAAAAGTGGAGGCTTCTCCATAAAAAAGGTGTTTCTGTCCATCAAAGGAAGGTGATGTGTCTGCCACTTGTACACTCCCCAGATCACGGTAAGCCAGTGCGCATACCTGATGAGATTCATCAAAAACAATCATGGTATTTTGACCATGCAAATCCAGGGCAATACCTTTATACAAAAATACTTCCAGCGGCATAGTTAACAGGGTTTCGATCAATTGATCCAGGTAAATTTCTACTGATAATTTAGACTGATTGATGAACTGACAAAGAAGTGGAGTTGGATGTAATTTAGCAGAATGGGTTAAGGCCGCAGCGACCACCATGGTTTCTCCCGGTAAACAATGGTTAACGGGATCATTTCTTAAAAGAAAAGACAGACCAGGATTTGTTTCTCCCTCGGTTTTAAAATGTGCCGCACACACATCACTGATCAATCGCCCACGTTTGTTCGCAATAGAGGGGATTTTCTGCATCATATCCGGAATCATTTTGCTGAATTCAATACCGTTATACAAATCCCGGAGGGTTAAGGATCTTTTAACACTGGTAGCCTGAATACTTATGGGAACCTTAATATGATAAAACGGCTGGCCCGGAGTAGCTGGTAAAAATGCTGTTCTCATAGATAAAGTTGGCAGGGCATCTATCGCCTCATCTTCAAGTTTAAATAAAACACCACTGTTGATGTGTGCCTTATATGCCTGAGCAATAACATGCTTGTATTGCCATGGGTGAACCGGCATGATCAGGTAATCCTTCGCTTGTTTATGTGATAACAGTTCAGCACTGTATTTTGTCCAGATGTCAATTTCATCAGAACATACCAGATGTGACCGGTGTACGGCAAGCAGTTGCAGATTAACCTTCGGTGAAAATTCCGGACTGTAAGCCAATACATCCTGTCTGGAAAAGCCCATTTTGGTTTTGGCACACACGTGGATCGGATGTCCTTTAAAGGGTATGATTTCTGAATGTAAAAGTGTTTCCCTCTGCTGAAAAACAGATTTTTTTGCTAAAATTACTGCTTTAATGCATTGGCTGATCTGATCAGTATGTGCTGCCTCATGATCAAATGCCATAGCGAGGTGATCTAAACAGTTATTGATTTCTGCTCTTATTTTTTCGCTACAGGCCTCTTCCGTTTTCCATAAATCCAGTATGCAGTTCAATAGGGCCATCACATCAAGTTCCGTTAAATCACCATCATTTCTGAGCAATACCACTGATAAATAAACCGTAATATTCCTTTCATTGGTTTCTACGCAGGTTAAAATTCCCCCACTGGAAGGGAGAACAATCCGCCTTACTTTAAACTGATCATTGGTGGTGGTTAAAACAAGCTGCCGCTGATCTGAATGCTCATGAATCAGCGCATAGAGCAGTCTTTGCATCACTTCCTGGCAAGCCTGAGCGTATCCTGATGTCTCAGTTTGCGGTAAAACTGTTGAAGGTAATGGTTGGGCTAAGTGATTCATGATGGCTTATTTAAATAAATAATCAAGGTATTGTGAAACTACTCGTCTGGATTTCCCTTCGGTTGGATACTCATGATCGACCATACTGGGCCGGATGTTCACCTCAATCACTGCAAAGGCTGATTCCTGGTAAGATACTGCGATGTCATCGCATCTGATATCAATACCAATCACATCAATTTCAGCTATCGCTGCTATTTTTTTGGCAAGGAGAAGGTTATCGGGATGAATATTTTCTGTTTGATCAATCGCTAACGCACCAGCCCAGCCATTTCCGCAATAGCTGATGTAAATTTTTTCGCCATAGCCGGGAACATATTTAAAGTCTAGTTCCTGCAATGCCAGTGCCTGCCCTGCATCTTCCATGGGAACCGGAGAAAGCATTTTAAAATTCCGGTTATAAACGGGCGTACCTTCCGTTTCTCTTTTCTTATTTTCAGTTTCGATCAGCTGTTCCAGCTGATCTTTTCCATTGCCGGTTACATAAGCCCATTCGTTCCATAATACGCCGGCAAGTTCATCTCCAATAAGTAAAATCCGATAATCCTTACCTGCAGCCTGACGCTGAAGAATGGCATGGCTGCTTACCTTTCTAACCTTTAAAAAAGCCTGTTCCAGGTCTTTTAGATTGGAGATATTCAGGTGGATTTCAACGCCCTTGTTGGTGTCAAACGGTTTAACTACCAAAGGCTGGTATTGTTCCAGAAATGAGATGGCCTCTTGCTGAAGGTCAGCACAAAACATAAATTCAGGGATAGGAATTCCATGGTTTTGAAGCAAGGTATTGGTTGCTAACTTGTTTTCTGAAAGGGTAGCCGCCATATGACTGACATATGGAGACACGCCACGGTTGATGAAGATTTTACGGTCACCTTTTTGAAGTTCAAAAATTTCTTCATCTCCAGGCACCAGCAGTTCACAACTGATGCCTTGTTCCTTACATCTTTCCTGTATGAGGACACTATGTATATTTTTAAATCGCATGTTAATCGGTAGATTGAGGTATAATTTGTCTTTTAAAATTTCATAGCGAGTGAACCTATAATCTGCCTCAGCATTTGTGGTTGTGCATCGCTGTTCCAATATTTTTGGTTAGATAGGTTATTCATTTTAACGGATGCTGTCCAGCTTGGCTGATGATAACTGATTGCGGCATTTAACACTGTGTACGAGGGTATGGTAATGGTATTCGCGGCATCCCAGTATACCTCGCTGACGTAATTGCCGCCAAAGCCACCGCCAAAATTTTTCAAAAAGCCACTCACACACTGATAATTCATCCAAAGGTTAAAGACCTCACCCGGCGCACCGGCAACTTTTTTCCCGATTAGTGAGGGGGTACCAGATATAAATTTATTGCTGTTCCTGGCATATCCGGATATAATATAAAAATGATCAACAGGCTCTGCATTCAGTTCTGCTTCAAAACCCTTGCTTCTTTGTGTGCCCCCTTGTAAGCTAAAATTATTGATGTCGGTATAAGTGGCATTGTTAACTTTGATATCGTAAAAACTTAAGGTAAAACCCAAATGCTTGTTTAACAGATCTGTTTTAACACCGCCTTCCCATTGGTTGGCTTGCTTGGGTTTTAACCGGAGTGTGCCGCCATCAGGCTGGGTAACCGGCCCCTGATTTAAAAAACCATTCATGTAATTTCCGAAAAGAGAAACTTTCTGATCTACAATTTGATAAATCAATCCGAATTTAGGGGATAATGCCGTTTGCTGATAATCATCTTTTACCGGAAGACTATTTTCGATACTGGCCTTGTTTACAAACTGGTCCAGTCGCAAACTTGCCATCACGAGCAGGCGATCGGTTAGGTTAATAACGTCAGAAGCATAAAGGCTGTAATTGGTTTGTGTGTTTTGATAATGACCTGGTGTTTTTGCGGCCATTAAGGCATTGGCACGCTGGGCAAATAACGGAGCGAAATTTTGATTCACATTAATGGTATCATAATTAAAATACGCATAGTTTAACCTGGTAATTGTACTGGTAAAATCTGCACCAATAACGGCCCGGTTACGCATTTTGCCTATTTTAAAGTCACCATTAAAATTCTGTTGAAACTGAATGAACGAAAGTGTGCGTGCGCTATACATTCCTATATTCCTCGTCATCGTAGAATCCGTCAGCCATCTTGGATAAAGCTGATTGGCATAATCTACATAACCATTACTAAAATTCAGGTTGGTAGAGGAAACCCATTGATCAGACAATTTGTAGGTTGCCTTGGTAAAGAAATTAGAAATGGTTGTTTTAGCATCCACATCATCACCACCAATATATTTTTTGTAACCAATTGGAATATCCCTGAAATTTTTAAAAGTTGTATTCGGGCCAAATGACGGGTAGGGTTGCTGTGTTCTGGTTACCGCTGCAAATTCAGCATCAACGAGGAAAGTAAGTCTGTCGTTTATTGTATAAAGAAAACTTGGCGCAGCACTGATACTCTTATAACGCCCGATATCCTGAAAACTATCTTCAGCGTGGTAAGCTGCATTTAGCCTGAATAAGGATGTTTTTGATGCATTTAAGGGGGTGTTCACATCGGCCGTTATTCTCATTAAGCTATTGCTGCCTGTAAAAACGGCTACTTCAGTTGCCGCAATGGGATTTGGGGTTTTGGTTATTTTATTAATTAAGCCGCCAAATGATATGGCACTGGAACCGAAGAGCGTGCCGGCCGGTCCTTTGATCACCTCAACCCGCTCAATATTAATGGGATCAGACTCTGCCCGGTATTGGGTAACCATACCATTTCGGATCGCATTTCTGGTGTCAAATCCCCTTATCCAGGCGCTTACCGTACCAATCGGTGTATAATAAGCCACTACGCCAGCAGCATTATTGATTACATCCTTGCTGTTGAGCGATAACTGACTACTGATAAGCTCTTTCGGAATAACAGAATACACTTGTGGATTCTCCAAATTCTTTAATGGGATTCTGGCAACCTGATCACTTTCCTTGTAAATGTATTTATGTGCCCTGAGTGCGCTAACTGCTACTTCTTCCAGCTCTTTTATGGTCTCACTGATTACAAAATCAATATTTGTGGTTTCGCCAGGCTCAATTTTAACAGTCTTGGTTTGAGTTTGGATGCCTATAGCAGAGAGTTGGATCACTTGATTTCCTGAAGCAAGATTTTTGATCCTGTAAAGACCTTTGTCATCCGTCACGCTTCCGAGTGTAGTACCCGGAACACTTACGGTAATACCGGTGGCGGCTTTGCCATCATTGGTGGTGATTTTTCCTGTAATGGTTGCTGGTTTCTGTGCCCTAACCATCAGTACTGGTATCAACATTAAAAAAAGTACGAGTTTAATTTTCATATAAATTTAACCTAAAATAAACACTACAGTTATTTAGACTGAATAAAAATAGTAGCCAAAGTTGTGTAATATTTTTGATAGATCAAAGCATAAGTTTTGTTGAATTAAAATAAATGGAGTTATCGGGTGCTGGCGATTGTTTTGAATGAATATGCTGTATATGGATATTCATTCAGGTTTACTACCTGTATGCCTGAGGAAACCAATTTGGATAACTGCCATGTTATTAATTTGCTTTAAAGTAAGGGCTTCAGCAAGTGGATCTGGATTGACCCAGCCTTCTATTCTTATATGACGGGCGAAAAAGGCAATCTCATCGGCATATATAAGGTAATGCCGCTGGTATGGAATGCGGATGCAAAATGGAACGTAGTAAGCCAGTAAGATACGGAAACCTGGATATGTGGCAAGGCGGTAACTTATGTAGCGCTTCTCCCATGGGATGGTATCCTGCAGGGACCACAAAAAATGAGTCAACCAATCAATAAATCGGTGGGTAAAATTTTGTTAGCTAATAAAACCAATAATCCTAATCTGTTCTGGACCTTGGCTAAATGATAAACGGGATCAAGTTTTTGATTATGCTGTTTTTTTAAATGCAGGGCGTGTAGCGCAAGCCTGATCAATTTAAAATTAATCCTTCTTTTATCCCGCTATACGGTGTTTAAGGAAGTGCAATGCTTTACCATCAAATTTGAAAGTCCAGGCCACGGCATATTCACTGCAAATTTCTTCTTCATCCGGGTGTGATTTTCGGTACTCGTCATTTGAATTGGTACCATAGGTTAGTGTGACCTCGTCATGATGATCAACCGATATGCTGTAGAAATAATAACAACCATCGCCTTTAATTATATTGTCGTAATTGACACTGTCCTGGTTTTCCAGGTTATTTATTTTCAGGAATTTAATGAGATTTTTAAATTCGCTCATTTCTGTTTTCTGATAAATGGAAGCAAAAGAATTGTCAAACATTGCTTTTGTAATTCTGTCATTATTCGCTTTACGTGCAGCATCGAAAATGGGATCTACTTCAAAAAAGTTTACTGAACTATCTGCTAATGGAAAGTTGAAATAAGCTAAAATAGCAGGTTTATCCTTTTCAGCCATTGCCTGCATGAGTGTTTTAATTTCGCCAATCAATTTCTCCCGTTTGGTAACGACATTAGTTTGCGCTGAAGGTGTAACTGTTTCGCTTTTTTTTTCTGTTGTATGTTTACGCTCATCAGTTTGATTACAGGCGCAAAAAAATAGAGACAGCAGCAATATGAGAATGTTTTTTTTCATTAGATTGTATCAGGATTAGATCAAATTAACAAACAGAGATCAATTTTGTTCTATCCCGGCTTGCTCGAAGTAGTTTCACTTAATCTACCGGTAAACCTGATTATAGGTAGATTAAGTGAACTGGAAGAAGATGATGTATAGAATGGAATTTAAGTCCAAAATATTTCAGGTATATGTTGAAAATAGACCTCATTTAATAAAGCTTAAACGAGGCCATCTCTATATTTTTTGACAGCCCCATTTAAAATTCAGTTAATTGATAAAGTTCAATAGCGTGTTTTATAAATCTATCCTTTCAATTTGCTCTTCCTGCTTTGACAATAATTCAATCAGGCTTTTCGCCGTTGGTCCGGCGGAGAGTGGATTTTGCCCGGTGATGAGTAAGCCATCTGTTTCTACATGCGAAAGGAAGGGTACAAGGGCTGTTTTCACTTCTGCACCAAGTTCTTCAAGTTTGGTTTGCAGGAGATATGGTACATTGCCACTCCGTCCTACCATGGTTTCTTCAGTATTGCTGAATGCAGCGATTTTTTTACCCTTTAAAAAACCAGGTCTTTGCTGGTCTGCATTAATCAATGCTGCGGGTCCGTGGCAAACAGCGGCCACCGGTTTGCCTGCATCAAGAAAATCAAGGATCAGTATTCCACTATTATTATCAACAGCTAAATCCCAGATCGGACCGTGCCCACCCGGGTAAAACACGGCATCGTAATCGTTAGCATTCACCTGATTCAACACGGTAGTATGCGAAAATGCCGCTTTAGCATGCTCGTCATCCTGAAACCTGCGGTTAGACCCGGTAATATTTTCTGTAAGCTCACTCATGGGGTCAACGGGTGGTCTGCCGCCCTTCGGACTGGCAAGTGTTACCTGATAACCGGCATCAATAAATTCATAGTACGGATCGGTAAATTCGCCGAGCCAAACGCCTGTTTTATGGTCTGTATTTTCCATCTCGCTGTGCGAGGTCAATACTATTAATATCTTTTTCATAGTGTTGTTTATTTAATATCCTCTGCATCAATTTCATTGCCTTCTTCATCTATCTGCTGATGTTCATTCCAATTAGCGTCTTCTTGGGGCTTTACCTCAGGATTGACATTTTCAGCTGTTGCCTTTTCATCTTTTTCTCCGGGATCTTTCATGTTTTTCATTTTAAGTTTAAATCATAACAAAGCTTAACAGGCAATGGTTCGGGAATATTAAAAAGAACGAGCGTTTGAATATGGCCGTGCTTGCTTACTAAAAAAGGCTCCGGTAAGGGACGACCTTTTTTGGCTGAAGGTTAATCATGGTCCAGCTGCCTTAACAGTGCGCCTTCAGGTCTTGAAAAAGAGCATTTAACAAAAGTCACGCGTGGCATAATACCAAGGTCAGACAATCTTAATGCGGATAGGTCCTTTAATGTGATCTACATCAACAGGCATACCCTTTTGCGTGATCATTATTTTGCCCTGTTGATGCAGGCCAATAGCTACCTCGCGTATATTTTTCATGTGCTTACGCCAGTCGTCAGGATATAACCTGCGGGCAATTTCAGATGGGCAGGTGCTTTTTTCAGGGCCTCGTTGCTCGGCCATAAGCAAAATGGTAGCTGATATATCTGTATGATGTCGCATATGGGTTTAACCAATTAAACCTGATGATTGCTTTGAAAAGTGTTTTATATTCCGCTTAACTTATTAAGCCAAAGAAATTATAAAGGCTATTTATGTTTAGCATGTTAACCCATAACGTGTTTTTATTAACTAATATGTTGCAATATAGCTGTTATTGACTCGGAGGTAATGGTTACGGTGTGTGGCAGATTGAGTGGGATCTGCATGAAGTCGCCAGGTCCCATGTTAATGAAATGTTCACCAATATGACAGATGCAGGTTCCTTTTAAAATTAAGAAACTTTCATCCAGGCTTTCATGTACCTCTTCTTCCACATCGGTAGCGGAAATCACCAGCACCTGCATTACCCCATTTTCGTGGCGGAGTAGTTTTTCGAATCTTTCGCCCGAATAATTTTCCGGCAATAATGGTGTAACCAGCTCCAGCCAGGCATCGGCGTTTGATAAGGCACTAATAAGTGGTGTTGCTGAAAGCTGCATGTTTTGTTCAGCCTCCAGGTTGTTAAACATCAACGCCATTTTTTCATCCATTCGGGTATGGGGGCTTACCGCATTCCGGATGGCATCTTCTTCCAGAAAGGATTCAAGTTTGGCCAACTCTGCATGCACTTCGGGATATAATTTACGCATGCTTTCTACCAAAGAAACCTCTTCGGGATGGAGTGTGTTAATCAGATAAAGTTCCAGCATACCGCTGTTTAAAAATTCATTTAACTCCATCTGATGCATTATTCTTTTAGTTGTTGTCTTAAGCTGAAGATCGCCTCCTGCATACTGATTCCTAATATGCCGGCTGCCTCCTGAGTGCTGAAACCTTCTGAAAGTACCAGTCTTTTAATGCACCGGTTGTCATCGCTTTTTTTTACTGAATAATCTAAAAGATAATCTCTGGAAACCTTTCTGGCTATATTCAGCAGCCAGACCAGTAGCTTCCCCTTAATCATTCTGTTATTTTCAAGCTCGGCTTTAGCGATTTCAAATACCTTTTCCGTTAATTCATATGCCTTTGCATGGTCTCTGCAGAAAGTTGAAAACTGGCCATAAACAAGTGGACAATAACTTTCATAAAGTGCTTTATGGCAGTCATTGTTTTTTAAAAGCATAAGCTTTCTGATCTCTTCCTCACAGTTTGGATGGTAACGGGGCATTTTCTTTTTGATAAATATAGGCAAAATTGATGTGTTGAGAAAACAGTTTGTTAAAATGGCGAATCTAAATTTTCAGCGCTATTCCATTCCCTCTTAAAATAGTTTAATCAGTGGCTGTTTAATCTGTTTTGAGGTCAAAACATTCTTCCAGACTTAACATTAAAGATATATAGTGTTAAAAGTACACCTCTAGCTTTGCGGCATTAAAGCACTCGAAATATCCTGGTTATTAATTAAGAGAATGCCTATGTGAATCAGCCTCGACATGCCTTTAAACATTACCATACTAGCAAACCAAACACAAATCATTACTAACGATTAAAAGATGACATCATTTTCTTTTATTGCAGGTTTAAAGCCAACCTGCAGAAAATTGCTCTTGCCTATAGGATTACTGGCTATGAGCAATTTGCCTGTTATGGCCAGCAGCCATTATAAAAACGATCTGACTGTGGCCAGAAGCCAGGCTGCTTTTACGATCACTGGTACCATTACTGATGAACAGCATCAGCCCTTGCCAGGTGTAAGTATTTTCGATAAAAAAAATAAAAAAACAGCAGTAACTGATGGGAATGGAAAGTATACCATTTCTGTTCAGGAAGAGACCACACTGGTATTTGCTTTTGTGGGTTACACTACGCAGGAAGTGGCTGTGAGCAATGCAAGAACTTTAAATGTAATTTTAAGGGAAAGCAATAATACTTTGGATGAGGTGGTTGCCATTGGTTATCAGAAAGTAAGAAAATCTGACCTTACAGGCGCCATCAGTAGTGTAAAGGCTTCAGAAATGAACCTCACTTCACCAACAATAGGCCAGGCCCTGGTGGGTAAGGTAGCCGGCGTACAGGTTTCACAAACCAGTGGTGCGCCCTATTCCGGTACCAAAATCAGGGTTCGGGGTGTAGGTTCCATTAATGCCAGTTCAGATCCTTTATATGTCATCGACGGTTATCCCTCAGGAAATAATGTATCCATTAATCCTGAAGATATTGAAACGATTGACATCTTAAAAGATGCCGCATCTGCAGCCATTTATGGTTCAAGAGCTTCGGGTGGTGTGGTATTGATTACGACCAAAAGAGGCAAGGACGGGAAAGGTCATTTTGAATATGATGTGCAGGGCGGTGTTTCTCAGCTGGCTAAAAAAATTAAGCTGCTTGATGCCAATCAGTTTATTCAGTTACTCATCGACGGACGGAACAATGCCTATAAAGATTTATGGGTCAATTCTGGCAAAACATGGAATGATTCAATGTTTGGCGATGCCAATGCTACCCGTATTGCGAATGTGGGCAACGGGAGTAGTGTAAGTATCCCTTCTGATCTTTATAATTTTTCTACCCAGCAGGCCATTCCTGCACAATACAATACCGACTGGCAGGATGAATTGTATCGAAATGCAGCTTTCCAGCGTCATAATCTTTCTTTTAACGGTGGGAATAAAGATGTTCGGTATTTTATGAGCGGCGGTTATCAGGATAACAATGGTATCGTAACCAATACCAATCAGAAAGTCATCAACTTCAGGGCCAATATTGACGGAAATGTAAGTGAACGCCTGCATGTAGGAGCAAATGTGTCTTATACACAAAATAACAACCGTGAGGTGCAGGAAGGCCGGTACAATTTAAGTCCGATGATGTCTGCCCTGCTCTATCTGCCTTATCTTCCGGCACGTGATGGCAATGGCAATCCCATCCAGTTTGGCATGGCCTCACTGGCTTCTCAATATGGGATCCAAAATCCGGAAAACCCACTGGCTACTGTAGAACAGTTAAAAATTACCCGTAAGGGAAGCAGAAGCACCTATAATGCCAATGCCACCTATAAAATTTTAGACGGTCTTGATTTTAAAGCCAACCTGGGTACGCAAACCTATAATGAGAAATATGATTATTATCTGCCAACCAGCCTAAGCAATGGCAATAACCCGCCATACTCTACCGCATCGGTTACGGCAGCTAATGCCGTGGCCAGAACAGTGAGCCAGATAGATCAGCTGGCAGAATTTACGACGAACTATAGTAAAACAATAGGAAAACATAAATTAGATGTACTGGCAGGATATTCTGCACAGAAAACAACAAGTGATAGCATCCGTGTTTCGGCTAAAGGTTTTCAGAATGATTATATCGGGGAGATTTCAGATAAAGGTGCCGATCCAAGCTTTTTTGCCCTGGATAATGCCTCAAAAACCACCAATACCTTGCTTTCCTATTTTGGAAGGGTAAGTTACAATTATGCCGGTAAATACTTTTTGTCGGGAACTTTCCGTCGTGATGGCTCTTCCAGGTTCGGACCTTTAAATCAGTATGGTAACTTCCCTTCCATTTCTGCGGGCTGGAACCTTTCTGATGAAGAATTTTACCACAACTTTCTGGGCGAACATTCTACCGTAAAAATCAGGGCGAGCTGGGGTTTAAGCGGAAACAACAACATTCCAAATTACAGAACCCAGCAGCAAATGAGTGCACCCGGCGGCGTAGTGTTTGGCAATGCAATTGCTACGGCTATCTGGCCCAATTCAATCCAGGATGCGAGACTGGGGTGGGAATCTACCTCACAGTATAACTTTGGTACAGATATTAGTTTGTTCAGAAACCGTCTCTCTATCATGGCTAACTATTACCTCAGTAATTCTTATAACCTCTTATTTAATCAACCTATTTCAGCTGTTTCAGGCAGTGCTTCTATCCTTACGAATCTGGCAGACAGTAAAGTTCGCAATACCGGTTTCGATATTCAGCTGGATGGAAGGATCATCCAAACCCATGATTTCAGTTTAGGTTTGAGTGGAAACATTGCGCTGAACAGAAATAAAGTATTGGATATGGGCGGTGCGAGTACCATTCTAACCAATGGTGCCGAACGTTCTTACATGACCCACATTACACAGGAAGGTCAGCCAGTAGGTATGTTTTATGGTTTCAAGGTATTAGGTCGAATCACGGCAGACAACCTGGGTAAGGTAGCACCTTCAGCCTCTACCACCAATCCGGCTAAAATCGGTGATCTCTATTTTCAGGATACCAATGGTGATGGAATTGTAAATGATGCGGATAAAACAGTTATTGGTACGCCATATCCTAAATTTACTTATGGCTTCGCCTTAAATGCATCGTATAAAACGATCGATTTCAGGGCCTCATTTAATGGCTCCCAAGGCAACCAGGTGTTGGATGGACAGGATTATTACCTGTACAATTTTGAAGGCTCGGGTAACCAGTATGCCCAGGTGGCAGATCGCTACCGGAATGAAGCCAATCCGGGCAGCGGCTTAAATTACAGGGCCTCACGTGCCGGAACACAAAGTAACAATACCCGTTTATCCTCTTTCTATCTTCAGGATGGATCTTATTTCAGGTGTACCAACATTACTTTAGGCTATAGTTTCCCTAAAACCATTGCCAACACACTTAAAGTGAGTAACATTCGGGTTTATGCCAGTGTAGATAATGCCTTCACGGTTACCAATTATAAAGGTTATAATCCTGAGGTAGACTACAATGGCGGTGCTAACTTAACGCCTGGGGTAGATTATGGAAATTATCCGCTTGCAAGAAACTATAACCTTGGTATTAAACTGACCTTCTAGAATCTAATAAAATGAAAAAATATATTTTAATGGCTGCCCTGGGTGCTACAGTTTGCTTAAGTGCCTGTAAAAAAGAATTTCTGCAACAAAATAATCCCAATGCCGTAACAGTAGACAATTATTTTAAAACAGAAAGTGATGTTTCGCTTGCTGTTAATGGTGCCTATCAGGCCTTAAGAAGCAGCAATACCATTGGTGAGAACAGTGGTTTGTTTACTGATGAACGCTCTGATGATACCGGAAGAAACGATAACCAGAGTAATGCAGGTGAACCCTTCCAGTTTAATGATTTTTCGGTGTTGCCCAGTAACTCTTACTTAAAAACACATTGGCTGGCCCTTTATAATTCGATTGCCAGAAGCAACGTTATTTTATCCAATATTGATAAGGTTTCTTTTTCCAATCCGGCCACCAAAGCCAGTTATATTGCCGAAGCGAAGTTTTTAAGGGCCATCATGTACTTTGAACTGGTGCGCAAATGGGGCCCGGTTCCATTGGTCACCAAACAACTGGTCACTACCGAAGAGGTAACCGCTGCTACGTTCAGGGCTCCGGAAGCAGAGGTGTATAACCAGATTGTTGCCGATTTAAAAGACGGCTTGAGCAGTACCCTGCCTAATTTTCAGCCAACCGCTGGAATTGGCCGGGCTTCAAAAGCAGCCATTAATGCTTACCTCGGCAAAGTTTACCTCACTATGGCCGCAACGCTTACCAACAATCAAGCTGAAAATCTGGCCAATGCCAATACCTGCCTTTTGGCTGCCTATAATATGAAAACCTTCGGAAATTTATCCGAAATTCCATATGTGGATGTGTTTGATGTAAACAAAAAAACAACCTGTAAAGAATTGATTTTCCAGATCGCCAATAAACAAGGCGATGTAAATTACAGCTCCAGCATCGCCGCAAATAACCAGGCCAAAGGCGAAACCATCAACTCGATGAAGGTATCAACCGGTATTGGTGGAAACGTGACATTAGATTTAATTAATGAATACGAAGCTTCGGACCTTAGAAAAGATTTCTCCGTAAAATATGCCAATGATCCTATTGTGAAAGATTGGTTCATTACCAAATTCCGTGATGCCAGTTCATTGGCGACAGCGAACGGATATGGTGGCAACGACTGGATCCTGATGCGCTATGCAGATGTGATCCTGATGCTGGCCGAAGTAAATATGCTGCAGGGAAATGATGCTGCAGCCATTCAATACCTGGATATGGTGAGAACCCGTGCCGGAATGCCAAATTATGCGCTTTCTAAAACCAATGCTGCTTATGCCACTGCTTTCCCTACTTTAAAATTAGCCATTCTCCATGAACGCAGGGTAGAGTTTGCTTTTGAACACCAGCGCTGGTTTGATCTGATCAGGAATTTTACGGCAACCGAACTGGCCGCCTATTTAAAGGCTAAACCGCAATCTTCTTTCGGCATTGCCAAGCTGGCGAACGTAACCACTAAAGATAGATTCTTCCCGATTCCTTTTGATGAAGTAAAGCTTGATCCGGTAAAAATGTACCAGAACCCCGGCTATTAATCGTTTACCTGTATTTTGATAATTAAATGGTGGCTGAAAAACAGCCGCCATTTATCAATCTCCATAGATTTATAAAAAATGACTTATAAAACCTGTTTTAAAAAAGGAAGCTGTTCACTGCTTTTATTAGGCATATTGATGCTATCCTCCCGGACTGCCGTTGCACAACACCCTGACCAGAAACTGGCTGCCGTATTCAGTAAAGGCCATAACCAAATACTGGTTGCCGCCCACCGTGGGGATTGGAGAAATACACCTGAAAATTCGATGCAGGCGCTTTTAAACAGCATAGAAAAAGGCTTCGACATCATGGAACTCGATGTTAAAATGACAAAGGATAGCCAGATGGTAGTGATGCATGATCAAACCATCGACCGAAGTACAAACGGAAAAGGAAAGGTGAGTGATTATACGCTGGCCGAAATCCAACAGTTTAGGTTAAAAAATGGTCTGGGCAGAACAACCCCTCATCGGATTCCAACACTGAAAGAAATGATGCTGGCTGCAAAAGGTAAAATCATCATCAATGTGGATAAAGGAAATGACCACCTCAAAGAAGTATTCCGGATTCTTCAGGAAACGGAAACCCTTAACCAAACCATTGTAAATATAGGCGATAACCTGAGTTTTGATCAATTAAAAAGCCATGAGGTCATTCCGGCAGAAGCGTATCTGATGGTGGTGGTGAACATGAAAGGAACTGATGCCCTCCCGATTATGAAAAGCTACCAGCCCAATAAAAGAAGTATTATTCAGCCTGTTTTTGATACCGATACCTTGAAAAACCTGAAAATGCTGCCTGAAATTGCTACAAAACAAGTGCTTTGGCTAAATAGCTTGTGGCCTTCCTTAAATGGGGGGCATGATGATGACCTCGCCGTAGAAGAAAACAAAAAGAAAGAAAGCTGGGGCTGGCTTATTGAAAAGAAACCCGCTATTCTGCAAAGCGATCGCCCGGCAGAATTGATTCTTTATTTAAAAAAGGCTGGCTTACATTTTTAATATGTTCCTTCTGGATTTAAGGATTTATAAGGGGTTCATTTGCTTATGATCATGTTGCCGGAACAATAAATGGGCAAAAATAATATGGCCGGATCTAATGATGCTCAGGAACAGGTATTCGATGAAAAATCATTCGAAGACCTTTACCGCCGGATGTACCCCACCTTAAAAAAGTATGCAGTTTACCTGGTAAAAGACAGAGAAGAAGCACAACTGATCTTAAATGATGTGTTCATCTCCATCTGGAAAAATAATCTTATCCCCGCCAACGAAAAGGCCTATCTTTTCCGGGCAGTCAAAAATGCCTCAACCAATTACTATAAAAAAGCCAGGGTAAAACTCTGGCATATAGATGGTGAAGATGAAACACCCGAAATAACAGATCTTAAAGAAACACCGGCGCAAAGCTTCCAGAATAAAGACCGGAACCGCATGCTCTATGCTTTAATCGATCAGATGCCAGAAAGGCGGCGACTGATTTTCTACCTGTACCGGATTGATGGTTTGAGTTACAAGGAAATAGCGGCTTTATTGGATATTTCAGTAAGAACTGTAGAAGACCACCTGGTAAAAGGTTTTCAGTTTCTTCAGCAAAAAGTATTAAATAACAAATCAGAATTTAGGTAGGCTGCTCCTTAACAATTTATTCATGTAACGTTAACAACTTGCGGCCCGTAGTGCAGCTCTGATTCTTGTCTTGTAGGTATAAAGGCATTAGAATGGATCAGGAAACCTGGAAATTAGTACTTGCATATGTAGCAGAAAAAGAGCGTAACGGTGGGCGTAATTTAGAAGTTGAATTGCTGGAGCAAGACCTTAAAGATTGGGCTGGTAATGATCCCGATCGGCTGGAGCAATTGGAGCAGGCACTGCACTTGTGGGAAGATACAGCAACTCTGCACGAGGATCATTCTTGGCAGGAAAGTTTTGCAAGTATTAAACAGCAGTTGGAGCCTGCAAAAACCAGAACAATCAAAAAATTAAACTGGTTGACCATGGCAAGTGCTGCCGCAATAACCGGTGCACTGGTATTCTTCGTTTTTAAGAATCAAAAACAACAACCTGTTTCAGAAAGCGCAATCACCTGGATAACCGAGAAAGCCGCTGCGGGCAAGATAATCAACATATTGCTTCCTGACAGTTCAGAAATATGGCTGAATGCCGGCAGTAGCATCAGCTTCCCTAAAAACCTTAAACATGCCGCCATCAGAACGGTGAAGTTAAACGGAGAAGCATTTTTTAAGGTAAAGCGAGATCCCGCACATCCTTTTGTTGTGAGGAGCCAGAATATTCAAACCAGGGTACTGGGCACCAGCTTTAATATCCGTGCCTGGAAAAATAATCAGCCAGAAGTAACCGTACTGACGGGCAAGGTGGCAGTTTCGAGAGATTCAGCAGGTAAACAATCAGTTGCCGTTCATCTATTGCCCAATCAACAAGCAATTTACGACTTAAAATCCAACCGCTTGAGGTGTCAGAACGTAGAAGATGCACAGGCATCAGTTGATTGGAGGGTTGGCAAAATGTATTTTGATAGAACCCCGATGGAAGAGGTATTTCAAACCATCTCCAGAAAATATGCAGTGAAGATCATTTCCGATCAGTCATTCGACAGCTGTGAACTCACTGCAAAGTTTAACAATGTAAGCATCAGTGAAGTGTTGCGCACGCTGGCGCTCACATTTAATATTCACTATACCATTAACAAACAAACGATTTATATAAAAGGAGGTAAATGTAATTAAATACAAACGATAAGAAAGCTGCAGCATGTTGGCGCATGCCGCAGCTAAGAAATTTTAAATTTTATTTTAACCCATCAAGATTAAAACAAACAAAGTTATGAAAAAGTCAGCAGTGACTGGTCAATTAATTTTTAGCGTCATGCGTTTTTTTACCCTTATTTACATCATGCTCTCTGTTATGTTCTTTGTAGGACAGGCATCACCCGTAAATGCACAGCAACTAAACGTTAAAGTAAGCATCAACATTAAACAAGGAAACTTAACTACACTTTTCAAAACCATCGAAAAGAAAACCAGTCTCTATTTTGTCTATACCAATAAAGATAATATAGATCATTTGCAAATCAGTAGTTTAAGGGTTGATAATGAATCTGTAAGCAGTGTGCTCGGCAGGATATTGCCACCCTTGCAACTTACCTACCTGATCGAAAAAAACCAGATCATTATCAAAAAATCAGTGCGCGTAAAAGGTAAGGTAACCGATGAAAAAGGTTTACCATTACCTGGCGTAAATGTAATAGAAAAGGCAGGTAACAACACTACCACCACCAACCTTAACGGCGATTACAGCCTGAATGTAACCGATAATTCAGCCACGCTGATCTTCCGGATGATGGGCTACCAGACCAAAGAAAGCCCAGTTCGTGGTGCAACCGAATTAAACATTAGCCTCATTCCTGATGAAACAGCGCTTTCTGAAGTAGTCGTTACTGCCCTGGGTATTAAACGTGCTGAAAAAGCATTGGGTTATTCTATTGCTACAGTAAAGGGCTGCGATGTGAATACCGTAAAAGAAGTAAATGTAGTGAACTCGTTGGCAGGAAAAGTGGCGGGTGTGAATGTAGTGAGTACAGGTTCAGATCCCGGGGCAAGCGCATTCATCACCATCAGAGGGCAATCATCTATCGCAACAGATAACCAGCCACTGTTTGTGGTGGATGGTGTTCCGGTAGCGCATTCACTCCGTGCCACAACAGAAGTTGGACGTTCATCGGTTGATTATGGAAGTCCGATTGCAGACATTAGTCCGGATGATGTAGAAAGCATTACGATCCTTAAAGGTGCAAGTGCTGCGGCACTTTATGGCAGCAGGGCAGGAAGTGGCGTAGTGCTCATTACCACTAAAAATGGTTCGGCCGGTAAAAAAGGATTGGGCATTAACTTCAACTCCAACGCCATGTACGATCAGGCCTGGATGTTTCCTCACTTTCAACATACATTTGGTGGTGGCGAATATACCGATGATCCAGCTTCTTCTACCTCCTCTGCCTGGGGTCCAAGGCTTGATGTAGGGACCAAGCATCTGCAATGGAACAGTCCGCTTGATGCCAATGGAAAACCAATCGCTACAGATTGGGTATCCTATGGCAATAATCCACAGGATTTTTATGAAACCGGAAGCACCTACACCAATAATATGGCCATTAGTGGAAAAAATGCAGATGGTAATTACCGCCTATCTTATACCAACCTCATCAATAAAGGCATAGTGCCCAACACTGATTTAAAAAGGAATACCCTGAACCTCTCTGCAACCTATGTGTTGCATCCTAGGCTAAAAATCAGTTCCAATGTAGGCTATGTAAATAACCAGAGCGATAACAGGCCATCAGCCTACCGGGAAAGTGTTACCCAGATGTTGTACTCGCTTCCTCCAAACATGAATATCAACGACCTGAAGAATTACTGGAAACCGGGAAGGGAAAACATCGAACAGTTTTCTGCAGATGATTCTGATAACCCATATTTTGTTGCCTACGAACACACCAATGGGTACGACAGAAACCGTTTGACCGGGAATGTGCAGGCCGTTTATGATATCACCAAAGAGCTGAGTTTAATGGTGCGGACGGGTTTGGATTTGTACAATGAAATGCATGAAACCAAACGCCCTTTTAGTTCGAAAAGGTTTAAATATGGCGGGTACGGTGTAGACAATTCTTTTTTTAAGGAACAAAATACTGATTTTTTACTCAGCTATAAGAAACTGCTGAACCAGAATTGGTCATTCAGTCTTTCGGCGGGTGGCAACCAGATGAGCCAAACCAACCGGAGTACGGCACAGAAAACAGAAAGCCTCAGCATTCCGGGGGTATATAACATTAGCAACGCTCAGGCGGGTACCATTGTGAATTCACAATACAATTCACGTAAGCACATTAACAGTTTGTATGGCTTAGGTCAGGTCTCATTTAAGGATATGGTTTTTCTTGATTTAACAGGAAGAAACGATTGGTCGAGCACTTTACCTGCCGAAAACAACTCTTACTTTTATCCATCTGCATCATTAAGTACCATTGTAACGGACCTGTTCAAAATTAAATCTGATGCAATTTCCTTTATTAAATTAAGGGCTAACTGGGCACAAGTGGGTAGTGATACCGATCCCTATCAGTTATACAATACCATTCCATTTAACCAGGACTGGGGCGATGTAAAAAGGGCCACCATTGAGTTTAACCTGAAGAATAACTTCCTGAAACCGGAAATTGCAACCTCATATGAATTTGGCGGCGATCTGCGCTTTTTTAAAAGTCGGGTAGGTATAGATGTAACCTGGTACAAAACCAATAAAAGAAACCAGATTATTAATATTCCAACAACCATTGCCTCCGGTGCTTCTAACCGCTTAATCAATGCCGGGAATATTCAAAACAGCGGTTGGGAAATTGGTTTAAATGCTGTGCCTTTTAATGGTGCCTTTAAGTGGGAAACCAATGTAAACTTTACGAAAAACGAAAATAAGGTGATTGAGCTTTCAGCAGGTTTGAAGGAATACTCCATGGGGAGTGCCGATGGTGATAACATCCGTTACCTGATTAAAGAAGGAACTAAAATTGGCGACTTTTATACACCAAGTTATACTAAAGTAACCAGTGGACCCAATGCCGGAGCAGCCTTATTGGATAAAACCGGGCATTATATCCGCAACAATGCTGAATATATAAAAGTAGGCAACTATAATCCTGATTTTACCGTAGGCTTTAACAATACCTTTAGCTATAAAAACTTCACCTTAAATGTGCTGTTAGACTGGCGCAAAGGTGGTAATTTTTACTCCTACGTGGTTAAAAGCCTGATTAACGCAGGCTTAACCGATAATACCCTTGCAGGCAGGGATGCACAAACAGGTGGCTTGCCGTGGACAGATTCGCAGGGTAGAAAGCGCAATGATGGGATGATCATTCCGGGTTATATCGCAGATGCCAATGGCAACCTGACCGAAAACAAAATGATTATTGCCGCTGCCGATTTTTATAACAATACATATAATAAATACTATGAAAGGTTGACCTATTCGGCGTCGTTCCTGAAAATCAGGGAAGCTTCATTAACCTATGTATTTCATCAAAAGCTTATCCGCAAACTCCCCATCAGTAACCTTTCCATATCCCTGATCGGAAGGAATCTGTACACCTGGACAGCCAATGGATTGGGTTATGATCCGGAAACAACCATGAGTGTTACCGAAGGCTTTAAGTTAGGGGTTGGCCACTGGACCTTGCCTGGCACCCGCTCCTTCGGCTGTAAACTAAGTTGTAATTTTTAATCTGTATAAAATGAAATTTAAATATATAACGCTTTTGTTCGCCATTACAGTGTTATTGGCAAGCTGCACTAAAGACTTTGAAAAGATCAATACCAACCCTAATGCGCCAGAAACCACCAGTACGGAGTTTTTAATGTCTGATGTATTGGTGTCAACAGCCTACGCTTACCAGGAAAATGCCGTTGACAGAAGACCCGCTTCGGCAGCAAGATACCTGACACTGGTGCGCAATACGGGTTACGACCTGCTTGATTGGGGTCCTGTTGACTGGGATGATATTTATGCCCGTTTAGCCGTGAATAAAACTTTTTTAGAAACCGCACAAAAACGATCAGAAAACCAGTATATCGCCATTAGTAAAATTATGAAAGCCTTTAATTTTGGCTATCTAACTGATTTATATGGAGATATTCCCTATTCGCAAGCGCTTAAATCTAAAGAAGCCAATCTGATTTATCCGGAATATGATCAGCAGCAAACCATCTATCCCGATTTGTTAAGAGAACTTAAGGAAGCCAATAATTTGCTGAAAAGTAATGTACAGGAGATTAATGCCAAGGGAGATGTAATGTTTAAAGGAAATGCCCTCGCCTGGAGAAAGTTTGCCAATTCGCTGCGTTTACGTATGTTATTGCGCATTTCTAAAAACTATGCGCCAGCCTTTACTGAAATGCAGGAGATCGTGAATGATAAAACAGCATTTCCCATTTTTGAAAGCAGTGCTGATAATGCAGAGATAGCCTACCTGGGGAACATGGCTACTTATAGCTGGCCTGGTGGTCCTTTAGCCATGATTGATTTCGACTATTTGAAAACTAAAGTGAGCAAGGAACTGGTAGATCGCCTGATGGAGCGAAATGACCCAAGGCTGGCCGTTTGGGTAGAGCCTGTAAAAAGTACGGTTGGATCAACCGTAGATTTTAATAAATATGTGGGCGTACCCAATGCCATTGATGCGCCATCGGCCTATAATGGTGGAGAGGATCATGTCTCTGTTTTTTCTTCCTCATTCTTCAGGAAAAATGGAGGTTCAGCTAATCCCTTATTAAAGGCCAGCCTGGTAACCTATGCCGAACAGTGCTTTATTCTGGCAGAAGCGCTGCAAAAAGGTAAAATTACGCTCAATGGAGAAACGGCAGAATCCATGTACTACAAAGCGATTAAAGAATCGATGAGCAGTTATGGGGTAACAGCAGCTCAGTCTTATTACAATCAGCCACTGGTAAAATACGATGGTACACTCGTGCAACTGATTACCCAAAAATGGATGGCCATGTTGTTTAAAGGTTCTGAAGGATGGTTTGATCAACGCCGAACAGGTTATCCCGCTTTTGTTACTGGTCCGCTGGCTGCCGGAAGAGGAATCCCTAAACGTTACATCTATCCGGATTCGGAAAGCGCAAAGAACAAAACCAATTATCAGAAAGCTGTCTCCGCTTTCGGTACAGACAATCAGTACACCCTAATGTGGTACCTGAAATAATTTAAATTTTAATCAGAATCAACATGAAATCCTTTATAAAATCAATTTTAATCATCACCTTGCTTTCGAGCGGAGTGCTAACCAAACTATCAGCCCAGAACTTTAGTCCAACTCAATACCCTGACCGTGTAATTTTAACCTGGGCGGGAGATCCGGCAACCAGCCAAACGGTTAACTGGCGTACTGATACAACCATCATGGCTTCAAAGGCACAGATTAAAGCTGAGGATGCCAACCCTGCATTAGAAAAGGCCATAACAAGTTACGATGCCAGCTCTACCGTATTGAATGGCAGAAATAATTATGAAACGGCCAAGTATCACCATGTTACTTTTACTAACCTAAAACCAGCAACGGTGTATGCCTATCGGGTAGGTTCAGGTGAACACTGGAGCGAATGGTTTCAGTTTACTACAGCTTCAGCCAAAAATGAACCGTTTTCTTTTATATACCTGGGCGATGCGCAAAATGATATCCGTTCCAAATGGTCGCGGGTTATCCGCAAGGCTTTTTCTCACCAGCCTGATGCACGGTTCATTATTCATACCGGAGATTTAATCAACCGTTCTAATAATGATCAGGAATGGGGCGAATGGCATTATGGTGGTGGTTTTATTAATGGTATGATCCCAAGTATTCCATCACCGGGAAACCATGAATATGTACGGGACGATCAGCGAAAGCTCATTTTAGATCCACACTGGGGCGTACAATACACCTTTGCCGGCAACGGACCAAAGGGGCTTGAATCATCGGTATATTATGTAGATTATCAGGACGTACGCATCATTTCCTTAGATTCGCAAATGATCATCCTAGATGAGGCTTCTGCCAAGGCTCAATATGAATGGCTGGAAAAAGTACTGAAAGAAAATAAGAAGTTGTGGACGGTGATCACCTTTCACCACCCTATTTTCTCTACGGCAAAAAGCCGGGACAATAAGGCGTTCAGAGAACGCTTTAAGCCACTATTTGATCAATACCACATTGACCTGGTTTTGCAGGGGCATGACCATACTTATAGCCGGGGGCAGAACCTGCCCAGAGGTTTATCCGGACGGGATGTAAGTGGACCAGTTTACCTGGTTTCGGTAGCAGGGCCTAAAATGTACCAGGTAGATGGCGCCAAATGGATGGATGTATCCTTAGAGAATACCCAGCTTTTTCAGGTGATTCACGTAGATGGCGATAAACTTAAATTTGAAGCCTATAAAACTTCCGGTGAGCTTTTCGATGCTTTTTCATTGCAAAAGACAAGTAGAAACCGTGCAGCAGCATTTACAGATTTGAACCCGGCTTTAAAACCATAAAAGATGAACTCAAAAAAGAAACTGGCCTTATGCGCCATCTTAATGAGCTGTTTTTGTTTCACTTGTTTTTCGCAACAGGTAGCAAAGTCACTGCCTAAATCAAAACATGGTTTTATCGTTATTGCACACCGTGGAAGCCACCTCAACAAACCTGAAAATACGATAGCTGCTATTGAGGAAGCTATTTTACTGGGTGCAGATTATGTTGAGCTGGATCTCAGGACTACCCGTGACGGGCAACTGGTTCTTTTACACAATGACCGTGTAGATCAGGTGAGTGATGGAAAGGGGTTGATAAAGGACCTTGATTTTGAAACCATAAAAAAACTTACGCTAAAAGGGGTAGATGGTAGCCTGCACCAGATCGCCAGCTTTGCTGATGCATTAAAAACCTGCAAAGGTAGGATCAATATTTACCTTGATTTTAAAGCTGCGGATGTAGGTCTGGCTTACAAGGAAATTGAAAAAGCAGGGATGACAGATCAGGTATTGGTTTACATTAATGAGCTGAAACAATACTGTTCGTGGAAAAAGATTGCGCCGAAAATGCCCTTAATGTCCAGTTTAAATAAGACCATTAGAACAAGGGAAGCATTATTAGCAGCTTTGGACAAAATGCCTCTGGATGCTGTGGATAACATTCCGGCCGAAAATCTTTTACCGGTGATCAGATCTTTAGGAATTAGTGTATTTCTGGATGTTCAAAAAAGCAATGAAATGCCTGATGATTGGAAAAATGCCATCAATAAAGGCATACAGGGTGTACAGACCGATCATCCGAAGGCATTGATTGAATACCTGAAAGCAAACAAAATAAGGTAGCGATATAAGCAGTTGATTAATTGGTGGCATGATATATTTAATGGAATGTCATCACTTAATTTTAATGATATAGATAAAACCTATGTTCTTTTTAAAAACATATAGTTTTATTTATTTCATTTTCTTTATCTGGTTTTTGTTACGAAAACCCGTAAGATTGGCTTGATGTGGTGTATTACATTTGAATCTTAACAAATCAATACGCAGTAAATCAACTAATATGGAATATAAAGTTATACCTTTTACCGCTACCATAGATCATAAAAAGCAGACTACTGTAGCAGTAGCAGAACAATTGGAGCAAACTATCAACCACTATCTTAACGAAGGCTGGATATACATCAGGTTGGAGAGTGTTTCTACTTATGTGCAACCAGATCCCGGATGCTTTGGGTTTGGTGCAAAACCAGGTTATCTTGCCTCATATCAGATGGTTGTATTTGGGAAAAATCTATAATGAGATTTCTGCTGCTATTCTTAATTAAAATATACTGGATGCTCAAGGCTAAAAACCAAGAGCCCCGGTGTATTTTTAGAATAAGCTGTTCCCGGCATGTTTATCAAATGGCTAAAACAGAGGGGTTATTCAAAGGACTAAAGGCATTTGCTTATCGATATCAAAATTGTAGGGGCGGTTATCAGGTAATCATAAATCCTGTTACTGATCAAAATTATATGATTTTGCCAAATGGTGATCAATTACAACAACATGAAATAGCTAAAAAATTTCAGTCCCGTTTACTAAATAAAACAGAGTTGTAGAGGTAAACCATTCAATCGGGCTTTGCTAAAAACTAAATAAATGCATGAGTAAAACTTCTATATCGGCAGGTGCACGGTAAACACTGAGCCCTGATTCCGCTCGCTTTCCAGTAAGATTTCACCCCCATGCCTCGATATGATATTATGCGCTAAAAATAATCCGATTCCAAAACCACTGAAATATTTCTCATTCTGACCCTCTACCCTGAAAAAGCGTTCAAAAATTTTGGTCTGGTCTTTTGCTTCAATACCAATTCCATAATCTTTGATGTCAATCAATACTTCATTTTCAGTTGTGGAAACAGCGATATCAACTTGGTTGCTTTTAGGAGAATACTTAATTGCATTGGCGATCAGGTTGATCAGTACCTGGCTGATCCGGTCGCGGTCGGCATGAACAAATACATTCGCAGCCGTTTCCAGGTGGAAAACATATTGCTGATGGCTCAGGCGAAAATCTTCTACCACTTCTTTTACCAATGTATCAATTGCAAAACGTTCTACCTTTAAATCCATCCTGCCGGCATCAATCCGGCTAAGGTCAAGCATATCCCTGATGAGTCCGGTTAATTGCAAAAGCAGTACATCAATACGTGATAATGAGGTGCTCAGTTTTTGTAATGATGGAGATAATGTTTCTCTTGACAATAACCGTAAAGCCAGTTGTACATGCCCCTTAATGGAGGTAACCGGCGTTTTAAGTTCATGGCTTAACATGCTTACGAAATCACTTTTACGCTGTTCTTCCTCTTTTATTGTTTGAATATCAGTCGTAGATCCCACCCACATGATTACCTTTCCTTCTTCATCTAAAATGGGCGATGAGATATTTAAATGCCAGATATAGTTGCCATTTCTGTCTTTAAAGCGCATTTCTGCAACATGTGGAGTGCCATTAGCTGCTGCTACTTCCAGCCCTTTTTTAAAGGAGGCAATCTCATCAGGATGCATGATCTGGTAATAGCCAAAATCACGAAGATTTTCAAAACTCATTCCTGTAAAATCCAGCCAGTGCTGATTAGAGAAAGTCACCATGCCGTTTGGTAAAGCATTAGAAATCTTGGCGGGCACCAGGTCGGCAAGTTTCCGGAAATGCTGCTCACTTTGTTCAATCGATCTGCGGGCATGAACTTGTTCTGTCACATCTGTCGCAACGATCAATATATCAGATACGGCTCCATCCTGTCCAACTACAGGTTGGTAAACTACATTAAAAAAGATTTCTTTTAATTCTCCTCCATGATTTAACATGGCGCTGATTTCATTGGCGTAAAAAGGTACGCCGGTCATAAATACATTATCCAGTATGCCTAGAAAAGGCTGACCACTTAGTTCCGGTAGTGCCTGAGCAAGCGGTAATCCTATAATTTCAGGGCTTTTACCCCAAACTTCCAATATCTTCTGGTTAGCGGTTTCCACAATCAGCTCCCTGGCATGTAAAACTCCAATGGCCACAGGTGCCTCCTCAATAAAAAACTTAAATCGAGCCTCACTGGCTGCCAGTTTATTGTTCGCGATAGAAAGCGACTTATTTACCTGGGTAAGTTCGGCAGTGTATTTTTCGAGTAATCGTTTAGAAAGTATCCTTTCTGTAATTTCAAAAGACATCACCAGTACCCCGTTTCTGTTGCCAAAAGCATCTGCAAGGGGTTGGTAAGTATAGTCTACATAAGTCTCGCGGATGGTACCATCCGGCATAGTAAACAGTACAGGGCTTTCCTTTACATCAATGACTTCGCCGGTATCCATTACTTTGCGAAGCTGGCCGGCAAAAGGCTGATCGGCCAGATCCGGCAATATGTCCAGAAACCTTTTTCCTAAGACCTCTTCTTTGCTTTTGTTCCAGTATTTCAGGTTACTTTCATTAATCAATTCCACCACCAGGTCATAGCCACGGATGACGACCACGGAGGCCGGTAACATATTTAAAATCAGTTCCAGGTTCCTGTTGGCTTCGCTCAGCCTGTTCTGGGAAGTTTGAAGTTCTTCATTAGCCGCATTAAGTTCCTCGTTTGTTGCTTCAGCGGCTTCATTTAATAAAGCCAGTTCGGCAGACAACCTGAATTTTTCCTGCTCCTGTTGCTTGCGTTGTGTAACATCGCGGGTAATCCCTGAAATAGCTACGACCAGACCACTGGAATCAAATACGGGTGTCAGGATATAATCGTAAGTTCTGTTACCCAGTGCCGCATGAGGGAAATCGACCTCACCCCGAATGGGTTTTCCGGTGGTAATAATCTCATCAATTTCCCGCTCATGCATCTCTGCATGCCAGGGTTCATAACCATTCTCAAGCAGGGTTTTGCCCACGGCATCTTCCCAACGCTTCCCCCACATTTCAAGCAAAGCTTTATTGGCATAGGTAAAGCGGTAATCTAATCCAAATACATAAATCAGATCAGGTGTATTAGATGTTACCGTTTCATAAAGCCGCTGTTGCTGCTCTGCCAGCTCTTTCGCCTGCTGAAGTTCATGCTCTGTTTGCTTGCGAAGCGTAATGTCTTTGGCAGCACCAAACCATTCCAAAATATCTCCCGCATCATTTAATATAGGTACAGCCCTGGAAATGGTCCAGCCTGTACTTCCGTCTGCACGCAAAACACGGTGTTCCAGTTCAAACATTGATTTTGTGGCAATGGACCAGGATATTGCCTCATTTACCATTTGCAAATCAGCAGGATGCACGTTATGGTTCCGCCAGTTTGTAAGCGGTTCAGAAGTGCTTTTTAAAAAACCCCGGCCATCAAGTTCATACATCACCTCCCAATCCGGACTCATGCGATAAACAACATCTGACGTTGCGGCTACAAGGGCTCCGAAACGATCCTGATTCGCGGCTGTATTGCTCATATATTAAATGGTAATAATCTCAAAAAAACGAATGCAAATTAAGCAAATATCATCAATCCGGATCTTTTTCCGGAATACTTCTTAAAAACAATTCGGCAGTTGATTGCGATTTTCGTGAAGCGCATCGGTCATAATATAGCTACTTCAAGCTTTTTTAAAAGACAATAAAGCCAGATGAAAGATGGAGATTCTCCTTCGCGCAAAAGCGAAAAGGGATCAATCCCCACAATGCCAATCTTCTTTTCAGCTGGTGATTGATTTTATAATCTTCAATCCAAAGAACTGTAAAAAAAAGAAAACGGGAATCATCATAAAGACGACTCCCGTTTAATCTAAATTAACGCTCTCCATATAAAGACGATCATTTTAACACATTATTGCCCGGTACTGAAAATAATTTTAAAATAATCTATTTTGAGGAGTATAACGGATCGTTAGGGTGAGAACAAGAGCTTAAATATTACTGAATCATGAAATGCCTCAACAGCTCCTGTTCAAATTGAATCCAAAAGAAAACGGGAATCATCATAAAGACGACTCCCGTTTAATCTAAATTAACGCTCTCCATATAAAGACGATCATTTTAATACATTATTGCCTGGCATCGAAAATATTTTAATTTTTTTTAACGGTGTGGGATGCTGAAGAAAAATGCTGCGCATTAAAAAATGCAGAAAGATCAATTTAAAAGGCCTACAGGACATCTTATCTTGGTAATCATCTATTTAAAATGAATGATTTTACCGATCTTTAAACAGTAATTTATGGAATATTTTAGACCCTTTGATTTATTTTTAAATAAATCAAAGGGCAGATGCAACATTATTTCCCCTATTGCGACTTCAGGATAGAATAGAAACTTCTTGAATTAAAAATTAACTGAAACGCTACTTGCTTCAAAAAGAAAACATATCTGATCAGGAATTGATTGCCATGTGCCTTCGGGGCAAGGATGCGGGCTATACCGGGCTCTATAACCGATATGCCAGGGGGATTTTTAATTCCATTAGCCGGCTGGTTGCGCACAGTGCGGAGGCAGAAGATATTTTGCAGGAAACTTTCTGCAATGTCTTTAGCGATCAGAAGCGGTTAATGCAAATCAATAGTTTTGAAGCCTGGGTAAGGAGAATGGCGATCAATAAATCGATCTCGCACCTCAGGCGAAAGAAACTGCTGTTTTCAGATCTGGACAACTATGAGTTCAGGGCCGAGGCTGATTATGACATCAGGGAAGATGAAATTTTTGAAAGCCGTGTTGAGGATGTCAGGCGTTGTATTGACGAGCTTTCGGACGGGTACAGAACAATTTTAACCCTGTACCTTTTTGAAAAAATGTCACAGGATGAAATCGCACTTACACTAGGTCTGGCCCCATCTACTGTCAGAACGCAGTACCATCGGGCAAAAAAAAGAATATTAGTATCACTAAAAGATAAAGCTTATTATGAATGATCCGATAAAAGATTTTGTGGAGCAGCACCGGGAAGATTTCGATCATCTGGAAGCTCCGCAGTTTAACCTGGCGGGATTTAAAGCCAGTCTGGCTCAAGAACCCATGGTAAAAAAGCACCGTATTTTAAATATCAAACCTGCAAGCTGGATGGCTGCAGCAGCAGTTTTACTGGTATGTACTATTGGATTATGGTTCTTCAATAGTACGCAACAGACTAAAAAAACTGAACAGCACCTGGCCCTGAATAAGCAGAATAAACACCCAAAAATTGCTGAGAAGCCATTAGTAAAGGCTGTTACCCAGAATGCAAAACAGACTCAGTTTGCTGCACATGAAACAACTTCTCATGTAAAAAAGCATCAAAGCAAAGAAGAAGTTCCGTTCATACCCTCACCCGATCAGATGCTTTATAAAAAGTTAAACGACAGCGCTTCATCAAGTACCCGGTTGGCCGCTGTTTTAGCCATCAAAAAAAGTGAATTGATCAGTTATGATATGCTTGATCGTCTGGCTGCAACCATTCAGCATGACGGAAACAGCAATGTGCGTTTGGCTGCATTGAGTGTGTTGGAGAAATATAGGCAAGATACACATGTTACCAATCTTTTGGTAAACGCACTCAATCACCAGAATGATCCGATGTTACAACTCTCACTTGTTAATCTTTTGGGTAAAATGCAAAATGTCAAGATTGATGAGCGGCTTTACGCCCTTGTGAATGATCCATCTACACTGGAGGCAGTTAAAGATGAGGTTTACCAGATCCTGCTTAAAGAAAATAAATTTTAATCAACATAAACACTAAAGATATGAAACTACACTTGATCTTATTATTTGCCCTATTTACCACTGGCCTGTCGGCCTCGGCACAAAAACAATACAAGCTTGCTAAAAATAATGGAAAACTGAACCTCAACATCAGCGGGGTTACGGTAGAGGGTTACGATGGAAATGAAATTATTTTCTCTCTTCCTAAAAATGAAGAGGAGGAAGTTGATGAGCGTGCTAAAGGACTAAAGGCATTTAACAGTTCTGGTTTTAAAGATAATAGCGGTTTGGGTTTTGATGTTACCGTAAGGGGAGATGATATTAATGTAAATCCGGTTAGCGTGGCTAACCAACCAAAATTAAGCATCAAATTACCAAGAAACGTCCGTGTTTCCTTTGCCAATAACAGCAATATGTATCAGGATACAGTTACACTTAAAAATTTGAAAACAGAGATTGATGTAGCGGTAACCGGAAATGATATTGTATTAACCAACAATGTCGGTCCTATGAATATCAAAACCTTACACGGCTCGGTTGATGCGTCATTTCCAGCTGATTTGAAAGGTCCCATTTCTATTATATCTGTGCATGGGCATGTTGATATTGCGCTTCCTGCTTCTGTAAAAGCTAATCTCGAAGTGATCAGTAACTATGGCAAAATCTATGCAGCTGATGACTTGAAAATTGCAATAAATCCCGCTTCTAACCCGAAAACGAATGCAACAGGGCAACCTGTAAAAACACTAACTATTGGAAAGGGCGTTCAGGCTTTAACCATCAAAAGTTTAGCTGCCAACAGTGAAAACCAGGATGAAAATGCTCCTGTATTTGGCTATGAGGGTGGGAATTATGCAGAATCACTTAATGGAAAAATAAATGGTGGTGGAGTAGATTTCATCCTTAAATCTAACCACAATAATATCTACATCAGAGAAAAGAAATAGATGATATAACAGGTTTAATTAAATTCAAAAGGCCTTCTATATTAAAATTTGTCATGTTGAGCTTGCCGAATACCGTTAAGCAATTCTTTTAAAGGCCCTTCGGCAGGCTCAAGATGACATTTCGAATGTATGATACTGTCTCTGGCAGTAAAATCTTCTACTTTACCACAGTGGCTTCCAGTTCTACCTTTAAGGTTTCAAAAAGACTTTTCACTTCCATTACTGTTGTGGCCTGTTTAATACCATGTTTCACCACCCAATCTTGAAGGATCTGAAAGCTATTAAAAAATTCATCAATATTAGTGTGGTAAACATTTAAGCGGACAATGTTTTTGCAATCATAATCTGCCGAGGTAATTAACTGTTCCAGGTTTGCAATGGCTTGCGTAAGTTGCGTAGCCATATCAGCATCACTTGATTTTCCATCAGCATCAATAGCGGTTTGTCCTGAACAATACAACGTTCCATTCGCTGCTTTCACTTCTACAGCTTGTACATAATTTCTTTGATCCTGCCAATTCCAGGGATTTATTGCTCGTTTTTCCATGTCAAATTGTTTCATTATAGCGAATTTGCTATACCACAAAATTGAGAGAATGATTATTAAGATCAGTTGCGGGACATCACCATTTTTTTGTGATGTTTATCACACGCTAATCTGACAGCCTGCTCAATGTTTCTCTGGATACGCCGAGATAAGCAGCGAGCAAGGATTTTGGAACCCGCTGAAATAAAGAAGGATATTGTCTTCGCAATTGTTCATAACGCTCTTTTGCGTTAGCAGTAAGTAACGATAAGATTCGCCTTTGTGCGGCGATATTACCGAAGTGTGCTTTCTCCAGAAAGAAAGATTCTACTTTTTGAAGTCGGGAGCACAGCTTTCTATAATTTACCAAAGAGATGCATAGCACCACCGTATCTTCAATACATTCCAGCGAAAGCATTGCTGGTGTTTGCGTGAGGTAAGCATGGAAATCACTTTCCCACCAATCTTCCATGGCAAAAGAAACAATATGTGCTTTACCACTTTCATCATGATGGACCAGTTTAGTTAATCCTGAAACTAGAAAATAAGAATACCGCACCATTTCCCCTTCCTGAATAATAAATTGATGTTTTTTATATCGTTTAACTTCGAAATGCTGTTGCACAAAATCAAACTCTTCATCTGTTAAGGCAATTTGTTTTTCAATGTGTATGCGTAACGTTTCGTATATAAGCATGGTTAAATTTAATTAACGAAGATAAGCATTGCGACCTGTTCTTCGCCAGCGTATAGTTCGAAGAATTTATGATAAACGAAAAACGTTGCAATTCTGGGTTCCCGTAAAAAAGAGTTTTACAGTTCCTATATTTTTGAGGCATAAATCAAAACAATCTCCATAGATTATGAAGATTGGTAAAACTTTAGGGTTTACATAAATTAAAGGATTATTAACGCGAATGAAGATGCGGTGGAATTTGGTCGCTTATTTCGTTCCGGAGACAGCTGGGAGTTTGAAGCGATGGGCCGTGCGCATACCGGAAGCCTGCAAACCTTAATAGATATGCATACTTAAAATAAAAATTATGTCATTTGATTTAAATAAAAATGAGCCGTTGGCAAAAGCCAGAACTCAATTTGATCTTTCTAAAAACGAAACAGCAGAGACTCCAAAAAACAAAAACTGGATGATTGGTTTGCTTCTGGTATTGCTGATTGGTGGTGGCCTTTGGTATTACCTACCTCTTTCACCAGCAAATTTATCTGAAGGCATGGAAACAGTTAAAAATCCTGGAAAGGCTGCTGCTGTGGACGAAAAGCCTTCTGGCAAAGCCTTGGCTGATGAAAATAATGTAGATTCTACGGGTCTAATTGTAAAACCGGAAGAATTAAATATTACGACAGTTGTGCGTCACCAGCATCAGTAGAATATTTTTATAATGCCACGCCATTCCCTCCGTTTAATCATTTCCTGATGAAGTACCTTTTTTGATTGGCGATGACGGTAATAAGTCATTTATATCGTTCGTGTTTTATTGGGGGATTTTATATAGAACTTCTGTTGTATCACCATGCATAATGCGGATAACCTTTGTGCTAAATGCTGGTTTTTGAGGGTAAACATTTTGATGAGTAAATGACGAAGAGCTAAAGGCTAATCGATATATTTACGCTACAAAACAAAGGGATTTAGTGTTAAGATTTAACCAGTATTTTTATGAGTGACGATTTTTTCGGTTACCTGTTTAGAAAGCGAAATAGTGATAACCATCTGCCACCTAATGATGTTATTGCGCATTGGGCCATCAAAATTGTCGACTTGTTATATCCCGAGCATAGCATTATCCACTTTGAAAGTGAAACTGATTTAGTGATTTATACCCAGAGCTTAAAATCTGAGTTGTTTAACATCGCATCAGCTGGCCATCCAGAAAATCCTGGTGATGCCAATTTAATAACGGAACTTTTCTTTGCACAGCTTCCGGTGCTTTATCAAACACTCCATACTGATATCTCTGCAATTTATAAAGGTGACCCTGCGGCGGTGAGTGAATTTGAGGTCATCCGCACGTACCCTGGATTTTATGCCATTTGCCTTTACCGCATTGCACATGCCTTGCATGTACTGGGGCTCAGGCTGATTCCAAGAATTTTAACTGAACATGCACATTCAAAAACCGGGATCGATATTCATCCGGCGGCAGAAATTGGCGAATACTTTTATATTGATCACGGAACCGGCATTGTGATTGGCGAAACCACCGTTATTGGTGAACATGTAAAATTATACCAGGGCGTAACGCTGGGTGCTATGAGTGTGAAAAAAGTATTTGCCGGCAGCAGCAGGCACCCAAAGGTAGAAGACCGGGTGGTGATTTATTCAGGAGCCACCATCCTGGGTGGAGATACCACCATCGGGCATGACAGCATCATTGGCGGAAATGTATGGCTTACGGAAAGTGTGAATCCTTATTCATTGGTTTATCATTCACCAACCATCACCATCAGAAATATAAAAGAAAAGAATTAAACATTATGGCAGGAATTATAGATTTAATCGGGAACACACCCATGGTTGCATTGAGTAAACTCAGCCCTAACCCAAAAGTGAAAATTTATGCCAAGCTGGAAGGAAATAACCCAGGCGGAAGTGTAAAAGACAGGGCTTCTCTAAATATGATTCGCAGTGCAATAGAACGTGGTGAGATTAAGCCAGGAACGAAATTGGTGGAGGCAACCAGTGGAAACACAGGCATCGCACTGGCCATGATTGCCAAATTATATAACCTGGATATTGAGCTGGTGATGCCTGAAAATTCTACCCGCGAGCGTAAAGTAACCATGGAAGCTTTTGGTGCACGGGTGACCTTGCTCGAAAGTATAGAAGCCTGTCGTGATTATGCTGAAGAAAAAGGTGTTTCTAAGGGTTACTTTTTGCTGAACCAGTTTGCAAATCCTGATAATTACCTGGCGCACTATAAAACTACCGCGCCGGAGATGTGGAGAGATACTGAAGGAGAGATTACACATTTTATCAGTTCAATGGGTACAACCGGCACCATCATGGGATGTTCGCGATACCTTAAAGAACAAAACCCAGCGGTTCAAATTGTGGGTTGCCAGCCAACAGAAGGTTCATCCATCCCAGGAATCCGCCGTTGGCCGAAAGAATACTTGCCCCAAATTTTTGAGCCTGAACGTGTAGATCGTGTAATGGATATCAGCCAGGAAGAAGCTGTGGAAATGTCGAGGAGATTAGCCAGAGAAGAAGGTGTTTTTGCAGGAATGAGTTCTGGTGGTGCCTGTGCAGCGGCCATTCGTGTAGCTTCGGAATTGGAGTCTGGTGTATTGGTTTTTATTACCTGCGATCGGGGTGATCGATACCTCAGCAGTGACTTATTTGGGTAAGTCGCTTTTTATCCTTTTGCGGCTTAAGTATTTTCTCACAGGCAGATCATACCATACCATGGCAAGATAGGCGAGGCACAATAAGACCATTACCCCCGCAATAATTAACAGCGATAATTCTTTGCCCTGCGGTTTATAGGTGCTGTAATAATGGTTAAACATCCAGATCGCTGAATAATGGGTCATGTATAACGGATAGGAAATTTTGCCCGAAAAATGGCACAATCCTGTCAGGCGCTCATGCACTTTAGTGCCCACGCCCAATGCAATGATTAAGGGGAAATAAAATAATACCACCGCTAATTCGGCTAGCCAGCTATAGCTAAAAAAAGGCATCAGGAACGCTAAGCTGAGCAATATGGAAAGGCCAAAAAAGCCTAAATTATTTTTAATTGTCCACTTGAAGCGATAAACCAGCAAGCCCGCGATGAAGGAGTAAAAAATTCGGGCTCCACCATCCCAAAAGTTATCGCCAGCCCATCCGCCCATTAATGAGCCAGCCCGGTAAGCCACTACGCCTAAAAGTATGGCCGCGATAATGGCTAAAATAACCAGGTACTTTCGATGCAGCCTGGCCAGTATAAAAGCATAAAATATATTCGCTACATATTCCCAGAATAACGACCATGATGGCGCGTTTAAACCAAATAAGTTAAAAGCCCTTTCTTCCATCGCCGGAAAAGGAATTAATAAGGCCGAACTGATAAAAAGCAAAATGATCTTACCTGTACTGAAAATAAAGGGTTGACCGCCAAAGGGATCAAATAAAAAAGCAAATAAACCGAGTACGGAACCAAATAATACCAGCGGGTGAAGCCTGATGATCCGCGATTTAAAAAACTCCAGGATGCCCATTTCTTCTAAACGGTTGTCATAGGCATAGCCAATAACAAAGCCAGATAAACAGAAAAAGAAATCGACAGCCAGGAAACCATGGCCAATAATGTTTTGGGTAAAATCGGTAAAAACGATTTCCATAAAGTGAAAAATAACAATAGCCAGTGCTGCTACACCCCGCAATCCATCAAGAACCGGAAAATGTTGTCTGCTTTGAAGTATGGGTAAGGTTAAGGATTTCATTTGTAGCTTTAAGGAAATAACTTAATCAGGCTCAAATGCAAGAATAACCAATTTGATGGTTTTATTCAAATCAGCAAGCATATAAAATTTTGATTTCAAAAAAATAAGGCTTCAAATTTGTATTAAAGCCTTATTGCTGGTCATGAACATGCCATTTATTCTAGGGTATATTGACTATAAAAGCATTTTACATTGCTTAAGTAAGAGAAATGGCACCAATTTGTTGCAGCACGCTTAATCCATCAACTAAAGACCAGTGTGCTGTTATTTTTTCGTTGGTAAATTTTAATATATATACGATATCATATCTCACTTTGATACCTGTAGCCGGTACATTCATGAAAAGGTCTTTGTGCGTACCCTCCAGCGTGAAGTGACAGGTAACCTGATCTGCATCACCTAAAATGTTGTTAAAGCTGATTTTCAGATCAGGGAAAGCCAGTCCGTATATCTGGCTGATATCCCGAAATCCGTCAGCTCCTGTTCTTTGTCCGGGAAATGGATTTTGAATACTGACATGATGATCCACAAACTGATCAATGGCATCTATATTTTTTTGGTTAAACAATTCATCCAAAAATACTTTACAAATGGCTTTATTTTTTTCTACCTGATTATCCATATTTAATTTTCTTGCTGAAACTTTTAAGTACAACAGGATAGTTTTATGGTTGTTTCCGGAAATTCAAAATCATGTTAGGTAGCATTAGATGATATTCAAGTTGGCTTTTTAAACAGGCTGAGCAGAACATTCCGGCTCTGCTTAGCTTTTTAAAAACATTCTACTTCCCAGAATCGTTCCCACTGCTGGCCCTGCTTCAATTTTATAATTCCTTCTTTATGGGCAAGTTCCTGGTTATGCGCTACATCATCTGCTACACCACACCAGGGTTCAAGACAAACGAAAGGTGCATCCTTTGCAGCCCAAATGCCAAAGAAGGGGAAATCATCAAAATGGAAATGCAGGCCATAATCGTTTTTGGTGTTTAATAAGCTGATGCAATTGCTTTGCATGGCCTTAAATACCAAAGCATCCTGATAAAAAAGTTCATGTTTTAATTGGAGTTTATGGCCGTTAAGCGCAATGCTTCCGGTTTCTTTCGCAATCAAACCATTGTCCAGTTTCCAATAGGTAAGTTTCTTATCTGCATTAAAAGCCAGGTAATAATCCGTATAATCTGTTTTAGGACTGTTAGGGACAGCAAAAGCCGGGTGTGCACCAAGAGAGAAAAGAAGTTCATCATCACCTGTATTGATTACCTGATAAGTGAGGATTAATTTTCTGTCGATGAGCTGATATTTTAATCTCAGTTCAAAATGAAAAGGGTAAACCTTCAGGCTTTCTTCGCTTTGGGTCAACGTGAATATGGCTTCGGTATCACTGTTTTTCTGCTCATTAAAAATCTGGTCGCGGGCAAAGCCATGGCGGGGTAAATGGTAGGTGTTGTTTTTATAGGTAAAACTGTCGTTTTTTAAAGCGCCAACAATTGGAAATAAAACCGGACTATGTTTACCCCAGTACTGGTCGTCTCCGCTCCAGAGGTATTCCAGTTTGGTTTCTTTACTGTATAAGCGCTGGAGTTCTGCTCCTTTAGCTGCTAAATTTACGTTGAGGTATTCGTTTTCAAGAGTGATCATGGTGTGCTAAAGTAACAAATATGATGCTAAAAAATATCTTTTTTCTAAATTCCAGGTCCGTTTATATCACGACTGCTTACTATAGACTCCAGACTTTGGACTTCAGACTGCATTACCCTTTCTCTTCCCAGATGGAGGCAATGTTGATGATGGTTTGTACGGCCTTCTCCATATCCTGTACACTAACCCATTCCTGTTTACTGTGAAAAGCATGTTCACCGGCAAATATATTCGGGCAGGGTAAACCCATGAAAGATAAGCGTGAACCATCCGTGCCACCACGAATGCTTTGTTTTTTAGCCATAACACCTGCCCGCTCAATGGCTTCAATTCCGAACTGAACAATTTGCGGAAACTGATCCAGCACTTGCTTCATATTTCTGTATTGTGCCTTAATGTCTAAATCAAAAGTGGTGTTTGGATACCTGGAGATCACATTTTTTACCGTTGCTTCCAGAAATTGACCATGTGCCGCAAGTTTTTCATCAGTAAAATCTCTGATGATAAAATGTGCTTCAGCCATTTCTACCTGGCCGGAGATGCTTACCGGATGGATAAAGCCTTCTTTCTGATGCGTAGCCTCAGGAGTTAAGGTGTCTTTTGGTAAGGCCGCAATGATATCCGCAAGAATTTTAATGGCACTTTCCATTTTTCCCTTAGCAAAACCAGGATGTGTACTTACCCCATGAATGACCAATGTGGCACCATCGGCAGAAAAGGTCTCATCTTCAATAGAACCCAGTGTTTCACCATCTATGGTATACCCAAAGTCTGCCCCGAGTTTTTCCACATCCAACTGATCAACGCCACGGCCTATTTCTTCATCAGGCGTAAACAGGATTTTAATGGTGCCATGTTTTACTTCCTGATTTTTCATTAGAAAGCTCGCCGCTTCCATGATTTCGGCTACGCCTGCCTTATTGTCTGCACCCAGCAACGTTGTACCACTGGCTGTGATGATATCATTACCAATTTGATGTTTTAAGTCCCTGTGCTCAGACATTTTAAGCACAATATGAGGGTCATCTGGTAAAATGATATCATCGCCCTGGTAATTGTGATGGATTATTGGCTTCACACCTTCACCGCTGCAATCCGGAGAGGTATCCATATGAGAACAAAAGAAAATTACAGGCAGTATTTTTTTAGTGTTGGACGGAATTGTTCCATAAACATATCCGTTTTTATCCATTTCTGCATCCGAAATGCCCAATGCTATTAATTCTTCAACCAATAAGGCACCTAAATTCTTCTGCTTTAATGTGGAAGGGCAGGAAGCTGAGTTCGGATCTGATTGTGTATCTATTTTTGCGTAATGTATAAAACGCTGTTGTAAAGATTGGTTTAAATTGATGTATTTGCTCATAATTCAAAGGTAAATGTTATAAATATTCAATAAACATATTATTTTTGTAAAAAAACACCATGATATTCAAGCTCTCCAGGTCTACAGCCCTGACTGTTTTATTTTTCCTGCTGATTAATTATTCCTTTGCGCAATCTAATTATTTTAAATGGTCTGTTGGTTTTGGTGCCGGACCAAACTATTCTAAAACAGATGTATTAAAGGGCAGCTGGGGCCATACAGTATATGGAGAAGTGAATCATTACCTTACTCCTTTTGTATCGCTTGGACTTGAGGGGCAATATGGTTTAGTGCAGGGTGGAGATATTCATACTGATCCGCATAACCGGCAATTTTTAAATGACTATACCAGTCTCAGCGTCAATTTTAAAATGGCACTTGGAGAGTTGATCGACTTTGAAAGAAGCACGCTCCTTGATAATATTAAGGGAATTTACGTTGGCATTGGTGTTGGCGCAATTAAGAATAATATCGCCGATATTGTTCGGCGCAAACCTATGTGGGCTGCTATTGATCCGGGATACGGACCCTTTCCCGGAGAAAATAAAACAACAAACCTCTGGGTGCCTTTAAATCTGGGATATAATTATTATTTCTATGATGGTTACGGTTATGCACGTTTTGCCATCAATCTCAATCTTCAAAGTAATTTCACGTTTGGTGAAGGCTTAGACGGATATGATGATTCATCTGTTAATTTTAAAAATTATTCACCAGATACGTACAATACCTACAGCATAGGGGTTAAGTGCTTCTTCGGAAACACAAGAGTTTATCGTAGAACTTTGTAGGTTTGTTTCACCATATTTTCAGCTTTTTTCCATGAAAAATATTTTTGTGTTTTACCTGCTGTTTTACACGTTATTTGCCCACGCACAAAAAACACCATTTGAAAGAAGTCAGAAAACACAAACATCCACTTACCCGGAAGCCCTGGCATATTATAAGCACCTGGCAGATCAGTATCCACAGGCAAAACTTTTCAGCTACGGAGATACCGATTTTGGTCAGCCGTTACAGCTGCTGGTATTGTCAAAAGATCAGGTTTTTGATCCAGTAAGCATTAAAAAAAGCAATAAAACGGTTCTCTTGATCAATAATGGCATTCATCCGGGTGAACCAGAAGGAATAGATGCTTCTATGATGCTGAGCAGGGATTTGTTAAAAGGGAACAAGCTCCCAAAAGATGTGGTTATTTGTATCATTCCACTCTATAACATTGATGGGAGTTTTAATAGAACCTCAACTTCCAGAGCCAACCAGAATGGTCCGTTGGCTTATGGTTTTCGCGGAAATGCGAAGAATCTGGATTTAAACCGTGATTTCATTAAAACAGATTCTAAAAATTCAGCTGCATTTCAACTGATTTTTAATACCTGGAAGCCGGAGATTTTTGTAGATACCCACACCAGTAACGGAGCCGATTATCAATATGTAATGACCCTGATTCCGACGCAGAAAGATAAGCTGAATACCATTTTGTCGGGATATTTAACCAGTACTTTGGTTCCAGGTTTGTATGAAGCCATGGCCAAACAAGGTTATCCTATGATTCCCTATGTAAATTCAATTGGCGAAACGCCTGAAAGCGGAATTACCGGATTTATAGAATCCCCAAGATATTCTACCGGATATGCTGCACTGCATAATGTAATTGGTTTTATGCCAGAAACACATATGTTAAAATCTTATGATTTGCGTGTTGATGCTACCTATAAATTACTTCAAAGTTATATTGATATCATTCAGCGTGATGCAAAACTTATTCTGGAAAACAAGCAAAGGGCAGATGAGTTTGTAAGCAGGCAACTTGAATTTCCTTTAACCTGGCAGTTGAACAAAAGTGAAGTGAATAATATCACTTTTAAAGGTTTCGAAGCCGGGCAAAAACCAAGTGCAGTTAGTGGCTTTAACCGATTATTCTATGATAGAAGCAAACCTTACACCAAAACTATTCAGGAATGGAATAAGTATGAACCCGCAATTACTGTTCAGAAGCCACTGGCTTACATCATCCCTAAAGCCTGGGACAAAGTGATTGCACTTTTGAAACTGAACGGCGTGGAGATGCAGGAACTTAAAAGCGATGCCAAAGTAGAGGTAGAAAGTTATTACATTGAAGATGTTAAAACGAGTTCAAGGCCTTATGAAGGACATTATTTGCATACGGGAGTGAAAATAAACCTCAGGAAACAAACGCTTCAATACTATGCTGGTGATGTGGTGATATACGTCAATCAAAAAAATAACCGGTATATTGTAGAAACGCTGGAACCGCAGGCTACAGATTCTTTTTTTAACTGGAACTTCTTTGATTCCATTCTGGATATGAAGGAACATTATTCTGCTTATGTTTTTGAAGACACAGCTGAAGCACTTTTAAAAAGCAATCCATTATTAAAGGCTAAATTAGATGAAAAGAAATCTGCTGACACTGCTTTTTCAAAAAACGCTGCTGCCCAGCTTGATTTTGTCTATAAAAATTCTGATTATTACGAAAAAACACACAACCGGTATCCGGTAGCCAGGTTAATGGCAAATGAAAAATTCAATTTAAAATAATCCAAATGGAATACTTAAACATGGCTCCTGTAGCCTCCATCATTTTTGTCTTTACCCTTGTTACCAGCCTTTATGCTTTTTACGATCACAGTTTGTATGGAAAGTTTATGTTACATCCATATAGTGTTTCTAAGGGGCATAAGGTTTTTACTTTGTTAACAAGTGGCTTAATTCATGCCGATTGGATGCACTTGTTTTTTAATATGTTTACCTTTTATGCCTTTGCTTTTACGCTTGAACAAATGATGGGCAGCTGGCAGTTTGGCTTACTTTATTTTTTAGGTTTAGTGCTGAGTGATTTACCTACGGTTTTTAAACATAAAGATGATTTTCATTACAATAGCCTGGGTGCTTCGGGCGCTATTAGTGCGGTGCTTTTTAGTTATATCTTGTATAATCCGATGTCTAAAATTTACATTATGTTTATCCCGATTGGGATACCTGCAGTAATTTTTGGCGGATTGTATCTGGTTTATTGTATGTATGCCTCTAAAAACTCCAGAGATAACATTAACCATGATGCACACTTTTTTGGGGCCCTAACCGGGTTGATCTTTACTGTGATTTTTGTGCCCGGCATCATTCAGCATTTTATTGCTGCGCTATCCGGCGGTAGGTAAACAAGGGTTTTCGAAAAAGCTCATGGGATTATTGGGGTCTTTGATAATTTCAAACTGCACATAACCCCAGGGTTTCCAGAAGTTTTCCAGCACCTGGGCATAAACCTTGTGCTGCCAAACATCAAACAAGGGTTTGCTCATATTTCCGCGTAGTGGCATGGCTTCAAAGTAGGTGGTACCCTCCACCGGCATAATGGTATATTCCGGCAAACGGTTAAAGAGATAAGCTGAATAATAAAAACGGGCGGTTAATTCTTCAAATTGTTCGGCCGTTAAAGCTTTGTCGCTAATTTCATTAATAATTTCCTGGTGGAAACGTTTGTTCGTGCCGTTATCCTGCAGGCAGGCCACAATGCCAAAATCTTTAAACTTTAGTGAGAAAGTAAGGGTATTGATCTCATCGCGGAAGCTAAAGGGGGTTTCTTTATTTTCAAGTTTTACCACGGTGATTGACCATGGCGTAAAATCTTCAAACGCTATGCTGGTGTAGAGGTTTTGCAACATAAAATTGAGGTTGGCAAACTTCATCATCAGTGATTGCGACATATTTAAACCATCTGCAGTCATTTCCTTTCGCAAGGCAGCATGCATTTCGATGTATACAAAACCATATAAAAACTTACCAACCCAGTTGAATATTTCCAGCTCTGTTAAGGTGGAAACGCCGGCATAACCCTTTGCAAAAGCCTGTTCTATTTTATTTTCAAGCGGAATTAAGAATTGCTCATTCACTTCACTATTTGCCGGAATAACCAGTGTATTGTAAGAACGGATACTTTCATCTAAAAATTGAATCTGCTCTTCGCCGGTTAAGCCAGCCTGTGCCAGCAACCATTTTGGAATAAGTGGCAGCTGAATAACAGGTGAGTTGAAAGTGCTGCCACTTAAAAAGCATTTCTTGTATAAAAAATCAAAATGTTGGAAGGGATTGTATAAGCCAGTATTCATCGCTACAATATTAGACATTATATTTTTAGGGCTTATAGAAGATGTTTTATTTTAACGCTGCGATTACGAAGTGATTTGCTAACTATGGAATGGTCTTAACACGCTTTTGTGTAATTTGGAAGAGATGCTGAATCAAGTTTAGGAGGATGTGTGAGAGCATGACTAATGTAATTGAGCCATGCTGAGTTATGAAGCATCTGCATATGATGGAAAGCTGACCATTGATTACGAATAGCCTTAATAATTATTGTAAAAATAACTGATATTCTCCACCAGTTGATTATAAATCGGTTTGGTAAATTCTAAAAATAAGGCTGCAGGTGGTGGTGGAAGAATCTCTTTTCTTCTGGTCATGGCCAATTGGTTTTTATTCAGTGCACGATCATCGCCCTGATAACTTGCCCAACTGTCTCTCCAGACAAAAGTGCCTGGAAATTTTTGCTGTTTAATAATTTTCCGGCTCTGCCAATCTGTAATGGTCATATCCAATAAACCTGAAGAGGAAATACTTTTTTCAAAAATACTTAAGGTTGCAGTTACAGTTCCGTATACAGGTTTTTTATCTCTCGTTTCGCCAATGATCACACTGTCGCGTTTCAGTTTTTCTACCCTTTCTTTTACATAGGTTTGGCCTACCACAAAATCATCAAAATTTAAACTTAATACCTGATCAGGAACAATTTTTTCATTGGTAGCCTGCTCTTCAGGATAAAAGAGCACAAATTTATTGCGGGCATAACTGCTCATGAACTGATTGATTTGTTGCTGGAAATAATCTCCGCTTAGCTGATATGGCCCCCTGTTCACGATGATTGGCTGAACGACCACACGGGTAACTGCCGCCCAATAAGCATCATCCAGTTTCGTTTTAACATCTTTATAACCGGGTTGAAGGTTTTGCGCTTTCTCAAATTCGTAATAAGCTTTTTTAGCCGAGAGGCGATTGTTTTCATTCAGGTAACCCATACCAGAATTGTAACGGGCAGCCGCGGCATTATAACGGCTATCGGCAAGTTCTTTCACATATTTTGCCGGTGCAGGAATAATAACTAAACAAGCAGGGCAGGTATAAATGTCATCTGACAGCTGGTTGATTTTCTGGTAATCATACATCACCGATTCCCATCTGAATAAATCATTGGATAGCTTAGCCTCATTAATTTTCCGGAGGTGATCCTGTAGTGCCAGCTCATAGGCCGTTTTTAATACCTGCATGGCTTCGCTGTTTTTTGGCGAATTTTGTAATCTGCCAACTGCTTTAGCAACTGATGCATCATAATCGCCCTTTTGCAAGGCATTTTTTCCAGTGGTACATCCACACACAATGATGATGGATAAATAAATAAAATACCGTAATCTTGAAAGGTTTTTCATAAACAGCGCATTTAGTAGTTATTGGATGAATATAATCAAATGTTTATTCATCCTATGATTAGATTTTAATGATAAAATTTCCAGTCATATATTAAGAAGACGATTGATCATGAAGATTAGTTACAAGCCTTTTGAATTAGAATTAAAGTATCCTTTTTCGATCTCCAAATTTACACGTACCAGCACCCCCATCATGCTGTTGAAAATTAATTATGGTGAAATGGTGGGATATGGAGAAGCATCTATGGTGCCTTATATGGGCGAAAGTGATGAAACGGCACAGGCTTTTCTGAAAAAGGTAGATCTGAGCCAGTTTACACATCCTTTTAATTTTGAGGAAATTATTCATTATTTGGACCAAGTAGCACCTGGTCAGCCAGCTATTAAAGCCGCCATTGATATTGCCTTGAATGATATTAACGGGAAGATTTTAAATAAGCCCTGTTATGAAATATATGGTGCAGATCCATTAAAAATGCCGGTAACTTCTTACACCATCGGGATTGACACGCCCGAGGTGATTCGTGAAAAGTTAAAAGATGCTGCACGGTTTAAAGTCATTAAAGTAAAACTGGGGCGGGATAATGACCGGGAAATTATTCAAACCATCAGGAGCATGACAGATGTTCCCCTTTACGTTGATGCCAACCAAGGCTGGACTGACCGGATTAAAGCCATTGATCTGATTTATTGGCTTCATCAACAGGGGGTGGTGTTAATTGAACAGCCTATGGATAAAAATGATCCCGATGGAAATGCCTGGTTAACAGCGCGCAGCCCGATTCCCTTACTTGCAGATGAAGCGGTACAGCGTTTAAGCGATATGGATAAACTGAAGGGAGCTTATCATGGCATCAATGTTAAACTGATGAAAAGTTGTGGGATGTATGAAGGCCATCAAATGATTTTGAAAGCCCGTACTTTCGGAATGAAAGTGTTAATTGGCTGCATGAGTGAAACCAGTTGCGCCACATTGGCCGCCGCTGCCCTGGCACCACTTTGTAACTGGGCAGATTTAGATGGCCCATGGTTAACCAAAAATAATCCATTTACTGACCCAGATTTTGAAGAAGGAAAGTATACTTTAACGCATATGCCAGGCTTGGGCTTACAGGGGGTTACTTCGGATCTTTTTCTTTAAAAGATTTTCGAATGTCTTTGGTTAACTGATATTTAAAATAAAATAAACAGCAAACTACACCTACTAAAAATCCCGCAGGGAGGTATTTGGCATTATTGTAACACCATACTAAACCAAAAATGGAAAGGATGATGGCCAGATTATAAAATATATTTAGTGCGAATTTTTTACCCACAGTGTAAAGGATTGAATGAGGAAATGATTGAATTTTGAATGAGTGAAAGAATGATCGAGTTGCCCAGCGATTGCTTCATTCACTCATTCAAAATTCACTCATTATTTTAATATACAGGCATATTTGGATCAAAAGCCTCTTGCCAGGCCAAAATCCCACCTTTTAGGTTATACAAATTTTCATAACCGTATTGCGCTTCCAATTGCATCACTGCGGCTGCACTTCTTTTTCCGCTGCGGCATTGAATAATTACCGGTTTATCTTTCGAAACCTTATCAGCTTCAATTAAAATTCCGCCTAGTGGAATATTTTCACCATCCAGGTTGGAAACTTCATATTCGAATGTTTCACGAACATCGATTAATTGAAAATCTTCCTTATTGTCGATTTTCTCTTTTAGTTCTTGTACCGATATTTCTTTCATTTTGATTTTTGTGTTTGTGCAAATATAGGGAATTCAATTTTACGGTTAACATCAAAAAAATACCACATAATCTGATGTTGGTCTGTAACAACTTTAACCCTTAGGCGTTTAACTATAAAATAAAATGGACAAGCTGAATCGTTTCTTTTGGTTTTGTTCTGGTGCGCATATCCCAACACTGGAAAAGTATCCATCTGAGCAAAATAAATATACAGGCATTGGTGCCACTATCTTTTTTACAGGATTATTTGCTGCCTTATCTGGTGGCTACGCCATGTACTTTGTTTTTAAAGGCGATGACTTAGCCGTTGTTTTTGCGCTGATATTTGGATTTTTATGGGGTGCGGCTATTTTTAACATGGATCGGTATATCGTATCAAGCCTTAACAAAAGTGCCGGCACAGGCAAGCAGCTTTTACAGGCAACACCGCGTATTTTACTGGCGATCATGATCGGGGTGGTTATTTCCAGACCCATCGAGCTTAAAATTTTTGATAAGGAAATAAAAGAACGCTTAAAAGTTAGTTACCTGAATGGGCAACGATCTAAAATTGACACCTTAAATAAAGCTTTTGAAAATAAATACCAGGTAGAATTTGGACGGCTCAAGCAGCAGAAAGCCACACGTGATTCACTGGAAAAAGGAATCAAGGCTGACCGGCAGAAATTAAATTTCGAAATTTTTGGCAATAAAACAACAGAAACTTCTGGTGTGATGGGCTACGGACCTTATGCAAAACGTAAAGAGGCAGAAATTAAACAGCGGGAGGTAGAGCTTGATTCATTACGGTCAAATATCAATAAATCGGAATCATTTGTAGATCAGCGCAAGGCATTTGACGGCTTGTTTACCGAAAAACTGTATACCAAAAAGCAACTGGATAGTTTGGCTAATCTGGCGGGTTTTGCTGATCGGAACTGGGCCCTGGGACAATTAAAATTTAATGTAGACGGCACGCGGGATAACAATACCGCCACCGCAGTAACTTTTATCGGCCTGCTTTTTGTCTTTTTTGAATGCCTGCCTGTTTTCGTAAAACTCATGAGTGCCCGCGGACCTTATGATTATGCCACGGCTGACGGCGATGATGTGTTCATTTATCAATCTAAAAAAGATAAGGATTTTCATTTTGAAGTAGCCGCTAACATTCATGAAACCCGGGTTGATGCAGAATCATCCAAACGAAAAGAAATCATTAAAGGAAAAGCGTACCGGGATCTGGAAAAGTACGATTGGGACCAGGATTAACCAACAGCTTAAATGTTATTAATTATTTTATATCTTAGCTCGCGCATTCTTAGTAATTTAAGCCCATCAAACCTTTTTTATGAAGAAATTTTTAGGCACAACCATATTTAGTGTGCTTTCGCTTTGCGTTTTCGCTCAAAATGAAATTAGTTATACCGTTTCGTTTCCAAATGCAATCCATCATGAAGCTGAAATCGCCATGAGCATTCCTAATGTTCCTGCCGGAAACTTAATCGTGAGGATGAGCCGCTCATCTCCCGGGCGATATGCCACACATGAGTTTGGTAAAAACATCTATCATCTTAAAGCTTTTGATGCAAATGGCAAGGCATTAATCATCAAACAATCTGCCGGTGATGTGTATGAAATTCCATCGCATGGCAACCATGTAAAAGTTACTTATACCTTGTTTGGCAACTGGATTGACGGTACTTATGCCGGTTTCGATGAAACACATGCACACATGAATATTCCGGCAACTTTTGCTTTTCCGGTGGGAATGGATGATCGTCCGAGATTGGTAAAGTTTGATTATAAAGACAAACCGCAATGGAAAGTAGCCACTCAGCTTAAACCATTGGCTAACGATACTTATTTTGCGCCTAATTTCCAGTATTTCATGGATAGTCCGATAGAAATAGCGGATTACAAAACAGCCAAGTGGGAAGTTAAAAACAAGGATGGGAAAATACAGACCATTCACTTCATTGCACATGCTAACGATAGTCAGCAAACGATAGACCAGTATGCAGAAATGCTGAAAAAGATGGTGGATGAACATTTTGCCGTCTGGGGCGAATTTCCTAGCTATGATTATGGTAATTATTACTTCCTTGATGATGTATATCCGGATAATGCCGGTGATGGAATGGAGCATCGGAATTCTACTTCTATCGTGCAGCGCACGCCAAAAATTGAAGGTTATGAGGCCAATTTGCTGGGCACCTTTTCGCATGAATATTTTCACAGCTGGAACGTAGAGCGTCTTCGTCCGAAAACACTGGAGCCTTTCAATTTTGAACATTCGAATATGAGTGATGAACTTTGGCTGGCAGAAGGATTTACACAATATTATGGCGGTTTACTGCTCACCAGATCCGGATTAAAAACAGTAGATAATGCTATTCAAGCTTTCACCGGAATGGTGAATTCAGTTTTGAATACCCCGGGAGCAAAGAATTTTTCACCCATCCAGGCCAGTCGTTATGCCGTATTTGCTGATGCCGGTGTGGCAATTGATCAAACCAATGCAGCTAATACTTTTCTTTCTTACTATACTTATGGTGCAGCTACGGCCTTAGCCCTCGATCTCCGTTTACGTGCTGAATTTAAGCTCACACTTGATGATTACATGCGTGCACTTTGGAAAGCTTATGGGAAGCCTGAAATTGCTTATACTATTCCTGATTTGGAAAAAACATTAAGCGAGCTGACCAAAAATCAAGCATTTGCAAAGGACTTTTTTAGTCAGTATGTTTATGGAACAGATAAAAATGACTACGCAAAGCTTTTGCTTCATGCTGGTTTTGTATTGCGTAAAGCTAATCCCGGAAAGGCATATGCGGGTTTCGGGCGGTTAAATTTTACAAACGGCAAAGTAGTTTTACCACAAACTTTAATCGGTTCTCCCGCTTACCAGGCAGGTTTAGATGTCGGGGATATTATTTTAACCATGGATGGAAAAGAAATTAAAACCATTGCCGATATGGATCATGTAACTGAAGCACACCAGCCTGGCGATAGCATTCCGGTGAGCTACCTTTATCGTGGTGAAGAAAAAACAACCCGGTTAATTTTTACAGAAAATCCCACTTTGGAAATCATCACAATTGAAAAAACCGGAGGAACATTAACACCGGCTTTGCAAAAATTCAGGGATAATTGGTTAAACTCGCAGGTAAAATCTAAATAACAGCAAAATATATAGTTTATGAAGAAAATATTTTTTTTAACGCTTGCTGGCCTGGCCAGTTTACAGCTCAACGCACAAAACATTGATAAAATCATCACCCGAGAATATACCGACCATCTGATCAAAACCTTAAGCAGTGATGAGATGCAGGGGCGTGAAACCTTTACCCCAGGTATAGATAAAGCAGCTACATTTATCGAGTCTGAATTTAAAAAGATAGGACTTCAACCCTTAACAGGAGAAAAAAATTTTAGACAGACATTTTATAAATATCAGGTTGCAAATGTAAGTAAAACGATTAAAATTGATGGGAAAGAGATTGCCCCCGAAAATTTAATGGTTACGGGCATCACCACAGAAAGTGTTACGCTTGATAAATCTAACACTACAGTTGTTAAATTAGATCCTGAAAAACCATTTGTAGCTCAGTTTAGGGCTATGCTGAATACCAATAAAAATCAGATCGTATTGATAGACAGTAAATTTGCAGATCTTTTTAACCGCTATAGAGACCATTTTAGTAAGCCAACAACTGTTGATGAAAAAGATATAAAAGCAACGACTAGTGTTGTACAGGTTTTTGTGTTAGGTAAAGATGCCGCAACAGATTTTTCAGCAACTTTTAAAAGCAAGGTAACCCAAATGCCATTGTTCAATGTTGCAGGTGTAATTCCAGGTAAATCAAAAGCTAAAGAACTAGTTGTTTTCTCCGGGCATTATGATCATTTAGGCGTACTTAAAACAGTAGATGGGGATAGCATTGCGAATGGAGCTGATGATGATGCTTCAGGAACAACAGCTATGATTGCGCTGGCTAAATATTATAAAACACAAAAAAATAATGAACGTACCTTGATTTTTGTGGCCTTTACGGCTGAAGAAATCGGTGGTTTTGGTGCAAGGTATTTTTCAGAAAAATTAAATCCTGATGATGTGGTAGCCATGTTTAATATTGAAATGATTGGAAAAGATTCTAAATTCGGTAAAAACACCGCATTTATTACGGGTTATGATAAGTCGGATTTTGGAAAGATTTTACAGAAAAATTTAGCTGGCACAGAATTTACTTTTCATCCGGATCCCTACACCGAACAGAATCTTTTTTATAGAAGTGATAATGCAACTTTAGCTGCTTTGGGCGTGCCGGCACACACCATTAGTACGGATCAGATTGATGTCGATAAGTTTTATCATACCGTGAAAGATGAGTATAGCACACTGGATGTGGAAAATATTTTATCAACAATTAAGGCGATTGCCAAGAGTGCAACTTCCATTGTAAATGGCATAGATACGCCCACCCGAATACCAAAATTAAAATAGCATATTCGTTTTTAGTTTCAATAGCCTACCATAAAAAAGCCTCAAATTATCAGTTCAATACTATAATTTGAGGCTTTTAAATTTTAATGAAGACTAAAATTTGTATTCCATCACATAGTCATCCATCAGAAAGCCTTCACCAATATCAATTTTTACCGATTCTTTGATGGTAAAGCCCCCTTTCAGGTAGAAATCTTTTGCATTATTATACTTGTTAACATTCAGTTGTAATGCTGATGCTCCGGCTTCTTTCGCCTGATTGAAAATTTCATTGATCAGCAGTTTGCCTACACCTTTACCATGGGCTGATGGCAGCACATAAAGCTTATGGAGTTTGTATATTTTTTCTTCAAGGTCAATAATGGAATAACCGGCAAATCCATATTGGGTTTCATTATCCTCAGCAATTAAGAAAATATGCCCTTCCATCAATTGCTTTAACAATTCCCCCTTACTGTACATTTTTTCAAGCATGTAATCAATCTGATGCTGGCCGATAATTTCAAGATAGGTGGATGGCCAGGTTGCTGCAGCAATATCCCGAATGATCTCAATATCTTGTTCTTTGGCCTTTCTTAATGTAATCATATGGGTTCACTGATAAAAATGGGTTGTCCTGAAAAAGTAAATTCTACGAAGCCATCTTTAACCACTACAAAAATTTCTTCTTCTGTCTGCGTCAGATTGGTGACTTCCAGGTATCGGTTTCCGTGAATCAGAAACTCACTTCCTGCGGGCTTCCATACAGAAAAACCAGATTTAATAGGGTAATGTTTCGCTTTTTCTGTGAATACAACGAGGTTAATCTGGTCTTCGAAACCAGCGAATTTTTCCAAATCAAATTTTTTGGCAATTACATTAACCGCCGGATATTTCTCTTCATATAAATAGTTGACGGCAACCATTAAGGCATCAACCGGGCCCTGAATAATTTTCGTGTCTTCCTGTACATCTTCTGTTTTTCCGTTTACCAGCACATCCACTTTCAGCCCAAGCGAGAAAATTTTATCATAGCTTTCGCCATTAACCAACAATGTTGGGCTCCACTCCAACAGTTGGCCCAATAACTCCTCGTTAAAATTTCCAAGCTCATCTATATATAAAGCCGGCTCTTGTTTTTCTTTTACAATATGGTGTGATGACATAATGCGAAGATATAAATTTCGCATTAAGTACGGTATATTAAGAATCAGCTGCAGGTAAAATGATTAACGGTTATAAGGGTATTCACTTACCCAATGAAATCCCCTGTTAATGAGCCTGAAATCGTTAAGATCTTTCCTTTTAAAGCTTACCGATATAGCGTCTTGATCGCTTAAACCAGAGAAAACTAGCTTGTCTTTTCCAATAAGATGGTAGCTTAACACATATTTTGATGAATCTTTAGCGGTAGATTTTAATACCAGTTCTTTCTTTTTCTGATCAAAAACAGTAGTGAAATTAACTGTACTATCATTCATCTTTTTTATCCTCGCATAACCTGTATAATTGATCACCATTTGTTTCCAACGGATGCTATCGGTAGTTAACGGAAGCAATGTTTTATCGTTAAGCCTCATGTCTTCTACATTATAAATACCATATAAAAATGCTTTAGGTGCCACACTGCCATAAGTTTTGGTTTGTTGGATGAAAGTATACAGCAAAGTAATCATTGAGGCGGTGATATACAGATATTTCAAACTATAGGCCGAAATGTAAAGCCAACGCTTTTTAAAAGCAGGGCGGTACATTTTATTGAGTTGCTGACTTTCATATTTGATGAAGAAACGGTACAGTGTTAAGAAATGAGGGGCCAGAATAAAAAGGCTCATGACTACAAGCGCGGTTGAAAGCAGTTTTACAGGTACGTCGAAAAAATAATTCATCGACATAACATGTACAGTTGCCGCCAGGGATAAAAAGGCACCTACCACTACCGTTCGGCGGAACAATAATAAAACAGCAGAAACTTCTACAACACCCATAAAGATATTGTATCCTTTCGAAAAGCCCAGAAATGTCCATGCAAGGCCCATAGGTGAGGCATCGCCAAAAGGTTGTAAAAGTCGGTTTAACGAAGGATCGGGAAATTGAAGTTTGATTACCTTTAATAAACCATATAATATCAGGGTAAAGGCCAGATAAAACCTCACCAGTACCACGAGCCAATAATAGGCCGCATTGTAGCTTTTACGTTTGCGGTCGAAAACTGACCAAATGATACAGCCGATTACTGAAACCAAAAATATAAAAAGCAATAATACCCAATCATATGAGGTATCACCACTGCCGTTGGTGGTGATTGTAAAATCGTAATCGTAATTGATGACATGTTTGGAAAACCACGGAATGAAATGATGTAGCACCAAGCTTGGTAGCTGCAATATGCCCGAGAGAAATGGGAAAGCCCCGTTATTGTTTAGGATGATAAAAAGCGGCAATAAGAGAAAGAAAAACCTGAAAGCGATTTTTGTATAGATATTCCAGGGGGGGCTGGTTTGAGAAACATTTTCTGACATGCTGGTTAGGATTTATCCCAAAACTAAAAAATATCCAACTGGCTTCAAATTATAAAATGTTAATTCACAGCAATTTATTTAACTAAGTTGTAAAAATCCTGATAAGCTTCAATAAAATCATCTGCAGAATAGATTGCTTCAGATACGGCGATTCCATAAATGCCTGTTTGCATTAAAGCTTCTGCATCGTAAGTTTTTATCCCGCCAACGGCCAGAATGGGTGTAGTGATTTTTAGAGATTCAAGCTGTGGCATGATGGTAGCATATCCTTCCACGCCTAAAAGGGAAAAATCATTGGGTTTAGTATTTGTGCTTGCAAAAGGACCAAGTCCGATATAATCTGCTCCTGCTTTAGTCAAGCTGAGCATATTTTCAATGGTATGTGCAGTGCCTCCTAAAGTAATATCGTTTCCTGCTAATTTGCGCAGGGCGATAAAATCTGCGTCCAGATCTTCCATATGAAATCCCTGAATATCAGTCAGGCCATTTAAATGAATATGGTTGGTCACGATTAATGTTGTACCCCAATCATCACAGATTTCGGCAATAACATTGATTTCTGCTAAAAGCTCTTCATCTGTTTTATTTAAACAGCGATACTGTATCCACTTCGCTCCTGCCTCACAAGCCATTTGGGCTTGTTCAATATGTGTTAATTGTGGAATGTCGTGCGTGATATATTGAAGTTTCTCAATGTATTTCATAATGATGCGATTCAGGTTGGGCGAAAGTATAAACCCGAAGGTATGAATATATCGGATGAACTACATAAAAGTATTATAAGGGCAATTACGCTGAACAGCTAATCTTTTCAAACAGCATTAACCGACAGGAGCATGTTTGCCAGCTCATCTCTGCAAATGGATTAGATCAGTAATGTAAAAAATATAAGTTGAGAGTCTATCTTATTTTTTTCTTACATTACTGATGGGGCAAAGAATTAAAAAAATGATAAAGACTAAAATTTCACATTTAAATTCAACAGCAAGTTAGTGCCTGCCTGTGGGTAATAAAAATTTTCTGTAACCCTGCTTCCACCTGAAAGATAACCGTAAGTGTAGCCGTTGCTTTCGTATTTTTTGTCAAATAGATTATTCACCAATAAACCGAGATTGACATTTTTTACGCCTGCAAATTTAAAGTTATAGCCTAAACGTGCGTTACTCACCCAATAGCCATTAATTGTTCTATTATTGTTTTGCGTGTTATCCAGGTACTGTTTGCTGACATATTTACTTTGCAGGGCAATGGCAAAACCTGCTACCGGTTTGTAAACCAATTCGCCGAATAATACGGCTGCGGGTGAGAAGGAAATGTCAGTTAATGAATAATGATTAACCACCTGGCCACCGTTATCGTAGTCGTCATAATATTCCGTAAAATTTTTGATTTTGTTTCTGCTGAATGCTGCATTTGCATTCAATGCGAAAGATTTATTAATGGTATATGAACCATCCAGCTCAATCCCCAAACGGTAGCTTTTATCTACATTCTGACGGAAGTTACCACCAACATCATTGATTTTTCCGGTAACCACCAGCTGGTTTTTATAAAACATACCATAAGCATTGGCACCTAAGTTGAAGCGGCTGTTTTTGAAACGGTAACCAAGTTCAACATCATTTAAGCGCTCCGGTTTTGGGAAAACACCTGCCGCCGCATCTACATAATCATCACGGTTGGGCTCTTTATTGGCTACGCTGAATGATGCATATAAATTGCTTTCAGTATTGATGAAATACGTGGCACCTAATTTTGGATTGAAGAAATTTAACTGATCATTAATGGCCAGTGTATTTAATTTATTCTCCGTTCCGGAAATATCATAATAAACCCTGCGGTATTGTAAATCGGCAAATAAGCTTAGCTGTTCAATAGGACTATAATTTACTTTTCCGTAAATATTAAAGTCAGTTTTAAAACCTTCGTTATCATAATAATGCCTGTCTATATTTCCGTTGGATGCATATTGCGCCCAGATAATCTGTCCAAAATGTGCTCCTTTATATTCATTGTATGCACCACCAACTGTAAAGTTTAAGTTTTTTTGTGGTACATAGTTGAAGGCATAGGTAACCCCATAAAAATCATTATCAAGCCAGCGGCGACGGATTAAATCTGTATTGGTTATGGTTGTCTGACCAATGATAACCGGGTTTAAACCATAATCACTTAGCTTATTATCTGCCCTGAATTCCTCATAATATCCTTCTCCCTTTGTATAGTGCAAAGCCCCGTTGAATGAGAATTGATCAGAAAATTGCCTTGCATACAGCAGTTGGTAATGATTTTGCCAGTAATTATCCGTTTGATTATGATAAGTAAAACTGTTATACCGGCGGCCGGAATTTAGTAAGTTCGCAGCATCATCAGCATTCAGACCATTCCTTTCTATATAAGCCTGCATTCCGGCAACATCATTGTTTAATCTTGATTCAGGTATTCCATTCCAGGATTGATAGGTTTTTTCCGATCCCGCAAATACGTTTACCCTTAACAAATCTTTATTGCCATGATAAGCACCTGAAAGAAAGTATGATTTTAAGAGTGAGGCTCCCCTATCAACATAGCCATCTGAACTGATTCTTGACAGGCGGCCATCAAAACTAAAACGATTATTGATTAAACCTGTCCCTACTTTTACCGTGTTTTTCCAGGTATCGAAACTGCCATAGGTATTATTTACCTCGGCGTAAGGCTCCATTTCACTGGCTGTGGTCTGAATATTTAAACTGGCACCAAAAGCACCTGCGCCATTGGTAGAGGTACCTACACCACGCTGAATCTGGATATTATCTACTGAAGAGGCAAAATCGGGCATGTTAACATAAAAAGTTCCCTGGCTTTCACTATCATTAACGGGAATACCATTTACGGTGACATTAATCCGGCTGTTATCGCTTCCGCGGATGCGAATTCCGGTATAGCCTACACCTGCGCCTGCATCCGAATTCACCACCACTCCTGGTGTGTTCTGCAGAATGAAGGGCAAATCCTGTCCGAAATTATTTTCTTCAATCTCGGCTTTGGTTACGTTTTTATAGGTGGTAGCTGATTTTTCATTCGCCCGTGTGGCCCGAACAATTACCTCATCTGCCAGGAAATTTTGTTGAAGCAGCGTGAAATTTAATACGTTGTTTCCATTAAGCGTGATCGGTTTTTCCTGCGTTTTATAACCCACATAACTGACCAGAATGATATAATTCCCGTTCGATAAATTACTTAAGGTATAATTGCCATCCGCATCGCTTAATACCGCAGTTCGCTGGTTTTTGATTTTGATGGTTGCACCCGGTAGGGCGTTTTGATTGTTATCCGTTACTTGTCCGGTAATGGCATTTTGTGCCGATGCCAGAAAAGGTAACATTGCAACAAGCGCGGTAAAAAGTAAATTCTTCAATGTTTTTTGTTTTAGTTAAACCCATCAGAAATAGGGGTACTCCCGATTTTAGTTAAACTTCCATAACTCCAATCCCTACGCCGGCATTATCCGGATCAGGTGCATCTAAGGTAGAGGGATGGAGGGTTCAAAGGCAGAGGGTTTACCTTCTTCCTTTTCAGCTTTAGCCTTCTACCTAAGAATGGGTATGATCTCAGCCCGTTTTTGTGTTTATAACAAACAAGGCACCCCCAATGATGGCGCAAATGTATAAAAATATGTTAACGATTATTTAATTATTTATAAAATAACCAGGTAAAATTAATCACTTCCGGTATTTTTTGTCAGTTGAAGTTCAAACTGAAAGCAGCACTTTAAATCTAACATTAGCATGGCATAAATTTTTTAGACCCTTTTTAATTTTATGCTTCAACTAATCTCGTGTGATCAATAAGTACGTTTCTCATTTGGGTATATTGCTGTTGGGTGTATTGTCTTTGCTCCCCCTATCCCTTTTATATGTCCTGGCTGATGGTGTTTATTTGCTGCTTTACCATATTATTGGTTATCGCAGAAAAGTTGTCCGAGAGAACCTGCAGAATGCCTTGCCGGAAAGAACACTTGAAGAAATCATCAATATTGAAAAGAAATATTATCGGTATCTGGCTTCATTGATTTTTGAAGTGGTAAAAATGAGCCGCATCTCGCGGTCAGAAATTGAAAAAAGGTTTGTCTTTAAAAATAAGGAACTTGCTCTATCTTATTTAAAGAGGGGAGAAAGCATCCTCATTTGCTCTGCACACTACGGAAACTGGGAATGGGGTACCTTAGGTCTTGGCCTGAATTTCCCCTGTGCGCATTATCCAATTTACAAGCCCCTGAGCAATCCGGTTTTTGACCGATGGTTTAAAGGAGTAAGAAGCCGCTTTGGGAATAAGCTCATCGCTATGCGCCAGACCATGCGGGCTTTGGCTGCTGGCAAAAATAAACCGAGCATGTTTAGTTTTGGGAACGACCAGGCACCATCCAGAGATGAGTCACATTACTGGACCACCTTTTTACATCAACAGGCCTCCATCCAGCTGGGGATTGAAAAGATTGCGAAAAGAACAAACCGGCCTATCTTTTATTTAAAGGTAAAGGTTTTAAGACGTGGATATTATGAAGTAGACTGTGTTCCCTTATGCTTAAATCCTGCGGAAACAGATGAATTTGAGATTACTGAAATGCACACCCGTTTTTTAGAAAAAATCATCAGAGAAGAACCCGCTTACTGGTTATGGAGCCACCGCCGGTGGAAGTATAAGCCTGCGGCATAAACAGAAATTTTTTCAGGCAGAACAAAGGAACAGGCACTAATCGTTTATATTTGTTTGCCTAATGGATTATCCATGAAAACTTTTAAACGTACCCTCATTTATGTGTTTAGCTTTCTGCTGCTGTTTTTTGCCTGCCTGTTCATCTGGCAACCGTATCTGCTGAAAGTGCTGTGGTATCGTACCCCTGATGCAAGCACCTATAAAGTTTTTCCTCAGGAAGTGATTCATAAAAGCGATTCAGCCTTTCATTTTATTCGGGCAGAGAGAATGAGAAATGACATCGATACCCTTCAGGTTCGCGACGGCAACCATCAATCCATTCCCTTTGGTGAATATTTTAAAAAGGGGAAGTTAAATGCTTTTATCGTCATCAGAAATGACAGCATCCTGTATGAAAAATATAGTGAAGGGTATGCTGATACTACCTTAACTACAGTATTTTCCGGTGCCAAAAGTATGGTTTCGGTTCTTTTGGGGCAGGCATTGAAAGATGGTAAGGTTCAGAATTTATCACAAAAGGTAACGGATTATATTCCAGAATTAAAGGCTAATCCGGCTTTTAAAAATATTACCTTGAAAAACCTGCTGGACATGAAATCGGGACTGGGATTTAAAGATGCTTATGGCGGAATAATTAAAGCTTTTTTCTCGGATGAAGCCAAATACTATTATACGAGTGATATGAAAGCGGAGCTGATGAAAGTGAAACTGGTAAATAAACCAGGCACGGTGTGGAAGTATAAAAGTATCGATCCGATTTTGCTGGGCTGGGTAATTGTTCGTGCAACAGGAAAAACACTGGCAAAATATACTGAAGAGAAACTGTGGAGGAAAATAGGGACGGAGCACGATGCAAGCTGGGGATTGGATCAGGAAAATGGCCTGGTTAATACCGCCAGCAGGTTTCAGGTCTCGGCCATTGACTGGGCAAAGGTGGGCCGTTTATACCTGAACGGCGGAAGATACAAGGAAAATCAGATTGTGCCTCAAGATTGGGTGGAACAATCAATTGATATCGGGAAAGAAGTACCCGCATCTGCAAAAGGCTGGCAAAAATCAGCCCATCATCACTTATGGTGGATTCCGCAAACAGGAGAGAAGGGCGATTTTGCTGCGGAGGGCATGCTGGGACAGCGATTGTATGTAGATGCCAAAACCAGAACCATTATTGTTCAGTTTGCGGAGCATGGTGCCGGTGATTATCCTTACCGGAAAATCAGCAGATACTTGGCCGGTTTGCCATTTCATTATTCGAGAGGGAATTAACCATAGCGCACGGTGTTTCACGAAGAGAAAGAGGTAAAATTTACGCTGTTTTCTCTGTGGTAAAAAAAATTAAAATGCTACATTGTCTCTGAATGGAAAACGAAGACGTAAAAATCCTTAAAAAAAAACCAATTTTTCCGGTTACACCAGCTTTACAAAAGTATTTGCGCAAATACCAGCGTGAAGCCAAATTGCCCATTGGCTATCATGATTTGATGCAGTTTAATGAAGCTTTCCCTTTAATGGATAAGTTCGGAAAGGATTCGCTTTGGGAAGGTCCGATTTATGCGCAAGACCTGATTGAAACATTACACAATGGCTTGAAGGAGATTTATGCCAACCTGAAGGCATCAGGAAACCTGCGTATTGTAGAACATAAATACATTGATAAAATTGAATATTGCACTTTTGGAAATACCCATCCCTTCCGGATCAGAATCGTTAACCGCCTGAATGATGTTTACGATTATTTCTACATTAAAAAGGCCGATGCCTCCCGTATTTATGGTTTGGAAATGGAAGAAATTCTATCTCCAAACCAGGTCAATTACCTGGTTGATGGTGATACGCTGGTAGAAGAACATATCGCCGGCATTCCTGGAGATGTGTTTACAAAGGGTCAGTTATATACCCCGGAATTTAATCCAACACGTATTGCCAAAGAATTTGTAAAGTTTAACGAGCGTTGTTTGATTATGCTGCTGGGCGATATGAGGGCTTATAACTTCGTGGTGCAAATCACACCTGATTTTGATGATATTCAGTTTAGAATCCGTGCAATCGATTTTGATCAGCAGTTTTATGAAGGTAACCTGAAGGTGTATTTACCGCAGTTTTTTAAAGAGAACCTACCTTATGTAAAAATGAGTATGGAACAGCTTACCGAAAAAACCGTATTGCAATATCAGCAGGAAGAACGGTCTTCTATTGTGCATCGGGTCAGGAGCGAACGACATCGCCTGACAGATCTTCGGGATGTATCTAATAAAGAAGAATTAACCACGCCCGAAAATATTGCCGTTTTGAAACAAGGTATGAGTGATTACTTTAAGGATACCAATTATCTGAAGTGTACAAACATGACAGATATAATTGAACTGAATATCAAAAATATCATCAGGCAGGTAAAGCTATAAAACTAAAAACGGCTGGTAAAATTACCAACCGCTTTTTGAGTGAATCTAGAAAGAGCGTCTAAAAACGTTTAGGCATGCTGACCTTCATGTACTCCTTCTGCAAATTCCTCTACAATTTTATCGTTAAAAGCTGGTAAATCTTCAGGAGTTCTGCTGGTTACCAGACCCTGGTCTACCACAACCTCTTCGTCACTCCATAACGCGCCTGCATGAATTAAATCTTTAGAAATGTTTTTCACAGAGGTCAATTTTCTACCCTCTACTACTTCTGCATTAATTAATGTTTGCGGACCATGGCAAATTGCTGCAACTGGCTTCCCATCTGAAAAAAATGATTTCACGAAAGCAATGGCATCTTCATTTACACGTAGCTGGTCAGGATTGATTACTCCTCCAGGCAATAATAATCCATGATAATCTTCAGCATTTGCTTCTGAAATGGTTTTATCTACATCCACTTCTATAGACCAGTGATCCTGATCCCATGCCCTGATTTTTCCACTTTTTGAGGAGATGATGTGAACGGTTGCGCCCTCTTCTTTTAACCTCTTTACTGGCTCGGTTAATTCAACTTCTTCAAATCCGCTTTCTGAAAGTACAGCAATAGTGCGGTTACTTAATTGTCCCATAATCTTTTCTGTTTTAAATAAGTGATGTATTTAAGACAACATTAATGGAATTTTTGTTTTTATAAATTTAAAGTTAGATGCTTCTTTGGTCGTCAGCTACAATGGCCATTACACAAAGTACAAAGGAATTGGATTTAATTTCAGTTATCTGGAAATTATCATTAAAAAACTTAAGAATTAGATATATTTCAGATGTTAATCATTTGTTCGTCTGTGTTTTATAAAATAAAATGCTAAGTTCCCTGCAATGACAATATGATTTAAAACGTTTGGAATTAATCCATAATATTTCGTGAAAATTTCAAATCTTTCTTTCAGGCTTTCCCGATGCTTTTTCTTGCTCATGCCACCAACTAAATATTTGGCCACATAACGGTGAACATTCACAATATTAGAAGCCTTTTTGGTTGCTTTTATAATCCAGTCGATATCAGCGCTGTATTTGTATTTTAAGTCGTAAGGTTCAGTAATGCTTCGTTTAATGTAAATAGCCTGGTGGCTGATGTTCATACCAAACTGAAAACTTTTCCAGTTAAAAGTTTCCGGTGCTTCATGACGCCGGCGGCCTAAACTTTCCCAGTTATCGTTATACATTTCCGTTTCTCCATAGTAGATATCTGCACCGGGTGCAGCGTCAAAAACATCTTCCACCGTTTGCTCATCATAAAGCTCATCGCCGGAATTCATGAATAAAACGTAATCACCGGTAGCTATTGCGAGGCCTTTATTCATGGCATCGTAGATTCCTTTATCTTTTTCTGATATGATTTTAGCAATATTGATTTTATATTTTTCAATAACTGCTAAAGTGCCGTCAGTTGATTTTCCATCAATTACGATATATTCTATGTTTTTATAGGTTTGATTTAAAACAGAATTAATGGTGCGTTCAATATCCCGAACGTTATTAAATACAATGGTGATGATGGTTAATTTAGGCATACTAATCCATTAATTTTTTTAAGGTTTCCACATCAGGTAAAACACCTTTATATGCCGCAGGTAAAACGGTACTTGTTTTATAGGTTGCAACACCCATGGTTTTACTAAAATCTCTGAAAGAAAACTCTGCTACTTTGTTTTTCTTTTCCTTGCACAGAATAACCCCGATTGATGGCTGTTGATGGGGTTGTTTAATGTACTCATCCAAAGCTGATAAATAAAAACTCATTTTGCCTATATATTCAGGCTTAAACAGTTTTTTATTAACCAGTGCAGCTGCCCTATATTGACGCTGAATAATTGCCGATTTCATAGCTTTGACATTATTGATATGGCTTTCAGATAGTTCCATAACTTATGATTACTTCGGCTGTAAATCAATTAATGTTTCATACAAATGAATGTGCTCAGCTGCAATTACCTCTTCTGAAAAATGAGTTAAAATGCTCAATCGCGCAGCTTTCTGAATCTCTTCTTTATTCGGGCGATGATACAACCATTCAATTCCATTGGCTAAATCTTCTGCATGTTCATATTCTGCCAGGTAACCGTTTTGCATGTGCTTCACCATATCCGGGATTCCGCCTGTAGTAAAAGCGATTACAGGTGTGGCGCAAGCCAGGCTTTCCATGACCGTATTGGGTAAATTATCTTCGAGCGAAGGCGTAATAAAAGCATCCGCAGCAGAATAACATTTTGCCAAATGATCGTCATTGCTGATTGTGCCTAAAAAAGTAGTTTTAAAAGGAAATTCCGGCATTTCAGCATGATCTTTATTGCCAAATATCACCAGCTCAAAGTTATCTTTTTCAATTCCGGGGCGCCGGGATAAAATTTCTAAAGCTTCAATTAAATAAGGCGTGCCTTTATGCTTATCATTTTTAGAAGGCATAAAACCACTCATCAGCACAAATTTTTCAGGATCGATTTTTAGAATTTTCTTTGCTTCCGATTTAACATAGGGCTTAAATATCCTGGTTTCAATGGTATTGGGAATTACGGATGCTTTTCTTGTACCAAGTAAACTACTAAACTTAACTGATTTTGCCATCCAATTGCTTGGTGCCACAATATGGAAATTGAGTTTAGTGTAAGCTTTTTGTTTGCGCAACCAGGTTTTATGAGATATATCATCCTTATTGCTGATTTTTAAAACCGGACAATTGCCGCATTGCTGATGGAAGTTTTCGCACCCGTAACGAACATGACAGCCCCCTGTAAAGGCATTGCTGTCATGAAAAGTCCATACAATCGGTTTTTCCAGTTCATCAAGTTCTGTTAAAAACTTAGGTGTTAGAAAACCATGGTTAATCCAGTGTAAATGAATAATATCCGCATTTTTAACTGCCGGATGATTTTTAATTGATCGGCCAAACCACTGCAGACTAAATGGTGTTTTTACAGATTTACTTAACCATTTTGCATAATACCTTTCGGATAAAATATTATAAACAGCTTGAGCCTTTTGTATAGGAGATTTAGAAAAAGTATCAATTTGCGGATTTTGTCCAAATTTATAATACACCAGAACTTGTGAGTCAATTCCATTAGCTTTTAAAGCATCGCTCAAACGCAAACAGGCTCTTCCTGCTCCGCCGTTTCCATCGTAGGTATTTAGGTGTAAAACTTTCAAATCAATCAAAAATACATTTTATTGTTTACGAATATAAAATCTGTTGCGTAATTTCAAATTTCTTAAGCCAACAAACAAAAACCATGATCAAAACCGTATTGAAATCGCTTGCGGCAATGGCATTTTTGCTGCCCTGCCAAACATTTGCGCAAAATCAAACTTATTTCGCTTCATTTCCTGCTTTAACGCCCGATGCGCAAACAATAGTATTCAGTTACGATGGCGACATCTGGAAAGTTCCGGTAAAAGGTGGTGTAGCCGATCGGATTACAGCCATGCAGGGTGAGGAAATTAACCCCAAAATCTCTCCTGATGGCAAGTGGCTGGCTTTTTCGTCCAATCAGTTTGGTAACCATGATGTTTATGTAATGCCTTTGGCTGGCGGCGATATTAAGCAGCTTACTTTTAATGATGCTGCTGATGAAGTAGACAACTGGAGCTGGGATTCCAAAACCATTTACTTTACTTCAGGAAGGTATAATTCTTTTTCGAGTTATAAGGTAAGCATCAATGGTGGAACAGCAAACAGGTTGTTTGAAAATTATTTTAATACTACCCATCATATTGCCGAAGCTCCGGATGGGGCATTATTTTTTAATGATACCTGGGAGAGTTACCGTTTTCCAAACCGGAAGCATTACAAGGGTGCATACAATCCGGATATTCAATCTTACCATCCGAAAACAAAATCTTATCAGCGATATACGGATTATATCGGTAAAGATTTCTGGACCAGCATTGATCAGAAGGGGAACATCTTTTTTGTGTCTGATGAAGGGAATGACGAATATAACCTGTACACCTTCATCAACGGAAAGAAAACAGGATTAACCAGTTTCGCAACCTCCATTAAGCGGCCTTTTGTTTCAGCAAATGGCACTACCGTGGTTTTTGAAAAGGATTACCAGCTGTATACCTATGATGTAGCTTCGAAAAAGGTCGAAAAAGTAAATATCAGTACATCAAGAAATCAGGTGCTGAGTAAGGAACAGGAATATGATGTTAAAGGCAATATTTCCAATTTTGATGTTTCAACAGATGGTAAAAAGATTGCTTTTATTTCGCGTGGTGAAGTGTTTGTAAGCGATGCCGACGGAAAATTTATCCGCAAAATTACCAATAGCGGCGAGCGTGCAATGGAATGTAAATGGCTTGCCGATAACAAAACAATCTTGTTTAGTCAAACCTATAATGGTTATCAAAACTGGTTTAGCATGACCGGAGACGGAAAAGGAACAATCAAGCAGCTCACTAAAGATAAAGCAAATAACCGGGATATATGCCTCAATAAATCGAAAACGATGGCGGTGTATCTGAGCGGCAGGAACGAATTGAAATTAATGGACCTGAAAACTTTTGATAGTAGAACTTTGCTTACAGATGAGTTCTGGGCATTTCAAAATTCGGCTCCAAGTTTTTCACCGAATGATGAATATGTATTGTTCACTGTATACAGAAATTTTGAGCAGGACATTCTGGTGCACCACATTAAAAATAATAAAACCATTAACCTTACCAACACTGGTGTAACAGAAACGGCGCCTGCCTGGTCACCTGACGGGAAGTATATCTATTTTACCAGTGCCCGTACCAAACCAAATTATCCGATGGGCATGTTTGATGCGCATATATACCGCATGGCTTTAAACAATTACGACCAGCCTTACCGATCTGATAAATTTGATGATTTGTTTAACGAAACAAAGCCTGCCGAAGTAAAACCATTGGAAAAAACAATTAAAAATGGAAAAGTTAAATCTGATTCCAGTAAATCTAAGCCAACGCCTAAACCTGATAATGTAATCAGCATTAATACACAAAATATTTTAGACCGGATTGAACTGGTAGGGCCAGGTTTCGGAGGGCAGTTTGGAACGGATGTTTTTGCAAAAGGAGATAAAAACTATATCTTTTATCGTTCCAACCATGAAGGCGGTGCACCAGGTTTTTACCGCACCACTTTAGCGCCATTTGAAGCCAATAAAACAGAAAAAATCACAGATGGTGGGGATAATTCAATTATACAGTCAGGCGATAGTTTTTTTATATTATCGCGTGGCGTCATCAATAAATACAATCTGGAATCCAACAAGCTGGATAAAATAGACCAGGCATACAAATTCACCCGCAATTTAAATGCAGAGTTTAACCAGATGTTTTATGAAACCTGGGTGGGTTTGGATGAAAATTTTTATGATGAAAAATTTCATGGTGTAGACTGGGATAAAATGAGAACCCGGTATGCTACATATTTGCCTTATGTAAATAACCGAAGTGATTTACGGATTCTGCTTAATGATATGTTGGGTGAATTAAATTCATCGCATATGGGATTTAATAGTTCGGGAGCAGAAGAGCGCAAAAACCTGAATTATACCACCAATGAAACAGGAATCATCTTTGATCAGCAAAATCCATTTAAGGTGACGCGTATCGCCGCCAAAAGCAACGCAAACCGCTTTGGTGTGAATATATTACCCGGCGATATTTTAACTGCGGTAAACGGAATTAAAGTTGATGAAAAAATTGATCGTGATTATTATTTCAGTAAACCTTCTTTGGATCAGGAAATGACGCTAACCTTTGATAGAAAAGGCAAGCAGGTTTTTGTCAATCTGCATCCGGAGAGTGCCGGGACTTTAAGGGGAAATCTTTACGATGAATGGATCAGCAATAACCGCAAGAATGTGGATAAATGGGGGAATAACCGGATTGCCTATTCATACATGAAAAATATGAGTGGCGGAGAGTTGGAAAATTTCCTGCTTGATATGGTTGCGCAGGAAGAAAATAAAGAGGCGATTATTCTTGATCTCCGCTACAATACAGGCGGAAATGTGCACGATGAAGTATTAAAATTTCTCGCTCAACGGCCTTACCTGCAATGGAAATACCGTGGTGGAAAACTGGCCCCGCAAAGTAATTTCGGACCTGCAGCCAAACCTATTGTGTTGCTGGTTAATGAGCAGTCATTAAGTGATGCGGAGATGACCGCCGCAGGATTTAAACAATTAAAACTCGGAAAAATTATCGGTACTGAAACCTACCGATGGATTATTTTCACCTCAGCAAAAGGCCTGGTAGATGGTTCTTCTTATCGTTTACCCTCATGGGGCTGTTATACCATGGATGGTAAAAATCTGGAAAGTGAAGGTGTAAAACCTGATATTTTAGTGAGAAATACCTTTGAAGACCGCTTGGCTGATCAGGATCCACAACTGGAACGGGCAGTGGCAGAAATTTTAAAGGATTTGAAATAGATCAATATCGTGCTGCCGGATTGATTTATTGCACCCAATAGCCTCATAACAATTGTGCAATAAATCAATTTGGCCATACTACCTTTCAGTTTTACTATTCTTTTCCGTTTCTTTGGAGCGGAATTGAATTATAATATGGCAAATTTATTAACCGACAGGGCTTTTTGGGTAAATTATTGGGAAAGTAAAAAAGGGCTTGCCGTTCAGCTACCTGAAAATTATTTGTTCCATCGCCAGCTTACAGAGATTGTTGAACAAAATCAGGTCAATTCTGCGATTGAACTGGGTGGTTTCCCAGGCTATTATGCTGTATTTTTAAAGAGATATTTAAACTTGGACGTCACACTTTTAGACTATTTTGTTCATCCCCCGGTAGTGAATGAATTACTGAAAAAAAATGAACTGGACGAAAAAGATATTCAGATCATTGAAACAGATTTGTTTAGCTACCAGCCTGCACAGCAATATGACCTGGTATTAAGTTGTGGTTTAATTGAACATTTTAATGATACGGCTGATATTATTAACCGCCATATCAATTTTGTAAAGCCTGGTGGGATACTATTTATTACTTTACCAAATTTTAATGCTGTTAACGGCTGGTTTCAAAAGAACTTTGATAGGGAAAACTATGATAAACACAATATCAATAGTATGAATCCGCAATTATTAAAATCCATTTGCGAAAAGGCCGGACTAAAAGATATTGAATCAGGTTATTTCGGTCGTTTTAGTGTTTGGTTAGAAAATGAAAATCAGAAACCTGCTGTTGTAAGGCTGTTTAAAAAAGCAGTGTGGTTAACAGGTAAAGTGCTCACCAAAATCATCCCTTTCGAGAGCAAAAGTTTATCGCCTTATATTGTTGTTCAGGCTAAAAAGCCGCTATAAGGCTTTTTTATAGAAGCCCACTTCGCTTAATGTAATACAAACCGGCGACTTTGTGATATTGATTCTTACTTTATTTGAATGAACGGGTTGCTCAAGTTTAATTAATCGCTTTGCGCCAATACTGGTGCCGGTATAGATTTTTTTCCACGTACTTTTTTCCAGGATTTCAATGTCATAACCCGCTATTCTCTGGCCTAGCGGAATATATTCCTGTAAACTGATGATATCAAAAGTTTTAGCCGTTTTAAGGTTAACCTCAATCGTAGCTTCATGTATCTGGTCATTGGTTGCCCAATAAGTATTTTTGTTGCCGTCCAATAGCTTTCCTGCAAAGTAATTTTTGCCCCTGCTGTTTGAAGCTTTGATTTGAGCGCCTTTTGCTAAATTATTGGCAAAGGTATTCCTGACCATATCGCCAAAAGTTTTCAAAGCCATTACATCATCATCATGAAGCTGTCCGCGGGGATCAGGAGCCAGGCCTAAATCCAGTCCTGCTCCCCGGCCAACACTTTTCAGGTATAAATCAAAAAGCATTTCAGGCGTTTTTGGTTTTTCTGCAGGATGGTAAAACCAACCCTTGCGTAAAGGTACATCACATTCGGCAGGCATCCAGAATTTCCCGTTTCTGATCCCTTCAGGGCTTTGGGGGTAATTGGCCTGGCCAGGAACGGCTTCACTTTTTCCATCTGGGGCCATGGGTGTAAAAGTTGCCCAGCTGGTTTCTGCGGCATGGCCTTCTTCATTTCCCACCCAGCGAACATCCAAACCTATATCACTAAAAATATTGGCCATGGGTTGCATTTTCCTGGTGATGCCCCAGGTGTTTTTCCAATCGTAATAAGTGGTGTTGTCAATCGATCGTTTCTCTCTCGCACCTCCATAAAATCCATCTCCGCCATTTGCACCATCATGCCAGCTCATAAAAAGTTCGCCGTAGTTGGAATATAATTCTTTCAGCTGTGACTGATAGAGCGCTAAATATTGATCTGTTCCATAAAGCGCGCTATTTCTATCCCATGGTGAGCAATAAATGCCGAATTTTAAGCCACTTTTACGTACAGCCTGCGCTATTTCCCTAACCAGATCACCTTTACCGTTTCGGAACGGACTTTTGGTAATGTTGTAAGCTGTTGTTTTGGTTGGCCATAATGCAAAACCATCATGATGCTTCGCGACTAAAACAATACCTTTCAATCCGCCTGCCTTTGCTGCTTTGATAATCTGTGCCGCGTTAAAGTCTGTCGGGTTAAAAATTTTGGGATCAGCATCTCCAAATCCCCATTCCTTATTTTCGAAAGTAGTTGGGGTAAAATGCATGATGCCATAAATTTCTACATCGTGCCAGGCCAGTTGCCTTTTTGATGGTAAGGCTCCGTAAGGTTGCGGTGGAGTTTGAGCCAAAGTATGTAAAGAGAGAAGTAAAAGTATAAAAAAAATAGGTCTCATGATTTATCGTTTAACTATTCTAAAATACAAAAAATAGCTTACCGCCGGGGAAAATATTGTGCCAACTTCTCTGTTAAGAAGCGTTTTGCCCTGACTATGATACTTCCTTTACGTGTTGCCAGGAAATTTTTTATCGTTTCATAGGCATCCTGGTTTTCTTTAATTACATCCGGAAACTCAGAAATTGGTTTGGGGTTAATGATCACATTATAAATGTCGTTGATGCCGGAATGTACACCCGTACCGTCATGGCCGATATTATTAACCAATGATTGTGAGGGATTTAAGGTTAAGCCATTTTGCAGAAAAATAGAAGCATACCAGCGGATAGCCCAGCTGTTATTTTTGCCTTTCTTGAATTCCTGCATCTGTTTCCAGAAATTCATGGTATGATCAATAGAGAAAGCAGTCTTTTTTTGATGATCGAACTTGCTCATAAGAGTATCAATATCAGGTTCAAAATTTTTCCATGCGCGTTCCCAGGTGGCCCAGCCCCAACTGGTTGCTGCACGAAAGAAAAAAGACTCTGGAAGATGGTTGGTTTTTAAGGGATACATGTATGCCCCGATATGCATCACTTGTTCTTCCTTCCGATAACGATTTAAGGCCTCATTGAAATAAGTAAGGGTATGCGGAGAAGTGACCAGGTCATCTTCAAAAACAATCACCTGACCATACTCGGCGATCAATTTACTCACACCGGAAATGATGGAGTTAGCGAGGCCAGCGTTTTCTTTTTTTTCAAAAATCTTAACCGATTTAAAACCATCAGTTTTTTTTATCATTGACCGCACTTCTGCTACCTTATCCTCATCCTGGATGGTCTTAGCGCCATCAGAAAAGATAAATAACCGGCTTTCTGCAGCAAGTTCATTTTGTTGCAAAAACTTTAATGTCCGTTCGGTATGCTGTGGACGATTGTAAACAAAAAGGGCAATTGGGGCAAGATTTTGCATGCGTTGATTTTATCGGTACCTATATTAACACTTCAATGATAACCTTTATCCGATTAAATTTTGAATATCATATTGGTTTGATGCAAAAATATATTAATAAATTGATTCATATGTTTCGTTTACATATGTTTTTTGCCCATCAAAGATAGGTATACAATTGAAGTTTATCATCAGGCCCATTGGGGCGGATAATAGTTTCATATAAGTTAACAGCTGTGCTACTTGAAGTGCCTGAAAAATTTCAGGCTATAAAATAGGTTTCTTTATATTTCTCCCAATGTCTTATAGGGTAGAAAATGCCGATGTTCAGGTTGAATTCTAAAATATATGTAAATTCTGATCTGATTTTTTGGTAAGCACGGTATAAGCATTGGCGAACTGTTCCTGCTTTTTTCTGCCCAGTAAGTTCCCTAATGTTTTTTTGATCTTATATTCCAGTTCAATCTTGAGGTTTTTAGCAAATGTTTTTGGTGCTTTTCTATTAATAAATTCATTGAATTTAACTGTTTCAGGAGCTGTCATAGAGACCTTATCTTCCAGAATTTCCAGTCCCTCACTTTGTAGCAAAAACCTAAGCGATGTTGGTGTGTACATATTGATGTGGCCATAATCCAGAAAGTGTTTCATCCTCATATCTACACCAAAGCGATAGTCTTTCGGTACCTCAACCACAATATATTTAGCTACTCTTTTCAATTCGCGCAAAAGTATTCTTTCATGTTCCACATGTTCTAATACGTGAGCCAGGATAATCAGATCGAAAGTATCATCTGCATAGGGGATTTTATAACCGTCAAAAGTTTGCGCTTCTTTAAGATGAACAAGTTTCCTGTCCTGAATGATGTCCACGCCACTTTGCGCGATTTCCAGGGCATAAAGTTCTGGGGCAAAGTTCCAGTCGTTCAGGAAATGCAGAATACTTCCATCACCCGCACCAACTTCAAGTACCTTTTTTGGCTTGATGCTTTTACAAACCTCCACAATATTCTGTGCCTTATACTTCGCACCCAACATGCGCCAGGCAACATCGCTGTTGGTGTAAAAGTTATCGTATGCTGTTTTGACTTCCTCGCTTAACATATGATGGTGATTAAATACCTAAACAGTTATTGGATTTGTAAAAAACTGAAGTGGCTTTTTCGTAAAAAAGTCCCGGCGAAATTCCACTAAAACTAATTTCTTTAAAACCGTTTTCCTGAAGCAATTCTCGTGCGGGCTGGTAAACTTTACGTTCACTGTCATCGAGGATGATTACACCATCCGGAGATAAAGCGTTAAGGCTATATTTGCAGCAATTGACGCGATCACGACCATCCACAATAATGATGTTGAATTTTTTGTCTAGCAACGTCGCTTTTCTGGCATATTCACCATCGCGGTGCAACTCGCAAAAAATCATCTCAGCATTAGCCGGACTGGTGCCTTTAACTTTATCAAACCAACCTTTATCATGTTCTACAGAGGTCACTTCTCCGGCCCTTTCTGCATAAAAAATAGTTGAACTCCCGGAGCCATACTCAAAAATATGCTGGCTTTTCGTTATTCGTCCCTTAATAAAATCGATGAAGGAATAGGTTACCCAGGGTAATGCCCGGCCTTTGCCGTCAACGGCCTGTTTCTGATCAAAAGCCGTAAACCAGCCAATGCTGTTTAGGTAGCCTTTATGTCCGTATGATAGTAATGCTTTCAGCCTGTTCGGCTTCGCCAATAGTACTGCTAATGCTTTTAAAGTGCTCAAGATTTAAATATTTTTTGAAATGCGGTGATCAAAAATAATGATTTTAACATCATTATCCCCTGTTGGCGCGTTTTAGGAATTAATAAAACATAAAAAGTTGAAATAAAACAGGCGATCAGTGTCGCTATTGATGCTCCTACACCTGCAAATTTAGGGATAAGCCATAAATTTAACAGAATGTTTGCCGTTGCTCCGGCTGCGGTACGGTAAAAAGAGATTTTGGTATACCCTTCTGCAATAAGATATTGAGAGCTTGCCATCCCTAAAAATACAAATATACCTGACCAGATATGAATAGAAAGCATTGGTCCGGCACCATCGTATTTACCGCTATAGGCTATGTGAATAATATCCGCACCAAAAAAGCTGATGAATATTGCTATTGGAATATTGATGTAAACTAATAAATCATATAAATTCTCCAGCCGTTTCTGGTAACGTGAAAAATCTGTTTTTCTGGCATTCAGCAGTGCGGGAAATACAGAAGTAACAATTGCACTTGGAATAAAGTACCATGCCTCACTTAGGTTTTGAGCACTGCTATAAATCCCTACTGCTTTACTGCCCACACTTTTTAACATCACCACATCTATTTTCATATAAATGGTAACCATTACGGCTGAAAGTATTAATGGCGAAGATTGAATGAGCAATGATTTTGCCCTTTGTTTATTAAATTGCCAGTTTAATATTTTCAACCCGCGTTTCTGATAAGTCATGATTAATCCTATCGCCAAAATCACGGCATCTAAGATATAAGCAGAAACAATATAAATTAAAGGTAATCCCATCGTTACAATCAGGATTTTAAAAATTGAAGTCAGGATGAGACTTACATTCTGTACCTGAACTACATACTTGGATTGTACCTGTGATTGAAAATAAGAATCAATTACATTAAACGATTTGAAGAAAGAGGCGAAAGCAAGTAAGGCAATCAGCAAGGTTAAGGGTTCGCCCGGATTTTTAGAAAAATGATGACTGATTAAATAAATACCGATGGCAACCGGAATTAATACACCATTGGTGATCATGCGTAATCCAAGAGAGGTACCTAAAATTTCATCTCTTCTGGAAGGTTCCTGAATAATTTCGCGGATAATAAAGGTATCTAGCCCTAATCCCCCTATGGCGGCCAGAATAGCAACTAAAGATAAACCGAAACTTAAATCTCCAAATAAAATTGGACCTAAATACCGGGCGATTAATAGATTTACAATCAAACTTAATGCTTTACCAAACATCAACCAACCCGTATTTTTTAAATACTTGTTAAACGCCTCTTCATCAAAACCTTTTATGCTAGGTAATTTCATTAGCGCAAAGATGTAAAAAAAAGCGTTAACTAGGTGAGTGGTGCACCAACGGCGATATCACATCGGTGACCGGGATCGCCATGTTTGGGATTAAGTTTAACATCGCTCTGGCTGGTTTCCATCATTTTACTTTCAGTTGGCTGAACTTCAGAAGTTTTTATTGCCGCCGGAGGCCGAACAACTTGTGAACTTAAAGGCGCACCAACGGCAATGTCACACCTGTGATTGGGCTGACTATGCGGTGGATTCATGCCTTTAGCTACTTTTATTGGCGCTGACGAGCTTATTGTTGAGGTGGTATTTGTTGTCTTTGCAATTGCCGCTGGTTTTGAATCCAAAGGTGCACCCACTGCAATATCACATCGGTGGCCGGTTTCGCCATGTTTGGGATTTAATTTCTTTCCGGAAGTATTTACAGCTATAGGCGTCGAAATGGTTACAGGTGATGTATTGTTGATAGATTTTTGAGGCTGTGCCACTGCAGTTTGTTGAAGTGGAGCCCCGACAGCCAGTGTGCAGGTATGGCCGGGTTTGCCATGCGGTGGATTATAGATTAAGTTAGTTTTGGCAGACTGTACAGCAGGTGAAGAAACATTCTTTTGAAGGCCTTCCAGGCCATTAGGCGTTTGAACAATGGTGTGATTACTTTCTTTTTGCTTATTACTGCATGAGCAAAAAATAATAATTACTGATAGGTAAACAAAGTTCTTCATTGTGAGCGTTTTATGGTTAATCAAATATGCTAAAATATCTTAACCTTTAAAACTCTTTTCTATTCGTTCCAGTTGTTTGAGATGATGTTTAAGGTGTATTTCTATAAATCTAAACCATTGTTTTGCATTCAGATAACCTAAACGCGGGTGTTTGGTTTTCAGCTGTAAATCTGCAGTGGCTATTTTAGGGTAGTATTTCTCTAAGGCCGTCTCAAATTCCATAATGAAATCCATGGCTTCAGTTTTACTAATTTTCCTTACCCTATCTGCCAGTATTTTGGGTGCTTCATATTTCTTCGCCGGTGGCAGTGAGCCCAGTAGCAGAATTAATTTCACCATAAAATGGGTGGCTTGCTTTTTGCCCTTTCCTGTAATGCTATTGTCCATCGCAATTAAAGAAAGTAAGCTGGCATCGAAAATATGCACATATACTTCACTGTAACTCCAGCCGCTAATAGGTGGTGTAAGCTGAAAAATATCATCAGTATAGGAAGATAATTTAGATATATAGGAGGCAATAATGTGATTTAAAGAAACCCTAACTTTTGCTGTATTCATATTTAATTTACTTTAATAGCCCTAAAATAGATGAACCAGGTCCTTTAAGTGCGTAATTTCTTTCTTTACATCTTCAGGTTTTTCCTTTGCCAAGGGATTAAAAAAGATAGCCTCCATACCAAAATTTAAAGCACCATAAATATCTGCTTCTATACTGTCGCCAATCATGATACTTTCTTCTTTTTTTGCTTTTGCCCTTTCTAATGCATATTCGAAAATGCGGGGGTTTGGTTTATTGACCCCAACATCCTCCGAAATAATAACGTTTTCAAAATAAGGATTAAGGTTAGAAAGCTTCATCTTCGTCAGCGTAGTTTCTTTGAACCCGTTTGAGATAATATGTAGCGTATATTTTTCTTTCAGGTAGGTTAAAACATCTGCTGCACCATCAAATAAATTGGTTTTAGTAGGTGAAATACTTACATAATCCTCTTCAAACTGATGCGGCACTACATCCGGACTGATTCCCAGTTGGATAAAAGTTTTACTAAAACGCTCAGCCCTCAGAAAATCTTTAGTGATTTTCCCCAGATGATAATCCGTCCAGAGTTTGTGGTTGTTTTCGGTATAGGTGAGGATGAAATCAGCACAGGAATGAAGGCCTAAACCTTTTAAATCATAAGTCTCGTACAATTCGTTCAGTGTTTCTTCGGCATTGCGGTCAAAATCCCAAATGGTATGGTCAAGGTCGAAGAAGATGTGTTTTTTGTGATGATGCATAATTATTAATAAAGGTAGGACTTATCATCTGGTTTATAAATAATCTGAAACTTTGCTGGTCAGTTCTTCAATTAAATCTTCATCCATATATTGATAGTCATCCGGGATACTTAAAATGATTATTTCTTTTCCATCCGTTTCTTCGGGAAAACGTTCGCTCATCCTTTGTCGATGCTTTTTTTCCATCACAAAGATCAGATCTGCCCAAATAATCAGTTTTGCATTGATTTTAATTCTGGCTGAAGGCTCAGTTCCGGCAGATTTTATCTGGTGATCAGAATGGTTTTTAAAAATGGTTTCTGCAGTTAAACTTCTCCATTTATTTCTACTGCAAACAAAAAAGATATTCAATAGAATTTATTTAAAGCCGGAAACATTAAAAAATTAAATCTTTTCGCCATAAGCCAGGTCTCCTGCATCGCCCAGCCCCGGCACAATATAAGATTTACTGGTCATTTCTTCATCAATAGCACCGAGCCAGAGTCTGGCCTTCGGGAGGTGCGCACGTACATGCATCACTCCTTCTGCACTGGCAATGGCGGCCACAATATGTAGTTCCGAAATTTTATAGCGGTTGATCAGTTCTTTACAACACATCACCATACTCTGCCCGGTGGCTAACATAGGGTCAGCCATAATCAGTACCCGTCCATCTAAATCAGGAGAGGAAATATAGTCCATCTGGATGACAAAATCACCGCTTTTTTCAACTTTCCTGTAGGCAGATATAAAACAGCATTCTGCCTGGTCGAAGATATTTAACAAGCCCTGTTGCAAAGGTAGTCCAGCCCTTAAAATGGTAGCCAGTACAGGTTGTTGCGCTAAAACGTCGCATTGCGATACGCCTAGTGGGGTGGTCACTTCCCTGCTCACGTAATTCAGCGATTTGCTGATCTCATAAGCAAAAAATTCTCCGACACGCTCCAGGTTTTTCCGGAAACGCATGGAATCTTTCTGGATATTTTCGTCCCTTAGTTCGGCTATAAAGGTGTTGGCTACTGATTTAGTTTTACTGAGGTCAAAAATCATAGAAGGTTGTTTATTTAAGCGTGGGTAATCGCTGTCTAATTTATCAATTTCTCTTTTATAGATACCAACCAGGCGTTTGATTGTTTTTTGGAGTTGATTATTTATGATTTCTGCTGAAATAAAGCAGGAGCCTGATTGCCGGCAAATTCCAATAAATATCTGAAACCCTTGTTCAGTTTCTGATATTTCAGATGATTGGAAAGACTACGTAGCTTCCAGCTGCTTAAAAGTGTTCCTTTAACCAGTTTTACGGATTCGGCAAGGTTTCCGATGATTTCTTTAATCTCATCCGTGTTCAACTGATCAAGGGCCGTATCCGTAATGCAATATGACTTTACGTTTAGGGCGGTTACTTTTTCCAGTTGCAGATCGTACCAGCTAAAGGGTGTGCAGGTACCGGCCCTAAATCCTGGCGTTTCTGCATACCCCATAGAATAATCTGAAATGACGGCACTATTTAAGAGGTTCAGATAACATATCGGAAATTTGAGTACTTCCAGTTGCTGACTACTCAGGTTAATTTGCTCCGGTAGCATTTTTTTGAGCCTGGATACACCTGCCTTAACGTTGCTAACTTTCTGCTGATTATTGCTGCAGGGCCCTAATAAGCCCACTGTGCCGTTGTTCAGGATTTTGGAAAGATCACTTATCCCGATATAATCATCAGGGATATTGGGGAAACTGATAAAGTAAACAGGCGAAATATATTTTGACGCCAAATGCATGTCAATTTCTGGCAATACCTGCTTAATGTTAACATCCAGGCCGGTTAAACGATCAAATCCGGCACTTAGATACGTATTCTCCTTGTTGGAAATGCTATTGATAAAAAATCTGGTTTTGTTAATAAAGCCCCTGGGAATCTTCACTGGAACAGTAAAATTAATAGTGGGCTGTTGTATAAACTGCTTTTCAAAAAATTTAAACTGCGGATACCTGGTCTGGATAATATTTTTTAACATCAGCGACCATTCATCTATCACCGGACGTTCCAGCATTTTCCATTTAAACTGATAACTTTTGTTGGCCCCGAAATCATCTGTGGTTTTCTTTTGATAAAGGTATTCTTCATATCTGCTCAGGATAAAAAAGGAAGCGGCAAATACATCAAAGGGTAAAAGTGAATTTTCTACAGGAAAGGGTACCTGGTATGGACCAAACTGCACTGTCTTCATTTTAAATTCTTCTACTTTATTAGAAAAAAGTAAATGAGAACTACTGAAAAATAATTCGTCAGCAAGTGGTGCCTGGCCATAGCTGATTTTAGCATGGGCACTATCCAGAAAATGCTGACTGTTTCCGGTAAATTCAACCTCGGCCCTGAGGATATCCTTAAATATAAAATTAAAGATATATTTTATCCGGGGCGTCAGCACTGCAGAGAAAACGATTAAATGCATACTTATTTAAACAAATTGAATAATGTGTAATTAAGATTATTAATAGTGTTTCCCACAGTAACAAATCATGTAAACGGGATATTAAAGTTAACGTAATTTAACGTTTATTTAATATTGAATACAAAAAATACCATTAAAAGTTTACCTGAAAAGTCTTATCAGGGTATAATACTCTTGTGCTTTTACGTGTTTTTCCATTGATTATATGGATAATACTCATCTGATCATCAAACTGATCGTATAGGATAGTGTTGTTTACCTCAGCCGTTTTGAAAGATGAGAGATTGTTCACCTCCAGGTAAATATTGGTCGCTTCATGGTCAATTTCAAAACCAATATATTGCAAAGCTGCAGGTTTATTGTTCACCTTGATTTGAAGGTGGCTTAAAAGATATTTCTTCACCACATCATCCATTTTTGTTTTCATGGCAGGAGCGGAAAGATCTGTTTTCTGGTGGTAGAGTTTGGCTAAAACGGATTCAAAATCATCTGTAAAAATGCGGCAGCTAACTTCCAGTGATTTTTCTTTCGGGTTAAAATTCACTTCTGTTGTACTCACATGGAGCGGATGCTTCAACCCTGCCCCCATACTGATGCAAATACAGCATAACATGAACAGGTAGTATTTCAATTTGAGCATGAAAATGATCTTAAATTACAAATGATTAAAGTCAAAGTTACGGTATAATGTGTTTAATCAAATCATCGCTATTGTATTTGATGTGCCAAATCATGTTCGTAACAAATTTGGTATCTAAATTTCTGTATTTAATATGTATTTATGCCGTAAAAAAGATAATTTTATATTTTTAATGATACTGCTCCGATAATTAACCAGTTATTCATGCCGTTACAGGATTTTATCTTTTACTTTAAGTTGGGCTGGGCGCATATTATAAGCCTTGATGCACTGGATCATCAGCTTTTTATTTTAGCCCTGGTAGCCATTTACAGTTATACCAATATTAAGCAGGTTTTAATTCTGGTTACGGCCTTTACCATTGGCCATTCTGCAACCCTGCTGTTAAGTGTATTGGATATGATCCGGTTTGAAAGCAAATGGGTAGAGTTTTTAATTCCCTGTACCATTGTGATTACTGCGCTAAGTAATTTATTCCGGAGGAATTTTAAAATGGAAGCGGTAAGGATCAATTATTTTCTGGCATTGGGTTTCGGTCTTGTGCATGGAATGGGTTTTGCCAATTCCATCAGGATGATGCTGGCTAAAGATCAGCAGATTGGCTGGGGTTTATTTGGCTTTAACGTCGGGTTGGAAGCTGGTCAGGTTTTTATGGTATTAATCATACTGGCCGCTACTTTTATCGTTTTTAATTATACCAAAATAAAGAGAATCAGCTGGGTTCTGTTTATATCAGCAGCCGTGTTTAGCCTGGCTTTAAAAATGGCTTTAGAGAGAATTCCCTTTTAACTAAAAAGAATGATTAATAAACTATTCACATTATCTGGCCTGTTGCTTTTTTCAGGAAGCCTGGCTATTGCTCAAAACATTCAGAACAATCCGGGAAGTAATCACGGAAATAAGTTTGAGCAATTGGGTACTATTTTACCTACACCGAATGAGCAGCGTACGGCAAGTGGTGCGCCTGGTGTAAAATACTGGCAACAACGTGCCGATTACAATATTAAATGTGAGTTGGATGAAAAAAACCTGTTGTTAACGGGCGCAGAGACCATTACTTATACGAATAATTCGCCTGATCCCCTCACCTATATCTGGTTGCAGTTGGATGAAAATGAGCATAGCACCAGTAAAAGTGCCAATTATCAGGATGCCACTAAAATGCCGGCTTACGGAACAACACAAACTTTAGACCGGCTGAGTAATCAGGCCGATAACGGCGATGGCATTAACATCACCAAACTGACTGATGCCCTGGGTAAAAATTTAAAGTATACGGTCAATAAAACCATGATGCGGGTTGATTTGCCAGTGGCTTTAAAAACCGGACAAAAGTTTATTTTCAACATCAACTGGAATTATAAAATAACAGATAGAATGAGTGTTGGCGGTCGAGGTGGTTATGAATATTTTCCGGCAGATGGCAACTATTTGTTCACCATGACGCAATGGTACCCGCGTTTATGTGTATACAGCGATTTCCAGGGCTGGCAAAACCACCAGTTTACCGGCCGGGGTGAGTTTGCATTAACGTTCGGTGATTTTAAAGTGCAAATGACTGTTCCTGCAGATCACTTAGTAGGAGCTACTGGTGAATGTATCAATTACAGCGCGGTGTTATCTCCTGCGCAATTAAGCAGGTACAATGCCGCTAAAACGGCCACCGCTCCGGTAGAAATTCAAACACTTGCTGAAGCCAAAACGGCCGAAACCAAAAAATCTACTGCTAAAAAAACCTGGGTGTTTAATGCAAATAATGTCCGTGATTTTGCCTGGACTGCTTCCCGTAAATTCATCTGGGATGCCATGCCGCAAAAAATTCAGGCCAATAATAATACTGTGATGTGTATGAGTTTCTATGGTAAGGAAGCCTACGGTTTATATAGTAAATTTTCAACGCGGGCCGTAGCGCATACCATAAAAACTTATTCTGATTTTACCATTCCATATCCATATCCCGTTGCACAAAGTATTGAAGCTGCAAACGGAATGGAATATCCAATGATTTGTTTTAATTACGGTCGCACAGATGCTGACGGAACCTATAGCGAAAGCACTAAAAATGGTATGCTTGGGGTAATTATCCATGAGGTTGGGCACAACTTCTTTCCAATGATTGTCAATAGTGATGAGCGCCAGTGGACCTGGATGGACGAAGGACTGAACTCTTTTGTGGAATACTTAACAGAAGAACTCTGGGATAACAAATTTCCAAGTAAAAAAGGTCCGGCATATACGATTGTAGATTACATGAAACTACCTAAGGATGAGCTGGAACCCATTATGACGAATTCAGAGAACATTGCCCGTTTTGGTCCCAATGCTTATTCTAAGCCGGCCACGGGTTTAAATATCCTCCGTGAAACGATTATGGGCAGAGAATTATTTGATTATGCTTTTAAAGAATACGCCAGGAGATGGGCTTTTAAGCATCCTGAACCAGCTGATTTGTTCCGCACGATGGAAGATGCCAGTGGCGAAGACCTGGACTGGTTCTGGAGAGGCTGGTTCTACGGAACTGATCCTTGCGACATCTCACTCGATACGGTAAAATTTGCAAAGGCCGATTTTCCGAATGATGTTCCGGCGGCAAGGTCACGCATGTTGAAGATTGATAAACCTGCTGTAAATGCTTTTGAGGATATTTCCAAAATCAGAAACCGTGAAGAGAAAAAAAATAATTTCTATGTGGATAAAAACCCTGCGGCACAAGATTTTTATTATAAGTATGACAGGGGTTTGGTGAGTATAGATACCACAATTACCAACAAAGTAGAAACCGGAATGCCTTTGGCAACCGTACCGGAAGCCGAGCAGGACCAGTATAAAAACAAGTTTTTATACGAATTGAGTTTTAGTAATAAAGGTGGTTTGGTGATGCCGGTGATTGTAGAGTTTACGTACAAAGACGGTACGAAAGAAATCGATCGGATTCCTGCACAAATCTGGAGGCATAACGAATTGAAAACATCTAAATTTTATGTGAAAGATAAGGAGGTTGAGTCCATCCTCTTAGATCCGTTGCGTGAAACGGCAGATATTGATACCACCAATAATGCCTGGGGTGGAAAAGCAAAAGAAAGCAAATTTAAAACCTTTAAAGCCAAAGCTGGTGGTGCGGTAAGGGGCCAGTCTGTGGGCTTAAACCCAATGAAAGTGGCTGCGGGTAAGTAATATTAACAGTTATTGCTTCATAAAAAATCCTCGCTGAATGATTTCAGCGGGGATTTTTTGTGTACTGTTTATTTGTGTAGAGAAAGGTCTTTCCAGGATTGCACCTGATATTTACTTCTTCTCTGGTTTACATCATTTGGTCACTTCATCAATGCTCATCATTTCATAAAAGAAACATTCCTGACTTTTACCTGTTTAACTGTTAAGCCCTAAAATCGTACATTTGATTTACACATGAAATTTAAGATCACATCCGAATATCAGCCTACAGGAGATCAGCCTGGCGCTATTAAACAGCTGGTTGATGGTGTAAATGCCAACGAACATTATCAAACTTTATTAGGCGTTACCGGTTCCGGAAAAACCTTTACTGTAGCTAATGTCATTGAGCAGACACAGAAGCCAACACTCATTTTAAGTCATAATAAAACCCTGGCTGCACAGCTTTACGGAGAATTTAAAAATTTCTTTCCGGAAAACTCTGTCAATTATTTTGTTTCCTACTATGATTATTACCAGCCTGAAGCTTTTATCGCCTCAAGCAATACTTATATTGAAAAAGATTTAAGTATTAACGAAGAGATTGAAAAACTACGTTTACGTACTACCTCCTCTTTAATGAGTGGTAGGAGAGATATCATCGTTGTTTCTTCCATTTCCTGTATTTATGGTATGGGTAACCCGGAAGATTTTTCCAGAATGGTGTTCCGTTTTGGTGTAGGCTTAAGGATTTCGCGTAATGCATTTTTACATAGCCTGGTCGAAATTTTATATTCCAGAACCACTACTGAGTTTAAAAGGGGTACGTTCAGGGTGAAAGGTGATACGGTTGATATTTATCCGGCCTATCTGGATCATGCTTATCGCATTTCCTTTTTTGGCGATGACATTGAGGAGCTTTCTGCCATTGACCCGGTTTCGGGCAAAACGATTGAAAAACTGGAAGATATGGCCATTTATCCGGCAAATCTTTTCGTCACTCCAAAGGATCGTTTCAATCAGTCGATATGGGGCATACAAGAAGAACTGGAAATAAGAAAGAATCAGTTAATTGCTGATCGGCATTTACTGGAAGCAAAGCGTTTAGAGGAACGGACCAACTTCGACATTGAAATGATGAAGGAACTTGGCTATTGTTCAGGGATTGAGAATTACTCCCGTTTCTTCGATGGAAGAACGCCGGGAATGCGTCCGTTCTGCCTGCTTGATTATTTTCCTGATGATTATTTAATGGTAATTGATGAAAGTCATGTAACGGTACCGCAAATCAGGGCCATGTATGGTGGTGACCGGTCGAGAAAGTTATCATTAGTAGAATACGGCTTTCGTTTACCGGCTGCACTAGATAATCGGCCACTTAACTTTAATGAATTTGAAGCCTTAGCCCCGCAGACGATTTACGTCAGTGCCACGCCGGCAGAATATGAACTAGAAAAATCAGAAGGTGTGGTGGTAGAACAGGTGATCCGGCCAACAGGTTTACTGGATCCGGTGATTGAAATCAGGCCGGCCATCAACCAGGTGGATGACCTGCTGGATGAAATCGACATTACCATTAAGGATGGCGGACGTATTTTAGTCACTACTTTAACCAAGCGCATGGCTGAAGAACTCACAAAATACCTGGATCGGCTCAATATTAAAACGAGATATATCCACTCTGAAATTAAAACTCTAGAGCGTGTGGAAATTCTGCGTGGATTGCGTTTAGGAGAATTTGATGTATTGGTGGGAATTAACCTGCTTCGTGAAGGACTGGATTTACCGGAGGTTACTTTAGTTGCGATTTTGGATGCTGATAAGGAAGGTTTTCTTCGTTCAGAAAAATCTTTAATTCAAACCATTGGCCGTGCTGCCCGTAATGATCGGGGCAGGGTAATTATGTATGCCGACGGAATAACCGAGAGTATGGAAAAAACGATTTCTGAAACCAATCGTCGCCGGGATATTCAGATTGCCTATAACCTGGAGCATGGCATTACGCCAAAAACCGTAGGAAAATCTCGTGAAGCGATTCTGGAACAAACATCTGTTTTAGATTTCTCGCAAAAGGCCAGTGATAACAAAGCCAGGGCTTATGTGGAAAATGCTGAAATCAGCATTGCTGCCGATCCGATTGTACAATATATGGGTAAAAGCGAATTGCAAAAAGCCATTGATACCACTAAAAAGGACATGCAGAAAGCAGCAAAAGATATGGACTTTTTACAGGCAGCAAAACTCCGTGATGAAATGTTTGCGCTGGAAAAAATGTTTGCTGAAAAATTTGGGAAATAAAATATCTGTATACATTTCAAATTCCTGGCAAAATGTAGAAATTTGCCAAACATAACCACAGTATAATGAACGGACAAAACAGAAAAGACATTTACGCAGGCTTAGAAGTAGGAATCATCTTAAAAAAAGATCAACGATCCGGTAATATTACATATGGCATAGTAAAGGATTTACTCACTTCATCCGCATTTCATTCACGCGGCATCAAGGTGAGACTAGATGACGGTCAGGTTGGCCGGGTGGCAGAGATTGTGGCAGAATAAAACTTTATTTAGCCGGTTTGCGTTAATTATTGTAATTGAAATGCAATCAAAGGCCTAAAAAGTAACAAAATAAAGCCTTATACGTCTATATTTGTAATAACAGTAAATAAAGAATGGGATTAATAAAGTTCATTTTCATCGCTATATTGGTACTTTGGATCATCAGAATGCTGATCCGGTTGATATTGCCTATGCTCTTTAGTAACCTGGCCAGCAAAATGCAGCAACAGGCAAACGGCCAGGCAAATCAGCAACAAAGACGATCGAAGCCTGAAGGATCGATCTCTATAGATTACATGCCGCCAAAACAAACGGGTAAAACCGATAAACTTGGTGATTTTGTAGATTACGAAGAAGTTAAACAATAACATTAAACCCTGAACCTGCTTCAGGGTTTTTAGTTTAATGCACGTTCAGCTTCCAGGCGGATCATTTTATTTCGCTCCAATAATAATTTCCGCAGGTACTTTTTCAGAAATAGCCAATCGGCCAATCGCCCCCATAAGCCGAAAGGTGAAACAAATTCAAGCCTATCAGTCATTTCTGTTTTACCGCAGGCCGATTGGAAGCGGTGCTGGTGATGGAACTTACTGAAAGGGCCTGTAACCAGCTTATCTGTGAAATGATCAGGGTATTTCATCTCTGTTATTTTAACTGTCATCCGGAATAGGATTCTAAAATGTCTGGCCTTCCAGGTTACCGTTTCATGGAATCCGATTCATCCCGAAGTTCTGCCATCAATTGCCCTTTCATCCTTATGTTGCATCGACTTCAGGTGCAGGTCAATGCTTCGGGAAAGATCAAAGCATTTTTCTATAGGGGCTGCGATCTGTGTTTTAAGAATGATAACAGCCATATTTTATAGCCTTAAACTTAAAATATCCTGTATGGCTTCGTCAATTGTGCCATATTGAAATTCAAATCCATGTTCCAGTAAAATGGCTGGCTTAACCCATCTGCTTTTTAAAATGAGTTCTGTTTCTGTCCCGATAATTGCCGCACCAATAGATAGCAGCCAAGCCGGTGTGGGCAAACCAAACGGAATCCCGTAAGCCTTTCTAATGCTTTGCATCAATACTTCGTTGGTAACGGCATGGGGTGCCGTACAATTCACTATCCCACTGATTTGTTCCTGATTAAATAACCAAGCTATCGCACGGATGGCATCCTGCTCATGTACCCAGTTTACATACTGTTTTCCATCACCCTGTCTTCCGCCTAATCCAAATTTAACCAGGTTTAGTAACCTCGGAAAAGCACCATCAGTTTTGCCAAGTACTATGCCCATTCTTAAAGCTACTCTCCTGGTTTGAGGCAATTCTGTTTCGAAAAAAGAATTTTCCCAGGCTTTGCATACATCAATAGAAAATCCACTGCCGATTTCTCCGGTATATTCATCCTGCGGATGATCTTCAGCATGCCTGTAAATGGTGGAAGACGTCACATTGATCCAGAGTTTAGGGGGCTTTATTAGGTTTTTAATTGTATTTCCCAATAAACGGGTGGGTAGCACTCTTGAATTGATAATCTCCTGCTGGTTTTTTTGTGTGTAACGACAGTTTACGTTTTTTCCGCATAAATTAATCAGTAAGTCGGCTCCCTCCAGTTCTTCAACCCAGCTATCTGTAGTTTTTCCATCCCAAAGTACAGTGGTGATATTTCCATTTTGTGCCTGAGGTTTTCTGGCTAGAATAATTACCTTTTCAGCGATTTCACTGAAGTGTTTGGCGAGTAAACCTCCGAGGTACCCGTTTCCTCCTGCTAAAATAATTTTCAGATCATTCATCATTTCTAAATATAAAAGATTAATCCTAAAATAATCAGGCGATAAATCGCCCAGGTGATGCTCAATAACCAGCCAAGTTTTAACAATTTACTTCTTCTGATGTGTTCCAGAAACATTAGTCCGGCAACAAACAGAAAATAAAGTATATAGATTACAGGGTGAAGGTCAACGAAATGACTGGCGAGGAGTACAGGCATGAGTAAGATTGATCCCGCAAAGGATATCGTCATCATATTTCCGAGGTAATCCCAAAGTTTAGCTCTCTTATAGAAAAATATTATTATGCCCTGAAAAACCATCTGACCGCCACAAATAAAATATTCCCGGTATTCTCCGCCTATAGGAACATAACCGGTAAGTAAATGCGCATAAGCGGTAAGGATATAAGCGGTAGCTAACCATGTAAACAGCAGGTATGTCATACGGTAAGCTATTTTAAAAGTGGGTTGGATGGTATTGGGCAGAATTGCTGCCGGAATAATCACCTTTCTGTTGTAGGAAATAAAAGCATACAACTTAGTCATCATATAGATGAAAGGTTTAAACGCAAACAATGGCCTGAATATGGGCAGTGCATTTCCGATAACTTTAAACAAGCTTTCTATTCCATAAGTCACTTCACCATTTTCTGTATTCACCATGGCGATTTCATTTGCCGCACGCTGACGGTCTACCAGCGGACAAATTGATTCAGGAATTTGCTGATAAGATGTCCTGCCGTTTTCTGGCAACATGCCGGTTTTAACAAATGCTTTGGTGTAAACCTGACACATGGGACACTCATCGTCAAATAAAATGATATGATTTTGAAGTGTTTTCATTTCTTTTGTGTTTAAACTTTCAGTAATAAATGAAAATTATGCTTAAAAAATAAAGCCATATAAGATATAAGGCTTATGCTTTACGCTATAGGGTTTACCATCGGCGGTTTTGATACTTAAATCTCGTCACTTGGTACTTCCTCCTCCTATTTAAATACTTTCAACACCGATCCCCAGAACCAGCTTTCTTCCGCTTTTAACATGGTCTCCAGCGTTTTATCAACATTACCGGCCAGTTTATTAATGTCAGCCACTGATTTCTTAAATGTGATCAGTTCCGGGTCTTTCTCGTTGCCTGTAACAGCAGACAGTTCATTTAATACTTTAAGAACCGGCTCCAGTTCTCTTTTTTTCCTTTCTTTGGCTACCTGTCGGGCAATATTCCAAACATCTTTATCCGCAAAAAAATACTCTTTGCGTTCTCCTGCCTTATGTTGCTTTTCTATTAGTCCCCATCCGATCAGGTCCCTGAGCGTCATATTGGCGTTTCCCCTGGAAATACTCAGGTTTTCCATAATTTCTTCAGTGGTCAATGCTTCAGGCGAGATCAGCAAAAGCGCGTGCACCTGTGCCATGGTACGGTTAATTCCCCATTCGGAACCCAATTTTCCCCAGGCTTCTATAAATTTTAGTTTTGCTGCTGCTAATTCCATAAACAAAGATAATAATATTATCAAACTTTCAAAAATTATTGAAAGTTTATTTATTTTATATTTCCCGCTTTAATTTTATCAGTTATTTGGTTTATATCCGATTGTCCATTCAATAGCTGATTTAATAAGTCTTGTTGGGCATGATCAAAGTAAATTACTGATTTTAAAAGCGGTATAGCCAGTTGAGGTGCAAATAATGTTCCGGCTGCAAAACCCGGTTCATTATTCTTGGCTCGATCATGATCAAACTTAACGGTTGTATTCACATATTCCTCATGCTTTTTATCGCCCTTTATATACGGAATAAGCCAGTCTACAGACTTTTTAATGGAAGATCCATTTGGAGACAAATAAGTATAGAAGTTGGTGCCTTCTCCGCGGTTAATCATAATGGCGAGCTTAAGTAAGGGTTCCAGATCATAAAGGTGATAGTGCAGGGCATCTCTTTGCTTAAAATCCAGGCTGCTTCCGTCAGGATATAAATTAATACTAATGTGACTTTTTAACTGATCTATCGTCCAGCTAATGAATTCGTGGTTGTTTAAAGCATATCCAATCTCACCCACTACTTTTAGCCGGTGCGCATTCCAGTTATTAATGGCCGTGGCTTTACCAGGTTTCATGCGTTTACTGTTAATTTCTGCACTGGCGGTTTCACTTAACCATTTGTCGATGATTTTTTTATCGCCCCTGGCCATATTGTTTTTGATCAGATCATAGGCTTCAATAGCCTTATCCAGATTGGTGTCATCAATCGGATCGCCACCGGAATGATTGATTTTAGCCCACGCACTTAAAAATGAAGTACATTGATTCAGGAAAGTCTGATTGCCGGTAAGCCGGTACTGGAGTGCCAATGCATACATTTTAGGCATATCTGCCAGTGCCAGTTTTGACTTCTCCTTTTTTGGATTGCCTTTAAGTAAGCCTTCAGTCCTGATGGTATCAATAGGATCAGGTTGTTCGTTTAAATACTGCTTTGCAGATTTCTGAAAGCCGGCATATATTTTCTTTGCCGCAGGCGCATTGGAAATCTGGGTTTTTAAAATGTTGATCTCCTCATTATTTAAACTCACTATTTGCGCTTTGGTAATCGAATATGTGGCGAATAGCAATACGGTAAACACAAATTTTCTTCTCATAAGGTGGCTTCATTTGCAGTTTTGATTTCACAAAACTAATTTTTTATTCTGCTCACATTTAATTTATTCCTTTTTTATACGGACCAAATTTTTATTTTTGACATTCCTTTAAACATAAACAAACCTTAATGAATAACTGGTTTAACAAAAATGGCATCCATTTAGCCATCATAGCAATTTTTGTAGTCATCACTTTTGCCTACTTCAGTCCTGTTTTACAGGGTAAAGCACCACAGCAAGGTGATGTTTTGCAAGCGAAAGCCATGCAAAAAGAAATTATGGATGTAAAGGCGGCAACAGGTAAAGGGCCGCTATGGACAAACCAGATGTTTGGTGGTATGCCAGCTTATCAAATCTGGGTGCAATATCCATTAAACATTACTACTTATGGTATTGATGTCATTAAAGGTGTATTTCCTGATCCGGTTGGAACAGTCGTGTTATACTTATTGGGCGCTTATCTTCTTTTCTGCGTACTCAAAATCAATCCATGGCTTGCAGCAGCGGGAGCGATAGCTTTTGCTTTTACGTCATACAATTTTATCATTATAGCTGCCGGTCATAGTAATAAAGCATTAGCGATTGGATTCTTCGCTCCTATTTTAGCTGCAATCATTTTAACCTTAAGAGGACGATATTTGGTTGGAGGAAGTTTATTCGCATTGTTTATGGCTTTGGAGATCCGTTCAAACCATATCCAGATGACCTACTATTTATTTATTGCCTTGTTCATTTTGGCTTGTATTGAGTTTTACCATGCCTTTAAAGCGAAGCAATTGGCTACTTTCGGCAAGTCAATAGGTTTTATTGTTGCCGGAATGGTATTGGCCGTTTTAGTTAATGCCGGTACTTTATGGACAACATATGAGTATGGAAAAGAAACCATTCGTGGAAAATCAAATTTAACAACGGATAAGGCAGAGCCGGCAAATGGCCTTGATAAGGAATATGCTTATCAATGGAGCCAGGGTGTAGGAGAAAGCTTCTCCTTCCTGATTCCAAATATTTATGGTGGAGCGAGCAGTATTGATGAGATGATCAAACCTGAAAGCAATACCTATAAAGCAGTAGAAAAAAATCTTCAGGGCATTGATCCAAAACAAGTAATCGGCTATGTTGCTCAAAATTTGGGTACAAACCAATACTGGGGAAATAAACCGGGTACTTCTGGCCCTTACTATTTTGGTGCCATTATTTGCCTGCTTTTTGTATTTGGCTTATTTATCGTTCAACACCGTTGGAAATGGTGGATTTTAGGCAGTAGTATCTTGTTATTGTTGCTGTCATTCGGACAAAATTTCCCACTAGTCTCAGACATTTTCTTCGATTATCTGCCCATGTATAACAAATTCAGAGCAGTTGAATCAATCTTGGCCGTTGTAGGTTTGTTAGTTCCGTTACTGGCTGTTTTAGCGATTAAGGAAGCACAGGAAGGTAAGTATGATCAAAAGTATTTAGTCAAGCGATTAACATGGTCGGCCGGGATTACGGGCGGTTTATCATTAATCATTGCAATTATTCCAACTGCATTTTTCAGCTTTACACAGGCAAACCAGCCTCAGGTTTTGGATGCGTTAACACAAGCACTGCAAAATAATAGAGGTGCTGCCATGGAAATTATCAATGGAGTTATTGCTGATCGTGTATCACTTGCCCGTGCTGATGCATGGCGTACATTGTTATTCATCGTGATCGGTTTCGGTTTAACATGGGCTTTTATTACTAAAAAAATGAACATGCAATTGGTTTTTGGCTTATTAGCATTGTTTGTTTTAATCGATTTATGGCAAGTTGACCGTCGCTACCTGAATAGCCAGAATTTTGTGAGCAAAACCGATCTGGCAAACCACTATCAGGCGAGGGACGTAGATAATTTTATCTCTGCAGATAAAGATCCGAATTTCAGGGTTTTTGATTTGTCGCTTGGCGATCCGTTCAAAAGTGCCGAAACATCATACTTCCATAAGACGGTTGGTGGTTTCCATTCAGCAAGATTAAAGCGTTTTCAGGAATTGGTTGATCATCAAATGACTAAAAGTATCAATCAGGATGTGCTGGATATGTTGAATACGAAGTATATCATCACACAGGATCCGCAGAACGGATCATATAAAATGCAGCGTAATCCTACCGCTGCGGGCAACGCCTGGTTTGTAGAAAGCGTTCAGTTTGTAAAGAATGCCGATCAAGAAATGAAAGCCATCAGCAGTTTCGATGCGAAGAAAGAGGCTATTGTAGATGAAAGCTTTAAAGCTTTGATCGATAGTAAAATTTTAGGGAACGGACAGGGAGGCTTTATCAAGCTCACTGATTATCATCCTGATCATCTCACTTATGAATATTCAACAGCTAAAGATGTCGTGGCTGTTTTTTCTGAAATTTATTACAATAAAGGCTGGAAAATGTATATTGATGGTGTAGAAAAACCCTATTTCAGGGCAGATTACGTTTTACGTGCGGCACAGCTGGAAGCAGGTAACCACAAGCTTGAATTCATTTTTCATCCAACTTCATACTATACTGGTGAGAAAATATCCTTGGCAGGATCAATCCTGTTATTGGCTGGCTTAGGCTTTGGATTTTACACAGAAGAAAAAAAGAAAAAGAAAGCGGTTAAAGTTTAACATAGGCTCTGATAAAACTATACCCCCGCTTGATTCCAATCATGCGGGGTTTTTTTATTGGTTTAAGTCTGGATAGCAAGTTGTTCTAACTTATTTCAATTTCCAGCCTGCTACCGCCTTCAGCGCAGAAGGCAAAGCTGTCTTAACCTGTATGGATCAGATCTCTTCCGCTGCTTCAGTTTATGTAGCATAAAAGGTTTAAGCCAGGTTAGCCAACTAATGGTCAAATAACATTGAATCACGCTTGTAATAAAATTTAACAATCACGTAACATTTGGTTGATAGACAGTGTCTTACCTTTGTAATGTAAAACCAGATGATATGCTAGAATTATTCTTCGCCGTATGCCTGCTCATAATTGTACTTTATTTCTTTAGCCCTTTCGAGGTAAAGCTTGATGAGGAAGAAGACTGGTAGGGCAGTTTTTTTATATCTGAACTGCTTTTTTAAAGCGGTAATAGCATTTGTCCCCCCAAAATTTAGTTTATGAACAAAAGAAATGTTGATGTAGTCGTAATATCCGATGTGCATTTGGGCACCTATGGCTGCCATGCCAAAGAACTGTTAAAGTACTTAAAGAGTATTAAGCCCAAAACACTTATCTTAAATGGTGATATTATAGATATCTGGCAGTTCAGCAAACGCTACTGGCCGGAATCGCACATGAAAGTTGTTCGTAAATTAATGAAATTCGTTTCTGAAGGCGTGCAGGTTCATTACCTTACCGGAAATCATGATGAAATGCTGCGTAAATTTGACGGTATGGAAATGGGTACATTTCACCTGCAAAACAAACTCATTATGGAGCTGGATGGCAAGAAAGCCTGGTTTTTCCATGGTGATGTTTTTGATGTGACCATGCAGCACTCTAAATGGCTGGCGAAAATGGGCGCAGTTGGTTACGACAGTCTGATCCTGATTAACAGCTTTGTAAATTGGGTACTCACAGCCTTTGGAAGAGAAAAAATGAGCTTTTCAAAAAAGATCAAGGCGAGATTTAAGGACGCCGTAAAGTTTATCAATAGCTTTGAACAAACTGCGGCCGAGCTGGCTATTGAAAAGGGTTATGAATATGTGGTTTGCGGTCATATCCATCAGGCTGAAAAGCGTAATATTACAATGGAAAACGGAACGGTAACTTATCTGAATAGTGGAGATTGGGTAGAAAGCCTCACCGCTTTAGAGTATCAGGATCAAAACTGGACGGTTTTTAAGTATGATCATAAAGAGTTTATAAAAGACGAAACAGATGATGGAATCCTCTCAGATTCAGAAGATTTGAAGAGCAAGCTGGATGTAAATATTCTTTTGCAACATATAAAATATGAAATTGCCCAATAATTTTGAGATATTAGGGCTTAAATGAAAATACTTTATGCCATACAGGGAACTGGTAACGGACATATTAGCCGTGCCAGGGAAATTATTCCATTGCTGCAACAATATGGCGAACTTGATATTCTGGTGAGTGGCACACAGGCAGATGTAAAGCTGAGTCAGCCGGTGAAATACCAGCTTCATGGTTTCAGTTTTATCTTTGGCAAAAAAGGTGGTGTAGACCATTTCAAAACCTGGCTGAGTATGAACCTTTTTCGTTTCAGAAAAGACATGAAGCAGCTGCCCTTAAAAGATTATAACCTGATTGTGAATGATTTTGAGCCTGTAAGCGCATGGGCCTGTAAACTTCAGGGAATTGATTGTGTGTCACTAAGCCATCAGGCGGCATTTAAATCTAAAAAAGTTCCCCGCCCGAAAACATTGGATTGGGGTAAGTTAATTTTGAGTCGGTACGCACCCACAAAATACCACATTGGTTTTCATTTTGATCGGTATGACAGCTTTATTCATACACCGGTGATCCGGTCTGAAATCAGGGCCATGAAAACGGAGAACCTGGGCCATTATACTGTTTACTTGCCTGCTATAGATGATAAACGACTGGTGAAGCTTTTTATGCAACTGCCAGAGGTAAAATGGGAAGTTTTTTCCAAGCATAGTAAAGTGGCCTATCAGGAAGGAAATGTATGTGTAGAACCGGTGAACAATGAAAAATTCAACAAGAGTCTGGCTACCTGTGAAGGTTTGTTTACCGGGGGCGGATTTGAAGGGCCTTCTGAAGCACTCTATTTAAAGAAAAAATTATTGGTGGCACCCATGCGCTTTCAGTTTGAGCAGCAGTGTAATGCTTATGCATTGAAACAATTTGGTCTGCCTGTAATCTGGGGGAGTTCTGATAACTGGTTGCCCATTATAAAGGATTGGGTGGCAAACCCTCAAAAACATGAATTTGATTTTCCGGATGAAACAGCCCGGATTATTGATGATATGGTAAAAAAATATGCAAGGGTTTAATTCAAATGGGATGTGTGTAAAGTCCTGAGTCTATCAGGTTCTTTTATAGTGAAATGCTGAGGTATTTCAGGTGGTTAAACATTTAGCTACTTAAAACACTGCAGTTAATTCCTAATAAATAAAGATTTTTTATTCCAAAGCGAAAAGCTTTGCGCAGTTGTGATTAAGCTATAGTCTTATTTTTTGACCATATAATACATATAAGTTAATGTAAGCCGGAGTGTTATTAAACTGCAAAGCAAAGCTTAAGCTTTCTGCCTGGTCTTTAAGCTTTAGTCTTTTCGCTTTAATCTTTCTTAAATTATTTTCTTTACTTTGCACCTCTTTGAAAAAGGCATGATTAATCAGTTTAGAAAGCTAAATCCCATTAACCTCATCTTATTGTTAGCTTATACGTTTTTTATGCGTATAGCGATATTTTATGAGTTGCCGGGCCAGTTAAATTTTGATTTTCTCGAGCCTTTTGCAAGATTGCTGATTCATGTAGATCTAGATCAGGCACTTTCACCGGCTGCAAATATCTTTTTTGCCACAATGCTTGTTTTTATCCAGGCCTTAATATTTAACCGTGTTACGAATAACCATAACCTGCTTTCAAAGCCCAGTTTTTTGCCTGCTTTAATGTATGTTACAGGTACCAGTTTATTTATGCCATTTATGGTTTTAAGTCCGGCATTAATCACCAATTTTTTGCTGATCTGGCTGATTGATAAATTTCTGAAGCTGAATAAAAGCGCAAATTCAATCACAACCGTTTTTGATATTGGGATGATCATTGGTGTGGGCACCCTAGTTTATTTCCCGTTTATGGCTATGCTGCTGCTCATTTTTCTGGCACTTTTGCTTTTCAGATCATTTAACTGGCGCGAATGGGTAGCCGGTTTGGTGGGCTTTATTACGATCTTTTTTTTCCTGGCTGTATTTTATTACTGGAACAATAACATTGGCTCTTTTTACCAGATCTGGAGGCCATTAGGCAGTAAATTTCCATCCGTGTTTAAAATTAATTACAACGATTACCTGGTGCTTATTCCCGTTACCATTATTATTATTCTGGCATCGTTACAACTTCGCGAAAATTTTTTCAGGAGTTTTATCAGCACCCGCAAGGCCTTCCAGTTATTGTTCTTCATGTTTATTGTTGCCGGGGCGAGTTTTTACCTTAAGCCTCATTTTCGTACCTGGCATTTTTTACTGGCTGTACCTCCAGGCGCAGTACTTTTGGCCTATTATTTTAGTAATGCCAAGGTAAGATGGTTTTATGAAACGCTGTTTGTTTTATTTATCCTTTCTGTACAGTACTTTCTTTTTGTTTAACCTTTTTTAACAAAAAACTAGAACAAAACTTAACAAAGATTAATAGCTTTGTGGCATGAAGTTTCGTATTAAAGCTTTTTTAGGTTTTAATCTGGTTGATAAGGCATGTTTTCAGGTCAGTAGATAAAGCATAATAAAATGACATGCATAGGTTAACTATTGATATCGGGAACTCATCAGCAAAAATAGGCGTTTTTGCCGATCGTGAAATGATTCATCATCTTCGTTTGCTTAAGGTAGGTATTATTGATCTGGCACACCTGATTGATAAGTTTTCACCTCGTAAAGCAATTATCAGTAGTGTAAATCAGGACATCACACCTTTAGAAGAATTTTTAAAAAAACGAACAAGCTATACCCGGTTTTCAACTTTATTAACGAATGGCGTGATCAACCGGTACCAAACACCCAATACCTTAGGTTTAGACAGGTGGGCAGCCATGTTGGGAGCCAATGGTTTATTTCCTGAAACGGCTTGTATGGTAATCGATGCTGGTACCTGCATCACTTATGACCTGCGCACAGGAAGTAACGAATATTTCGGCGGAAGTATAAGTCCGGGGATAAAAATGCGTTTCAAATCCATGCATGAGTATACAGGTCGTTTACCTGTAATAGATTGGGATGCGAATGAAGAGATTCCGCAAGGTGTTGATACCGTTTCTGCAATGAAAAATGGTGTTTTGCAAGGAATTATTAATGAAATTGAAGGTTATATAGCCTTAAATAATATAAAAGAAAGTGCTTTAAAGGTGATTATAACAGGTGGCGACGCTAATTTTTTGTTTAAGCAATTACAAAACAGCATCTTTGCCCCTCAAATTATAAAAGATCCGTACTTGGTATTAAAAGGATTAAATGAAGCTATTGCAGATTAAAATGTACAAAAGAATAAATTATATTGCAGCCATACTCGTTCTCGTTTGTGGTTTAGGTGCCCAGGCGCAGGTTACCACCTCATCACCATATTCAAGATTCGGACTTGGAAATATAAAGGGTTCATTACTCCCTCAGCTTAGGGCCATGGGTGGAATTTCAACTGCGGTAAATAAAGTAACCGGGTTTAATTACATCAACATGCAAAATCCGGCTTCGTATTCCGGCATAACCTTAACCACCATTGATATTGGGATGAGTGCCAGCTTAACAAGCTTATCCAAAAACAATTTAACTGAATCAAGTTTTAACTCTACGTTCAGTCATCTGGCTTTTGCTATTCCGGTAAGCAGAAAATCAGCAATCAGCTTTGGTATCATGCCTTATTCTGATCTCGGATATTCTTACCGAAACAATGTGAAAATAGATACCTTATCTGTTGATCAGCTTTACGAAGGTGAAGGTGGCCTGTCAAAGGCCTATTTTGGCTATGGCCATCGCTTTGGAGACCATTTAAGAATAGGTGGAAATGTTGAATATATCTTTGGTAACCTACAAACCACCCGGGCTACAGAATACACGGCAACAGGTGCAATTAATGCGAAGCTTCAAAATAAAAATAGTGTTGGCGGCTTAAATTATTCTTACGGTATTCAGTATGATTTCAACCTGGGCAGTAAAACACTGCTTACTTTAGGTTATTCAGGAAGCACATCATCTACCATTAATTCTCAGCAAAATGCCTATGCTATTCAGTACACCAGGGCAGCAGACGGAACTGAAAATCTGGCTACAGATACTTTAAATGTAATTAACGGCGCAAAATCTAATCTGAAACTACCCTTATCACACAATTTCGGAATTTCGATACAGCAAAATGATAAATGGTTAATTGGCGCAGATTTCAGGATGAGTAAATGGGCGGCAACCACTATCAATAATGTTAATTCGGGCTTGCAAGATAGCTGGGGTGCTTCATTGGGAGGGCAGTGGACACCGGATTATACTTCCTATAACAGTTATCTGAAACGTGTTGATTACCGTTTAGGGGTTAGCTACGACAAAACTTACGTTAAAATCGGAAACCAGGACATTAAACAAATGGGTGCATCATTGGGCTTTGGCTTCCCGCTTCCAACGGCCAATGCAGGCTCGGCTTTTTATAAAATCAATTTTACTACAGAAGTAGGCCAGAGAGGGACTATGATGAATAACCTGGTTAAAGAACAATACATTAACTTTCACCTGGGTTTCACGCTTAATGATACCTGGTTCCGCAGATACAGGGTTGATTAATGAGATTGCAAACATTGCTTTATGGTTTGGTGCTGGGGTTACCACTTTTTATGGTGGCCTGTGGAGAGGATGACCTGAAAAATGCAAATGCAGTTTCTGCTAAAAAAATAACGTTCACCCGTGACCGTACTTTAGGTGTGGAAATTATTTACAGTGACTCGGCCAGGGTGAAAGCAAGAGGCAAAGCGCCCATCATGGATAAAGTTACGCCCTCAGCCGGTGTGGCCTATGAAGAAATGATCAAAGGGGTGAATATCGATTTTTTTAATCCAAAAGGAACCATTGATGGTAATCTGGTATGTGATTATGCCATCAGAAAAGATGAAATAAAGCAAACCATCTTCAGAAAAAATGTAGTGGTAAAAAATAATAAAGGCGATACCTTTTCTTCTGAAGAATTAATCTGGGATGAAAATAAGAAGATTTTTTATTCTAACCAGAGGGTTTATGTTAAGGGTGCAGACGGCAGTATCGGAGACGGAATTAATTTTAAAGCCCCTCAGGATTTCAGTACATATGAAATGGAAACCGGAAGCGGACAGTTAAATATGCAGGAAGGTATTGCGCCGTAGGTAGCGATAGAATGCATGAATTTTGAATGAAAGAAACCTGTTTTCATTTGGCTTAAATTATGCGCTATTCTATCATTCTACCCCTCCCTCATCCCACTAATTAAAGCGTTCTATTTGCTTAAAGATTAAACACTTGATAAATAAAATTTTGTATTTTCTTTTTTAAGGCAAATTTGTATCTTGCGCCCTCTTAAAAAAAACTAAATAAATTATAATTACAATATGGGATTAATGACATTTTTGCGTAACCGTGCGGGCTATATCCTGGTCTTCGCCATCGGTTTTGCAATTGTTGCATTTTTAGTAGGTGATGCAATTAACGTGGGTAAACCTTTCTGGTCAGCAAATCAGAAGGTAGTGGGTTCTGTGGATGGAAATGATATCAGCATTGATGATTTTCAACCTAAAGTAGATCAAAGCCTGAATCAATTCAAACAACAATACGGCGGAAGCTTAAACCCACAAATGACTGCGATGGCTGTAGATCAGGCCTGGAATGCTGAATTGGGGAAAGTATTATTAACCAAAGAATACGATCGTTTAGGCCTTACTGTTTCTGAAGATGAGTTAGTAGACTTGTTACAGGGTCAAAATCCAAGCCCGCTGATTAAACAATATTTTGCCAATCCGCAGACAGGGCAGTTAGACCGCGCAACCTTAATGAACTTTCTGAAATCAAAAGAACCACAGGCTTTACAGCAGTCTACCCTTTTACAACAGGAAATTACAAATCAGGCTTTGCAGACTAAATATTCAAACCTGATCCGCAATTCTGTTTATGTAACCTCACTTGAAGCAACAGATGAATATACCAACCGGAATAAACTGGCTAACTTTAAATATGTAAGCCTGGATTATTCGAGTATCCCGGATGCCACTGTGAAATTAACGGATGCAGATTATAGTGCTTATTACGATCAAAATAAAGCGCGTTTCAATAATCCACAGGAAAGCCGCTCTTTTGATTATGTTTCTTTTGATATTAAACCTACTTCAGGAGATTCAGCAGCAGTTAAGTCACAAATAGACAAAATCGCAGCCGACTTTAAAACGGCTAAAAACGATTCTCTTTTTGCAGCAATCAATTCAGAAGTAAAAGTTCCGTTTACGTATTTAACAAAAGGTAAATTAGATCCGGCAGTAGATTCAGCAGTTTTTGCGCTTCCGGCAGGAAGTTTTTACGGTCCTGTTTTATCAAATAATTCATATAAACTGGTTAAGGTGGTGGATACCCGTTTCTCTCCTGATTCGGTAAAGGCCAGCCATATCTTAATTGATCCGGCTAAAGTTGGCGGAGAAGATAAGGCCATCAAGTTGGCAGATTCATTAAAAGGCCTGATTCAAAAAGGCGGTAACTTTGCCCAGTTGGCGAAAACCTATAGTGTAGATGGTTCTAAAGATAAAGGCGGCGAGCTGGGTACATTTGCACGTGGCGCTATGGTGCCGGAATTTGAGAATGCTGTATTTGATGGAAAAGCCGGTGATATCAAAGTGGTTAAATCGCAGTTTGGTGTGCATGTTATTAAAATTGAAAAACAAATCGGTTCATCTAAAGTGGCTAAGCTGGCTTATATAGAAAAAGCATTGGCTCCAAGCAGTAAAACTCAGGCGGTAGCGTACAAAGCAGCCAGTAGTTTTCTAAACGATGTTAAAGGGAAAGATTTTTCAAAATACGCAAAAGACAAAGGGTTAAAAGTTGCAGTGGCGGATAAGGTTTCTGCTATTCAGGGGTTTGCGCCAGGATTAGATAATCCACGTAAATTAATTCAGGATGCCTATGCAGCCGATCAAGGTGATGTATTACCTGAAATCTACACCATGACCAATGCTTATGTGGTTGCCCACCTGACTGATGTTAAACCAAAAGGTACCTTAACTTTAGCACAGGTTAAAAAAGAAATTGAACCGATGGTTCGCAATGCCGTGAAGGCCAAAATGCTGACAGATAAATTTAACAGTGCCGGCAAAGCAAGCCTGGCTCAGGTTGCTTCTAAAGTTGGGCGTACAGTTAATCCTGTACAAAACATTGTTTTTGCAAACCCTATTCTTCCGGGCATTGCGCAGGAAAATAAATTAGTGGGAAGTGTATTTGGTGCTCAGCCAGGTAAAGTTTCTGCTCCGGTAGATGGCGAACGCGGTGTTTATGTGTTTTCTGTTGATGGATTTACCAATCCTGCACCCATTGCCAACATGTTTAAGCAAAAGGAAAGCATGCTGTTGAGTTTAGGACAACGTTCTTTACAATCGGCTTTTCAGGCCTTACAGGATAATGCCAAGATAAAAGACAATCGCGTGAAATTCTATTAATCAGAAAATGCGTAATTTTGTAACCGTTCCGAAGCATATTCGGAACGGTTTTTTTATTTAAGGCCATGGACATCCAAGAGAATATCATCAATAAAGTAGCCAACAGTGGATTAATGACGTTAAACCTGGAAGATTTTTATCACCAGGGTGAACGGGTAATCTATGACATCAAAGAAAATCTTTTCCATGGGCTGATGCTAAGGGAAAAAGATTTCAGGGCATTTATAAAAGAACATGACTGGGCGCAATATCAGGATAAAAATATAGCCATTATTTGTTCTGCTGATGCCATTGTGCCTACCTGGGCATATATGCTGCTGGCCAATAAAATGAATCCTTATGCCAATGAGGTGGTTTTTGGGGGCATCGATACCTTAGAAGCTGTACTCATGACTAAGGCATTATCTAAAATCAATCCTGCAGATTATGCGAATGAGCGGGTGGTCATCAAGGGTTGCGGTGATATTGATATTCCGGTATCCGCCTATGTGGAAATTACCAACCTGTTAACACCCGTAGTAAAAAGCATAATGTTTGGCGAACCCTGCTCTACTGTTCCGGTATTTAAAAGAAAAGATTAAATTGGTTTGCTTTTTGTATACCTTTCAGGATTCAGCATTTAGTAAGTTCTCTTTGAATCTATATTCTATACACAAAAGTAAATGAAACAAATATTTTTAACTTTTCTGGCCGTTAGTTTAACCTTAACAGGTATTGCACAACAATTGCCTTTAAAAAAGGAGCCTGTTTTTCAGGAAGGTGAAGAATTGCAATATAGGCTCCGTTATGGTTTTATTACCGCTGCAGAAGCCACAATAAAAGTGACCAATTCTGATTTGAAGTTTGATAACAAGCCTACATACAGGCTGTCAGTTGATGCGCATACATCCGGTACATTTGATGTGTTTTACAAAATCAGAGACCGGTATGATTCTTATATTGATAAAACAGATTTACTGCCCTACTTCTATCAGGAGAATATCAGGGAGTCGAGTTACAAAAGACAGGATAAGGCGCGGTTTAACCAGGATGGAAAAAAAGTTGTATCCAACCGGGGCACATTCAGCACACCGACCACGCAGACTTTTGATCTGGTGTCTGCATATTATTTCGCCAGAAGCCTGGACATCAGTAAAATGAAAATTGGCGATACCTTTAAACTCAATTATTTTCTTCAGGATGAGATCTCTGCGCTGGAAGTAGCATATGTGGGTAAGGAAACCATCAAAAGTAAACTGGGCAATATAAGGTGCCTCAAATTTAGTCCGTCCATTAAACCCGGCCGGATCTTTAAAAAAGACAGCCGACTGTATCTCTGGGTAACAGATGATGGAAACAGGGTGCCGGTAAAGGCCCAGGTTGAAATATTGGTGGGTGCGGTCACCATGGAATTAAAATCAGCTGCAGGTTTAAAATATGCCTTGGCAAAAGAATAATGATGATAGAAGTTGAACAGGTGCTGGTGCACGAAGATGTATTAAAAGAGAATTTTGTTTGTAACCTGAGCAAATGTAAAGGGATTTGTTGTGTAGAGGGCGATTCCGGTGCGCCGCTTGATCAGGAAGAAACAGCAATTTTAACTGAAATTTACCCTAAAATCAAACACCTCTTAAACGAGAAGGGCATTAAAGCGATCGAAGAACAGGGTACTTACGTGGTCGATGAAGATGGTGATCTGACAACCCCATGTGTAGATAAAAATAAAGAATGTGCTTATGTGCTTTTTGAAAATGGCATCACCAAATGCGCCATTGAGAAAGCTTATGAAGAAGGCATCGTGGAGTGGCAGAAACCCATATCCTGCCACCTGTATCCTATCCGCATTACCAAATACCCCGAATTTGATGTATTAAATTATGATCGCTGGCATATCTGTCACGATGCCTGTACCTTTGGAAGAGAACTGAAAGTTCCTGTTTATAGTTTTTTGAAGGGGCCGCTCATCAGAAAATATGGTGAAGAGTGGTATAAAGAACTGGAAAGTTCTGTTGCTGCACTCTGATCAATCTGTTGAAAATTAAGCATTAACTGCTCATAAATGTTCGGAGATAGCAGCGCCTTCACACATAAAGATTATACACAAAATTGTTTATTTGTAATAACTATGTTATTTTAGCCAATTGAAAATACTTAATATACTGTGAAAAAAATTCTAATCACTGGTGGGGCAGGCTTTATAGGCTCTCATGTAGTCCGTCGATTTGTTCAAAATTATCCTGATTACCAAATTGTAAACCTGGATAAGCTTACCTACGCAGGTAACCTGGCCAATTTAACCGATATTGAAAATGAGCCGAATTATCGTTTTGTAAAAGAAGATATTACTGATGCGGTTGCCATGAGCGATTTGTTCGCGAAAGAAAATTTTGATGCAGTAATTCACCTGGCCGCAGAAAGCCATGTAGACCGTTCCATTTCAGACCCGACAGCTTTTGTGATGACCAATGTTATCGGTACGGTTAATTTGCTTAACGCCGCACGCGAACACTGGAAAGGCCAATATGATCAAAAACGCTTTTATCATGTGAGTACGGACGAGGTTTATGGCGCGCTGGGTGAGGAAGGTATGTTTACAGAGACGACTGCTTATGATCCGCATAGCCCTTATTCGGCATCAAAAGCCAGTTCTGATCACTTTGTCAGGGCTTATCATGATACTTACGGAATGGATTGTGTCATTTCCAATTGCTCTAATAATTATGGTTCGCACCACTTTCCGGAAAAATTAATTCCGCTGGCCATCAACAACATTAAAAATAATAAACCCGTTCCGGTATATGGTAAAGGTGAAAATGTGCGCGACTGGCTTTGGGTAGAAGACCATGCCAGGGCGATTGATGTGATTTTTCACCAGTCTAAAACAGGCGATACGTATAATATTGGTGGCCATAACGAATGGAAAAATATCGATCTCATCCATTTGCTTTGCGAAATTATGGATGAGAAATTAGGCCGTGAAAAGGGTGAATCAGCCAAACTGATTACCTATGTTACTGATCGTGCCGGCCATGATTTACGTTATGCCATCGATTCTACCAAACTGCAGAATCAGTTAGACTGGGTACCTAGTCTGCAATTCGAAGAAGGCTTAGCCAAAACCGTTGACTGGTACCTGCAGAACGAAGAATGGTTAAATAACGTCACCTCAGGAAATTATCAGTCTTATTACGAGAAGCAGTACAGCGAAAAATAATGGATATTGTACAAACAGGATTAAAAGACTGTATCATTATCAAACCCAGGGTTTTTGAAGATCCCAGGGGATATTTCTTTGAATGCTTTAATAAACAAACTTTTGAAGAAAAAACAGGTTTATCCGGCGATTTTGTGCAGGATAACCAATCTTATTCTGCTTATGGTGTTATCCGTGGCTTACATGCGCAGACTGGTGCTTTCGCACAAGCCAAACTGGTGCGGGTAACCAAGGGTGAGGTATTGGATGTGGCTGTAGATGCACGTCCGGGTTCACCCACTTATGGCCAGCATGTGGCTGTGCGTTTAAGTGCAGAAAATAAGTTGCAATTGTATATTCCAAGGGGTTTTGTTCATGGTTTCTCCGTATTAAGTGAAACGGCCGAATTCCTTTATAAATGTGATAATTTCTTCAATAAAGCCTCAGAAACAGGCGTCATTTATAATGATGCGGATCTAAACATCGACTGGATGATTCCTCAGGATCAGCAGTCTGTTTCAGAAAAGGATCTTTTGTTAAAAACTTTTGCAGAACTGCATCATGGATAAGATTGTTGTAATTGGTGCCGGAGGCCAGCTGGGGCAATGCCTGAAAACTGTAGCTTCCAGACGTGGCATCACAGAAATTGTATTCCCCTCAGAAACTGATGCGAATATTCTGAATCTGGAAGGCCTTCAGAATTTGTTAGCTAAAGCACAACCCGCATTTGTCATCAACTGTGCGGCCTATACAGCCGTGGATAAAGCAGAAGATGAAGTAGAATTAGCGAAAGCGGTAAATGAAACCGGTGCCGCTAACCTGGCCATTGCCTGTGCTGATGCAGGAGCAACGTTGATTCATGTATCCACTGATTTTGTATTTGAAGGCCATGAGGTGAAACTTCTCTTGGAAAGTGATGTCGCCAATCCGGTTAATGTATACGGACAGACTAAACTTGATGGGGAACAGGCCGTAATCGCCTTACTAAAATCTCATTTTATTCTTCGTACAAGCTGGTTATATTCAGAATATGCCAATAATTTTGTCAAAACCATGCTGAAGCTGGGGGCTGACCGTGATGAATTAAATATCATTGCCGATCAGGTTGGTACACCAACCTATGCCATTGATTTAGCGAATGCTATTTTTGATATTATTGAATCTGGTTCTGATGCGTATGGCATTTATCATTACAGCAATGAGGGCGTAACGTCCTGGTTTGATTTTGCAAAAGCAATTTTTGATATCAGTAATACAGCGGTTAAGGTAAACCCTATTCCGGGGTCTGCCTACCCCACGAAGGCCACCAGGCCGGCATTTTCAGTGATGGATAAAACAAAAATCAAAGAAACGTTTCAACTGGAGATCCCTTATTGGAGACACAGCCTGGTTGAATGTATCAAACAAATTAATAATAGTTAAACTAAAAACAGGTATTGGCTGAGTATTCCTCAGATCTAATGTCTCAAATCTTGAATCTGATATGAAAGGTATAATTCTTGCCGGCGGAAGCGGGACCCGCTTACACCCACTTACACTGGCCTGCAGCAAACAAATGATGCCGGTTTATGATAAGCCCATGATCTATTATCCCTTGTCAACTTTAATGCTGGCCGGGATTAAAGAAATTCTCATCATTTCCACACCACATGATCTGCCTAACTTTGAAAAATTATTAGGTGATGGATCTGCCATTGGGTGTAAGCTGAGTTATGCGGTGCAGGCCGAGCCGAATGGTTTAGCACAGGCTTTTGTCATTGGTGAGGAATTCATTGGTCAGGATAAAGTGGCGCTTGTATTGGGTGATAATATCTTCCATGGCGATGGAATGGCCAAATTACTGCAATCCAGCTCAGACCCGGATGGCGGTGTTGTATTTGCCTATCAGGTTTCTGATCCGGAACGTTATGGGGTAGTGGAATTTGATGCAGATAAAAAGGCGATTTCTATTGAAGAGAAACCGGTTTCTCCCAAATCAGATTATGCCGTTCCGGGTTTATACTTTTACGATAATGAAGTGGTTGAAATTGCTAAAAATATTAAACCTTCACCTCGTGGGGAATATGAAATTACGGATATTAACCGCATTTACCTCGAACGTGGAAAACTGAAAGTTGGTGTTTTAAGTCGTGGTACAGCCTGGTTAGATACCGGAACATTTACCTCTTTAATGCAGGCGGGGCAGTTTGTGCAGATCATCGAAGAACGCCAGGGCTTAAAGATTGGCTGCATTGAAGAAATCGCCTATCGCATGGGCTTTATAGATGCGGAGCAATTGAAAAAGATTGCAACGCCATTGGTTAAAAGCGGATATGGTGCTTACCTGTTAAAACAGATTAAATAGCCTACTCGATTTCCTTTTAAATCCCAGATTAAGATAAATTCTTAACCTGGGATTTTTTTTATAGGCAGATCAGCTAAGTTCATCGTCATTCCGATCGCCGTAGCGGAATCTTTGAACCGCGCAGGTCGTTAAAGTCCAATCATCGCTCGCTGTCTTCGCAAACAGGTATGGCGCTTGTACAGGAATCTTTAAAAACAGCAAGCTTAGCCGGTTCAAGAATCCTCCCCATTGTTTTTTCTTCCCTTCATGCGCGCTTTGCCTTGTATCTTTTGGGGTGGTTAAAAGATCAACTTAAAGCATCCTTGATTTATCTTATCTTTGCCCAATCACCAAAATAAAAATGAATAAAAACAAACAGATAGCCATTATCGGCCTTGGGTATGTTGGCCTGCCTTTAGCCATCGAGTTTGCCAAACACTTTCGTGTAATTGGGTTTGATATTAATGAAAGCAGGGTCAGGAGTCTTGGTAATTTAATCGATCTTACCCATGAGGCCAATCTTCCTGATCTTGCGCAGGTATTGGCAACAGCCGAACAAGACCGGGGCCTGATGTTAAGTTCCAGCCGCGCTGATCTTGCCAATGCGCAGATTTATATCGTTACCGTACCTACACCTATTGATCACCTGAAGAGGCCGGATCTTCAGCCGCTATTGAAGGCCAGTGAAATGATTGGTTCTGTTTTAAAAAAAGGTGATATCGTTATTTATGAATCCACCGTATATCCAGGTTGTACAGAAGAAGACTGTGTCCCAGTGTTGGAGCGGGTTTCAGGGCTTCAATACAATCAGGATTTCTTTTGTGGTTATTCGCCTGAGCGGATCAATCCCGGCGATAAGGTGAACACCCTCACCAAAATTAAAAAAGTTACATCAGGTTCTACACCCCAGATTGCAGATGAAGTTGATGCACTTTATGCCACAATCATTACGGCCGGAACACACCTGGCACCCAGTATTAAAGTGGCAGAAGCATCCAAAGCCATTGAAAACGCACAACGTGATGTAAACATTTCCTTTGTAAATGAGCTGGCACTTATTTTCGACCGGATGGAGATTGATACCGCTGATGTACTTGCCGCGGCAGCCACCAAATGGAATTTTCTAAATTACAAGCCTGGTTTAGTGGGGGGGCACTGTATAGGCGTCGACCCTTATTACCTGGCGCACAAATCAGAAGCACTGGGCTATAAGCCGGAAGTGATTTTATCAGGAAGACGGGTGAATGATAATATGGGGATGTTCGTCGCCAATAAGATCATCAAAATGCTGGTGGCCCGAAACAAGCCTATCCAGGGTGCTAAAGTATTGATCCTCGGGTTTACCTTCAAAGAAAATTGCCCGGATACCAGGAATACCAAGGTAATTGATATTTATAAGGAACTGCAGTCATTTAGTATCGAGGCCGATATTTATGATCCATGGGCGAGCCCGGCAGAGGTGAAGCTGGAATATGGAATTGACCTGATTGCTGCAGATGATTTTATGCCTTATGATGCGGTAATACTGGCCGTAGCACATGCCGCTTATCAGAAAATTGATTTCCAGTCATGGAAAGACAGCGGAACCATTATTTTTGATACAAAGGCCTTCATTGATCGTGCTGCGGTAGATGCCAGGTTGTAAGGATTTTTAATAAAATCATAAAACATTTCTTTTGATTTTTCGTTTCCAATTTAGTTTATCCCTTTATTATGATTACGAAAATTGAAATCCTTGGCATTGCTGCCGTAGTTTTTTCTAATTTAATCGCATACCTCGCCCTTAAACGTTTAAAAGAAAATGAAAAGCGTAAAGAACGCAATAGGTTTAACAGGCAAAATTCACTTACTTAATCTTTGCTTTTTTAAGGAAATCTTTAAATCATCTGACAGGAAATCTGATCAATGCTTAACCCCTGTTTTCTAAAATATAGCGTGCTTTATCAATCAAATGAATTATTCAGTATGTTTGCAGTTCGAGAATTAGAATAGTTTATGAAAGTTGCTTTAATTACAGGTGTAACTGGACAGGATGGTGCATACCTTGCAGAATTTTTACTTAAAAAAGGATATTTTGTGCATGGCATCAAAAGGCGTGCTTCGTCTTTTAATACCGACCGCATTGATCACCTGTACCAGGATCAGCATGAAAGCAATGTGCGTTTCAAACTGCATTATGGTGATTTAACTGATTCGACCAATCTGATCAGGATTGTTCAGGAAGTGCAACCCGATGAAATTTACAATCTTGCGGCCATGAGCCATGTGCAGGTGAGTTTTGAAATGCCGGAATATACAGCCAATGCAGATGGTCTCGGCACCTTACGCTTATTGGAGGCGGTCAGGATATTGGGTTTAACCCAAAAAACAAAAATCTATCAGGCTTCCACTTCTGAGCTTTATGGATTGGTACAGGCGGTTCCGCAAAGCGAAACCACTCCTTTTTATCCGCGCTCACCCTATGCGGCAGCTAAAATGTATGCCTACTGGATCACGGTAAATTACCGTGAGGCCTACCAGATGTTTGCCTGCAATGGTATATTATTTAACCATGAAAGTCCGCTGCGTGGTGAAACCTTCGTTACCAGGAAAATTACCAGGGCCTCCTGTAAAATTGCCCTGGGTTTACAGCAGTGTTTATATTTAGGTAATCTTTCTGCCCAGAGAGATTGGGGGCATGCCAAAGATTACATCGAAGCCATGTGGTTAATTCTGCAGCAGGATCAGCCGGAAGATTTTGTAATTGCCACCGGGGTAACCACCACAGTTCGCGATTTTGTGCGCATGAGTTTTGCCGAACTGGGTATCGAAATTGAATTTTCCGGTAAGGATGAGCACGAAAAGGGCGTGATTATTGATGTTGATCAGGATTGTATTGCACGTTTAGGGTTAAATGCTGAAAACCTTAAACCAGGGCAAACAGTTGTGCGGGTTGATCCAAAGTATTTCAGGCCTACCGAAGTTGATTTATTACTGGGCGATCCCACCAAATCCAAAACAAAACTGGGCTGGACACCTCAATATGACCTGCCCTTATTGGTAAAAGATATGATCTCATCTGATCTGAATTTAATGAAGAAGGATGAATACCTTAAACAAGGTGGTTACAGAACGCTGAATTATTTTGAATAAGAAGAAAAAGAATACTGAATATATGATGAGCCACTTTGGGATATTCCGGATTAAATATCTAATTTAAAATAGTATAGCGTGGTGGATTTATAGAATTAAGTTCTTTTTATGTTGTGAATTAAAACAAATAAAAATAACTGTCAAGAATTTTAAAGAGTAGGGCGGCTAAATTTAATGATAAGGGGAAGAGTCGCTTTTTAAATAATTATTTTAACAACTATTCAGTATTCTGATAAAAATGTTTAACTTTTTTAGTAAAAAAAATAAAATTACGGATATTTCCTGGTTGGGAATAGACATGCATTCGCACATTCTTCCTGGTATTGATGATGGTTCGCCCGATGTGGCCACTTCATTAAGATTTGTGAAGGCATTGGAGGATCTGGGTTTCGATCAATTGATTGCAACGCCCCATATCTTTAAGGAATTGTACCCGAATACCAAACTCAGCATAGATCAGGCCCGGTTTGCCTTGCAGCTGGCCATGGATCAGGCAAAGGTTTCACTAAAATTAGATTCCGGAGCGGAATATATGATCGATCAGGATTTTGACCTGGAAGCAGAAATGTGCCCTATTCAACAAAAGTTTCTGTTAATTGAAATGTCCTATCTGAATGAAAGTCCAAATATCAGTCAGCGGGTTTTTGATGTAGAAATTAAAGGATACAGGCCTATTCTGGCGCATCCTGAGCGTTATACATTCTATTTTAAAGACAGGACAAGACTCAACCGCTTTAAAGACAAAGGCTGCTTGTTGCAATTAAATCTGTTGTCAATTGTGGGTTATTATGGCAAAGAAGTAAAGCAATTTGCAGAATATCTGTTAAAAGAAAACATGTATGACCTTGCCGGAACAGACCTGCACCACGATAAACACCTCAATGCCCTTACGGAAGCTGTTCAAAGCGGAAAGCTATATGATTTACTGGGTCATTATCCATTTAAAAATAAAGAGCTTTTCGGACAGGATATGACACAAACCATTTAAATGCGCTAAGCCTGACCCGCTATACCATGCGCAAGCGTAAAACATGTGTTCATGTTTGATATGCTTTCCTGTGCAATGAAATAATTTTGTATTTTTGGTGCAATATAGCATATCAATAAAATGAAAATTTGTGCATGCTCGTGATGGCATCAACACGATCCGCACTTTTTTCATAAAAAACCTACACATGAAGTTTAAAAATTTACTTAAGGCCCTGTTACTTTTCTTTGCCTTTTTTCTCTCCACATCCTTATCTGCGCAAACCAATTATGCTGATGTAAAGGTGGATGAACTGAGCGATGCCAAAATCAGGGAGCTGATGCAGCGGGCAGAATCTATCGGCTATAATGATGCCCAGCTGGAGCAGCTAGCACTGGCCCAGGGTATGCCACAAACTGAAATTGAGAAACTGCGTGTCAGGGTAGAGAAAATCAGAAAGCAGGATGGAACCGGTACAACCAATACCAGTACCAATACCGGTCAGGCGGCAAATAAGCCTTTTGTAGATGTAGAACGTTCAAGGGTCAACAGTGCACAAAGTAAAATAGATTCGCTCAAAAAGATCAATAACTCCCTCTCAGAACAGGCTCTGGCCAATGCCAATGCCTTAAATAACCTGAAAATATTTGGCGAGGAACTTTTCGGATCAGGTACACAAACCTTTGAGCCCAACCTGAGAATGGCTACGCCAAAGAGTTATGTGGTAGGTCCTGATGATGAGTTATTGATCGATATTACCGGTGATAACGAAGTCAGTTACAAATCAAAAGTGAGCCCGGATGGTACCATCAGGGTTCAATACGTGGGGCTTATTTCCGTAGCAGGGCTGAACATTGAGCAGGCCACTTCTAAAATCAGGTCTTCGCTTGCCGGTACCTATCCGGCCATTAAATCTGGCCGAACTTCCGTATCGATCACGCTGGGCAACATTAAAAGTATCACCATCATGGTGGTGGGTGAAGCAACCAGGCCGGGCGCCTATACGGTATCTTCCCTGTCTTCCTTATTCAATATCTTAAGTGGTGCGGGTGGCCCGAATAAAAACGGTACTTACCGGAACATCCAGGTGATCCGGAACAATAAAGTCATTTATACGGTTGATATTTACGATTTCCTGCTCAACGGGCTTCAAAAAGGCAATATCCGCCTGCAGGATCAGGATGTTATCAATGTACCGGTATACCAAACCCGTATCGCATTATCCGGTGAAGTGAAACGTCCGGCTTATTTCGAAATTAAAGCTACCGAAACACTGGCCGATGCCCTGCGTTTTGCAGGCGGCTTTTCTAATGAAGCCTATTCGGCACAGATAAAAGTATTGCAGAATACAAACAGGGAACGTAAAATTACAGACATTCCGGAATCTGATTTTCAAACCTATCAACCTCAAAATGGCGATAAGTTTCTGGTCGAGAAAATTCTGGACCGCTTTGCCAACCGGGTGGAAATTGATGGGGCTGTTTTTCGTCCGGGACAATATGAACTTGATGATCAGCTGACGCTGAAGGGCCTGATTCAAAAAGCAGATGGGGTTAAAGAGGATGCCTTTTTAAACAGGGGTTATATTTCGAGGTTAAATGCCGATAACAGTTTGGCACTGGTTTCTTTTGATCTGGGCAAAATTTTAGCCGGTACTGAACCGGATATCAGGTTGCAGCGGGAAGACCGGGTCAGCATTAAATCAATATTTCAGTTACGGGAAGAATTCAGGGTGACCATTCAGGGCGAAGTGAGACAGCCGGGCACTTTTATGTATGCAGAAGGAATGAACCTGGAATCTTTAATCCAGATGGCGGGTGGCTTCAGGGAAAGCGCCACACCAAACAGAATTGAAATATCCAGAAGAATTAAAAACAGCGATGCCACCTCGGTCTCGGCACAAACGGCAGAGGTATTTACAGTTAATGTAGATCCGGATTTAAAATTACAGGACCAGGATTTTACCTTAAAGCCATTTGATATTGTGTCCATCAGAAGTTCGGAAAGTTACCATACGCAACGCCAGATTAAAATTGAAGGTGAAGTGTTATATCCGGGGATATACACCATCACCAAAAAAGACGAAAGGATTTCTGATATAATTAAAAGGGCTGGAGGATTAAGTCCGCTGGCTTATGTAGAAGGTGCATCTTTAAGGCGGACTGGTAAAGGCGATTTACGGATGGACAGTCTGGAGACCAGAAGAGAAGAACGCGAGAAATTGTTAAACCTGCAGCGTTTAAAGCAATCAGGCGCAAGGGATACCACCAGTTTAGATAAAGACCTAGAAATATTAAGAAGTGACCTGGTTGGGATCGACCTGAAAAAGATCATGAATAAGCCATTATCACGTAACGACCTGATTGTAGAAAACGGAGATGTGATCCGGGTACCCAAAGAGCTGCAAACCGTTCGGGTAACTGGCGAAGTTTTAAAACCCAACAGCATTGTGTATACCAAAGGCAAAAGCTTTACCGGTTACATCAGTGGCTCAGGTGGTTTCAGCTATAATGCATACCGAAAAGGCGCATTTATTGTATACTCCAACGGATCTGTTGCTGCCAACCGGAAATTTTTGTTCTTCAATAATTTTCCGCAGGTAAAACCGGGTGCTGAAATTTTTGTGCCGAAAAGGGCAGAGCGTGAGAAGCTCAATGCCGCTACGTTTATTGGAATATCAACAGGTATCGCCTCACTGGCTGCCATTATTGTGAGTTTATTACGTTAAGCCATGTCTGAAATCCATCATAAAGAAGTTACGCTGAAGGAACTGGCCATCAAAACAAATGAGTGGTTATCCTATCTCCGGTCGAAATGGCTGATCATGCTGATCGGCTGCCTATGTGGCGTGGTATTGGGCTACCTCTATGCAACGTATAAAAAACCAAAGTATGTAGCGGCAAGTACTTTTGCTCTGGAAGATGCAAATGGCGGCGGAAGCCTCGGACAGATGGCGGGTTTGGCATCCATGGTGGGTATTGAGATCGGTACTTCCGGTAATGGAGGTGTTTTTCAGGGTGATAACCTGATTGAACTGTATAAATCCAGGAACATGATCCAGAAGTCACTTTTAAATGAGGCTGATTTTAATGGCAAAAAACAGTTATTGATTGATCGTTACCTGGAATTTAATCACCTGAAGGAGAAATGGGCCAAACATCCGGTGCTGAAAAATATCAACTTTAAGCTAAAACAAAATGACCGTTTAACCAGGGCTCAGGACAGTGTTCTTGGTGAAGTTGTTAAAGAAATCGGGAAAAATAACCTGGTGGTTACCAAGCCTGATAAGAAACTAAGTATTTTAAAGGTTCAGGTGACTTCTAAAGACGAGTTATTTTCCAAGGCATTTGATGATGAGATTGTCAAGAATGTGAATGAATTTTATGTGCAAACGAAGACAAAAAAATCATTGCAGAACGTGGCCATTCTGCAGCATCAAACGGATTCAGTGAAGCGGGAATTAAACGGCGCACTGGCTGGTATGGCTTCTTTAACGGATGCCAATCCCAATCCTAACCCGGCCAGGCAAATCCTGAAGGTACCCTCCCAACGGAGACAGGTGGATGCACAGGCCAATACAGCCATTCTGACGGAGCTGGTGAAAAACCTGGAAATGTCAAAAGTATCACAACGCAAGGAAATGCCCTTAATTCAGATGATCGATGCACCGGTTTTACCTTTAACCAAACTGGCGACCACCAAAACTCAGGGGATGGTGGTTGGCTTCTTCCTGGCCGGATTCTTAATGTCGGTACTGTTATTGGTAAGACGCGGATTTTTATTGATGATTAAATAATGCATGTCGGGCTTAAAGAAAAATATTGTCTTTAATACACTCTTATCCGTTTCTCAAATCTTATTTCCGTTGGTTACCTTCCCTTATGCTTCACGCATATTGGGGCCGGAAGGTATGGGTGCCGTAAACTTTGCCGATAATTTTATTACCTACTTTTTAATTTTTTCAGCACTGGGTATTCCCTTATATGGCGTAAGGGAAATTGCGAAGGTAAAACATGATTCCATCGCACTCGGACGTGTGTATTCCGAACTGATCTTCATCCACCTCGTTACGTCACTAATTTCCATTGTGGTATTGCTGGGCATCAGCTTATCGAGTGATAAGTTATTTTCGAATTTTCAGCTTTATCAAATCGGGATGGCCATTTTACTGGGTAATGTTTTTATTGCCGAATGGTTTTTTCAGGGCATAGAAAAATTCAAATACATTGCCATCCGGACGGTTCTGATCCGTTTATTCACCATCATATTGCTTTTTGCCCTGGTGCATACGGTGGCCGACCGGAATACCTATTATGCCCTAAACCTGGTGGCTACCTTGCTTGCTGCTGCTACCAATATGTATTCTGTCAGTAAGCTGGTCAAAATCTCTTTTAAAAACCTGACCCTCCGGCATCACCTGAAACCACTCTTCATTATCTTTTCCAATAGCATCATCACCACCATTTACCTGGTTTTTGATACCATCATATTGGGATTTTTAACCAGTGATGTCTATGTAGGGTATTATTCTGCTTCCATGCGGATCAGTAAAATTTCGCTGGCCGTCATTGGCGTTTTATCAGCAGTGCTGTTACCCAGGCTGACCATTGCTTTTAAAGCCGAAAACTGGGCAGAGGCCAGATTACTGCTGCACAAATCCATCAACTTTGTGGTGTTTTTAAGTATTCCCATTGCCATTGGTACGTATTGCCTGTCAGAAGAAATTATCCGCTTATTTGCCGGTCAGAAATATTTGCCGGCCGTAAGCTCCTTACAAATTCTGTGTTTCATTGTGGTATTTGTGGGTATGGCACAGGTTTTTGCACATCAGATTCTTTTGCCCCTGCATCAGGAGCGTAAAATTCTGTATGCCTCATTGTTCGGCGTTTTTGTGAGTCTGGGTTTAAATTTCTTACTGATCCCCATCTATAAGCAAAATGGTGCAGCAATTAGTTCACTGGCTACAGAATGCAGTGTGACCATGCTATTGTTCTTTTTTTCGTTTAAACTGTTTAAGGTAAAGTTTCCTGTGCTAGAAACATTACAGGCCTTATTTACTTCGGCTTTGTTTTTTCTGATTAAAATGCTGGTGCTGAAAATCAGCAGCCTGCCCATCGTGGTTGTCATCATTACCGTGCCCCTGTGCGGCCTGGTTTATCTGTTCATGCAGGTATGGGTTTGGAAAAACAGGAATGTTTTAGAAGTATTGGCAGGTTTTGGCCCCTTAAAGTTTTTACAAAAAATTTAATTATGAAAGCTTGTGTTGTAATTCCGGTGTATACAGATCAGGTTGGTTTATTTGAGCAGATCTCTATGGATCAGTGTTTCCGTATACTGGCTAAACATGATATCTATTTTATCGCACCCAGAAGACTGGAAGGCTTTATCCGGAATCACGATTATGTGCTTAATCATCAGGCCGGTTATAAGCTTTTTGACGATCAGTTTTTTGCCGATATTCCGGCTTATAACCGGTTAATGAAGTACCATGGTTTATATGCCAGCTTTTTAGCTTACGATTTTATGCTCATCCATCAACTGGATGCCTTTGTATTTAAAGACGAATTGATGGACTGGTGTAAAAAGGGATACGATAATATCGGAGCACCGCTGTTTGAAGGACATGATTTGGCCGGAACAGATAGTCCGCTGGTGAGTTTAGGCAATGGCGGCTTTTGCCTTCGGAAGGTGAGAAAGTGTTATGAAGTGGTCACGAAGTTTAAAAAACTGAAGTTTACCCGCACATTTGATGATACAAACCGGCCATTTTACATCAATTTTTACCGTTATATCAAACACCAGATGGTTTATATTTATGCTGGTTATCCTTTTCAGCCCATCATCAATGAAGATCTGTTCTGGTCAGAAGTGATTCCTCATAATTTTCCTGATTTCAAATTACCCACAATCGATGAAGCCATGAAATTCAGCTTTGAAGTGAACCCAGAGGTATTGTTTGAGCTGAATCACCACGAATTGCCTTTTGGCTGCCATGCCTGGTGGAAGTATAATTTAGCGTTCTGGCAAAAGCACATCAACGCATACGGGTATCATATTAAGGTTGATTAAAGTTTATAAAAATTTGCACATTTGTAATCTATGGGAATAAAACTGCGCCTGTTGCAATCCAATGATGGAGAATACTTTCTTGATTGTATTGATGAGTTATACCGTACAATAGAAAAGGCACCTGCAGGTTTTGACCCAGCGCGTAAAATGCTTAAACACTCCCGTTTTAAGTCTATCGTTGTTAGAAAACTTACCCGGTATCCATCCTTATTTAAACTGCGGTTAAGATTTAAACAGGAGCTTGCTGTTAATTTTGTTTCCATGATCAGCGGCGATTTCAGGTTGCTTATTCCCCATGCTTTTAAAACAAAACTGAACTTTGTGTACATGTACGATGTGTGGCCAAGGTTTCACCGCTGGATTTTCCCGCTTCTTGATTTTTTTAATGTATATTATGTATTCTTCTCCTCTAAACAGGTGATGGAGAATTTTAATCAAAATTATAGCCATATTAAATGCCGGGCCATCTGGCTTCCCGAAGCTTTATCTGCTCAGGATTATCATTTCAAGGCATACCATGACAAAGAAATTGATGTGCTTGAATTTGGCCGGATGTATGATGAATACCATCATCTGATCACCGGGCCGCTTCAGCTCAACGGAAAGCATCACGTCTACAGGAAACCGGGAATGAATTTACTTTTTCCTGATAAGCCTGCTTTTTCTGCGGCACTGGCGGCGGCTAAGATTGTCATTTGTGTACCCTCTAATATCACTCACCCTCACCGGGCAGAATATATTTCTTCCATGACGTTAAGGTATCTTCAGGCAATGGCTTCCAAATGTTTGATTGTCGGTGTTTTACCTTCGGATATGGCAGAATTATTTGGCTATAATCCGATCGTTGAGATTGACATGGACCATGCCGGAGACCAGATGCTCAATGTTCTGGCCAGTTATAAAGATTATCATGCACTGATTGAACGGAATTATAATCATGTGATTCGCCATCATCAATGGGAAAACCGCTGGCAGGTGATTCACGAAAAAATACAGGAAGCTTTATGATGGAACCGTTGGTGAGTATTATTATTCCTGCTTTCAATTATGGTCATCTGATCGTAGAAACCCTGCAGAGCGTCATCAAACAACGCTACCTTCATTGGGAGTGTATCATCATTGATGATGGTTCAACAGACCATACCGCCGAAGTGGTAGCCGGCTTTATCGCGGCGCATCCAACCTATCGCATCACTTTTCATCCGGTGAAAAACGGGGGCACATCTGCCGCAAAAAATGCGGGCATCCGGCTGGCGAAAGGCAAATACCTTCAGTTTTTAGATGCCGATGATCTCTTGAGTGCAGAGAAATTAAGCATTCAGGTGGCCCTGGCAGAAACATCAGGTGCTGGCTTGGTTTTTTCTAAAGCAGTCTTTTTTACCGGAGAAGCTACAGCACGAGAAGAAATTCAGAAATATCCTGCCGGCTTTTTAGCCACGGAAACCTTAAGTGGTGTTGAACTTTTAAAAAGGCAGGTGACCAATAATATATTAACCATCAATAGTCCATTGGTAAAAAAAGAACTCGTCATCGCTGCAGGCCTGTTTGATCAGGATTTGAAAAACAATGAAGACTGGTTGCTGTGGTTTAAGGTAGCCATGCACCATCCGCATTTTATTTTTGACGGGGATGACCGTTCCTGCGCGTTGATCAGGGTACATGGAAAAAGCGCCATCAACAATAAAAGAAACATGTTTTTAGGCGAAGTAGTGGTCCGGAACCATATGGATCAGGCACTTTCCACATTACAGGATCCAAAAGCAATGGCATGGTTAAAGAAACTGAACCTGGATTTACTGGCCCTTCATGAAGTACGTTCGCTCAGTGTTTTAAAGGCGTTTGGGTATATTTTCAGTAATTTTGTAAAAAATCCGCTTCAGGAGTGGCCCCTGCTCAAAAAGGGAATGTTAAAATTAGGCATCAGGATGTATAAAACGATCAGATAAATGGGTATTAAACCTTATATATTAGTACTCATTATTGGTGCATTGCTGTTTATTGATGTTTACCTGCTGGCAAGGTATGCGTCATGGGGTTGCAGCCTGGAAGAGCTCTTCCCCTTTGCCCTCTTCCTGCTGGTAGCAGAGGGATTATCGGTCTTCTCCGTGATCAGGTTCGGGCAAATCATCAACCCTTTTACCATTTACAGCATTTTTGTATACATTGCCGGTTTCTCCTTCCTGATGGTTTCAGACAGGCAAATGGGGTACGAATGGCAGTTTGTTTTGGTATTGGCTTTTAGTGTAGCCTTTTTTATCATTGGCGGGCTGGTATCCATGAAAACATTTTCCTTTAGTCTTAAAAATTATATCCCGCCGTTAAGCCCAAGGTTAAGCCTGGCTTTTTTATTACTGGTTTTTATAGCGGGTATAGGCGTCTTTATCATGGAAGTAGGCCAGTTGGGTTATTTACCGGTACTAAATTTAGGAAATGCCGCCGTGTACCAGGACATCAATGAAAATGATGTTACCCCCCTGCATAACTTTATTGTACTCAATTCGGTATTGCCGGCCATGTTCTATATCCTGTATAAGAAAAAGACCTTACGTTTCTGGCAGTTTCTGGCACTCAGTTTTGTCTGCGTTTTTATTATCCTGAACTTTTTCAGCCGGCAAATCATCGTCCTGTTTTTCTTTTCGATGCTGATTGCCTACAGCTATTATAAAACCATTCCCTTACTCCGGCTTTTTTCTATCGGTGCGGCCTGTATCGTCCTGTTTGTTATATTGGGCCAGTTGCGGGGTGGCTCAGCAGAAGACGATAAAGAAATGTCCGTCAATGAATTTTTAAGGGATTACGGCGATATTACCAAGCCCACCAATATTATTGAAACCTACCTGTCCCTGTATGGGGCCGTTAATTTTTCTACCGGAAGTGAAATTGTCAGTACGGCTTTACGGGATGATTATGTCAGCTATGGGGCCTATTCTGCCAGACCCCTTATTACCGTGCTACCCATTGATAAAAATGCCATTTATCCGCCGCTATACAGTTCATATACCAAAATCGGGACTTATATTGTAGATCCGTTTCTGGATTTCAGGTGGTTTGGTGTAATCGCCCTGAATTTTTTATATGGGTTTTTATCCATGAATGCCTTTAAAAATTACATGTCTAAAAATGGCGAATATTATATTGTAGAATGGTCCTTATTTATATTCTGCATCTTTATGAGTTCATTTACCAATTTTTACCACATGTTTTTTGTGGCTTTCTTTTTCATTGTCAACCGGATAGCCATTAAATAAACATGAAAGAAGCACCGGTATTAACGATCCTGATGGCCACTTATAATGGTGCCGAATACCTGGAGAAACAACTGGATAGTATTTTAAATCAATCCTATGAAGCCTGGGAACTGATCATTCGTGATGACCGGTCTACCGATGCGACTCCTGAGATCATTCACAGCTATGTGCGAAAAGATGCACGCGTGACATGTATTCAGTATGGTTCGGTGCATGGTTCTGCCTGTCGCAATTTTTCCCAGCTTTTCGATTGGGCTTACGAAAACAATAAATCATATGTTTTATTTGCAGATCAGGATGACATCTGGCTGGTGAACAAGCTGGAGCGTTCACTTGCAGGTTTATTAAAAAATGAAGCGATTTATGGGTCAGATTATCCATTGCTTTGTTATGCCAACCTTACCTTTATTGATGAGCATGATCATCTGATCGATGCCCGCCTGCCATTGCCCGCTCAGCTCAGTTTACCGGTATTAATGAATGAAAACTATGCCTGGGGCTGCACCATGATCTTAAACCGGGCGGCCGTCCAGAAAATAAAACACATTCCGGCCGAGTCGGTTAACCATGATTATTATGCCGCATTGGTGATTGGTGCTTTTGGTAAAAATATCTTAATTGATGAAGACCTCATCCTTTACCGTCAGCATCAAAAAAATGTAAGTGGTAATGTAAACAAAATGACTTTCATGAGCCGGTTTAACCGGTACTTTAGCAACACAACCTATATGCTGAAGCCTTTGGTCCATAATTATGAATTGCTGCAGTCTTTTTTTGACCGTTACCAGAATGAACTGTCTGATCAACAGGTGAAGATGATCAGCAGTTTTCTTTACCAGTATCAGAAAAGCTTTCTGGCATTGTTCAGGACCATGTGGAGATACCATATTTTTAAAATCGGTTTAGGCAAAAATGTCGTTTACCTGTATACTTTGTTCCTGTTGCGCAAAAAGGTGATGGCAAAGGTTAAGCTGGGGGGATTCAGATGAAGATACACTTTGATAATATTATTTACAGCCTGCAAAGGGCAGGCGGCATTTCCACTTACTGGACGGAACTGATTTACAGGCTGCTGCGTGATCAGTATGAAGTAAGGTTTACAGAATTGCCTCATCAGAATATTTCCCGTGCAGGCTTACATATTCCTGAACAAAGCCGAACCCTGACGCAGGGCGGACGACTTTTATTCAACCGTTTTAAGATACTGTCTTTAAGAGCAGAAAAAGATCCCTTTATTTTTCATTCCAGCTATAACCGCATTACTTCCAATCCTCATGCGCAGCAGGTGCTGACCATTCACGATTTTGTACACGAAAAGTTTTACAACGGCTTACGGCGGTACCTGCACCTTCATCAGAAAAATAAAGCTATCGGCCTTGCTGAAAAAATTATTGTCGTGTCTGAGCATACCAAACAGGATTTACTTCACTTTCATCCCTATTTAAAGGAGGAAAACATTGCGGTGATCTATAATGGTGTCTCCGAAAGTTTTTATCCGCTTAGTGATGGCTGTAATCAAAAGCTCAATCCCTATCTGCTGTTTATCGGATCAAGAGCCCATTACAAAAACTTTAACTTTGCCGTTGAACTTTTAGGCCGACTAACCGATTTTAACTTTTATATAGTAGGTTCGTCACTTTCGGAAAAAGAAATCCGTTTACTGAACCAAAAAATTCCTGGCAGGTGGAAGATGTTCACCAATATAGACAATGAGCAGTTAAACCGGGTGTACAATGCGGCTTATGCTTTAATTTATCCCTCTTCATATGAGGGTTTTGGAATTCCTTTACTCGAAGTGATGAAAACTGGAACTCCTTTTGTAGCCTTAAATCAATCTTCTATTCCGGAAGTAGCCGGAAATGCCGGGATTTTGGTAGATGAGCTCGATCTTGATGCTTTTGAACAAGCCATTTTACAGATTAACGGGAATGAGGCATTACTGAAAGAGAAAGGGCAAACACAGGCCGGTAAATTTTCATGGGAAAAATGTTTCCACGAAACCCTACAGGTATACCACGATTTAGGACAATGAAAATTTCAATCATCACTGTAGTCTACAACAACCATAAAACCATTCAAACAGCTATTGATTCTGTTTTAGGTCAACATTATGACGATATAGAATATATGATCATTGATGGCCAATCAACAGACGGCACCATGGATGTGATCCGTCGTTATGGTAAAGCCATCAGCCAGGTCATTTCTGAACCTGATCAGGGCATTTATGATGCCATGAATAAGGGGATAGCACGTTGTACAGGCGATGTTATCGGTATTCTGAATTCGGATGACGTATATGCAGACCCGAATGTGTTGAAGGAAGTGATGCAGGTGTTTGCGCAAGACCCTGAACTGGATATGCTCTATGGAGATTTGGTGTACGTTAAAAATAACGACCTGAACCAGGTGGTTCGCCGGTGGACTTCGAAAAGCTACTACCCTACGTTTTTTGAAGATGGCCATGTACCGCCGCATCCCTCACTTTTTGTGAAGCGTGAAGTGTATCAACAGGTTGGTTTATTTAACCTGGATATGCGGCTGGCTGCAGATTATGAGTTGATGCTGCGGGTTTTTAAACTTAACCGGTATAAGAGCCGGTATATCAATCGTTTATTTGTTAAAATGCGTTTGGGTGGTGCAACCAATGCCAGTATTAAAAATATCGTTCGGGGCAACCAGGAAATTTTAAGGGCCTGGAAAATCAATAATTTTAAGGCTCCTTTTCTGCTGATGCCTAAAAGAATGGTTAAAAGATTAATTCAATTTGCCAGATGACCATTCTATTAACAGGTGCCAATGGTTTTCTGGGTAAGGCCATTGGCCATCATTTCGCTGCTGAAACCATGATCCGCCTGGGCAGAACAACAGGTGAGGTGAGGGCGGATCTGCAACAGGAACTTCCACTACTTCCTCTTGCAGACCTGGTTATCCATGCAGCAGGTAAGGCACACTCGGTTCCGGGAACAGCAGCAGAAAGTGCCGCTTTTAAACATGTAAACGTGGGGGGTACGCGCCGTTTGCTTCAGGCATTAAGTCAGGCAGCCCGTTTACCCAGGTATTTTGTCTTCATCAGTTCCATCGCCGTTTATGGCCTGGAACATGGGGTGCTAATTGATGAGAATCATCCTTTAGGTGCTACCGACCCTTATGGAAAGAGTAAAATTGAAGCCGAGCAGCTGGTAGAAAAATGGTGCCGGGACAATGATGTGGTTTGTACCATTCTCCGCCTGCCGCTGCTGGCGGGTAAAAATCCTCCCGGTAATTTACAGGCCATGATCAAGGGCATCAGCAAAGGCTATTACTTTGACATCAAGGTACCTCCTGTAAAAAAGAGCATGGTGCTCATTGAGGATGTGGCTGTTTTTATAGAAAAGATTTACCAGATTGGCGGCACTTACCACTTAACAGATGGATATCATCCGGGTTTCAGTGAAATTTCCCATCTGATGGCCAGACAGCTGGGTAAAGGGAAGCCAAAGGCTATACCATATGTTTTAATCAGGACCCTGGCCTATGCAGGGAATTTTTTAGGCCCGCGATTCCCGATCAATATCCGGAAGCTGGAAAAAATGACCAATACTTTAACTTTTACAGATCAAAAGGCCAGAACAATAACCAACTGGCAATCCAGAGCTGTTCTGGAACATTTTAAGATATGATTGACTTTACCCTGATTTTATTTACGGTTGTGTTGTTTGGCATGATGTTGCTCTACCTTCGGATTGCAGATAAATATGATATTATCGACAAGCCAAATGCGCGGAGTTCTCATGCTGTTCATACCATCAGGGGCGGCGGAATTATTTTTCCCATGGCCTTGCTGCTTGAATTTGCCTTTTCTGGTTTCCAGTATGGCTGGTTCATATTGGGTTTGGTCCTGATCAGTGCGGTTAGCTTTCTGGATGACCTTAAACCACAAAAAGCCAGGTTACGTTTCAGTGTGCACCTCCTTGCAGTAGCCCTGCTGTTTTATGAGCTGCAGCTCTTTGTTTTGCCCTGGTATCTCGTGGTATTGGCCTTGTTTTTTGTCATCGGCAGCATCAATGCCGTAAATTTTATGGATGGCATCAACGGGATAACTGGTGGGTATGCGCTGGTTACTTTACTGACATTGTGTTACATCAATATTAAAATCGTATCCTTTACCGATCAACGGATGCTGCTGGCGGCCATTATTGCGCTACTGGTTTTCAATTGTTTCAACTTCCGGAGGGTAGCGAGGTGTTTTGCCGGAGATGTGGGCAGTGTAAGTATCGCTTTTATCATGCTTTTCTTTATGCTCCGGCTCATCATGGTAACTGAAAACTTCAATTATATTTTATTACTGCTGGTCTACGGTCTGGATGTGGTGAGCACCATAATTTTCAGGATGATCAGAAGGGAAAATATTGTGGAAGCCCATCGCACTCATTTTTATCAGTTTCTGGTGAATGAGAAAAAAAAGCCACATTTAATAGTGGCCACGGCTTATTGTATGGTACAATTGGCCGTTAATGCGGGGGTGATTTACTGGTCTGTAAACAAATTATCTTATCTTGCGCTGGTTTTGGTGATAACAGGTACGTTTATTGTAGTGTCCCGGTTGATCATTCAGGGCAAAAGGCAGTTGGTTGATCGCACCTACGCAGAAAATAGTTAAAAAAATCCGGTGTTTAGCAAAGTTAATATAGTACCCCGCTGGCTTATATTCATCATTGACCTGATGATTTGCCTCATCTCCCTTGGAGTCGCCTATTTTATTCGGTATAATTTTGATATCACCGATTTAGATGTCATCTTTTTTAGCCGCAGTGCTTTAGTGACCATCGGGATTAATATTGTCGTTTTTCTGGCCGTTAAATCATACAGTGGTATTATCCGGTATACCAGTGCTCAGGACACTTTACGTATTTTGTTTGCGGTGGTATTAAGTAGTGCCAGCTTATTTATTCTGAATGTGTCTATTCTGGCCTTTATGAACAAGATGTTGATTTCCAATATTATCGTGGTGGTATATGGTTTAGTCAGTTTTGTAGCATTGATTACCTACCGGGTGCTGATCAAATATTTCTTTACCTATGTGAAAAACCTGAATCTGGATAAGATGCGGGTAGTGATATACGGTGCTGGTGAAGCGGGTGTGGCGACTAAAAGAACCTTTGATCATGATAACCGCATCAATAAAAATATTGTCGCTTTTGTGGATGATGATTTGCGAAAAGTAGGGAAAACTATTGACGGGGTTAGGATCCTGGATGCAAAGGACCTAAAATTATTAATATCAAACCGGGAAATTGATGAACTTATTTTTGCCTCCTTCAGTATTCCTATTGAGGTGAAAAATGAAATTGTTGATGCCTGCCTGGCCTATGATGTGGTGGTGCTGAATATTCCGCCTTCCAATGTATGGATCGATGGCAAGCTGCAGTCGTCTCAGATTCAAAACCTGAATATCGAAGATCTGCTGAACCGGAAAACCATAGAAATTGATGTGGAGGGGATCCGCAGCCAGATCAGAAACAAGCGGATTTTAATTACCGGGGCAGCCGGTTCCATAGGCAGTGAAATTGTTCGTCAGCTGCTCAAATTTGAGCCCAGCCTCATCATCCTGAACGATCAGTCGGAAACCGCTTTGCATGAGCTTTACCTGGAACTGGAAGAATCCAGCCAGAATGCCAATTACCATGCTGCAGTAGGTGATGTACGCGACGTGAAAAGAATGGAGTACCTGTTCGAAACCTATAAGCCACATTTTGTGTACCATGCGGCAGCCTACAAACACGTGCCTTTAATGGAAGATAACCCTTGTGAAGCCATTAAAACCAATGTGATGGGGACCAAAATCCTCGCAGACCTTTCTGTAAAATATGGTGTACGCAAGTTTGTGATGATTTCGACCGATAAGGCCGTAAATCCAACCAATATCATGGGGGCTTCCAAAAGAATTGCCGAAATATATGTACAGTCTTTAAATAATACCTTAATCAATCATAACCATATTTTCAGTAACGGACTAAGTTACATCAACGGGTTGAATGTAAAACCGATTACTAAATTCATCACCACCAGGTTTGGCAATGTGCTCGGTTCAAACGGCTCTGTGATCCCGAGGTTTAAACAGCAGATTGAAAAGGGCGGACCGGTTACGGTTACGCATCCGGAAATTACCCGGTATTTCATGACCATTCCTGAAGCCTGCCGGCTGGTGCTCGAAGCCGGAAACATGGGTGTGGGTGGTGAAATTTATATTTTTGATATGGGTAAATCGGTTAAAATTGTGGAACTGGCCAAGAAAATGATCCGCTTAGCCGGATTAATTCCTAATCAGGATATTAAAATTCAGTACAGCGGTCTGCGTCCGGGGGAAAAACTCTTTGAGGAGCTCTTGAATGATAATGAAAATACCATGCCAACCCATCACCATAAAATTATGATCGGGCGGGTAAGGGAATATATCTTTAATGATGTAGAACAGCACATCTATAAACTCATTGACTGTGCCCGGTTAAACGATAGCCGTCAGGTGGTCGTGCTGATGAAGCAACTGGTACAGGAATATAAAAGCAATAATTCAATTTACGAAGAACTAGATCATGCGAATGAAAAAAACTAATACGCCATTTTTAATCTTATTGGTTACCCTTATCCTTTCCTGTGCCTTACATGAAGGATCTTTTGCACAAACCCCCAATCAGCAAATTCCATATTCCTACCAGTTCTATCAAAAGTTAAATTCTGCTGTTTACGATATCAATTCCAGCTTTCACAGTTCCATCAGAGGCTTTTATGCGGATGACAGCCTGTTAAATGGCCAATACCAGGCGCTAATGAAACTGGGTGTAGACAGTCTGAATAAAAGAAGCTGGTTAAGAAGAAAACTCACTGATGAACATCTGGTCAATTTCAATGGAGATGATTACCATGTTTACATCGATTTCCTACCTGATTTTCAGATCGGAAGAGAATTTAAGGAAAGTAAAACAACCTGGTTAAATACCAGGGGTTTCCAGATTGGCGGCGATATCGGGAAGCAATTCTCGTTTTATGCCAGTGCCTATGAAAACCAGGGTGTTTTTGCCAATTATGTGACTGATTTTATCAATACCAACAAAGTGGTGCCAAGTGAAATGACAGGCAAACTGGACGGGAAAACGAAAGACTGGTCTTATGCAACAGCCTTACTTTCTTTTACCGCCAATAAACATTTAAATATTGCGCTGGGTTACGACAAAAATTTTATTGGTGATGGTTACCGTTCCATGTTGCTTTCTGACGTGGCGGCAAACTATTCCTTCTTAAGGTTGAGGACTTCATTGGGTAATGTGCAATATCAAACCATCTTTGCTTATATGCTTGATCCGGGTGCGGAGCGCTTTACTGAAGACAGAAGATTGGGCGATCGTGGCAAGTGGATGGCAGCGCACTACCTCGACTGGAATATCACCAAACGTTTCTCTGCCGGCTTTTTTCAGGCAGTTACCTGGGCTGATGCAGAGAAGGAAGGGAAAAGAGGCTTTGACTTTAATTATGTACACCCCTTTATCTTCCTGCGTTCTGTGGAGAGTGCCAATACCACTTCACCGGATAAAATGCGTTTAGGCATTAACCTGAAATATGAAATTCTAGACAAAACCACGCTTTATGGTCAGTTCATGTTTGATGAATTTACAGCCAAAGAAATCTTTGCCAATACGGGCTACTGGGCCAACAAACATGCCATTCAGCTGGGCTTCCGTGGATCCGATCTGTTTAAGGTGCCCCGCTTAAACTACCTGGCTGAATTTAATACGGCCAAACCTTATACCTATGCCCACTTTGACCGCGTTTCCAATTATGCCGCCATGAACCAGCCATTGGCCCATCCCTTTGGTGCAAATTTCAGGGAATTTTTAGGCTTGCTGAACTATAGCTACAAGCGTTTCGATTTTCAGGGACAAATGATTTATGCCAATTATGGTGAAGATCCGGAAGGCTTGAACTATGGTAAAAATATCTTTTTAAGTTATGAGACACGGGTGCAGGATTATGGCGTACACACGGGACAAGGCATTAAAACCAACCTGTTTTTTACGGAAGCAAAGGTTTCTTACCTGATTAATCCCAAATATAACCTGCGTGCAGAAGTTGGCGGCATTCTCAGAAGAGAATCTTCATCCCTGACGGCGCAAAATACAGGTTTAATTACCTTTGGGATCAGAAGTACCTTCAGAAACTTATACCGCGATTTTTAATCTGTTGCCTACGCCCTTTTGCTTATTACACCTATCTAAATTAATGGATCATGCTGCTCATTGAAAAGACCTTTAATTATTTCAAGCAAAGATTTCTGCGGAAATTTTTTTACCGGTATGGTTTTGGAAGTCCGGTCAGCAAAAATATCTGGGAAGCGCAGTTTAAAGATGGAAAGTGGGATTATCTTTATGCAGACCAGGAAGCCCTGCATTACAAAAGTATAGCCAAATTCTACAGGCAATACGGGAAGGGAAGTATGCTGGATGTGGGCTGCGGACAAGGCGTTTTATACCATTATTTTCAGCAGGATATTCATCCGCCTGAAGCCTACCTGGGTGTAGATATTTCAGATACTGCCATTATGCAGGCTAAAACCAGCTTTCCGGGTGCCAGATTTGAGCAAATGGACTTCGATAATAGTCGCCTGGATGAACAATTTGATATCATTGTTTTCAATGAATGCCTTTACTATTTCAAAAAACCCTTTGATAAACTGGCTTCTGCTATCGCCAAAAACCTGAAGCCTGGTGGTGCTGTTATGGTTTCCATTTTCTACTATGCCGAGCATGCGGTATTATGGAAAAAATTAAATGAACAATATCAGTTCCTGGCAGTAGATGAGGTGACCAATGATAAAGGCCAAATGTGGAAAATAGGCATTTTTAAACCCTAATTCATCCTTTTTTTGTTAGGGCAAGACGGCAATTTTGGACGCAAGATGATCTGTCTATCTCCGCATATTGCGTTACGCTCTCCCTCAGGCCTTCCCTTTGCTTCGCCATAACGGGCTTTACGTGGTTTTCATGGCAGCGCACTTTTTTCACCGGTTTCAGCACCTTGTATGGACACTGGTCGGCGTAAGCATATCCCTTTATACAATAGGAGAAATTAAAACAGGCGGTGCCTGACCAGCGTTAAGCGAGACTTTACTTATGCTCATGGGCATAAGCAGCGCCATATTTATGGCTATCTCGATCAAAAAAAAATGAGGCTGAGGGCATACCAAAAACCGGCGTTCCTGATTACACACACACGCGGCTATACAAAGCCCTTCTCTTCATACAAGCAGCGGAGGTAATGCATTTTACGGATAGCTGTTGCAATACCCGTTAAAACTTAATATATTCATTCATCTAAATCTTATCTCATGCAAACACTTTCAATCGGCTCAGCAGGCAGCGAGGTTTTTATGCTGCAAAGAGCACTCTCTTTTCTTAATTATTCACTGGTCATTGACGGCAACTTTGGCCCGGGTACCCAGGCAGCAGTCAGGCAATTTCAAACGGATCATCAATTAGTTGCTGATGGCATTGCCGGGCCCGCTACCTGGGCTGTGCTGGATAATCTGGTACCGCAGGGCATGGATATCAGTCATTTTAACGGCCTTATCAACTTCGCCCAGTTATCACCGCATATTCAGTTTGTGTATTGCAAAGCCAGTCAGGGCGCAGGTTTTAAAGACGCTACGCTATCTTCTAACATGGCAAGCATCAGGCAGCAGGGGCTGATATTTGGTGCTTACCATTTCTTAACCTTTCAGGATTCTGCCGCTGTTCAGATGCAGAACTTTTTATCGTGCGGCATTGATTTCAGGGCCCCGGGCACCTTGCCACCGGTATTGGATATTGAATGGCAGGTCAGCTCAAATGATGCGCAGAGCCAGGCCATGAACCAGTACATCCTGAATAATAAAAATGCCTGCGTTCAGCTGATTCAGGATTGTCTTACGCAACTTTCCGCTGCAACAGGTCGCATCCCGATGATCTATACCGCAAAATCGTTCTGGACGGAATATTTTAACGGAGTCACTTTCCCTGATTATCCTTTATGGGTGCCTTCTTACCAATCTAACCCACCGGGGTTATTTGGTTCATGGCAGGCATATACATTCTGGCAATATTCGGGAGCCGGAGCAGTAACAGGCGTGGCTGGTCAGGTAGACCAGGATCTTTTCAATGGCAACAAGGCCGCTTTAAATGCACTGGCATTGATCAGCAGCAGTGAAGCGCAGGTATAAATAGCTTGGGGCTTGCCCTGCAAGTGTTTAACGTATACTGCTATAGTCAACATTCTAAAGTATATAAATATGAAAGCCCCATCAGGTACTGATGGGGCTTTCGTAATAAATGATGGGGTAGATTAACGAATTCCTGCCTGCTATCCCTTTTAGTCGCCACAATCTTTCACTTTCCTATCCGTTTGGGTTTGTGCACGAAGATGGCTTTCAATTGATCGCATATTTTCTCGTTATGATTTGGCGCCGCTGTTTATACCGGTCGAGAATGGAAGTGCCATGATGGACAAAATCCAGCAATCAAATCAGTGGGCGGTTTGGCTTGAAGTGCAGGATGTTACTTTCATTGAAACATACACTTTTTTCTACTACGGGCAGCCTATATGCTTAAAAAATATTAAATGAATTGAGCTTTATACCAAAAAATGAAAACTATCAAAAGGTAAGTCTCATATAATCTAAATTAACGCGCTCAATGAGATTACGTTAGGGATATTGATTTGTATTGCCTTATCCAAAATATTGATTACGTAAGCTAGGTTCCTTTTAATGATACATTAAAGCGGTAGATTATAATAACTTGGCTACGCTCCTTCCCGACATTATAGCTTTAGTGATGGTGGCATTATTTAGAATCAACAAAGAAAGGTGTTTGTCTGATTTAGAACATAATAGTTATTTTTTCATGACGTACTTTAAGTTATCAAATAAACGCTCAATTAGACGTCTATCATTTGTTATAATTTCTGCTGAGCCTTTTGCCTCTGCTTTGAAAGCAAGATTAGTACCATAGTTAGTCTTAAGTTGCTCAGGAAAAGTAACAAGAATCATATAAGTTTCGACTTCGGATTTTTCAGTTTTGGTTGTATTTGATGTTAATGAAACTGATTCAATACGACCAGTTATAGATCCATATTCTAAAAATGGGTAATTATCTAATTTAACGATTACTTCTTGGCCCAGTTTAATTTTGCCACTTCCTTGCGCTGGCAACATTACTTGTCCAAATGCTTTCTGTTCTTTTGGAACAATAGTAAAAATCTGTTCTCCACTCTGAACAAACTGATTCTCATGGTAAAATTTAAGAAATTGAACTTTTCCATCGAAAGGTGCTTTGAAAATATACTTTATTTCCCAATTCTTTATATTATCTAACAGATCATTGTAACCAGAGATTAATGAAATCTGAAGTTCCTTTTCTTTTTCAGGTTTTTGTATGCCTATTTCCTGAATTTTGCTTTCGGTTTGCTGGGCTGCTTGTATTGCATTGGTCAAATTGTTTAGGGCATTTTGCAATGCGTCCTTACTTGTCAGGTAGCTCATTTGTGTTTTATCAAGCTCTGACTCGCTAATAACCTTTTTCACAAAAAGTGTAGAATCCCGGCTAAAAAACTTATGCGCATATAATAAGCTGTTTTTTGCCATTTCAACTCTATTATAAGCAGTTGATATAGCCTTTTTCTGTTCTCGGAGAAGTCCTTTATAGTTATCAGATTGTTTATTCAAGAGTCTATCTTGTTTATAGTTTATAAATTCCTGAAGACTATTTTCAAAAGCATAGTATTTGGAGTTTAGTTCCCCTAAAGAAAACTTATGTGGCAATTTTCTCTGTATTGTTATAATGCTATCAGTATTTGGATTGAAAAGTTTAAGTATGCTATCCAGATAAATTACATTTTCTGGATTGGCAGAGTTTTCAATATAGGCCAATAGTTGCCCTTCCTTTATCTTATCTAAAGATTTAATGCCATTCAATCTCAATTTACCATTACTATTTGCTATTAACTTCAAAGGTGAATTGTTTGTACTTATGGAAATTTGTCCGTTTATGATATCAGGATAACGGACTATCCATCCGAATAGAAACATTAATGAAAAAAGAAAGAATACAATTGCTGAAACCCAAATTCCAAAACTAGTTGGCATTCTTTCGATAATATGCTGTATCTCTTCAGTTCTTTCATCTCCGAAGCGTTTCTTATCTTCAATCATAACTTAATTTTGTCCATTTTTATCTAACTCAACTAAAACCGTGCTGGTTAAATCCATTTGAGACTGAACCAATCTATTATAATGCCCTTTTCTTTCCATTAAGGAGGCATGATTTCCAATTTCAATTACACGGCCGTCCTGCATAACAATTATTTGGTCCGCCTTACGAATTGTACTTAGACGATGTGCAACAACGATTACGGTCTTATCTCTAAATACATCATCTAAAGCCGCTACAATTTTCTGCTCATTTATGGTGTCCAAACTATTGGTTGCCTCATCGAAAAACAAATAATCGGGATTTTTATACAGTGCCCTGGCAATAAGTACTCTTTGCTTTTGCCCTCCGCTTAATCCTCTTCCTTGCTCCCCCATCATTGTCTGGTAGCCAAGAGGAAGCTGTTCAATTTCTTGAGCAATATTGGCTGTTTCCAGAGCTCTTTTCAATTTGCTATAATCAATTTTTTCATCATCCAGAACGATATTGTTTAAAATGGTATCATTGAATATTTTGCCATCCTGCATTACTGCTCCACATTTATCTCTCCACTGCCTTAAGCTGATATTATTGATATTCATATTTCCTATCATGATCTCCCCATAACTTGGCTTGTACAAACGAAGCAATAATTTCAAAAAAGTTGATTTGCCACTACCGCTATCGCCTACTATAGCAGTCACTCTGCCTTCCGGAATAACTAATCTTAAGCCTTGCAATACCATTTTACTATTTGGAGAATACTGAAACATCACATTGTTAATAATTAGACTTTTGTTTTCTGGCAGATCAACATTATTGCTGCCGATACTTTCATGTTCATCATCCAATTGATGTATCTCGTTAAGTCTTAAGAAACTGATCTTGGCAAATTGAAATGATATAATAAATTGAATGAACTGTACAACCGGGGCATTGAGCATTCCAATTATAAATTGGGTAGAAATCATCACTCCGAAGGTTATTTCTCCGGAGATTACAGCTTTAGCACAATAAAATGTAATAAATAAATTTTTGAGACTGTCTATGAACTGTGCGCCTAAATTCTGGGTATTCGTAATTCCTAATACCCTTAAGTTAACTTTATATAAACGAGCTTGAATATCTTCCCACTTCCACCTTTTTTGTTTTTCATAATTATTTATTTTTATATCCTGAATGCTTGCTATCGTCTCAACCCAGTAACTTTGGTTTTTACTTACCAGATCAAAATATTCCCAGTCAAGTTTTTTCCTGACGTTTAAAAATGCTAGTACCCATGCTATATAAATGATGCTTCCTGACAGAAAGATATAGAAAATAACAGGATTATATATAAACATAATTATCCCAAAAACTATAAAAGTGAGTGCCGAAAAAACCATATTAAGTGAATTGTTCATCACAAAACTTCTGATACGCTCATGATCCTGGGCTCTCTGCAGAATATCACCTGTCATCTTGTTTTCAAAAAAGGTGATGGGCAAACGCATTAGCTTAATAAGGTAGTCTGAGATTAAAGCAATGTTAACTCTTGAGGTAACATGTAACAAAATCCAGTCACGAACAAGATTACTTAAGAGAACACTGACGATTATGGCAACGTTAGCAATTAAGACTATATTTATAAAATCGATATCGTGTGTTTGTATTCCTACATCAATAACAGCCTTACTTATAAATGGTAGTAATCCCTGTAAAACAGTGACGAGCAGCATCACAATGAATAGGTTAATGAAACTTTTTCTATAGGGAGTAAAGTATCCAATAAAATTTTCAAAGGTTTTTCGCCTTTCGAGCTTTTCATCACCCTGCCTCTGATAAAAGTCTGCCTGTGGCTCCAAGGCCATTAGCTTTCCATTGTTACTATCTGATCTGATCCATCTGTCTGCGAAATCCTTTGCGCCATATTTAACATGTCCTTTCGCCGGATCAGAAACGTATATTGTTCCATCAGTATTCTTCAGTGATGATGGAATTACCGCCGAATCATGATTTTTTTTCCTTTTTTTACTCGCCTTAACTTTATGTACAACTATAAAATGGCTTTTATTCCAATGAACTAGGGCTGGGAGCGGAACCTTAAATAAGAGATCATCAATTGAACATTTTATGGAAAGGCTACGAAGACCTATCTCTTCCGCAGCATTGCTAAGATCTAAAAAAGAGACGCCCTCCTTTGTAGCGCCACATTTATCTCTTAGATATTGTAATGAATAGAATTTACCATAATACTTAGCAATCATTTTTAAGCAAGCAGGACCACAGTCCATTTTATCTAACTGCCTATCACTTGGGAAAGAGCGTAATTTTATCAATTTAATGTTGTTAAGGAGATACCTAATAATTTTATAGACTATTTCATTTCAGAAAGTCTTTTTAGAATTTTAAGGTTAGCAAAACAGAGCCTACGATAATTATTCCTTATGGGATGTCGTAAGCTCTATTAAGTAAGAATTGGCTATTTTAATTTATCGTCAATTTCGTATCGATAAATTTTAGGTTCGGCGTTACCCATTGATTTAAGTATAAATCTTTCCTGAGTAGGCTTTATTGATCTTTCAACCCGATAAATCACAACAAATGATTTATAAATATTGCTTCCTTCTTTTGTAGATTTAGTTTCGCAACTAACTACAGCCGAACGATTAATCAGACCGGTTTTCTTCTCATAATCTCTATAAAATTTGAAAAGCTTTCCAGTATCTGTTTTTTTTGAGAATTCTTCTGAAAAATAGCCGGCAGAATTCTTATAATTCCTTTCCTTCATAGCCTTGTAGAAATCACTTGTAATTTTCTCTCCTAATAGTTGGTCTGATTTGTCATTTAATTTGCTGGTTGTAAAAGTACAGCTACACACTAAAAGACACCAAATGGTGTAACAAAAGAAGCACTTAAAATTTTTCATATATTTTTTAAAACGCAAAATTGATTATTTCACCAGTCTGCTGCTTTGTAACTTTATAAACTGATATCCCCTTTTTTTTCTCTATTAAATCACCTACTCTAACCTTTTCTTTGAATTCCTTTCTTAGTGGGGTCAAATTATAAGTTATACCTTTAACTGTTACATCTGGAATGTTTTTTTCATCATAGCTAAGCTTTTCAATTATTCCACTAAAATTTATGCTTTCCAGTTCTTTACGACCATTAAAATACATAACAGCAGTGATTCCAAAAAATAACCCAAAAAAAACAATGGCAAACCATATATTTATTTTCATTAATCTAATATTAGTGGAACGCCATTAATATAAAGTAGATGTGTGTCGGTTGTACCAACAGATCCGCCATCTCCGGGACCAGCACCTACACTCATACCTACCCATGTCGGCATTCCGGTCTCCCCATTATTTGATGTCCAGCCACCTACTCCTACTGCTTCAAAATCAAGACTTCCTTCAACTCCTCTTCCCAGAATCCCGTCTAACGAAGCGTTCTGGACGTCACCAAGTATCCATCCAACAGAAGCATTTACAGAAGCATCAGCATGAAGTCCAGCTTTTACTCCCTCAGTGAATGTCGCTGAGAGGCTTGGATTTCCTCGTGTGATGATGTTAAGGGAAAGCGTTCCGCTTCGGCCCACACCGAGAACAGCTGTTGATGAAACATTTATGCTAACTACATCCGGGAAATAAGTCCTCATGGTTGGGCTATTCCAAAAATCCCTCAAAACGTCCATAAAAGCATTTTTGAAGGTAGTAACAAACGAGCTATCGGTTCCTGTATTTGTACCCTCTCCATAACCACCACCACTACCATCGCCACCGCCAGTGCTGCCACCGCCGCCACCGCCATATGGGTTGGGCTGGCCATTATAAGGGCTCCATTGTCCTCCTGGCGTATTATTGCCATCTGGTCTAATTGTAGCGCCAGTCCCCAAATCACCGCCATAATAAGTTCCCTGACCATCCTGGTTCATATTAACCCATCCACCGCTACCCCATGTCCAGCCAGAATAATCATCGGAACCTCCTTTTGTTGATTGTTTCTCGGATTCCTCCATTTCTGGGAACGCGAGCATTAATGCTGTTAGATTTTTCATATGATTTTTTTTTTAAAGCTACAGAAATGTTACTTTTAAAGAAGATATCGAAGCGTAAATGGCAGGAAAAATTGAAGAAAAATTACTAACATTTGTTAGGGAAAAATTTCCCGATGTTTATGTGGCATTTCTAACAGGTAGTAGGGTTGATGGAAATGCAAATGATGAATCAGATTATGATATTTATCTGCTGACTTATACCAGAGATTACGTTTTTAGTGAGCTTTTTCTTTGGGAGAGTAAAAAAATACAGCTTGTTCATATTCCTGTCGCTAAAGTTGATGAGATATTATGGTATGATTGGTTTGCAAGAACAGGCATCCATCTCGGATCATTTGCCAAAGGCCTGATACTTTTGGATAACGGATACTATCTAAAGCAGCTTATCAGCGAATGCAAAAAACTTTATAATGATGGACCTCGCCTTTGTACATACAATGAGCTTTACTTATATAAGGTAAACATGCTTAATTTGATTTCCGATTTGTCTGCGAATAATAGAGATGAAGAGAAAATGATACTTGGGCAGGAACTTTATAGAACATTCATACAGTACTATCTTCACTCAAATTTTCGTTGGGTTAACAACCATAAACATCTCGCAAGAGAAATGAATCTGTTTTCGCCGGCTCTATCAAATAGACTACTTAATGAAATGAGAAGTTTTAGCCACTCATTAAATCCTGATGCTTTGCTGAATCTCATCCGGAAAGAGTTAGTCCCAATGGGCACTTTAGATAAAGGATACAGCAGATATTCCGGATTGATAGAGTTAAAATTCAACTATTTGGTTATTAACTTCCTTGGAACGCATGATTTTTTCAAAGTTCATTATTTGATTCAAGATGCTATTAAAACGATTAAAGAAGATATCATATACTATTTTGCTTTCAGATCAAGACCAATAGGAGACGACTCCTCATCTGCGGAAACCCTCTATCTGGTTTTACAGGTAGAAAGCGAAAATTTTCCCAACTCTATAATTACGAAAATCAAAGAAATTTTCTCTACCCAAATTAGCCCGGTCAAAATCCACTATCCTGTTAATATAGATTTCTCATTGATTTTTGGGGGAGGAGGCATGGTAGTTCCATTCTTCAGATTCTTTAATACCATTAGCAACACCTTCAGTAAGGATTTAAAGAACGAAAGTGAATCAATATTTTTTGCACTTGTTATTATAAAGAAAATTAAAGATGTTTTCTTCGAAGCTGAAAGCAAATGGATCGATTTCATAGGCTTCGTCGAAAGAACCTGGATTTCTAGTGCATATGACAATAAAAAAAATCATTTATTTGATCAAATTGTTGAGGCTAGAAAAAACTTATACGATCTTTTTTTTCAGCAGTTCTCGAGGCAAAATGAAATCCTTTCTGAAGTATTCCATGTACATTCTTCTGAAAACGAATATTTTTTTATTGAAGAGCAACTTAAAAACCTAGAAAAATCACTCAGATTAAATCAACAAGTCAAGCCGCACCAGAGGTGGGTGCCCGGTGCAAAACAGGTAGAACCGCATTGGGTTGTTGTTAAAAACCTATTGGATTATTCTCTTAGAATCTTACTTATTAATGAAAGTCAAAAATCATATTTAATTTATGCCATTGCCCATCTTTCAAAAATTGATAAATAGCTTGATGGCGCTTATATGTTGCCAAAGCTAGTTTTTATCAGCATTTTAAGTCGAAGGAGGATCTTTGCGTCGAGTTTTTGAATGCCAGGCATGAGTACTGGTTCAATGAACTGTACGAATTTATAAAAAATGAAAAAGAGGTAAAACCAAAGGTAATCTCATCATTTGATTTTTTGATTCACATGAATCACAAGGAAAATTTTCGAGGGTGTAGCTTCCTGAATATTTTAGTTGAAAGACCAGGTGATCATGTTAAAATTTTGAATCCGATCCTGAAACATAAGGTAGACCTCCGGGCATTTTTTCAGTCACTTATAGCTGATGAAATGATGTCGGATCACATTTATCTGCTCTTCGAAAGCTGCATGATGGAAAGTAAACTGTTCAAATCGAATCAACTCATAGAAAAATCAAAATCAATTATAAATAACTTAATACATTAAAATAATGGAACAGAAACATCCGCTGCCACCATATACATTGGAGACCGCATTACAGAAAATCCAGTTTGCCGAAGATGCCTGGAATTCACAGGATCCTGAGAAAATCGCTAAAGCTTACACGATCGATAGTGAATGGAGAAACAGAGACCAATTTGTAAACGGAAGAGAAGAAATTGTAAAATTTCTTTCTGAAAAATGGAAAAAAGAGTTGAACTATAAGCTTAGAAAAGAATACTGGGCGCATACAGACAACCGTATTGCAGTAAGGTTCGAATATGAATTCCAGGATTCAGAAGGTAACTGGTTCAGGGCATATGGGAACGAAAACTGGGAATTTGATGAAAACGGTTTAATGGCTAAAAGATATGCGAGCATCAATAACTTAGCCATTAATGAAGCAGAACGAAGGTTAACATAGCCGGGGAATCAGAAAACCAGTGCTGATTATATCCAAATAAGCTATCTAAACATCTAGCTTACAACTCTTGTCCTTCATATGGCAAAACATAAATAAATTTAAAACGCCAGTACGATGGCGTTAGGTTATTCATTGGTTGTCGTATCATTACGCTAATTTTTGATCTTAAGGATATGCCTCATTTAAGCCGGAAATAAATATCAGGGATGTGATCAGCAGTAGGGATTGATCCGGAATGATTTACCACAACGGGTGTCGGTCAAACCAATTGTGGCAGGCAATAACAGGATTGGCCATCTTAATTTAGGTGATCAGCGCATCTTCGCTATAGGCACCATTGGCAGTCGTGCCTTTGCTTTGTTCCTGACGTACGACTAACGGCCTTCTTTTGGACAGCAGTTGCTGCTGCCCTCCGGCATTTGATTTAATTTTTTTCATCATCATCTTTTTTACACGCAACATTGCGATCATCAAACTTATCAACTCTGCCGGTTAAAAAAAACTGTCAGTTGTGTCGCTGATATAAAAGAGCCGGATTAGCTGATTAAATCGTCCAAATTGTCATCCAAACGGTCCGAAAACGTCAAATATCCGCCCGAATACTTTTTAGTCCCTCCTGATAAAAATAATTATAGCGAATAGGAATAATATTGTATTTTTTTATTGAATATGTTTTTTGATATATTTTCTATTTAAAAATAAATATTTCTATTTTATGTACTCAATTTCAAACCAAAAAACACATTACCCATCCTTTTACACCAGGTTTGTTTTGGCTATTCTGGTGGCTGTTTATATCGTGGCAGAAGGCCAGATCAGTCCGGTGAATGAATTGATTGTTGCCTCCGGCATATCTATCACTTTGCTGTTCAGTGTGGCCATCGTCATGGTCTTAATCAACTACATCCACCTGGTTTCCATACTGCTTGATCGATGGTGTCCGTGGCCCTCAGGCTGGAACAGGCGACTGGCTTATCAGTTGCTATTTTGCACTTTAGTTCCTGTATATCTCGACCTGGTTCTGATTAAGTCTTTTTTGTGGCTTTTCAAGCTGGATTTTCAAGGAAACAGCTGCCTCCTTTCAGAATTTCCATTGGCTAAACTATTGATTTACCTTATGAATGGCTGGTATATGAAAATAAAGACTGGCCACGATTATGGTCCGACACCACTGGAACCTGAGCGGGCACAGGTATTTGAAGGCGTACTGGGTAAAAAGAAGCGTGTTTTCCATGTAAAGGAGCTGAATTACTTTGTACGACAATCGGGTACCGGGAAAGCTTCACTAACAGACGGCAGCATCTGGTTTATAGACATCACCACCAGAGATATGGAAAGTCAGCTGGATCCGGATCATTTTATTAAAATAAACCGGAATGTGATCCTTGCTTTTCACCTGATTGACAGTTATACCACCAATAGTAAAAAGGGCGAGGTGATTTTAAAGCCCGATGTTGCATTTGACGGCGACAAAAGGATTACCCGGCAACAGTTTCAGGACTTCAAAACGGCTTTTATAAAATTTGTGGAAAGGCAGTAATACCTACCCGGGTGTGGAAAAATACCTTTGTGTTGAAACATAAAAGTATTTTTTGAACCAGGTTTTTTATAATTTTAAGTGTCGGTCAAACATCATTTCAATATTATTTAAGGCGAATTTCGAGTGTGTGTGCAAGCCCTGCAGGGCGCGCCATCTCCTGATTCTTAATGCCTTCAACCCTCAATAGCTGTATATGAAAAAGATCGATACCCTGATTAAAATCCTTTATAACATCTATCTGCTGTTAAAAGAAAACCCCGGCCTGCTTAGCCCGCCACGTTCCTGTAATACGGATGTACAATTGACCCGCCAGGAGGTAAAAGATTACCTGAAAATCAGTGAAACCACCTATAAGCGCAAAGTAAAAGACGGCACTTTAAAACCCATAAAAATGCCTGGCGGTGATCGTTTTTACAAAAGTGAATTACTGGCCGCTTTTGAAGAAAGCCATCGCCGGGGCCGCACCTGATGTATGGCCTGTTATTGCAGCTGGGTTTACCTTTTGTTAACCCTTTATCTACCCTTTGTTAACCCCTGCTGTACCCCATGTTAACCCTTTGCTTACCCTTTGTTAACCCCCTGCTTACCCTTTGCTTACCCGCAGGGTAAAGCGGGGGTAAAGGAACAGTAGTGAAAACGGCAAGAGTATACGTCACTGCCTGGATCATGGTTTCACCGTTACTGCCGGGTTTATCTGCCGGCAACCTGTGCGGTATATGCCCCCTAACACCATCCTTAATGGTTCAAAACAGACCAAATGGGGCCAATATAGCTCATTTCAGTCCGGAATTCGGGTGCCTCCGCCCGGCGCGCTAAGTTTGCGTCATGGATTTAAATATACCGGTATCAAATGTCCATGTTATCAACATTTATTCACATTTAAAAATTAAAATTATGGGATCGTATTCAAAAGGTGCCAATGGCACATTCTCAGGAAAGGTAGGCAGCGTAATCGGCAGCAGCTGGCGCAGCATTGATTATTTAAAAAGTTTGCCTAAGAAATCAGGTAAAGAAGCCACTACAGAACAGGTGGCGCAAAGAACAAAATTTGCAATGGCACCGGTTTACCTCAGGCCGATTAAGGACATCCTGAACATTGGTTTTAGCGATAAGAACCTGAACAAAACCACAGGCTACAATGCCGCGGTAAAGATTTTCTTAACCCAGGCCATACAGGGCGATTATCCCGACTACCGTGTTGACTTTTCAAAAATCGTAATGAGTAAAGGATCACTGTCGGTTTTCCATGCATTGGCCGCTACATTAACCGGGAATGACCTGGTGCTTACCTGGAACAGCATTTTAAACCGGTATAATGCATTTACGGATGACAGCCTGATGGTGGTGGTATTGAATGCCACGAAGATGATGTACCTCATTTATGAAAACATCACCCGTGCGGATTTAACCTATACCATCAATATGGCTGCAGATTTTACGGGTGACGTATTGCATACCTGGGCTTTTGCCATTAAGCGTGAAGGTGATATTGTAGGGAACAGCCAGTACTTAGGTTCGGTTACCCTGCCTTAATCCATTATTCATTTAACCCGAATGGCTGTTTGCCGGAAGGTGCAGCTTCACCCGATCCACAAAGCAAACAGCCATTCCTAAATAAAAACATGATGAAAACACTTATTTTAAAATTAAGGGAAGCGAATTTCGCTAATGTCTTAGAAATTGCATTTGCCGGCATTATCATTATTGTCAGCTGGAACACTTTAGCCAGGGTATTGCTATCCGTTGATGCCACAACGGCTTTACCTGATCCGGGGATCTGGCAATTGATCTATTTGAGCGTCCTGCTTTTTACCGGCTGGCTGCTGCTGGCCTGGCAACTGCTGCATTACTTCTGGCATCGCCTGGGCTTCATCTCTTTCACTCACCTGGTTTCACATTTTAACACTTTAGCATTATGGCAACAATTAGGGTTTTACTGGGCATCGTTTGCCTTGTTTTTACTGGCGGGCATTGCTTGTGTAGCAGCCGTATTTTAGGAAGTCGGGCGTTGGAAGTCCGAAGTCAGCAGATATGGTGTATTAAAAAAGCACGGTATTTCTCTGTTGAAAACGTTGTGCCCTTTGTGGTTAAAAATAACGACTGTAGAAAACCATCTCATCACTTTAAGTCCGCTGTTATTTCCATTGCGCAATCGCAGATCGGGGTAAGGGAAGCCACAGGTCATAACGACGGCCGCCAGGTAGAAGCCTATCTGCGCTATACGGGTTTAAAAAAGGGAAATCCATGGTGTGCTGCCTTTGTGAGCTGGGTTTTCGGGCAGGCCGGTTATCGCCAGCCGGTAACTGCCTGGAGCCCGGCTTTATTCCCGGCTGGAAGGCGGACCACCGACATTAAACCTGCAACCCTGTTTGGCATCTACTTTCCGGCACTTAAAAGAATTGCGCATTGTGGTTTAGTTGCACAAAAGGACGGCCATTGGTTCATCAGCATTGAAGGCAATACCAATGTGGACGGCAGCCGCGAAGGTGATGGGGTATACCGGAAACGCCGCCTGGTAAAAAACATCCATCTTTTTGCCGACTGGACAAAACAGAAGGGAGGCAAACATGCGCATGAATAATGTTGGGTTTCTACTGCTGCCTTTCATGTGCTGCGCCTGTGGCAGCCTGAAAAGTACACAGCAGTTCCGTGAACAAATCGGCCAATGCGAAAGTGCCAGTTACAGCCATACAGATGAAACCCGGCAAAGCAACCATACCGCATTCATTACTGACAGTAGCAGCGTAGCGTACGAGGTGCAGATTATACCTGTAGGTGCCTTTACTTATGATGCCGCGAGGGGTTTTCAGGGGATGGCTACAAAAGTGATACTGAAAGGGAAACAGCAACGCAACATGCAACAGCATCTTGCAGCAAACAGTTTGAGCCACCTGAAACAGGCAAACCTGGTGAAGGATAAAAAGGAATACCGCAAAGTGGAGAAGGCACAGGTAAAAACGAGGCCGACTATTCCGGCATGGCTAAGGGTAAGCCTGTTTGTGGGCTGCTTAGCGGGATGTTTATACCTACTCCGCCGACATTGATAACCTGGGGTTTGAAGGGGGTAAAGGGCTGTATGCCAAATTCGAAATGTCATCCTGAGCTTGTCGGAAGACTGATAAAAAAGCACTTAACTGTTTTTCGGCAAGCTCACCTGACAAATCTTCTTGAATAATGATGCTATCACCTTTTTTGGATTGACCGGTTGCAGAGACTGATGTTGAGAGTGCATTTTGCCGGGTATACGCCTTATCCTTTTGAAAAGGGATAAGCCACCTGCTGTCATTCCGGAGCAGCCTAATTCAAAATAAGCATGTTATCACTGTTTTAGCTGGCTGACAGGCATGACTGATGCCTTAATCCTTCACTACCCGGTTTTTCAATAATAAAATGGGGTCATATAAGGCCCGCATGAGTCGGTATCTTTTGCCGAGTTTCATCGTGATGATTTTCCAGTCATCCGTCTCATTAATGGCAAATCTCCGGAGCGTATAACGCGTTTCCACCGAAGTATAAATGGATAAGCCAAAAGTATACCCGGCCTTTACCAGCATTTTTTGATGTTTCGCCGGGATTTTGCCGTATGGATAGGCGAAGGAATAGACCGGGGACTGCAGTAAAGTTTCCAGGTTTTGTTTCGAACCGGCAATATCCTGGTAAGCCGTTGCTTCACTTACCTTGTTCAGCCGGATGTGGTTTTCGCCGTGGCTCCCTATTTCCATGCCGAGTGCCAATAAATGCCGGAGTTGATCAAGATTCATGAGTTTTACACTGCTCATGGCAAATTCTTCAATATCCCAGGTGTTTTCACCGTCAATATGATTGGAAGGCATATAAAACACCGCTTTCATGCCGCGTTTCAGCAATTCAGGGATGGCAAATTCAAAAAGCTCGGCTGCACAATCATCAAAGGTGATGATGATCCGGTTTTTTAAGTCTTTTGCGGTTAATTTCTGGCTGACGATTTCATGAAAGGTGGTGGTTTGCAATTGCTGTTCTGCAATGCAGTTTAAAAATTCCAGGAACTTACCATGACTGATACACCAGGTCTGCAAACTCGGGTGAGGCTGTTCTGCTACATGATGCAGCATGGCAATGGGGATATTCAAGGGGTTTTCCGGTTAAAGCGTCAGCGAAATTTTAATTCCCAAATAAACGGATTTAATCGGTTAAAAACTCAGATTCCCTCAATTTTTTTAACGCTAAAACGAATAAATTACTTAACCTTCAAAGTTGTAAAAGCGACTAGCTGGTAAAAAATTTCTCATCCGGCTAAACTTTGCATACCTTTGCGAGCATTTTAGCGTTCTTGTAACAAAACCATATCATGACTATGCGGATATTTTATCCTTTTTTATTGCTGATTTTTCTGAGTAGCTGGGTATCTGCACAGACGTTACCAGTAGGTTTATTGGAAAATGTAGAAGATGCCTACAGGAGGCAGCAATTGCTGGGTAAAGACAGCTCCAATAGTTCTTATATGATCAGGCCAATGTTTATGTCAGACCGGAATGACCTGGCTTTGGATCCAGACAGCAGTTACTCTTTACTTCATTTCAGGAAGCTACTGTATAGCAATCCCAAATTCAAAACCCAGATTTATGCCTTGCCCTTAGCCTGGCAGCAACAAGTCAATTCCCATCATCCCTATGGCATGAATGATGGTTCCATGGTACAGGCCAAAGGTTATGAAACGCAAATCTCCGCAGGCATTTACGCCAAGATCGGCCCCTTAAGTATTCAGTTCCGGCCAGAATATGTATATGCACAGAATCTGAAATTTCAACGTTTGGCTGATGCGCCGAATGGCGTCTATTGGAATACGCCTATAACCAATTATTATAATAACATCGATTTACCAGACCGTTTCAATAATGGCGCTTATAGTAAATTAAGCCTAGGGCAGAGCAGTATCAGATTAAATGCCGGCCCGGTGTCTTTTGGTTTTTCGAATGAAAATTTATGGTGGGGCCCAGGAGTTAAAAACTCCTTGTTAATGAGTAATAATGCATCAGGCTTCAGACATTTAACTCTAAATACCACCAGGCCGATAAAGACTTATATAGGTTCTTTTGAAGCGCAGATTGTAGGCGGTAGATTAGAACAATCTGGGGTCAACTTATTGCAACAAGGTGGCTTACCTCAGGCAATAGTTTATGAATCCAAAACAAGACCTTATGATTGGCGTTATTTTTCAGGCATGGTGCTCACCTATCAACCCAAATGGGTGCCTGGCCTGTTTTTGGGTTTTGACCGTTCTTTTATTGTCAACCGCTCCAATATGGGCAATAGCTTCTCTGATTATTTCCCCATTTTTGATGCGGTTGAAAAAAGGAATTTTGGAGAAAATAATCAAGGACAAAATTTGGATGAACTGGCAGCAAGGGATCAATATATTTCATTTTTTGCCAGATATGTTTTACCTGAAAGTAAGGCAGAAGTTTATTTTCAATATGGTCGTAATGACCATGCACAAGACCTCAGGGATGCTTTAGTAGAGCCTGAACATACCAGAGCTTATATCGTAGGGTTTAGGAAAATTGTTCCTTTACAACGGACTGACGAGGGAATTCAGATCGGCGTAGAGTTTACTCAAATGGAGAAATCTACTACTCAAAATATGCGTGCAACCTTAGGTTGGTACTCTCATCCTTTAGTTCCTGATGGTTATACCAATCAAGGACAAGTGCTGGGTGCAGGAATCGGACCTGGCAGCAATATGCAGTCTTTAGATGTAAGTTGGGTAAAAGGGCTAAAAAGAATCGGTTTTCAATTAGGAAGACAGGTTAATAATAATGATTTATTTTATACGTTCGCAGCGGCTTCTGCTGATAAAAATCAATACATCAACCGCCATTGGGTTGACCTTTCTCTTGGAGGCAATGTAAGTTGGAATTATAAGAATTTCATATTGAATGGTCAATTGACTTATATTCGATCACTAAACTATCAATACCAATGGCAAGATAGTAATCCTCCTGGTGATTATTGGAACTGGAATAAACAGGATGTTGGGAACTTTCATGCAAAAGTTGGTTTAGTATATCTGTTTAATTAATTTTTACCTCATGAATCCAGTTTTGAATACCCTTTTTGATATTACATTTAAATGATTAAGTTTGCAGATGGCTCAGTTTAGTATTCTAATTAATATATTTCAAATCTTATAGGTTCAAATATTATTAGATTGCTTCATTTACCATCCCTTTAAATATCTATGAATACATACAAATTAAACAGAAACAAGTGCATTTATTACGCATTGCTTATTACTTTTTGCCTTTCTACGTCGTGTGTCAGTAATAAGAAAATTGCCTACTTTCAGGATATTCAAACGGTTAATCAGGCCCAACTTGAAAATGCGATAAAGTTTACAGAACCACTTATTCAGTCTGATGATATCTTGAGTATCAATATTTTCACGCTTAATCCTCAAAGCGGTACTGTCGTTAACCAGGCAGCAAGTACTCCTACACTAGGTGGAAATACAAATAATAGCTTATCTACTCAAAGTACTGGTTTTTTAGTTGACAAAAATGGCGAGATTGAACTATCATTAGTAGGTAAGGTTAAAGTTGCTGGATTAACAACTTATCAAGCGAGGGAGCTAATACGGGAAAAAGTTAGCACGTTTTATAAAGAGCCAAATATACAGTTGCGCTTTGCCAACTTTAAAGTAAGTGTTTTGGGCGAGGTAAGTTCACCATCCGCATATACATTACCCAATGAGAAGGTTTCAATCTTGGATGCGCTCAGTTTAGCAGGTGATTTAACTATTTATGGAAGACGAGATAATATTCTTATTGTAAGAGATAATAATGGGAAAAAAGAGTTTGCAAGACTTGATCTCAATTCAAGTAATATTTTTAGTAGTCCTTTCTATTATCTAAAGCAAAATGATGTCATTTATGTAGAACCAAATAAAAGAAAGGTTTCGGCTTCAAACTCTGCTCAGATCCAGACTATTAGTGTTGTTGCTTCAGTTATTTCAGTAATAGTTTTAGCGATTGCTAACTTTAAATAGTATTAACTTATGAATAATTTTTCTGAATTAAATACAAACTCATCCAATGAAGATGATAATATCAATATACGAGATTTATTATCAAATATGCTTATTAAATGGCCATGGTTTGCTATAAGTATTTTAACATGTTTGATTATTGCTTTTTTATATAGCCGGTATTCACCTCCCGTTTACTCGATAAATGCAAAAATTTTAGTTAATGATGATGAAAAAGGCGGTGGCTTAGGTAAACAAGCTGGTGCTTTAATGGATTTAGGTGGTATACTTGGTTCAAAAAGCTCAGTTGATAATGAGGCTGAGATATTGAAGACTCGATTTTTAATGGAGCAAGTCGTTAGAGACATGCAATTAAATATTGTCTACTCTAAAAAAAATAATTTGGTAAGCCGCGAATTATATGATTCCCCTTTTAAACTAAATATTATAAAAGGAGTAGATACAATATATAGTACAAAGCTTGAAATAAAAAAGGCTAATGGAAGTAGAGTATTAGTTATTGCTGAAAATTTTGAAAAAGAGGTGGCGTGGGGAGAGCAGTTCCGTATCAAAAATATTGGGCTCTTAAAGTTAGATCCTGTGGATTTATCTAAAATGAGGGATGACCCATATTATGTATCAGTATCTTCAATAGACGGTAGAGTTTCTGAACTATCAAATCAGTTAAATGTTAGTGTTACGAATAAACAAGTAAGCATAATAGATTTAGGTTTGTCTTATTCTATTCCAAGAAAAGGTGAAGATATACTTAATAAGCTAATATCTAAATATACTGGCAGTAATTTAAAAGATAAGAATGCAATCGCAGATAGCACTTATAAATTTATTAAAGAAAGATTAAATTCTATCGCTTCAGAGTTAGGAGATGTTGAAAATGAGGTAGAAAATTTTAAACAGAAAAACCAGTTGGCTGATATGTCTGAACAAGGAAGGCAATTAGTTCAAAATACGGGCGAATTTACTATTGAACTGGCAAAGGCTGAGACACAAGTAAATGTGCTTAATGATTTAGAGCGGTATTTACTCGATGAGAAAAGTAATAAAAGAGTTTTTCCATCATCTCTGTTGCCTCAGGATTTAGTTTTTTCAAATTTGATGAATCAGTATAACGCTCTTTTAGTTGAGCGTGAAAGACAACTTTTGAGTGTCACAGAAGAAAGCCCATTCATACAAAACATTGACAAACAAATTGCAGGTTTGCGAGGCGATATCTTATCAAATATTAGAAGTACCAAAAATAGCTATATTCAAACTCGAAATAAACTTCGTACTCAACTTAGTTCGGCTGAAGGGCAAATTTCTGGTGTTCCAGTAATTGAAAAAAATTATCTCAAATTAGCAAGGAATCAGAAAATTAAGCAAGAGCTTTATATCTTTTTAATGCAAAAAGCTGAAGAGACTGTAATCTCGAAATCATCTAATATTTCTATCGCGAAAGTCATTGATCCTCCTAAGTCGCAGGTTACTCCAATAAGTCCTAAAAAAAATATTATATATTTTTCAGGACTTGTAGTTGGATTACTTATTCCGATTATTGTTCTTATGGCATCAAATTTGTTCAATGTCACTATTTCAAGTAAGCAAGATATTAGTAATATTACTGCTGTGCCTATAATAGGTGAGATTAGTCATAATAGTGAAGCTGATAATTTGATCGTTGCAAATAAAGGTCGGTCTTCCATTTCCGAACAATTTAGAGCATTAAGAACTAATTTGTCATTTTATTTAAAGAATTCAGACGAAAAAGTTATTTTATTAACTTCAAGTATGAGCGGTGAGGGAAAATCTTTTACCGCTATTAATTTAGGGAATATTTTAGCTTTAGCAGGTAAAAAGGTATTATTGATGGAACTTGACCTTCGAAAACCTGGTCTCTCAGCAAAACTAGCGATAAGCAATGATATCGGATTTAGTAATTACACGATAAATAAAGATCTTAAAGTGCAAGATATTGTAAAGCCTTTAAGTATAAACAACAATATGTATATTATATCATCAGGCCCTTTACCTCCAAATCCTGCAGAAACATTGATGAGTGAATATACTCCGGTACTAATGAAAGAGTTAAAAGAGCAGTTTGATTATATTATTATGGATGCTCCCCCAGTTGGCATTATTACTGATGCACAATTACTATCTGTATATGCTGATGTTACGCTATATATTGTTAGACAAAGAGTAACCTTAAAGGATCAATTGAAGATTGTGGATGATCTTTATAAATCTGGTAAAATGAAAAATATTGGTATTGTTGTAAATGATATTTTAACCAAGCAATATGGATATGGATATGGGTATGGCACCTATGGTGTTAATGAAGATAAGGAGAGCTTTAGCCAAAAGATCAGAAATAAGTTTAAATTAGGATAAAAATATAATAATGAAAGTTGCATTAATTACCGGTATTACTGGACAAGATGGGTCTTATCTTGCTGAACTACTATTGGAGAAGGGCTATATGGTCCATGGGATCAAAAGAAGAAGTTCTTTATTCAATACAGATCGAATTGACCATTTGTACCAAGATCCACATGATCAGGATGTTAGATTTAAACTGCATTATGGCGATCTATCAGATTCTACCAATCTAATCAGAATTGTACAAGAGGTGCAACCGGATGAAATTTACAATTTAGGTGCAATGAGCCATGTAAAGGTCTCTTTTGATTCACCGGAATATGTAGCCAATGTAGATGGTATCGGAACTTTACGTATCCTGGAAGCCGTAAGGATATTAGGCTTAGAAAAAAAGACCAGAATTTACCAGGCATCTACTTCTGAATTGTATGGAGGCATGCCGGAAAATAAGAATGATAAGGGATTTTATGATGAGAATTCACCCTTTTATCCACGTTCGCCATATGGTGTAGCCAAGATTTATGGGTTTTGGATCACCAAGAATTACCGTGAGGCTTATAACATGTTTGCCTGTAATGGGATCTTATTTAACCATGAAAGCCCATTAAGGGGAGAAACTTTTGTAACCCGGAAAATCACACGTGCCGTAGCCAAAATCGCACAAGGTTTACAGGATAAATTGTTTTTAGGAAATCTTGAGGCAGAACGTGACTGGGGACATGCAAAAGACTACGTAGAAGCGATGTGGCGAATTTTACAACAAGATGCACCTGAGGATTATGTTATTGCGACAGGGGTAACCACTAAGGTTCGTGAATTTGTCCGTATGGCATTTGCTGAAGTGGGAATCACTATTGATTTTAAAGGTGAAGGCGTAGCAGAAAAAGGTTTTGTAAGTGCTTGTGCCAATCCTGAATTCCAGGTGGCGATTGGTACTGAAGTAGTAGGTGTAGATCCTACCTATTTCCGCCCTACTGAGGTTGATTTATTAATTGGTGATCCAACCAAATCCAAAACAAAATTAGGCTGGGAACCAAAATATGATTTAGCGGCTTTAGTAAAAGAAATGGTAGCTGTTGATGTGGATCACTTTAAAAAAGAAACACTTTTGAAATCTCATGGCTATACCATTAAAAATCAATATGAATAGATTTTTTTCTATTATAAATTAAATATTTGAAAGATCACTGTACATTATTTGTAAGTTCTTGTCGATGTCAAAGATCTGCTGTAACATGTTATTATTACTGCATTATGGAAAAACCTATTATTAGAGCGTTACAATCAGTATAATGCATTCTAAAAAGAACACAATCACAAATTTATTGTGGACAGTAGGGCAACAGATGGGTAATCAGATAGTTACTTTTATTACATCTGTAATACTAGCCCGATTGTTGCAGCCTTCTGATTTTGGTTTGATGGGGATGATGGCTTTGTTGATAGGCATTGGGAATGTTCTAGTTGATGCAGGGCTAACAAATTCACTGATAAGAAGTAAACAACTTGATGAGAGAGACTATTCAACGGTTTTCTACATCAATTTAATAGGTGCGATACTTATATATATAATATTGTATTTTGTTGCACCCTTGATATCGGATTTTTATAGACAGCCACTACTTACAAATTTAATTCGTGCATACTCATTCTCATTTATTATTGTAGCTTTTGTTGGAGTACAAACCACTAAGTTGACAAAGGAAATGAAATTTAAATTACAAATGTTGATGCAAATCCCTTCAGTAATCATAGGAGGAATTGTCGGAGTTTATATGGCTATGAATGGCTTTGGTGTTTGGAGTTTGGTATGGATGAATTTAACTAATGCTTTCGTTTTCGCTGCTCTACATTGGATATATAGTGACTGGAAGCCAAAGATGATTTTTGACATAGAACGATTCAAGTATCATTTTAATTTTGGGTATAAACTCACCTTATCTGGTGTATTAGATATTTCTTTCGAAAATATCTATAATATTGTGATTGGACGTATATATTCGGTAGTTAGTTTGGGCTTTTATACTAGAGCATTTAGTCTTCAAATGTTACCGGTTCAAAGTATCTCTGCTGCATTAAATAAAGTAACTTTTCCTTTATTTGCATCAATCCAAGATGATGACCAAAAATTAAAAGAAGTTTATAGACTCATTATGATACAGGTTCTTTTTTGGGTTACTATGATTATGGTTACTTTGCAAGCTGTAGGTGCACCACTATTTAATATACTTTTTACTAGTAAATGGGCTCCCGCAGTGCCATTTTTCCAAATATTATGCGTATACGGTATGCTTTACCCATTGCACTTATATAATCTAAATATCTTACTTGTCAAAGGCCGTTCTGATCTGTTTTTAAAACTGGAAATATATAAGAAGATAGTAACTATTATAGGTATTGCAAGTGTTATTCCTTTTGGGATTTATGGGCTCATATACTTTCAAATTCTTTTTTCTGTCATATCATTTTTCATCAATACATTTTATAGTGGACGTCTTATTAATTATAGTTTGAAAGATCAATTAAAAGATATTCTACCTATATTTATTATAGCTGTTGTGGTTTCCTTAAGCGTTTGGCAATTTAAAAAGTATTTTCTTAGCAAATATTTGCTAACTGATTATCCCCAACTTATTATTGTTGGTTCTATCTGTATGTTATCATTTCTGGGTATTGCATTTTTATTTAAATTAAAAGTGATATCAGATACGATGAAATTAATTAAAAAATAACTATGATTCCAGTAACAAAACCATTTTTACCGCCTCAGGAAGAGTATCTTAAATACCTAGATGGGATATGGAAGCGGCAATGGTTAACAAATATGGGGCCTCTTTCAAGTGAACTTGAAATGCATTTGAAGGATTTTTTAAATGTAAAACACTTGCTATATGTAACAAATGGAACTATTGCTCTGCAGATGGCAATTAAAGCTCTAGATCTAAAGGGGGAGATTATTACTACACCATTTTCTTTTGTAGCAACTACAAGTAGTATTGTGTGGGAAAATTGCACGCCCATATTTGTTGATATTGATATAAATTCATTAAATATTGATCCAAATAAAATAGAGGAAGCCATAACGCCTAAGACATCAGCCATATTGGCAACTCATGTATATGGGAATCCATGTGATGTTCTGGCAATTGAGAAACTTGCGAAAAAGCATAATTTGAAAGTTATTTATGATGGCGCTCATGCTTTTGGTGTAAAGGTGAATGGCAAATCAATATTTGATTATGGCGATATTACAACATGTAGTCTGCATGCTACAAAGCTTTATCATTCGATTGAGGGAGGCTTAATTTGTGCTACAGATGCTAATTTGATAAAAAAATTAGCTTACATAAGAAACTTTGGTTTTAATGGACCTGAGGCTTTTTCAGGACTAGGGATTAATGGTAAAAATTCTGAATTTCATGCCGCAATGGGGTTAGCTAATCTTAACCATATTGATGCAATTCATGAAAAGCGTAGGCTTTTGACAGAAAGATATAATAATGGGTTGAAAAATCTGAAAGCTACAGCACCAACGTGGCATAGCAATGGAACACTAAATTATTCATACTATCCATTAGTGTTTGATAATGAGGAGTTAATGTTGAGATGCATGAACAATCTAAGCCTCAATGAAATATTTGGTAGAAGATATTTCTATCCATCTTTAGCAAAAACATTGCCTTATTTAGAACCAAAGGAGTTGGCTATTACAGATTCAATATCCAAGCGAGTTTTATGCCTTCCATTATATTATGATTTATCACTAGAGGAAGTCGATCTCATTTGCCGTCTTATCTTAAGAGTGCAGAACAATTAGATTATGTTAATAATAGGTGCTGGTGGTTTTGCAAAGGAGATTTTAGAAGATATTATAGGGAGAAACGTTAACATTTCTTTTTATGATGATGTTTCTGATGACGATTCTGTTTTTCCTAGAAATAGATTTAGTACACTAAAAACAATCGAGGCTGCTAAATCCTACTTTGAAACTTATGGTTATGAATTTACAATTGGAATTGGCAATCCTTTACTAAGATTTAAAATGTTTGAAAAATTTGATTCCATAGGCGGCCAATTTTCATCAACAATAAGTTCACTAGCAAAAATAGGAAGCTTTGACATTGAAATTGGAATTGGTTCAAATATTTTAGCAAATTGTACAATATCTAGTTCAGTTAAGATTGGTCATGGATGTATAATCTATTATGGTGCAATAATTACTCATGATTGTATAATTGGAAAATTCGTCGAAATATCACCTGGGGCTGTGTTGCTTGGTAAGGTTCAGGTTGGAGCTTTTTCTCAAATTGGTTCTGGTGCAATAGTCTTACCAAATATTAAAGTTGGAAAAAATTCTATTATAGGTGCTGGTGCAGTTGTAACTAAAGATGTGCCTGATAACAAAGTAGTAGCTGGTATTCCAGCTAAAATTATTAGAGATTTAAGTCCATTAGAAATAGAAAATGAATAAATTGAAGGTTTCTGTCGTAATGATAACATATGGCCACGAGCGCTATATATTAGATGCGATTAACGGGGTGCTTAACCAAAATATTAATTTTGAAATTGAATTAATAATTTCAAATGATTGCTCGCCAGACGCTACAGATGAAATAATCAAAAATTTCATAAATAATAGCCCTAAAGGACACATGATCCGGTATTATTCCCAACCAAATAATGTTGGCGTATTACCAAATTTTATACATGCCCTAAAGATGGCTAAAGGGGAATATGTAGCCTTATGTGAAGGAGATGATTTTTGGATTGATATGAATAAGTTAACTATGCAAGTTAACTTTTTGGATGAGAATTTGAAATATGTTGGTTGCTTTCATAACACTGAAGAACGTTATGAAGATTCCTCAGAGTTAGCATCTTTTTTAATGAACGATTTTCCTAAAGCAAGAGAAATCTCTTTTAAAGATCTTACAGATGCAAACGTAATGGCTACATGCTCAGTGCTTTTTAGAAATTTTGACTTTGATACATTACCTTCATGGTTTAAGAAGCAGCGCATGGGCGACTGGTCCCTGCATCTATTAAATGCTAGAAATGGTAATTTTTATTTCTTGCCTAAGGTACTAGCTGTACATCGGCTTCATCAAGGCAGTACATGGATGCTACAGGACCATAAAAAAAATTTACAGTATGTAGTTGATACTTATAATTGCATGATCGCAAGTGAAAGTTTTTCTTTAAAGCAAAAAAAATTATTACAACGAAGTAAAAGAAAGTTCACGACACTTCATTATTTAACTATACCTATCAAAAGGTTTGTAAAGAGTATACTTAAGTTATAGCTGCAGTTTTATACTTATTTGGTATGACAATAAAGATATGATAATATATATTGCTATTAGCGGCGGGATAAAAGAATCATTTAGTCGAAATTATGTTTGATAAAATATTGAGCTATTTTAAACAATTAAAATATAAAGCTCATCTTAAATCTGTGATGAGTTTTATTGAAATAGGCTCTTCTCATTTGCTAGAAAATTTTAAATTGAGAATAACAAACCCTATTGCTAATAAAAAGTATGTTACAATTGGTCAAGGATCAATTTTAAACTGTGAAATTATTTTCGAAACAGAACAGGGGAACGTCCAGGTCGGTAATAATTCTTATATTGGGAATACTACTATAATTTGTCGATCTAACGTAGTTTTTGAAGACAATATCTTCGTTGCATGGGGGGGGTATTTTTATGATCATGATTCTCATTCTTTAGACTATAAAGAAAGACGTAAAGACATAGCTACTCAATTACATGATTATCGTGCAGGAAGAAATTTTATTGAAAATAAAAATTGGAATGTCGTTAACTCAAAGCCAATTAGAATTTGTAGTGATGCTTGGATTGGTATGAACTGTATTATATTGAAAGGAGTTACCATTGGAGAAGGAGCCATAGTTGGTGCAGGTAGCATAGTGACAAAGGATGTAGAACCATGGACAATAGTGGGAGGGAATCCGGCAAGGAAGTTGAAAGATATACCACAAGAGTTAAGAAAAAAATGAAAATATTAATTATAGGTTCCAAGGGTTTTATCGGTGGACATTTGGCAAATTATCTTTCGCCTATACATGATGTCTGGGGGGCAGATGTCGTGAGCAGCAATTTGTCATATAACTACTTCAAACTGGAGCTTCAAAACACAAATTTTGAAGTTATATTTGAAAAGCATCAATTTGATATCTGTATCAATGCTAGTGGCAATGGTAGTGTTCCAATTTCTTTAACGAAGCCTGTGTTCGATTTTGAATTGAATGTTACTAATACAATTAAAATTTTGGATGCTATAAAAGTTCATAATCCAGAATGCCGATTTATCAATATGTCTTCAGCAGCCGTATATGGCAATCCTGGTACACTACCGATAAAAGAAACTATTGAACTGAAGCCATTATCTCCTTATGGTTGGCATAAGTTATATGCCGAACAAATATGTAAAGAGTATTATTATTTATATAATATAAAAACAATAAACTTGCGACTATTTTCTGTTTACGGAGAACATTTAAGAAAGCAATTGTTCTGGGATACCTACCAAAAAACAATTAGATCTTCCGCAGTAGAGCTTTTTGGTACAGGAAAGGAAACACGTGATTTTATATACATAGGAGACCTGGTTGAAGCTATTCATTGTGTTATTGATAGAGGATTATTTAATGGTGAAGCGATTAATGTTGCTTCGGGCATAGAAATCACAATAGAAAAGGCTGCTAAAATCTTTTGTAAAGAGATTGATGAAAATATTATAGTTAGCTTCAACAACATTGTAAAACCAGGAGATCCGCTTAATTGGAAAGCAGACATAAGCGTATTGTGTAGCTTTGGCTTTTTACCAAAAACAACAATTGAACAAGGTCTTATAAATACTGTTAAATGGCTGAAAGAAAACAAATAACTCTAATCTATTCTTATAATGATAATTGGATTGGAGGAACTTACTATATTTTAAATATTATAAAAGCTCTAAATACGTTAGATGACGATTTAAAACCCTTATTGCTTATTTTGCATAGCAAGAAGTCTTCAATTAGTCCGATTAATGAAATTAGTTATCCTTATATTTCATTTATGGTTATTGACTTAAGATTATCTTTTTTCGAAAGATTAGTGAATAAATTCTTTTATCATCTAGATGGAAGGATGATTTTCAAAATTACTCTTCCTAAAGGAATAGGCGAAAACGTTTATCCACTTGCTTACAATGTTTCTAATAAAAACATAGCAAAAGGAAGGTACTGGATTGCAGATTTACAAGAATATTTTTTACCTGAATTTTTCTCGAATTCTGAAATAAGATCTAGAAAGGCTGTACACAAAAGCTTCGTTAAAGATCAATCACCTATAGTATTTAGTAGTAAAACGGCCCTACAGGACTTCGATTCTTCCTACCCAAATAATAGTAATCAGAAGTATGTATTAAACTTTGCTAGTTTTATAGATAAAACTTATAAGGAAATTAACATTAACGAATTACTTGGCAAGTTTAATATAGCTAAACCTTACTTTATTGTTTCAAATCAGTTTTGGTTACATAAAAATCATAAAGTTGTACTAAATGCTTTAAAATTTTTTAAAGGTACGGAGTATGATTTCCAATTAGTATTCACAGGTAAGGAATCTGATTACAGAAACCCTGAATATTTCGAATCGCTGAAAAACTTTATTAAAGAAAATGAGCTTGGTAAATATATTTTATCTTTAGGTTTTATCGAGAGGAATGAGCAATTGCAGTTAATGTCAAATGCTATTGCAATAATTCAACCGTCTTTATTTGAAGGCTGGAGTACTGTTGTAGAAGACGCAAAGGCAGTAAACAAGTATATTCTTGTTTCCGACATTCCCCTACATAGAGAGCAAATAAATTTTAATTGTGACTTCTTTGACCCGAAAGACGATAAAGACTTAGCTCAAAAAATGATGAAGACTTTGGATGTAAATCCCAAAATAACCCCATATGATTATGGTGAAAAACAAAAGCAGGTGGCAAAGGATTTTCTTAGGATATTTGAATAATTGACTTAGCTTAAGAAAGATATATTTTAGTTCAATAACTTTAGACGACAATGAAAAATACCGAAATAGCTTTATCACGTACAAAGATTGCGGAAAATTTCCCAGAGCTATCAGAGATTGGTATCGAACTCATTTTATCTTCAATGGTAGAGGAACATCCAGAGTTAAGTACAGCAGAATTTTTTACTTGGTTGGATGATTTAAACAAAAGTGTAACCTTCGACATTGAGTTCGTTCCATTAACAGAATTGAAAAACTGGAATGTTGATGAGCTTGGCAACGTTAGGCACGAAAGCGGGAAATTTTTTAGTATCCAAGGAATTCGGGTTAAGTCTGCGAATCAGAATGTGGTTAAGGAGTGGGATCAGCCTATTATTAATCAGCCTGAAGTTGGCTTTCTAGGTATTTTGTGCCAAAAGCGAGGAGATGTTCTTTGTTTTTTAATGCAAGGGAAAATAGAGCCGGGTAATGTAAATAAAATTCAATTATCACCAACATTACAAGCTACAAAAAGTAATTTTATGCAGGTTCATGGTGGAAATGTTCCTAAATTTTTGGAGTATTTTAAAGATGAAGTGGAAGGACGAAAGATAATTGTGGATCAATTACAATCGGAACAAGGTGCAAGATTTTTAAGAAAAAGAAATCGTAATATGATTATCGAGATGCCAGCCAGTACTAACCTGGAAGTTCCTGATAACTTTTGTTGGTTGACATTGAATCAATTGAAATATCTTCTTAGTTATCCCAACTTAATCAATATGGATACAAGAACAGTTTTATCATGTATTCAAATCGTATAATAGACTATGGAAATTTATAATAGCGAGTTTAAGAATCAAATGCTGAAATCTATCTTGGGAAAAGATAGTGGCTTACATACATTCGAGTCAATTATCAGCTGGTTTACTAACTTAAAAATGTACGCTTCTTTAGAGGTTCGCGACTGCAATATAAATGACCTGAAAGAATGGAACTTTGATAATATATCAATATCCCATGATTCCGGGAAATATTTTGAAGTCTTGGGCGTTAAATGTCGGGTTGGCAATAGAGAAATGTCTGAATGGTACCAACCAATTATCAGACAAAGAGAAGAAGGTATCACCGGTTTTATCATAAAAAAAATAAATGGAATATATCATTTATTAGTGCAAGCAAAACTTGAAGCTGGAAATTTTGATGTACTTGAAATGGCACCAACAGTTCAATGTATTACTGGTAGTTACAGCAATCCAGAATTTACAGTCACCTATTTAGACTATTTCCTGAAAAAGAAGGGTATAATACATTTTGACACCTTACAATCAGAAGAAGGAGGTCGTTTTTATCAGGAGCAAAACCAAAATATCATTTTGGAAGTAGATGAAAATGAACTTATTGATATCCATCCTAACTTTGTTTGGATGACAGTTAGTCAAGCTAAGGCTTTTATAAAATTTAATAATTACTTTAATATCGAAGCTAGAAGTTTACTAGCTTGTATTACCCCAGTTTAATGGATAGAATTATAAATATTGCAATTATTGGTTGTTCAGCCATAGCTGATAAAACTGTGCTTCCCACAATAAAAGGGAATAGCAAGTTTAATTTAGTTATGGTTGGATCTAGGTCGATAGAGAAGGGTCAACAATTTGCATTAAAATATGAGTGCGATTTTGGTAATTATGAAGATGTTTTAAATTCCACGGAGGTTGACGCAGTTTATGTATCAGTACCTACTGGCTTACATTTTGAATGGGGCTTAAAAGTTTTAAGAGCTGGAAAGAATCTCCTTTTAGAAAAACCTTTTACTTCAACAATTGAACAAGCTGAAGAAATAATAGAATACGCTAAATCTACTGATCTAATTGCTATGGAAGGATTGGCCTATGTTTACCACCCTTATTTCTTAGCGATTAAAGATTTATTATCTCAAAACGTAATTGGTGAAGTTCGGCTTTTAGATAGTGCTTTTGGGTTTCCTAAACTCCCGTTATCAGATATTCGAAACCAAAAAAATATTGGTGGAGGAGCCATCCTGGATAATTTAATCTACCCATTAAGTTCTGCATTGTCTCTTTTCGGTAGGGAATATAAAAAAATAAGCTATCATTTGGTGATTGATGAAGATCTTGAAATTGACGAAAGAGGAGTAGTACGGATTGATTGGAACAATAAGTCGGCAAATTTAACTTATGGGTTCGGATTTTCCTATAAAAATATTATAGAAATTTGGGGAAGTGAAGGAACACTTACTATTGATAGGGCTTTTACGAAACCTGCAAATAGCATCGCTGAAATTATTATAAAAAAGGGTGGAAGTGAAAATAAAATTGTGAGTATTGAACCTGTTAACCAGTTCCATCTAATGTTGGACGGTTTTTATAATAAAATTAATAGAATCGATACTTCAGGTAAGAATGAAAGAGAAGATATCTTAGCGCGAATGCGGGTGATATCTGAAATGTATAAATCCGTTATTTAATATGATTAAGATAGCAATACTTGGTGCTAATGGTTACATCGGAAAACATTTAACATATAAGTTAATACAGGATGAAAGTCATGAACTATTTTTATTTGATATTCATCCGGATGAAGATATTTGTAAAAATTACAGGCAACTTGATTTGTCGAATCCTTTGAGTGATGAGATTAGGCACATACTTGTGTCAGTGGATTATTTGTTCTTTTTTTCTGGATTGACAGGGACAATTAAAAGTGTTGAGCGTTATGAAGATTTTATTAAGATTAATGAACTTGGTTTACTGTCAGTTCTTGATATTCTGAAACAAGAGCTAAAAAAGCCTAAGATAATCTTTCCATCTACAAGGTTGGTATATAAAGGTAATAAAAATCAGCCTTTAGAAGAGAATGCAGAAAAGGAATTTAAAACCTTATATGCTATTAACAAATATTCCTGTGAAAATTACTTGGCTATTTATAAGAACCTGTTTGATATTGATTATACAATATTTAGAATATGTGTGCCTTATGGTAATATGCTTGGTAATGAACTATCCTATGGTACTTTAAGTCATTTCTTTAACAAAGCTGTTAAGGGGGAAAATATAACTCTTTATGGAGATGGCAGTTTAAAGCGAACTTTTACCCATATTGATGACTTAACAGAACTTTTAATCAAAGGTGCGTTCAATGAGGGGTCCAGCGGAGAAACCTATAACATTGGAAGTCCAGATAGCTTATCATTACTTGAAGTTGCTGGAGCAATCTCAAATATATATGATGTTCAAGTCGATTTCACGGCATTTCCTATTGTGGATGATAAAATTGAGTCTGGAGATACAATTTTCGATGGAAGCAAGCTTGAAAAGTTATTAGGGTATAATTACAAACATTCTTTTAAAGCTTGGATAAAACAATTTAAAAAATGAAAGTAATTCTTTCTCAAGGACAAGGAAAACTCCTTTTACATCAAACAGCAGCGTTTCTCAAAAAAACAAATGTGGATGTTACTTATATTTCTGGTTGGATTCCAAGAAAATATCCTAAAACTGTAAACTTAATTGGTCGTCTAGTCGGTAAGGCAGATTTGTATAAAAAATTAAGATTGAGGCAGCCAGAAGGTTTAGGTGATGACGATATTATAATTTGCGTACTTCCAGAAGTCTGGTATTGGATTTTAATTATTTTGCAAAAAATTGGAATACTATCTTTAGATACTGCCTTAGCTAAAGGATGGACATATTGGGGAAGTTATTCAAAGAAATATATCAATGATGCTCAGATTTTTCATGTAAGAAGTGGTGGCGGACAAGGAGGGGCCTTGAAAAAGGCAAACGAAAATGGCATGATTACGATTGCAGATCACAGTATTGCACATCCTATTTCAATGAAGAAATTATTAATTGAAGAGTATGCCAAGTTTGATAAGCCATATGACTTAGATCCCGAAACTAAGTTTTGGAGTTTAGTCATAAAAGATTGTGAGGATGCCGACTATGTTGTTGTAAATTCAGACTTCGTGAAATCAACTTTTCTTGAAAATGGCTATTCGCCATTTAAAATAGAGGTAATTTATCTTGGGGTTAGAGCAGACTTTATTGGGATAAAAACAAATTGGCAACTACCAGTTATCGATCCTGTACGATTACTTTTCATTGGAGCTTTTGGATTTAGAAAAGGTGCAAGAATCTTAATCGAAGCAATGAAAATTTTTCAGGATAGAGGTGCTAACATTATTTTAGATATTATAGGTGAAACTGATGAGGTAAATGAGTTGATAGAAGGATACAAATTAAATAATATTAAATTCCATGGAACTTTAGTCTACGATGATTTGGTAAAGTTCTTAAGTAATAGAGATATATTTGTGTTCCCTACATTTGTTGAGGGTTCTGCACGAGCTGCCATGGAGGCAATGGGTGCTGGTATTCCTGTGATAACTACAGCAACCTGTGGTATACCTATAGAAAACGAAAAAACTGGGATTGTGATTAAAAATAATGATACCGATTCTTTAGTAAATGGGATTGAAAAATTAATTAACAATGATAGTCTTAGAGAATTAATTGCCAAAAATGCAATTGAATTAATTGGAACAAAATATACGTGGGACAATTACGCAAATAATTTAACTAGCTTTTATAAACGAATATTAAGCGAGAATAATAAAGGCTTACCAGATGTTGATAAAATTAAAATATGAATATAGTTTTACAATTGATTTGTTAAAATAATAATTAGTCACTATTCTAATATTTAAAAATCTGATGCTAGGAATAGTATAAATGAATTTCACATTACCGATTATTAAATAGTTATAGCAACTTTTATAATTACTACCTAAATGGTATATAATAATGTTATCGTAGGTTTCTTTCAGGATTATCATTTAAGTTCTATAATATTAAGTTAGCCCCAAGTCATACCTGCCTAAGTATAGAAAGATTTTAAAAAATAAGCAACTGAGCGTTGCGGTAAATAATATTAACAGTGAGTAAGAAAAAAGATATATTCAAATGGTTTGAATACGTGATTGCCGCATTAATGGTTTACTGTAATGGATCTTGGCTTTTTATGGAGTATAAGACGCCAATGATTCTATTACTTATCACATCTCTCTTGTGCTATATGGGCATGCGAATAAAATATAAGAGACGATTAAGCAATCCTAACTTTATTATAGTATTTATGGCCCTTTTTCCGTTATTATCTCTTCTGGTAAATTTCGGTAAAGACATCAATTATTTTAGTGTGGTATATACTGCTATATTGTATTTATTACTAGGGTTCCTGAACTTGGATACAATTGCTTCAATATTAGATAAATATTCAGGAATTATTTATAAACTCGCAATAGTAACTCTAATACTAGGGCCATTATTTTTAGCATTGCCGATGCTCTTAAATCGTATTCCAATTAGATATACAAATTTTGTATCTGATGAATATGGGTATTATAATTTTATAATATACACATTTAGAGTATCTGGCGGTACGAGAGCTCAAAGTATATTTTGGGAGCCAGGAGCCTGGGCAATAAATCAAGCTTTTGCATTATACTGGATCGTATTTAAAAATAAAGATTACAAAAAGATGCCAGTACTATTTCTTAGTTTACTATTTACGGTCTCAACTACCGGTTTTGCCTTAGGATTGATTTTATTAGCCGTTAGCTTTATTACGGTTAAGAGTAATGGTTTTAGGTTTAAATTGCTTGCTCTATTTTTTTCTGTTGTACTGATATTATCATCATTAGCAGTTTACATTAACGCGACTACAAATATAGATGTAGGGCAACTTTTGTATGATCAAGTAGTTGGAAAGTTTTTGGATTCTACTGATACTAATGTTTCATACCAAGATCGAAAAAATTCAACAGCTGAAGCTTTTAATATTGCTTTGACACATCCATTCTTTGGAGCTGGAAAGAAAGTTGAGTCAAGTGCTATCTTTGTAACATCTTCTTTGGCTGAAATTGCATATCAACTAGGACTTATCTATCTATTTTGCTATTTTCTTCTATATCGATTGATATTTAATAAATTAGGGATATTAATGTCAACTATATTTGTTTTTATTATGATGAATGGAGAGGCATATGCTTTTATGATTCTATCTTCTATGATTCTAATCTTCGGTTCAAAAATTGTAGTAAAAAAATCTTTTTGGAATAAAAATATCATATCAAATACATAAATGAATATCAATCCGTTAATATCCATAGTGACGGCTACTTATCAAGCTGGCCCACTAATTGAAAAGACAATAAAAAGTGTAGAAGGGCAAACATATAAAAATATTGAATATATTATAATCGATGGCGGATCAAATGATGAAATTTTTGAAATAGTAGATAAATATAAGGATGTAGTTTCTTATTTTAAATCCGAGCCTGATAGTGGGATTTATAACGCTTGGAATAAAGGAATAAATCGAGCTAACGGGGAATGGGTTTGTTTTCTAGGTGCTGGTGATGAATATTACCATGATGGCGTCGAAAATTATGTAAACTATATAAATAAGAATAGTGATAAAAATCTAGAATTTTTATCGTCAATAGTAGATGTTGTAGATGATGACGGAAACATTCTCTTTCAGAAAGGATCAGAGTGGGAGTGGCCTAAATTTTCGGATTTCATGAATATAGCGCATGTTGGATCATTGCACTCTAAGAGACTTTTTGAAAAATATGGAATATTTGACGAAAAATATAAAATAGTTGGCGATTATGAATTACTCTTAAGGCCGAAGAATAAATTAAATGCTGGGTTTGTAAATTTACATACTGTTAAGATGCTTCAAGGAGGTGTAAGCACTTCTTTGAAAAGTCTAGTTGAAGAAAGAAATTTCAAAATTGATAAAGTAGGGATGAGTAAAACAAAGGCATTCTATCAATATTTTTCAGCTTATATCAAAGGAAAATTACGCCTAAAGCTAAATAAAGTAGGAGTTTACCCTAAAATACGCCAATAATAAATCAATGCAAACAATAATTATATCAGGCGTAAATCTGACAGAGGGCGGCATTTTGAGTATTTTGCAAGATCTGTTGAAAGCACTTAAAAGTATATATATTAGAAATGAAATGAGAATAATTGTTCTTGTTAATTCTAAGCAATTAGTACCAGAATACTTGAATGATTTTGAAATTTATGAATATCCTCATATTAAGTCGAGTTGGTTAAAAAGATTACGATTTGAATATATAGAGAGCATGAATATATCTAAAAAATTTAATCCAGATTTGTGGATTTCATTGCATGATATTACTCCTAATGTTAAGTGTGCCTATCAGGTTGTTTACTGTCATAATCCATCTCCTTTCTACAAACTGCCGATAAAGGATATTGGTTTAGATTTTACATTCTCTTTATTTACTAAACTTTACAAATATCTATATGCGATAAATATAAGGAAAAATAAGTTTGTAATAATTCAGCAAAATTGGTTGCGCAAAGAATTTAAAAGGCGTTACAATGTGGAGTCTATAGTTGCTCATCCAACTAATAATGTTATTGATGTGTATGACAAGGAAATGGTAATCAAAGATTCTTTTATGTTTTTTTACCCGTCCTTCCCAAGGGTGTTTAAAAATTTCGAAACTTTACTAGCATCAGCGGTAGAATTAAATAAAAGGAAAAATAACTTTGTCATAGTCATTACTATTAGTGGAAAAGAAAATAAGTATAGTCAAAAACTTTTTGAGAAATATTCTAAATATCCCTTTGTTAAATTTATTGGCCTTCAAAAAAGAGAAGAGGTTTTTAATTTGTATAGAAAGGCAGATTGCTTAGTCTTTCCTTCAAAGTTAGAAACTTGGGGTCTACCTTTATCTGAATTTAAACCATATAATAAGCCTATAATAGCTTCTAATTTACCTTACGCAAAAGAAACTATAGGTGATTACAATAAAGTAAAGTTCTATAATCCAGATGATCCGCTAGAATTAGCAAATTATATGGAATTGCTTATTGATAATAATTTGTCATTTGATGAAAATAAAGTTGTTCAACCTGAAGCACCTTTCTTTTTAAATTGGAATGATTTGGTAAAATTTCTAATTGAATCTTCTAAAAACTAATGGAATTAAATATTACTGCATCTATCGTACTCTTTAATAGTAATGCGGATGAAATTGAGCATGTTATTTCTTGTTTTACATCAAAAACGTTGCATTTGAAATTATATCTTATTGATAATTCGAAAAACGATGATTTAAAATATTTGGGCAATGTAGAGAATGTTGAATACATTTTTCTTGGTAAAAATATAGGTTATGGAGCTGCACATAATGTAGCGATATCATTATCAGGAAAAGGTTCTCCCTATCATTTAGTATTAAACCCTGATATATCCTTTAAGCCAGAAATTATTGAACAAGCATTTCGTTATATGGAAAATAATTCCAAAGTAGGAATGTTAAGCCCAAAGATATTATATCCAGATGGACGACCACAACATATGTGTAGAATGTTACCTACGCCTTTTGATCTTATCGCAAGGAGATTTATGCCAGGCTTTATTAAGCCCTTTTTTAGAAAATCCTTAAATAACTATACGTTAGAAAAATTAGATTATAAGAAAATTCACAATATTCCAAATTTGCCAGGCAGCTTTATGTTTTTAAGGAATAAGGCGTTGAAGGAAGTAGGGGGATTTGATGAGAACTTTTTTATGTATCTTGAGGATATTGATTTAACGAGAAGAATACATACTAAATATGATACGATTTACTATCCAGATATTGAAATTACCCATGCTTTAGAACAAGGGTCTTATAAATCTGGTAAGCTTCTGAAGTATCATATTCAAAGTGCATTATATTATTTTAATAAATGGGGATGGTTTAATGATGAAGCGCGGTCAAAAATCAATAAGTCCTTAGAGAAAAAATTAAAAAATGATTAGAAATTTCAATAATTATCTACTTATTATGGCGGGCGGCGTTGGCTCCCGTTTCTGGCCAAAAAGCCGTAACCATTTTCCAAAACAGTTTATTGATATCCTGGGGACCGGGGAATCGCTTCTTCAATTAACCTATCAACGGTTTCTAAAGATTTGCCCAAAGGAGAATATCCTGATCTTAACGAATGCAGGTTACGCAGATTTGGTGAAGGCGCAATTGCCAGCGGTATTAACTGATAACATTTTATTAGAACCCAGCCGCAACAATACGGCACCCTGTATTGCTTATGCCACCTATAAAATTTTACAAAAGAATCCAGATGCCAATATTGTTGTGGCCCCTTCTGATCATTTGATTTTGAAGGAAGACATCTTTATCGAGAAGATTAATCTGGCATTGGATTTTACGGCCGACAATGATGCCCTGCTAACCCTGGGAATCAGTCCGACCAGGCCGGATACAGGATATGGGTATATTGAGTATGTGGAGGATGAAGGCGTAGAGAAGGAGATAAAAAAAGTGGCTGCTTTTAAGGAAAAACCCGTATTGGAAAAAGCACAGGAATATGTGAACAGTGGGAATTACCTATGGAATGCAGGGATCTTTATCTGGAAAGCGGCTAACCTACAGAAAGCATTTGAAAAATATGCCGTTGAGATTGATGCCTTATTTAAATCAGGAAATGCCTTTTACAATACGCCGGCGGAGGAGCAGTTTATCCTGGATCAATACCCGGGCAGTCCGGATATATCCATTGACTATGCCATTTTGGAAAAAGCGGATAACATTTATACCATTCCGGCAGATATTGGCTGGTCTGATTTAGGCACCTGGGCGTCTTTGCATGCCATTGCCCAACAAGACGAACACCACAATGTTTGTAATTCGGAACACCTTCATTTGCATGATACACATGACTGCATGATCAACTTACCTAAGGGGAAAGCTGCAGTGATCAGGGGGCTTGACAATTTTATTGTGGTGGATGATGAACAGGTATTGCTGATCTATCCCAAATCGGCAGAACAGGAAATCAAAGGGGTCTCTAAAGAAATGGTTTCCAGGTTTGGCGATCAATATTCATAATCTTTTTACAGGAGAGCTTATCATAAAGATAGGCTCTTTTTCTACATAGCAGGCAGATAGCTCGACTAAATGATCGGTCAATCCTACTTTACATGTGATTCCAGGTAAAAAATTGTAACTTTGCTGTGAACTAAAAATATTCGTGAACGGGTTTTAAGTTAAAACTTAACATTGAATTTATATTAGGGCATTATTTTTGCTATGGGTAAAAACATTTGTAGCACTTTATTGTTAACGCACAAATTTTTATGCAAACACGTTACCTTTACATCCTGAAATACATCTTACCAGTCACCGACCTTCTGATGGTACTGGCCGTTTACTTCTTCTCTTATCAGTTTACCAGTTATTTAGGCAAAGTTGTTGATTCTGAATTGCAGTGGCATTACGTAGTGGTATGCAGCTTGCTTTGGATTGTTTCCACCACTTCTTTTGGTTTGTATACCGAATATGGTTCCAGGCGTATTGAACGCATTTACAGGGGGACCTGGAGAAGCGTGTTCCTGCACGCAATCCTGTTCTCCGTTTATTTATTTTTTTCTAAACAGAATGATTTTTCCAGGTCATTTCTCGTGGTATTCTATGGTGCCTTAGGTATTTTGTTCCTGGTTAATCGTTTTATCGGTACTTCTTTTCAGTTCCTATTATTTAATCACCTCAGGGGGGTAAAGTCAGTAGCCATTATGGGAAACAATGCCACCGGGGAACAACTGGCTTCTTATTTTGAAAAACAGAAATACATTGAATTTCATGGTTTTATTCCGGATGTACCGGAGCATTACCTGGAACGGGATGGCCGGTTAAGTGATGCGGTAGGCAAGCAGTTTGAGCTGGCAATTGAAAAGGGGATCAAAGATATTTATGTCACCATAGCACCGGAGCGGATGAGCGATATGCTGATCCTGACCCAGGAAGCAGAACGCCAGTGTGTGCGCTTAAAGTTTATTCCGGATATCAGCGGGGCCTTATTGTCGCCTTATACGGTGAGTTACCTGGGAAATGAATTCCCGGTGATTTCGCTTCGTTCAGAACCTTTAGAAAAAATTCACAACCGTTTCAAAAAGCGACTGATTGATGTGGTTTTCAGTGGGCTGGTGATTTTGTTTGTGCTGAGCTGGTTATATCCCATTATTGCACTGTTGATTAAATTACAAAGTAAAGGACCGGTATTGTTTAAGCAACTGAGAAGTGGCCGGGATGATGAGCCTTTTTATTGCTTTAAATTCCGGAGCATGCGCATGAATGCAGACAGTGATAAAAAACAGGCCAGTAAAAATGATGACCGCATCACGCCCATTGGTAAGTTCTTAAGGAAATCCAGCCTGGATGAGTTGCCACAGTTTTTTAACGTCTTTATGGGGCATATGAGTGTGGTTGGTCCACGCCCGCACATGTTAAGCCATACGGAACAGTACAAAGGTATTGTAGACCAGTTTATGGTGCGTCACTTTCTAAAACCCGGAATCACAGGATGGGCGCAGGTCAATGGTTACCGTGGCGAAACCAAAGAGGATTATAAAATGGTTAAAAGGGTAGAGCACGATATCTGGTACCTGGAACACTGGACGGCCGCACTGGATGTCAGGATCATTTTCATGACCGTGATTAACATGGTGAAGGGAGAAGAAAACGCTTTCTAGTCACATTATTATCTTAGATACTATTAACAATTCAAATACAATTTAGACTTTCAATTACCTAATAAATAAGCTCATTCAAATAAAGAATGAGCTTATTTATCAATATAAATGGATGGCTTATGAGCTAAACAAAAATTTTATTTTCAAAATCTTTATAGGCTAATACTATCCCTTCTGATAAGTCTACCTTATGTCTCCAGCCTAGATGATGAAGTTTAGATACATCCATCAACTTTCGCGGCGTGCCGTCCGGCTTTGATGTATCAAATTTAATCTCTCCCTGAAAATCTAGCTTTTGTTTTATTAAAATAGCTAATTCCTTTATGCTTAAATCTTCTCCTGTTCCTATATTTATTAAGTTCGGTTCATTATATGTTTGCATAAGAAAAAAACAAGCATCTGCTAAATCGTCAGCAAATAAGAATTCACGCTTCGGTGAACCAGATCCCCAAACAGTAACAGAACTCTCATTATTTACTTTTGCTTCATGAATTTTTCTAATTAATGCGGGTAAAACATGAGAGTTTTCCGGATGATAGTTGTCGTTATAGCCATATAGGTTCGTTGGCATTACAGAAATAAAATTACATCCATATTGCTCGCGGTAGGCATCACACATTTTAATTCCGGCGATTTTTGCTATTGCATAGGGTTCGTTCGTTGGCTCTAGGGTGCCTGTAAGAAGATATTCTTCTTTTAGAGGCTGTGCAGCCATTTTTGGATAAATGCAACTAGAACCTAAAAACATTAATTTCTTAACATTGTGGGAATATGAGTTATGAATAATGTTGTTTTGAATTGCTAAATTTTCATATAAAAAATCTGCTCTGTAAGTGTTATTTGCGACAATACCACCTACCTTGGCTGCAGCTAAAAAAACGTAGTCAGGCATTTCAGCATCAAAAAAATCGGTAACTGCTTTTTGATCTCTTAAATCAAGTTCCGATGATGCTTTAAATAAAAGGTTACTATATCCCTCATGTTTTAACTTTCTGTATATTGCAGAACCAACCATTCCTCGGTGTCCTGCTATATATATCTTATCTGTTTTTTCCAATGTTTAATATTTCATACGTAAAAAAATAATTAATTTCAAAAGTGTAAATCTATGTATTAAATTACTTTGAGATCTAGATTTAATCTATTAATCATTAAGTACATCTATAACTATATTAGATATAACTTTCTTTAAAGTGTTATCCCGCCATCGTATTCGTGGTTCTTTTTACAGCAACCTTTCTTACGGCCTGAATAATGGCCTCTTTATCATAACCACATTCTGCCCATAATTCAGGTTGTTCGCCATGGTCAATAAACTGATCCGGGATGCCCAGTCGAATGACAGTAGCGGTATATTGATGGTCTGCCATAAATTCTAAAATGGCCGCACCTGCTCCACCCGGTAATGAACCGTCTTCCACGGTGATGATGTATTTGTATTTAGAGAAAACCTCGTGCAGCATTTGCGCATCCAGGGGTTTTACAAAGCGTAAATCGTAATGCGCAGGATAAATGCCTTCGCTGTTTAATTCTGAACGTGCTTCAACGGCAAAATTACCTACATGCCCGATGGTCAGTAAAGCTACTTCTTCACCATCACATATTTTACGGCCTTTACCAATTTCCAAAGCTTTGAACGGGCGTTTCCAATCGGGCATGACGCCATTGCCACGCGGATAACGGATTACAAATGGCCCCATGTTTTCCTGCTGGGCAGTAAACATCAGGTTGCGCAATTCTTCTTCATTCATCGGGGATGAAATCACCAGGTTGGGGATGCAACGCATGTAAGCGATATCATAAGCACCATGATGTGTGGCACCATCTGCCCCGGCTAAGCCCGCCCGGTCCAGGCAAAAGACCACATTCAGTTTCTGAATGGCCACATCATGAATCACCTGGTCATAGGCCCTTTGCATAAAGCTGGAATAGATATTACAGAAAGGAACCAATCCCTGGGTAGCTAAACCTGCAGAGAAAGTGACGGCATGCTGTTCGGCAATGCCCACATCAAAAGCCCTTTTGGGCATGGCCTTCATCATGATGTTTAAGGAAGAGCCGGATGGCATAGCTGGTGTAATGCCCACAATTTTATCATTCGCCCCGGCCAGTTCAACCATGGTATGGCCAAATACATCCTGGTATTTTGGAGGCTGTGGTTTATCTGGTACGCTTTTTTTAATTTCGCCGGTAATTTTATCAAACAGGCCTGGCGCATGCCAGATGGTCTGGTCTTTTTCAGCCAGGGCAAAGCCCTTACCTTTTACGGTAATGCAATGCAATAACTTAGGGCCCGGAATGGCCGATAAATCTTTGATGGTTTGTGCTAAACGCGTAACATCATGCCCGTCAACCGGACCAAAGTACCGGAAGTTTAAAGCTTCAAACAGATTGCTTTGTTTCAGCAATGTTCCTTTGATGCTTTTTTCAATTTTCTTTACGTATTTATGTGCATTGGGACCAAGCTTGGATAGGCCGGCGAGCACATTTGAAATGTCGTCGCGAAAACGGTTATAAGATTTAGAAATGGTGATGCTGGTTAAATACTCTTTTAATGCGCCAACGTTGGGATCAATAGACATACAGTTGTCGTTTAAAATCACCAGTACATTGCTGTTTTCAATTCCGGCATGGTTTAAACCTTCAAAGGCCAAGCCGGCCGTCATGGCGCCATCACCAATCACCGCAACATGCTGCCGGTCGGTTTCCCCTTTTAGCTGTGAAGCCACAGCCATGCCTAAAGCGGCAGAAATAGAGGTAGAAGAGTGGCCAACACCAAAAGTATCATATTCACTTTCGGTAATTTTCGGGAAGCCGCTAATGCCTTTGTAAATTCTGTTGGTATGAAACAACTCCCGGCGGCCGGTCAGGATTTTATGTCCGTAAGCCTGGTGTCCAACATCCCATACCAGCTTGTCATAAGGGGTATTTAAGGCATAGTGCAGGGCTACTGTTAATTCAACAACACCTAAGCTGGAACCAAAGTGCCCGCCATTTACACTTACCACGTCAATAATATACTGACGTAATTCCTGGCTGATTTGTTCTAAGTCAGACTCACCATACTGCTTTAAATCAGCAGGATAGTTAATTTTAGATAATAGGGGGCCAGCTTTAACTTGCATTCAATTTTTTTAGTAAAAACAAGATACAAAGTAAGGTATTTTTGTTCTAATATTCATGTAAAAAATCAATCAATGCACTGAAAGCCAGATCAGCTTATTTTCAGAAACATGAAATACAGGGCTAAAGCTTTCATATAAAAATCATTATGTTTGTTTTTACAAATGCAATCTGAGATTTTTGAAATAAAACTTCCGGTATTCGAAGGACCCTTCGATCTGTTATTATTCTTTATCGAACGCGATGAATTGAACATCCAGGATGTTGAGATTGCAAAGATCACCAACGACTTTCTGGCTTATATCCATCAGCTGCTTGCCGTAAATGTAGAAGTGGCCAGTGAGTTTATTCTGGTAGCAGCCACCCTGATGCGCATTAAATCCAGGATGTTGTTGCCCAGGATGGATTTGAATGAATCGGGAGCGGAAATGAATCCTGAAGAAGATCTGATTGCGCGATTGATTGCCTATAAGCAATTTAAATCTGCTGCGGAAGAAATGAAGCTTTTGGAAGATGCACGGATGAAACAGGAACGCAGGGGAAATATTGAGTATGACCTGCAACTTGCGGCAGAAAATGCTGCCCATCAGGATGAATTGTTATCACTCGATCTGTATAAATTGCTAACCGTATATCAGCGGCAGATGCAAAAATATGAGCTCCGTAGTGAAGAGGTTAAACATACAGTGGTACAGTATCCCTATACCATTGAACAGCAGAAACATTTTATGGCCAATTTATTAAACATCAATGAGCAAATCGATTTTGCCCTGGTGTTAAAGCATTCAGAAAATAAAGTTCATTTTGTTTATAATTTCCTGGCTATTCTGGAAATGCTGCAGCAACAACTCGTTGAGATTACGATAGGAAGTGGTTTTAATAATTTTAGCATCAGGTAAAAGGAAAGAGGCAATAGGATTTAGAAATCACATAGCAAGACACATCTGGCATGTGTTTTTAAGGATCGTTATGCTTTGTTTTACTGATGACGACAAGATTTTAATCAAAACCCTGTTTTTCCTGGTACCTGCCTCTATTTTCTCGGTGGTTAACTTTTTATGTCTACCGGCATTAGTACTACGTGCTGGCATGCTGCATGGGTATGCTGTTTATTTTACTGTTTTTTCAGTTAAACATTTATCCCGTAATTATCTCATATTCATCTCTGCGTTAAGGATTAATTTCTTACTTTTGCCAAAAAAACAGAAACCTATACAGGATGACACGCGACACCAAAATCTTTGAACTTATTGATAAGGAATTAAACCGCCAGGAACATGGTTTAGAACTTATTGCATCAGAAAACTTTGTGAGCAAGCAGGTAATGGAAGCTGCTGGTTCAGTACTCACCAATAAATATGCGGAAGGCCTGCCGGGGAAACGCTATTATGGCGGTTGCCAGGTGGTTGATGTAGTGGAGCAAATTGCGATTGATAGGGCAAAAGAATTGTTTGGTGCAGCATGGGTTAACGTTCAGCCACACTCAGGTGCACAGGCCAATGCAGCAGTAATGCTGGCTGTTTTGCAGGCAGGTGATAAAATTTTAGGTTTCGATCTGTCTCATGGAGGACATTTAACCCATGGTTCGCCTGTGAATTTCTCTGGTAAACTTTATCAGCCATTATTTTATGGTGTAGAAAAAGAGACCGGGTTAATCGATTATAAAAAATTAGAGGAAGTGGCCTTAGCTGAAAAGCCGAAATTGATTATTTGTGGCGCTTCTGCTTATTCTCGTGAATGGGATTATGCTTTCATCCGTTCGGTTGCTGATCAAATTGGGGCCCTGGTGTTGGCAGATATTTCTCATCCTGCTGGCTTAATTGCTAAAGGTTTATTGGCAAACCCATTGCCGCATTGTCATATTGTAACCACAACTACCCACAAAACATTACGTGGCCCTCGTGGTGGAATGATTATGATGGGTAAGGATTTCGAAAACCCATGGGGATTAAAAACACCAAAGGGCGAAACCCGCATGATGAGCAATTTGCTGGACATGGCCGTTTTCCCAGGTACACAAGGTGGGCCTTTAGAGCACATCATCGCAGCAAAGGCCATTGCATTTGGTGAGGCTTTGACTGATGAGTACGGGGCTTATATTAAACAGGTAGCAGCCAATGCGCAGGCCATGGCCAAAGCTTTTGTGGCTAAAGGTTATGGAATTATTTCTGGAGGTACCGATAACCACCTGATGTTAATCGATCTTAGAAATAAAAATATCACAGGTAAAGTTGCCGAAAACGCTTTAGAGAAAGCGGAAATCACGGTTAATAAAAACATGGTTCCATTCGATGATAAATCTCCGTTTGTCACTTCAGGTATTCGCGTAGGTACAGCTGCGATCACTACCCGTGGGTTAAAAGAAGCTGAAATGGAAAAAATAGTAGATTTAATCGATCAGGTTTTAACTAACCCGGAAGATGCGTCTAATTTAAATGCGGTAAAAGAAGAAGTGATTAAATTGGTGAGTGCATTCCCGCTATATAAATAGGATAAGAATAAAGATTTTAAAACTAAAAGCGCTTTGCATTCACTTGTAAAGCGCTTTTTATTTAAAGGATTTGGATAACCTGATTATGCTTGGCAATGGTCTTCTGAAAATTAGCTAAAAAGTAAAGGGCCGATATCCTAAAAGAAGTATCGACCCTTACCATCTAAATTAACGCTCTCAAATATATAAACGCAATTACAGGCTGAATGGTTTTGAAAAAATTAAAAAAGTTTATCTTTTTACGGTTTAACCTATTCATATACTTTTAATCAGGTATTAATGTTTTGTGTAATTATCTGATTAAGATGTACTTAACTTTAATCACTCGTATATATTGATAATTAAATTATTCTTATTCAGCAAAAGCTATCGCCGCAATACTGATCTTTAGTGCGCCCTTATGAATTAAAGCATTTGCACAGGATTCTAAAGTAGCCCCGGTCGTGATCACATCGTCTACCAGTAAGATATGTTTACCCCTTATGGGTTCCTGCTCAGCAACTTTAAAAACAGCTTTCATATTTTCATACCTGCTGAAGCGGTTTTTCCTGGTCTGACTTTCTGAAGAAACAACGCGGACTAAAATCTGTTCATTCAGCGGAATGTTCATGGCTTGTGCGATCCCTGCTGCAATGAAATGGCTCTGGTTATAGCCTCTGGATCTTAATTTACGCTGATGCAGCGGAACAGGAACGATATAGTCAATATCTGCATAAGACGAACTTAAATTAAGTCTTTCTCCGATCATATTGCCCAGTAATATACCGACATCAGTTTTTTTATTGTACTTTAAGTTGTGAATCAGCCGTTGTACTTTTGCGCCTTTTCTGAAATATAACAAAGCCATGGCTGCGTGTATGGGCACTCTCCCCCACAATTGTTTCATTACCCTGTTTTCCTGGTATACATGATAATCGGTAAAGGGAAGGTCATACAGGCATTTGGTGCAAATCAGTTTCTCATTATGAAACAAACTTGTGCCGCAGGCATTACAAAGATTTGGGAACAGCAGGCTGATTAAGTCTCTTCCCCAGCGTGAGATCATTTGCATATCCCTAATTTATAAATTTATAGCGATAAGTTGTATGGGGGGCTGTGTTATTTAATGATAAGCCTTATGAGCCATTATTGATTACAGTATCCTTTATTATATTTTGCTCTTATTAATAGGATATCAGTTTTATTTTTCCTTTAATAATCACCTTTACCGTCTCTATGTTCTCTATGCCTCTATGGTTTAACATAACTTGATCCGGTCTTTTTTTCTGAAAGCCGCCTTTGCAAACACTGCTGATTTAAAAATGTTTTATTTATTTGAATTTTTTATGGATGATTTACAGTGGGTTATGTTTTTAGGGAGAAAAAGGGTTGGGATGGGTTTGCTTGGGTATGATTTTTTGCTACCTTTGCATCCCGCTTCGGAGGAAAGGGTTAGGGTTGAAAAGCGTGTTGATGATGAGTGTAGGGGGATAAAGGGAGCAGAAATTATTTCAAATAAAATTTGCGGAAGTAGAAAAGATCATTACCTTTGCAGCCCGGTTCGGAAGGAACGGGGAGCTGGTTTTAAGGACTGGCGGATTGAAGGGTTGGAAAGAAAAGAAGGACGAAAAAATAAAATTATTTTATTTGGAAGTTCAGAAAAGATTTCTACCTTTGCACTCCCAACCGAAAGGGAAGGGAAAAAAGAATCAGGTGGCGGATGTCACGATGATTATAAAACGAGATTGAAACAGACGAAAAACAAGCTAAGACGAATACGACTTAAGCGAACTGAAGTCTGA